>NZ_JAHYJB010000018.1 GCF_019429335.1 Sulfurimonas sp. | reverse complement strand
TAGCTACGCAATCTTCGCCGAGCTGATTTTTAAGATAAGTTAGAGAGATAGCCCCAACTATGGAGTCTGAGTCTGGGTTTGTGTGACCAAAAATATATGTTGACATGTCAATAGCCTTTAAATTTTTCACAATTATACTTAAAAAGATTAAAACAAATGTTTAACAAAAATGATATAATTTTCCAATGAATGAAGAGCTAAGCAACGCACAATATATATATCTGTACCACGGTTTAATAATTTTTGGCGGTCTTTTAATCATCACTATACTCATTCACATGCTCTACCATAGACGCTCGCCAAGCGCCATCATAGCATGGCTCCTCTCCATCATTCTTATTCCGTACATCTCTATTCCGCTCTATCTTATAATAGGTTTGAGAAAAAGAAAAAACAGGTATAAAAAGAGCTCCCTAAAGCTTAAAACCCAGCCCAACGACCAAAATAGGCACTTTGAGATATATACAGACTCCACAAAAGCATACGTGGCATTTATGGAGTGCATAGAAAATGCAAAAAGCTCAATCTACATAAGCACCTACATATTTGAGTATGACAAAGTGACAAAAGAGATTGTTCAAGCCTTGATAAAAAAGGCGCACGAAGGCGTAGAGATAAAGATACTTATAGACTCTCTTGGCTCTATCATTTTGTATCTCACTCAATACAGACTAAGAGAGCTAAAAAAAGCAGGTATTGAGATAGAGTTTTTCATGCCGATATTTCAGATGCCATTTAGAAACTACATAAACCTAAGAAACCACAGAAAAATCTATATTTTTGACAATGAAAAAGTTTTAAGCGGAGGGGCAAATCTCTCCGATGAGTACATAGGACCAGTTTTCAGCCAAACAAGATGGGAAGATATCATGTTTCTTATTAATGGGTCATCCGTTGAGCAATATTTTGAAATATTTGCCTCAGACTGGTTCTACGCTTCAGATGAGAGATTGAAGTTTAGCAGAGATAAAAAAGAATCAGATGGTGACATCTATCTGCAAGTCGTTCCATCTGGGCCTGACATGGAGAGAGACGCCCTTTATGAAGAGCTCCTCCTGGCAATATACAGCGCAAAAAAGCGTATTTACATTATTACACCATACTTCATTCCTAACAACTCTCTTATTGAGGCACTCATCATCGCTCACCACAAAGGAGTAGATGTCAGACTAATTACGCCAAAAGAGGCAAACCATACGATAGTAAATCTTGTAAGAAGTTCGTACATGAGAGAGCTTGAAGAAGCGGGCATAAAAATCCATCTCTACAACGGAGCGATGCTTCATGCAAAAGCTATACTTTTTGATGGTAAAAGCGTTGTGCTTGGAAGTGTAAACTTTGACAACAGAAGCCTCTTTTTAAACTACGAGGTGGCTCTCTTTGTTTACTCCGAGAAGATTATAAAAGAGATAGAGGAGTGGGCGGATAAACTTATAGCAAACTCCTCTTTTGGAACAAAAGATGTGTCTGACTTGAGAAGAGTTTTTGAAAACCTTATGCGAATTATGGCGCCTCAGCTTTAATGCCAAAGCTATAATATGTTCAAACCAAACAGTTTTGTAAAATCACTAAAACATCAAGAAACAGAGCTTGAGAGCGAGTTTTCAATTCTTTGCTGGAATGTCGCAAAACTTACACTTAAGAGCTCTTACAAAGATTTTGTAAACACTCTTATAAAAAAGTACGATTTGGATATTTTGCTTCTGCAAGAGGTAAAAAAAAGTCTCTCTCATGAGCTTGAGCTTCATGAGTACTCCTATGTTTTATCGCCAAATATTGAGACAAAAAAACATATTTTCGGAGTTTTGAGCGCCTTTAAGAGCTCATGCCACAACGAACTATCACTGCTTACAAAAAAGCGTGAATTGCGATGCGCTACACACAAGATTTCGCTTATTACACATCATAAAATCTCGGACGAAGAGACGCTTCTTATAGTAAATCTGCATGCCATAAATTTTGTGCATAGCAGTGATTTTAAACATGAGCTTAACAATATATACATGAGCATCAAATCACACGGCGGAGCTATGATAGTTGCGGGAGATTTCAACACATGGAACCTAAAAAGAGTTCAGTATCTAAACGAGTTCAGCAATGATTTAGAGTTAAAAAAAGTGGGGTTTGAGAGCGAAAAGGATATAAAAAAGATTTTTTCAAACTCGCTTGATTATATCTTTTATAGAGGTTTGGAGCTGACATTCTCAACCGTCATAGACAGCAAAAAGATATCAGACCATAACCCGATTATCGCTAAGTTCAAACGCTAATTTATAAACTCTACCACTTCATCAAAATCTAGTCTCAACTGAGACGATTGCTCATCCACTCTGTACCCAAACGGCAGTATCAAGGAGAGCTGATATTTTTTAGTGTCAAGATTTAAAACTCTCTCTACATTCTCCTTCTCAAGCCCCTCAATAGGGCAGCTGTCGATGCCTAGCGTTGCAGCGCACGTCATCATATTTGCCGCAGCGATATAGGTCTGTCTTGCAGTCCAACAAAGTATATTTTCATCACACTCAAGAGTTTTTTGAAGATGTTTTGCATACAAATCTATGTAAAAATCAAGCTTCTCTTTTGGCATTTCTCGACGCAAAAATCTCTTTGCGGGTATGCCTGATTCTACTTTGACACTCTCTATCGCAGCCAAAACTACAACTAAGTGAGAGCAAGATGTAATTTGCGGTTGATTCCAGCAGTAAGGTCTGATTTTAGCCTTTAGCTCCTCATTTGTGATAACCAAAAACTTCCACGGCTCCATGCCAAATGATGATGGCGATTTTCGCCCTGCTTCGAGTATCTCTCTTATATCCTTGTCGGATATCTTCTTATTCTCGTCAAAAAGTTTGCACGCATGTCTAAAATCCATCGCCTCATTAAATGTTTTACTCATTGTATGACTCCTTATTTTTTATAGTATACCGTGACCTTACGCACATTTGAAAAAAAACAGTTATTCTCCCCTATCAGAGAGATAGGGGTAGCTTTAGGGGGTTGCAGGGACATTTGTCCCTGCCGCTAAAACGGACCAGTTTGTTTTGGTGCGTAACATTGTATATACTTTCAAAACTATAACAACTATTTAATAACAAGAGAGTCTCTATGGAGTGTTACTGTGGCAGCAAAAAAGAGTTTAGCGAGTGTTGCGAATCATATCTAAGCGGTGTTTCAAAGCCATCAAGCGCATTAGAGCTTATGAGAAGCAGATACAGCGCATATGTGCTCGGCGATGGCGGCTACATTGTAAGAACAACTGCAAAAGAGAACAGATATGAGGATGATTTAGAACTCATAGGAGAGTATGCAAAAAGCGTAAAATGGCTCGGTCTTGAAATTCTACATGTAGAAAAAAATATTGTTGAATTTAAGGCTTATTACAGAGATGCAAACGGTGCAAAAGTTCAGCATGAAAAGAGCAATTTTATCTATGAAGACGGAGCGTGGCTATACAGAGACGGCAAAATATATAACTCTAAAATAGAGCGCAATAAGCGATGTCCTTGCGGTAGCGGTAAAAAGTATAAAAAGTGCTGTGAGTCAAAGCAAAACAATTAATATGCTAGAATTCCACTCATAACTCTTTTAAACAGGAATATAGATGCAAAATATCATCGAAAGTATTGATTTTGAGGCTCTTTTAAAGCTCTTTGGTGTCATAGGAGTGAGCCTAATTGTATCAATTGTCGCCTACTTTATATCCAAAAAGTATATTGTAAAAATCATCCACAAACTGATATTTAAAACAAAGTCTACTTGGGACGACAATTTCATAAAGGTAGGTTTTTTTGAACAGCTTGCCCACCTTGTTCCACCGCTTGTAATTCTCTACTTCTTGAGCATGTATCCGCAATATATGCAAGACGCGCTGTTGCAAATCATCAGTTTTTGGATAACTATTGTAATTATAAAAAGCATAGACAAGTTTCTATCTGCCCTTTTAGAGATATACAACTCTCTTGAAGTATCAAAAGATAAGCCTATAAAAGGGTATATTCAGCTTTTAAAGATGTTTGTATATATTTTAGGTTTTATCATCGCCGTATGTCTTTTAATGGGTGTTTCTCCATGGGGAGTTCTAAGCGGTGTGGGTGCTTTTACAGCTGTTTTAATGTTTATATTTAAAGATACAATACTATCCCTTGTTGCAAGTGTACAGATTGTAGCAAACGACCTCTTTAAAGTCGGTGATTGGATAGAAGCTCCTAATTTTGGAGCAGACGGAGAGGTCATAGACATCGCTCTTCACTCAGTAAAGGTGCAAAACTGGGATAAAACCATTGTTACAATCCCTACTTACAAGTTTATGGAGAACTCCTTTAAGAACTGGCGCGGGATGAGTGATAGCGGCGGCAGACGTATAAAAAGAGCTCTTTTTATAGATGTAAACTCAATAAAATTCTGCAATCCTCAGCTCTTGGAGAAGCTAAACAAAATAGAGATTATAAGAGATTATCTTCAAGAGAAACAAAAATTGGTAGACACTACCGATGAGATAACCCTAAACAAAAGAAAATTAACAAATATAGGAACTTTTAGAGAGTACGTGAAGAGATATTTGCAAGCCAGTGAAAACATAGACAGCAAAAATTTTACATTTTTAGTCAGACAACTGCAGCCGACTTCAAAAGGAGTTCCTCTTGAAATCTACGCTTTTAGCAACAAAAACAAGTGGGCGGAGTATGAAGATATACAGTCAGATATTTTTGACCATCTTCTTGTCGCCTTAAAAGAGTTTGACCTCAAACTATATCAAGAACCATCTGGAGAGTTCGGAGTTATGTAGCGCTCTTTATATACTTATGAACCTCTTTGGCATCTCCTCTAAAAGCTATCTGCTCGGAACGCTTTTGTATCTGATAGTCATACATCGGGTCGTAATACTGAACAAGAAGATACTCAACCCACTCTCTATACCCATCAAACGAGCCATCATCTTGCTGTTTTTGCAAAGCATCTTCAAAGATTTTAGTAAGTTCGCCGTGCTTCTGATTCCCAAGTCTTCTAATTATACGAAACATGGCGCTCTCAATACTCTGTTGCCATGCAGCAAGCGGATTCTCAACACCAGCGCTCTCATAGCTTTTTTGAGCCTCTATTACATACTCGTTTAGCGTTATATCTATTCTCTCTTCTATTGGAGTGTCAAGAATTACAAGAGGCGCCTCTGACATTATGGATAAAAAACTATCAGGCATAAAAACACCGCCTATATGCCTTCCCTCGTCCTCAAAAACAAGATGTTTAAACCCCTCTTCAATCTTTTGAATGAGCTGATATATCAAGTTGTTCTCAAAATTTATCTGTGAGGTTTGCGGCGTAATTCTCTGTCCGAAAGAGGAGCCCCTGTGGTTTGCAAGCCCTTCAAGGTCTATTGCGTTTTGCATCTTTCTAAGTTCTATTGTCTTTCCCGAACCGGTTCTTCCGCCAAGAATTATTGGTTTAAAACGTTTACAAGAATCCTCAAGCTCACGCAACAAATAGCCTCTAAACGCCTTGTAGCCGCCTTTTAAGCGTATTATCTCTCTGCCGCTCTCGCTAATCCACTGTTGTGCTATTTTCGAGCGCTGTCCGCCTCTAAAACAGTAGAGAAGCGCTTCTGGATTTGCATCCATAAAATCAAGCCATGCCTGCACACGCTGCTCTTTTATATCTCCGCTTACCAGCTTATGACCGAGTTCTATCGCCTTTGCATTGCCCTTGTTTTTATAGCATATACCTACCAAATGTCGCTCTTCATCACTCATTATAGGGAGATTTACGGCATTTAGAAATGCCCCTTTTTTAAACTCGACTGGTGCGCGCACATCTATAAGCGGAGTTTTATTTAAGACAATGGACCTAAAATCATCGTAAAACTCTAACACCTACAAAACCTCTACCAGATGTTTTTTGCGTGCCACCGTTTCGCCAATCGCCTCAAGATTCATGCCTGCTTGACGCACTGCTTCATAAAACTCCTCCAAACCATCTTTTTTGACAAAAACAAGAAGTCCTCCTGAAGTTTGAGCATCGCATAGTATCTCTCTTTGTTGTTCTCTCATTTGAGAGATTTTATGCCCATAACTCATAAAGTTTTTGCGAGAACCGCCTGGTATGCAGCCTAAAGCTCTGTATTTTTCAACATTTTTCAAAAGCGGAACTTTCTCAAACCATACGTTTGCACTTATTTCGCTTGCCTCGCACACCTCGCTCAAATGCCCCAAAAGGCCAAATCCCGTAATATCTGTCATAGTCACAACGCTCTTCAAGCTTGCAAAAGTTGCACCGATTTTATTGAGAGTTGTCATCGCTTCTATCGCCACATCAATATCAACCTCTTCTATCTTTTTTTGCTTTTGTGCGGTTGTGAGTATGCCTATACCGATAGGCTTTGTCAAAAATATAAGACAATCTTCCTGTGCCATAGAGTTTTTCATAAGGTTGGCGTTATCTACTATGCCTGTCACTGCAAGCCCAAAAATCGGTTCAGGAGAGTCTATGGAATGTCCGCCTGCAAGTGGGATACCTGCATCTTCACATGCCGCTCGCCCTCCCTCAATCACCTGACGGGCAACATCCGCACTTAACTTGTCAATCGGCCATCCGAAGATAGATATTGCCATAAGAGGCTTCCCGCCCATCGCATAAATATCACTTAGTGCGTTTGTCGCAGCTATTCGCCCGAATGTAAAAGCATCATCCACAATAGGCATAAAAAAATCAGTCGTTGAGAGAACTGAAGTTCCGTTGCCCAAATTATAAGCCGCCGCATCATCTTTGTGTTCGTTTCCTACAAGAAGCTCTGGATAGAAAGTACTCGAGAGGTTGCTTTTTAGTATCTCATCAAGAAGCATCGGTGAGATTTTACATCCACATCCAGCACCATGACTATATTCGGTTAGTTTTATATTTTGCATTTTTTTCCTAATCTTTTATAATTCGCTTTGTGCAATTTTACTCTACTTTTGCATTGTTTTCAATCTTTATTACACTTCATGCCAAACTGACAAAAACACAACTTTAAAAAGAATTGCCTCCAGCTATATACATTTACTTTTTATTTAGCTATACTTCCCTCAATAAAAGATGATTCGAATTACATCTTTAAGTCTGCTTTACATTGATGACCTAGTTAACAGTATAATCTGCCTAAAAGAAAAACTTCATATTAGATTTTAGACCACCGCAGCAATGTGGTGTATTCACACACAAAGGTATTACAATGGCAGCATTAGTAAACGGAACTGTTAAATGGTTCAACGGCGAAAAAGGTTTCGGATTTATCGAACAAGAAAATGGCGGTAAGGATGTATTCGTACACTTTCGTCAAATCAACAGCACTGGCTACGGTCGTGTTTCACTTGACGAAGGTCAAAAGGTAACTTTTGAAATCGGTCAAGGTGAAAAAGGTCCTCAAGCAGAGAACGTAACAGCTCTCTAAGACTTTTTTTTGAGCGGATTTATCCGCTCACTCCCTATATTTTTCCCAACTATTTCCCAACAACAACTTAACTTACAAAAACTTCACTTACAATTTCTACATGTTAAAAAACAAGACGCTGCTTAAGCGCCCTATTTTAGTTTAGAAAAGCCCTCGCTCAGAGCGATTGAAACTTTCTTAGTTGCATTTTTAACTATTGTTTTATTATCACCCTCGACATCAGATTTTGTTTTTACACCCAAATATTTTGACTTATCGATTAAAAGCTCGCTTTTTACGTTTGCTGTAACTTTGTTTCCGTTGTTGCCGGCTGCAAGTGAGATAGCCATCGTCAAATGTTCACTCTCGCTCTTCTTAAAGATGTTCTTTTCAACAACCTCTTTTTCCTGAGAAAGTATCACTTTTGCATCTAACATGTACTCACTTTTTGACTCTAACGACGCTTTTGTCATCTTTGCAGTGGAGACCACAAAACAGTTTGTCTCATTTAACGCAGCTATGAGTGAAGATTTAATCTCCTCAGCAGGGATATTAAACGTCTCAGAACTGTTTTGAACATTTATATCATTTATATAAAGTGTAGCCATTGGATTTGTACACAGACCTACATTGTCAATACGCAAAACACTCTTTTTATCAACACATCCTGAAAAAATCAGAAGAAGAAGCCCGGCAGATAGAATTTTTTTCATTTTTAAACCCTCGTTTTTTAATGAAGAAGTATAACATAATAGATACCCAAACATTTGAGGCTTAAAATGCAAAAGCGCCAATGCTACGCTGGATTTGTCAACGGCGGGGTTGAGATAGACAAAAGTCAGCCCTAAGAGCTACTTTTTTAAGGCTTCAAGGCTCTTGTGGATAACTTTTGCGCTTGGAACAACAGAAGATGAGAGATCAAGATGCACATCTTGGTCATCAAAAAAGATATCTGCGCCAAACGCCTTTAGTATCTCATACTTCTCGCTTCCACCCAAGAAAAACGCCTCGTCAATCCTGACACCCCACGCATTTAGCGTGTGAATCACCCTCTCATGAGCCGGAGCGCTTCTGGCCGTTATAAGCGCTGTTCTAATAGGGGATTTCTTATCTTTAAATTTCTCCTGAATGGAGGCAATAGTCAGCAGAAGCTTTGCAAAGGGTCCTTTTTCCATCGGGTTGTTTGCGTTGTTCTTCTCATGCTCAATAAACGCTTCCAAACCATCTCTTTTATATATAAGCTCAGACTCCTCCGAAAAAAGAACTGCATCGCCGTCAAACGCTATGCGTACCTGGTCTCCGAGTGAATTGTGGACATCCTTGTGAGATGGAAGTATTTTTGCCGCCGCCACGCCGTTTTGCAGGGCATTTACGACATCATCATCATCTGCCGAGAGAAACAGATCAACTTTAAAAGCGTCAAGATATGCAGAGATATTGCTACCGCTCGTCCAGCCTGAACGGACTATCTCAAGGTTGTATCGATTGATGGCGTTTGTGATTCTAAGACTTGTTGCAGCGTTATTTTTTGAAAGAACAATAACCTCGACCTGCCTCTCATCTTTGCTGAAATAGTTGTTTATCTTTAAAAGATTCTCTATAAGCCTAAAACCGGTACCTTTATCGAGCTCTTTGTTCTCATTTTCAAGCTGATACTTGTAGTACTCGTCCAAACCCTTCTCTTCAAAAACCTTATTTTCAGTCTCCAAATCAAAAAGTGCTCTTGAACTAACCGCAACTACAAGCTTGTTTTTTAAATCAAATGCCATGCTAACGTCCGCCTGCGAAAAAATATCTTTTTATATCATCAAAATATTGCTCAATGTTCTCAAAACTGTGACTGCCACCCTCTTCTATGATATATCTGGCGTGAGGCAGCTTATCTACAGCCTCTCTGTAATCAAGAAAATTATCACCTTTTTTAAGCAACACAAAGAAGTTCTCCTGCTTTTTTGCTTCGGCTCTGTAATCTTTTAGCATCTCAATATGCGCCTCGCTCCACTCAAAAATGGTGTTATCGTAAAAATTAGGCGCCATGCCTAGAAGTTGTTTTAACGTCTCATCAGGCTTTACAGACGGGTTTATTAGCACCGTTTTTACATCATACTTCTGCGCCAAATATATAGCGTAAAAACCGCCCAAAGAGGAGCCTACAAGGTTTACATTTCCACTATAAGACTCTATCATCTCCTCTAAAGTTTTTAGAGCCAGATACGGAACATATGAGAGAGACGGAGCGATAAAGGGCTGGTTTATGCTCTTGAAGTATGTGCGAAATAGATTTGCCTTGACACCGCATCCGCTGCCGCCAAAACCGTGTATGTAGATTGTCATCTGCCTGTTCCCGAGTTTATATTTTATTTTTATTATAGCGAATCATATATAACTTTAATCACCTTGACAATACGGCAGTTCTCCAACTATAATTGTTCCATACAAACCTAAGGAGCCAAAAATGTGTAAAGACGCGATTGTATTTAACAACAAACCCAAAGGTGTTACGCTTGACGCTTGGATTCCATACTATATTTGTGCCTGCGGCAGAAGCAAAGAGGGTGTCTTTTGTGATGGAAGCCACGAGGGAACTAACTGTTTGCCGAAAAAGGTAATTGTTGAAAAAACCAAACAGTACCATATCTGCATGTGCAAAACAAGCAACAGTTTTCCTTTTTGCGACGGAACTCACAGTATGTATGCCGATGAGGAAGTCGGCAAAAGCGTTAAACCATAACCTTTTTAAAAACTCTTAGCCTTAGTTGCTTCTCAGCTTCTAAGACTATAAAAAACACTACACAGATTATCATCATTATCATAATATCAAACACAACCAAAGCGTCAGTCGCAAAAATATTTTGAAGCGCTGGGATGTAGGTGATTGCAATTTGCGCGAAAAATATAACTCCAATCGCGCTCCAAACCACTCTATTTGCCATAACATCTTTTAGTCTTAAATCAAGCGTGTTTATGTTTCTTATATAAAGAAGATGAAAAATCTCCAAAAATACCAGCGTGTTTAGAGAGAGCGTTCTTGCGTACTCTACGCTCATCGAATTCTCTATGGCATAGTAATATACTCCAAAAACAGCCATCAAGAAAAGCATCGTCACATATAGTATGTGCCACATCAAATCTCTATTTAAAAGAGGCTCGTCAATGGCTTTTGGCGCCTTTTTCATAATGTTTTTATCCGCATCCTCAAACGCAAGAGCAATTCCAAGCGTAACGGCAGTTATCATATTTGCCCATAAAATCTGTATCGGCGTTATCGGCATAGCCATGCCAAAAAGTATAGCAACAATAATTACGGAAGCTTCAGAAGCATTTGTCGGGAGTGTCCAGCTTATAACCTTTTTGATATTGTCATAAACTCTTCTCCCCTCCTCTATAGCGCTTACAATTGAGGCAAAGTTGTCATCGGCAAGAACGAATTCGCTTGACTCTTTTGCCGTTTGAGTGCCGTTTTTACCCATTGCAATACCTACGTTTGAGCGCTTAAGCGCAGGAGCGTCATTTACGCCGTCTCCAGTCATTGCCACGATTTTCGAGTTTGCCTGAAGTGCCGTAACAAGTCTTAGTTTATGTTCAGGCGTCGTTCTTGCAAATATCTCTATATCTATCACAACCTCTTTGAGTTCCGCATCGCTCATCTTCTCTATTTCTGCACCTGTTAAAACATTTTCGTAGTTTTTCAGACCTATAGCTTTTCCTATTGCGCTAGCAGTAAGCGCATGGTCTCCCGTAATCATCTTAACCTCTATCCCTGCACTGTAACACTGCTGTACAGCTTCTATGGCTTCAACTCTTGGCGGGTCTATAAGTCCTACAAAGCCGATTAAAATCAAATCCTCTTCAATATCTTCAAAACTCATAGCAGCTTTTTCAGGGCTGACAATCTTATACGCTAGAGCCAATACTCTCTGTCCGTTTTGCGCCATATTTTTAGCCTTTTCTTCCCAGAAAAGAGTATCAACTGCCTGATTAGAGCCATCTTTTGTATACTCAAGGCGGCACTTGCTTAAAATTACTTCAGCGGCACCTTTTACTACTATATTTGAATTGCCCTCATGGTTGTGGTTGAGCGTAGCCATAAACTTGTGTTTTGAATCAAAAGCTATCATATCGTCGCGTCTATATTTTGGATGAAGGTCGTCGCCGTTATATCCCATCTTATGCGAAAATGCCACCAACGCACCCTCAGTCGGACTTCCTAATATATCCCACACTCCGTTTTTATTATCAAGCTGCGCATCGCTGCACAGAAGCGAGGACTCTGCAAGCAGTGAGATAGAGCTGTAATCCTGTGCCTCTACAACCTTACCATCTTCATATAAATTTCCGATAGGCTCATACCCTGCCCCGTCAACTATAAAGTCTCCTTCACGCGTAGAGACAGTGCTTACCATCATCTCGTTTTGCGTAAGAGTGCCGGTCTTGTCCGAACATATAACCGAAACCGAGCCGATTGTCTCTATAGAGGGAAGATTTCTAACTATCGCATTTCTTTTTGCCATAGATTGAACACCGACTGCCAGAGTTATAGTAAGAACAGCGGGCAAACCCTCTGGAATTGCAGCGACAAAAAGCCCCACAATCGACATAAATATCTCATCAAAAGCGATGTCTTGAAAAAAGTATCCGATGCTAAAAACAAAGAATGAAAATAGAATAATAAAAAATGTCAGCACTTTTGCAAACTTGTTCATCTGTTCGACTAAAGGCGTGGTTAAAATCTCAACGCTGTTTAACATGCTGTTTATGCTTCCAAGTTGCGTATCGTTTGAGGTTGCGACAACTACGCCTTTTGCTTTTCCACCTGCCACCGACGTTCCCGCAAACGCCATTGATGTTCTGTCACCTATCGTAGCCTCGGCATCTACGCTTTTTGGATTCTTCTCTATCGGGATAGATTCTCCTGTTAAAAGCGCCTCTTGAATGGAGAGTCCAAAGCTCTCTACTATCCTGATATCGGCTAAAACTTTATCTCCAGCCTCCAAAAAAACTATATCCCCGATAACGAGCATCTCCCCCGCAACTTTCTGCTTATGTCCATTCCGCAAAACCATAGCATCGAAAGCAAGCATCTTTTTTATCGCTTCCATGGCATTTTGAGCCCTATTTTCCTGAACAAACCCTATAATTGCGTTAATAAGAACAACAGCCAAAATCACGACCGTATCTATCATATGGTCAAGCATAGCCGTAACAACTGCTGCCGCGAGCAAAACATAAATCAAAAGATTTTTAAATTGCAGTAAAAAACGCACAATTATGCCCTGCTTCTTTTGTTCTTGAAGCTTATTTAACCCATACTTTTGCAATCTCTCATCGGCCTCTGCGGCGCTTAAACCCTCAGACGACGCCTCCAGAGCCTTTAAGACCTCCCCAGAGCTTATGCTATGCCATTTATAGTGATCCATTTTCCCCACTCCCTATTCGCCAAAATAACTTGATACGAAAACTATTATATCTGCAAAAAGTATATGTGCAAAAGTTTTTATAAACCTCGTCCATTGCGCCAAAATGAAATAATAAGATTTTTCCTGCTAAAATACAGCCAAAATGTTACAGAACTGACGAGGTCACCTATGCTTATTTCACCGGATTTACTAAAAGGCAAAAAGATACTTTTAGGCGTCACAGGTTCTATTGCGCTTTATAAGTCGCTCGAGCTTGTAAGACTGCTTACAAAAGCCGGCGCAGAGGTAAAAGTAGTAATGAGCGAAGCTGCCAAAAAATTTGTCACGCCGCTTAGTTTTGAAGCTCTTACCTCAAACCAGGTTTTGGACGACACAAACGAATCTTGGGCTACAAATCACAACCACATAAAAACTACGGAATGGGCAGACCTCTTTATTATAGCTCCCGCAACAGCAAATACAATCGCAAAATTGGCAAATGCAATAGCCGACAATATGCTGCTTGAGTGCGCTTTGGCATATCCTCATCTAAAGTTAATAGCACCGTCTGCAAACACAAATATGATAAACAATCCCATCACAAAGGGAAATCTCAAAATGTTGGCAATCGCAAACTATGAGATAATTGAGACGCAGACAAAAGAGCTTGCATGTAAAACAGTAGGTGATGGCGCGATGGCAGAGCCTATTGAGATTTTTTGGCACTGCGCAAAAGCTCTATTAAGAGATGAGTTTTGGAGTGACAGAAGAGTTATAGTAACGGGTGGCGGAACTATAGAAAAGATTGATGACGTAAGATATCTATCCAACTTCTCAAGCGGCAAAATGGCTTCGGCTCTGGCTGCTGCTCTATACTGCAGAGGCGCTGACGTAAACCTTATATCTTCGAAGTTTGACAAAGAACTTCCGCTTGATTTATACACAATACATGCAGAGAGTTCGGATGAGATGTTTGAGTATCTAAAAGACTCTATACGCATCGCAAAAAAAGGAAAACTATCAAAAGCGACACTTATGAGAGATGAGCAGATTCATCTTATCCAAAAAAAGCCCTACCTCTTTATGGCGGCAGCCGTGAGCGACTATGTTCCAAGCTATGCGCAAATCGGAAAACTAAAAAAAGAGTCTTTGGGTGATGAGTGGGATTTAAAACTAAAACAAAACGTTGATATTTTAAACTCAATCGACAAAAGTGAGATAACAACGGTAGGTTTTAAAGCTGAGATGGACGAAGAACATGCAGTTATAAATGCCCTTAAAATGATAGACTCAAAAGGTGTTGACGCTGTTTGCCTTAACGTACTAAAAGATTCATCAAGCTTTGGAACTGATACGAACAAGATAGATTTTATAGTAAAAGAGAAAAAAGAGAGTATCCCTTTAGGTGACAAACTAACCGTCGCCCTTGAAATCTTAGAGCACGCAAAAAACCTATGAACAGAGCAAGACATATAGCCATCATAATGGATGGAAACGGCCGTTGGGCGGAACTTCAGGGACAAAAGCGAGTCAAAGGGCACGAAATGGGTGCAAAGGTCGTGAGAGCTGTTACCGAGTTTTGTGCAGCGGACAACGACATTGAGAGACTGACTCTTTACGCTTTTTCGACTGAAAACTGGAAAAGACCTAGACTTGAAGTCGAATACCTTATGAAGCTGCTGCAGAAATATCTAGAGAGCGAGCTTGACACATACCTCAAAAACAATATCCGTTTTGAGCCAATCGGAGATATGAGGGCATTTTCGTCATCTCTTCAAAAAACGATAAAAGAGGTTGAGAAAAAAACAGCCCACTGCGACGGCTTAGTTCAATCACTTGCCCTTAACTACGGCGCTCAAGATGAGATACTTCGCGCTATAAACAAGATTAAAAAATCAGAAGAGGATATAACTCAAGCGATGCTCTCAAACGCCCTTGACTGCAAGCATAATGTAGATTTGCTCATAAGAACAGGCGGAGACCACAGGCTCTCAAATTTTTTGCTTTGGCAGGTTGCTTATGCGGAACTTTTTTTCACCGACACGCTTTGGCCTGATTTTACAACCGATGAGCTTGAGAAGATTATAAAAGATTTTACAAAAATTGAGAGAAAATTTGGAGGGTTGAAGTAGTGGAATTTTTAATACCATTCATTTTTGGAATGCTGCTTGGTTCATTTTTAAACGTTGTTATTTTAAGACTTCCAAAGGATGAGAGTGTTGTTTTTGGCTCTTCTCACTGTCCAACATGTAAAAATGAGCTAAAGCCGTGGCACAATATTCCTCTGTTTTCATGGCTCTTTCTAAGAGGAAAATGCGCTTTTTGCAACACTAAAATATCACCGCAATACCCCATTGTAGAGCTTCTCTCAGGTCTTATAGTTTTAGCTTTGTCGATAAAGTTCGGGTTTAATTTTCCTATGATTTTGATAGCATTTAGCTTTTTAACGCTTCTTGCGCTCTCCATGATAGATTTTAGATATAAAATGGTTCCTGATTCCCTAAATCTTTTGGCTTTGACATTTGCCATATTTGGAGCGTGGAGCATAAGCGGTATCGCAATAAACTTCCAAAATGCCATGCTCTTTGCGGGAGGTTTTACTCTGCTTAGATTTTCAATCTCTTACATGTTGACATCATCAGCCCACAGACATGCAAAAAAAACAATCACGCCGTGGACTAAAAATTATCACACCTACCCATTTATAGAGGCTATGGGAGAAGGCGACATAATGGTTGCAGCTACGATGGGAGCTCTGCTTGGTGTACAACTCACACTTGTTGCAATATTTTTCTCGGCACTTTTAGCTCTTCCCGTAATGCTCTTTGTAATGCGCGGTTCAAAAGAGGAGCAAAGAGTTCCGTTTGTGCCGTTTTTGGCAATGGCTACATTTATAGTCTACATGTACGACTCTCCTATCCTCGCATATATTGAGGCAAACTACTAATGAAAATACTTCAACATTACATAAAACACTCTCTCTCAATTATATTTTTATCAATATTTTTGCCGCTCTTTGCTATTGCTTCAATAGTTTTTTTGATAAAACTGGCAACATATACGGCGGTGATTCAACTTAGTATATTTGAGATGGCAAAGCTCTTTTTCTTTATGCTGCCTGAACTTCTCTTTTATACCTTGCCGCTCTCTTTTTTCGTAGCAGTCACGCTCACACTATTTAAGCTCTCAAACGACAACGAAATAGTTGTAATCTTTGCACTTGGAATTCGCCCAAAATTTATTCTCAAAACACTCTTTGCGCCTGCTATATTTTTGTCACTGCTGCTGTTGTTTAATTTTTTTGTTCTCTTTCCTCATGCAAAAATCATATCCTACAACTTCCTCTCATATAAAAAGAGTGAAGCAAAATTCAACCTCTCTGCTTCTGAGTTTGGACATAAATTCGGAGACTGGCTTCTCTACATCGGAAAAGACAATCTAGATGAGACCTATTCAGATGTAATTTTGTTTAATAAAAATCAAAACGAAGAGGTTTTAATAGGTGCAGACAAAGCCCAGATTATAAACGATTTAGGAATTTTAAGACTCAAACTCACATCCGGAGAGGGGTATAGCTACTCCAAAGAGAAATTTACGCAGATTGACTTTGAGACTATGTACATCAACGATACGATGAAAACAGATTTGGACAAATATGAGACGCCAATGGAGTATTGGCTTCCTAAAGTTCCTTCGCCAAAAAAGAGAACGATGCTAATAGCAAATATTCTCTTTAGCATCTTTCCTGTACTCAGCCTATTTTTAGCTGCGAGTATCGGAATAGTCCACACAAGGCATCAAAAAGGGAAGATTTTCCTATTCCTGTTTATGGGGATTATTCTCTACTACACTCTGGCAATTGCTCTGCAACTTGTTATCTCTGCTTATACACTGCCTGTTTTAGCCTTTGGCTGGCTGATTGCTACATATATCATATACAAAAAGATAATCGTGGCAAAATTTTAGATGAGATGCGCTTTAACACTCTCTTATAACGGCGCCACATATCTAGGCTCGCAAACGCAAAAGAGCTCTAGAAATACGGTGCTTGGACAGCTCGAACATGTATTGCTGCAACTAAATATTGATTTTAAAGTGGTTGCAAGCGGTCGAACAGACAGAGGCGTACATGCAACCGGACAAGTTTGCCATATAGATTTGCCTGAGTTTTGGAGCGATTTAGAGAAGCTAAAATCTGCACTAAACGGTATGTTTCCCCCTTCGATACATGTTAAAAAAATAGTCGCCGTGGATGAGAGTTTTCATGCAAGATACAGCGCGAAAAAAAGAGTTTACAGATACATCATAAAAGAGGGAGAATCAAATCCGTTTGAGGAGAGTTTTGTAACTTTTTTAGATGATGTTGATTTTGCTGATATAGAAAAAAAGATAAAACTCTTTTGCGGCGAATTTGATTTTAAACAGTTTATGAAAACAGGAAGCGACATTAAAAGCACCATCAGAGTTATATACAAAGCTTTTGCCTACAGACACAAAGGATTTATAGTACTAAACTTTGAGGCAAACGGCTTTTTAAGAAGCCAGATAAGAGTTATGGTCGGCGCACTTCTTAGCCTAAACGCTAGCGAAATAACAGAACAACTTACATGTAAAAAAAAGCATAAAATAAAACCAGCGAAGAGCAATGGGCTCTATCTGGCCAAAATAAAATATTAACTATTTTTTGCTAATATTTTGACAATTTTAAAGATAGGGGCATGGCATGCACCACGAGATTACAAAAGCCGTCCAAGGTGAAGATGTAAAGTTTAAAAGTCCAGAGACGGCATTTTATAAAGCTCTTGGTTATGATGGTATGCAGAAGCTTATGTATAAGTTTTACGACCATATTTACGAAAGTAATATTGCCCATTTTTTTCCTCAAGACCACAGAGAGTTTGAAGAGGTTAAAAAAAAGAATACAAAATTCTTTATCCAGATATGCGGTGGTCCATCTATCTATGACGAAGAGATGAATGGCAAAGACCTTGACCAATATATGATAGATATACACAAAAACTTCTCTATATATGAAAAATCAAGAGATGAGTGGCTTGGAACGTTTAGAGATGTGCTAAAGGAGCTTGATATTGATGAGGCTATAAAAGATGATTTTTGGCAGTATCTGGACAAGTTCTCAAAACTAACCGTAAACAGATACTTAAAAGAGTCTGCTTACGTTTAAGATATTAATCTAAATCATTTCTGCTCTATTTTTGCCGTTATCTTTGGCAAGAGATAGTGCCTCGTAAGCTTTTTTCATAATATCTTGCAGCGTGTCATCCGCTTGAACCTGAGTTACACCGAAGCTTGCAGTTGCCCGCCCTACAAAAAAGAACTTGTTTTTCTCCACCAGCGCCTGAAGATGGTGCGCGGCAACAAGTGCACTCTCTGCGTCTGTTTCAGGACATACTACAAGATACTCCGTTTCACTCCAGCGTCCAACCGTATCAAGATAGCGGATATGGCGCATAAACAGATCAGCCATCTCTTTCATAAGAGAGTTTCCTACCTCAAACCCATGTGTGTCGTTAATATCTTTTAAGCCGTCTATATTTATAAGAATCAGACTAAACTTATAGTCATATCTCTTTGTTCTGTGAAGCTCATTGGTCAATATATCTTCTAATTTTACTTTTTTGTAGAGACCTGTCACATCATCTTTTATAGAATATTTCTCATGCTCTTTGTCTTTTGACAAAAGCTCGTGCTCTTGTCTGGTTACTTTTCGCTGAAGCTTATCGTTTAACTCTCTTAGCTCTTTTTTTGACATGTTGAGTCTCTCTGCTACTTCATGCTCTTTTTTAACCTTAATCTCGCAGCGCATCTCATCATCTTTAATACGCTCTACCATTGCAAATGAAATCATTAATATATTGAGCACAACACTCAAAGCAAAGAAGTCATAAAGATAAGAGTTATAGCCTATAAAACCAATCATCATCATAAATGAAACAAGCTCGCCTAAAGACAACGAGAGCCATGCAAGAAGCAGATAGAGGCTTCCTGAAATCTTCTTTTTAACCGAAAGTGCAGAGAGATATATTAAAAAGAAAAATGTCAAAGAGCCAATAAACGCTAATGCATACGCCTGAAGAGATTTGCTATCTACAATCAGACTAAGCAGACCGACAGCCGCAGAGAGACAGATAAGCAGAATCAAATATTTATCGCTTTTTACAAAATTTTTGCCGACGTCTAAAAAGCTTCTGCTATATAGCAGTGCCGCAAAAAAAGTAAATACTACGGTTAGTGGAGAAACTGTTGTATTAAACTGAGGGCTCTCTTCCCAAAAAATCTGAAAATTATAACCGTAATAGGTGCCCATTAAAAAGAGCAGGCTCGCCAGATACAATATATAAAAAGCGTAGTTTTTATCCCTCAGAGAGATATAGTTGCTTAGGTTGTATAAAATCATAATTAAAATTATGCCGATTAATGCGCCGTTAAACATAGCGATATATGTCAAACGCTCGGCAGCCTCTTTTTCTGAGTAGAGCCATGGAGCAAGTGTTATTGTATTACTCCCCTTTGTCTTTATGTAGACAGAGATGAACTCTTGTGGGTTGATTGTAATAGGGAGAAAAAATGACCTTGCATCAATCTTTCTATCCGTAAAGGGAAGCGTTGAGCCAAAATTTGTAACGCTTAAGCCATCTGCGGATTGTATATATACGTCAATGTTTTCGCTCCAAGGTATAGGCATCTCTATGGCGCCAACAAAATTTTTCTCACTCTCGTTTGCTATGATAAAACGCATCCAGATAGTACTGTTTATATAGCCCATGGATACCGATTCTAGTTTGGTCGGTTTAAAGTTATCATCAAAAGAGCTGTTGTTTACGCCCTCATATGAGAAGTGATTTTGCTGATCTATAAAGAGTTCAGAGTTTAGAGAGAGGTTTACTTTTTTCGTTTTTTCGTCTACTTGTATAACCTCTACTGCACCTATTTTGCCTGCAATAATAAAGAATATAAAAAATAAAAATCCAAATTTAAAACTACTCTTCATCTCAAAACTTCCTTGCTGCATGAGTCTTGTAAGCCCACATAATTCTACATGTATCTTATACAAACAAAGCAAAAAGTTTTCTTTTTTAAACCTATTTTTTTAACATACTCCACGAAATACCTATATATTCATGCATCGCCATTTGCGAATTTTTCAAAGTAGTAATATCAGGTGCTTGATAATAGCTGTCAAACCCATCTTTATAAAAGGCTGTCGGCGCTGCGATAGGATGGAGTCCAAGCGACTCAAAAAGCTTCATCGAACGTGGCATATGGGTAGCTGACGTGACTAGTGCAAAAGGCTCCTCAGCTACAATCTTCTTTATAAAAATAGCCTCCTCTTTTGTATCTTTTGGCTCTTTGCCTATAATGATATCATCAGCACTAACCCCAAGAGCAATTGCCAGATTTGCGTTCATTTGAGCATTTGAGATATTTATATCTCCCTCATATCCAGTAAAAATCAGCTTTGAGCCGGCAGAGTTTTTGTGGATTATTACTCCCTCTATAACTCTTTTGACTCTAACACTGCTGATGTTTGAAGAGAGCGGCTGTGACTCATCTGCGTTATGTCCGCTTCCAAGTACATGTATATATTTTATCTCTTGTTTATAGTCATATTTTTGATACATATTTTCTAAGCTTTGAACCAAAATATTTGAAAACGGTCTGTATGAGAAGAGAAGTAAAAAGGCGAAAGAGAGTGACATAAATAGTTTTGCAAAACCCTTTTTGTCAACAAACAAAAAGTAGAGTCCAACCGCAAAAAGCGTTAAAATAAAACCTAACGGTTCAACAAAAAAGGCAACAAATTTCTTTAGTAAAAATCCAAATTCCAATCTTTTCCCCTTAGTGGCGAATTATAGTATAATTCCAATAAATATTAGAGGATTTGATTTGCAGGCATTTGGAAAATTTTCAACAAGTTTAGAGATAGAGTATATAGCGGAGCAGTACATTTATATACAAAAAGAGGGTGAGATTATCACAACCGCAGAGCTTGAAGAGATGCTTAAAAACAGACGCAAAACGGTAATCGGGACAATATTCTTATACAATCCCGAACTTGCACCCATTGGATGCAACACAAACACAAAACTCGCTGCTCAAGGCTATGAGTTTGACGGAAATTTCTGTGAAATCAACTTTGACGCCAACTGCACCCTTTTTGCTTCTGCAATAAAAAATGAAAACTATAGAGGCAAACTTATAGAGATAAAGTATCTCTTTAACCTAAACAGACCAAACATAGAGCCGACAGCTGTTTTAGAGGAATTTGATGCCGATTTGGACAAATACGCAAGCAGCCAGCTCACAAGGTTTGACAAACAGCTAAACTACCAAGACTATCTAAACATTCGCCTAAGCGGAAAATTCGTCTTTTTTGCATGGGGAAACAAATTTGACAGACACCATAAACATATTATTGCCTATGCAAAAAATATTTCAGTACAGGTGGCAAAACTAGACAAAACCGTAGTATTTATGCATGATGCAAACTATGACGCTACGGACTGCCAAGAGCTTGGTCTTTACCTTCCTGCGACTGCTACGGGAAAGTTCAAAGATGTGCGTGCAAATGCGTTTAAAAAGACCTTCTCAACGTTTCCTCCGAGCATCATAAAGACATCATAGGCGAAAAAGAGAAATTTTGAATGATTTTAGAGACGCATTTTTAAAAGAGAGATTTCTTTTAACAATATTTTCTATTGTAGCATCGATAATTATGGTGTTGCATGTAAAGTTTCCTTTTATCCCTACTGATACTCTTTTACTTATTTTACTTCTTTTAAACTCATATTACCTGATTAAAACAGCTCTTAAGTTCCAAAGTGAGAGCGGCACAGCGCTTTATATCTCGATATTTGTCGGTGTTATCGCATCTGCTTTTATCATCAGCAGTGCTATGCAAATTGAGTTTATTTGGGATGAGAGCAAGCTCTACATCGTAGCTCTCCTTGCCTTTGGAGAGTTTGTATCATATGCTCTCACAACTGCTCTTCAAAACCTTTTATACATCAGAACAGAAGATGAGAGTTTACAAAACCATCTTCCAAGAGCGCCGTTTAAAGTAAAAAAAACATTTTTACTCCCTCTTATTGCTCTTGTGATTTTTATCCCTATTCTCATTGCCAGACTCTTCTTGATGGATGAGATACTCAAATCATACTGGCTCACTCCTCTTGTGTTGCCACTTATCATACACTTAGGCGCACTTTCAATCGCTTTTTTATTTAAAGATGAAGAAGCAGTTGCTATAAATAAAAATGCACTCCAAGAGAGCGACAGACATGCAGTACTCTCTAGTATTTGCAATAAACTCTCAAACAAAGAGTCAAAATATTGCAGAAAGACAAACACAATGCAGTATCAGACTATTTCGCACTATCTTAAGAGCGGCCAAAACCCCAACGAAGTTATAAATGAGAGATACACAATGCTTCTTCCTAGTTCATGCTGCGGAGACTATAAGCTCGTAAAACTGCTTGTAGAGAACGGAAGCGACATAAATTTTAAAAGTCCGCATGGGACTTGCGCTCTGCATTTAGCAGCAAAATACGGCTTTTATGACATAGCAAAACTTCTCATAGATAATGGAGCAAAGATAGATGAAAAAGACGCTGATGGAAAAACAGCGCTTATGCACGCTAATGAAAACGGATATAGAGAAATTGCACTGCTTATAAATAGCCAAAATGAGCAAAACGGAGTTTAAAATATAAGCCAAAATTTACTATATAGGAGTTATTTTAGCTCTATTTAAAAATCATATAGTAAAATAGCTTTTAAAAGTATAAGGCCAAATTTATCGTGAGATAGAGACGGAAAGTTACGAATCTTACAAGCTGTAAGATGGTCGGATTGCAACTATGTTAACCACTGCACTACTGCTGTATTTTCAATTGTCCTCTTATATCGTTACGAAAATCTGTGTCACATGTAATAAGAATTTAAAAACGAATCGGTCACAAAAATAATATGCTATTGCCAAAATTAAAAACTCATTTAAAGTCACTTATAGAAGCCCCTCGCGTCGATTTTAAATGGACTGATGAGCACAATACAAAACTCTTCTCGTTCCTAGATGAGCATCTTGAGGAAGAGTCAATCTCAGACAAAGAGACTCAGACAAAAATAAAGCAGGCTTTTAAAGAGCACTTTGAGCATGTCGGGTACACTCTCTTTAAATTCACCGACACAAAACTTAATATAAAAGTTTTTCCATACAAAATAGAGCCAAAAGATAGCATCAACTTAGAGGCTGCCATAGATATTATTACACAGAATGAAAATCTTATCGAATACAACTATAATGCCAAAGAGGATTTGATATGCCTTAAACAGGAGCTGACTCTTAAGCTCAGCCACTTTGTAAACAACATAACAAATGAAGAGATAAACAAAAAAGAGCTACTAAAATATGCGATTAGAGAAGCATTCGAGCTTCATAAAAGTGACATAATTATCATCAAAAATAATCAGGTATTTATAAAACTCTTTGACGACAGCAATATACGCGAGGTGAGAGAAGAGGAGAAAGAGACAATTGCAAACAGGTATAACGGTTTGGATGAAGAGGAGCTCAAATCGTTTTATAACGACTTTTTTCTAAAAGAGGAGAATAAGAACTTTTTTTATTTCGTAGCAGAGCAGTTTGTAGATATATATATGCTTGATAAAAAGATAAACAATATTTCCTACGAGAAGTATGCTTTCTCATTTATTCAATCAATAATTACAGAGCATCTAATCAATTCATTTGATGAAAATGAGGAGTTTTTCAAGGGATTTTCAGGGTATATATTTAGAATCCATTTCAAAGAGGTTTTCGGTCACATTGCAAACCTGATACTCTCAGAGATTAGCGCATCAAACAAATATATGATTGATTTTTTAAAATACTACTCTCTAAACATCGTAGTACTGAACGGACAAAAATACAGAGTTCCTGAGATTGAGGCTCCAAACGGACTTAAATGGAACGTTGCTTCCATGATGTCGATAGTTAAAATTTATATAAAAACAGATATTTCGATAGAAGACATTAGAGACAAGATAGAAAAACTTGAAGATGAGATTTTTCAATTATATATCGATGGTCTTACCCCGATTGAGCATAATAACAATATAACAAAAGAGATGGAAAAAATATCAAAAAGCATCATTAGTGACTCAAAAAGATTAAACACACTTACAGACACATTTGATTTATCAAAAAATGAGGGCGAAAAAGAGGTTTTAAGGGTTAATATTCAAATGCTGAGGGGTGACATACAGCTTCAAAAAGATGAGAAAACAAAGCTCTCTTCAATGATGGCAAATAAATCTCATCTTATAATGTATAACAATATAAAAAGAGAGATAGACTCTCTAAGAAGACATGAGAAGAGAGACGAGAAGATTCTCTCTCAAAACAAAGCCGCATATATCTCTATAAAAAACTCTCTCGTCAAAGCGCTCACCTCAAAAAAAATACTTATCGAAGAGGTAGTCGCCTAGAGAGTTATCTCTTTTATGTCGGCAATTTTCAATATACTTTTGTATATGGAGGCTACAAGCGATTTTCTATTGTTTCTTATAGCTTCATCCTCGGCATTTACCATTACGTCGTCAAAAAATTTGTCAAGTTCGGGCTTGAGGTTGAAGAGTGCGTCAAGCTCCTCTTCGTACGACTCATATTTAACTCCGCTAACTTCGCTGTATCTGCCAAAGAGAACCCTTTCGGCTCCCTCTTGAAACAACCCTGTATCAACACTGAACTCATTTGACATGTCGATATCTTTTGTGATATTTGCAACCCTTTTAAATGTTGAAAATGATTCGCCAAAACCTTCGCTGTTTGCCATTGTCTCCAGCGCTTCTATCTTCTTGGAGAGTTTAAGTAGCTCTCTCTCGCCAGAAGCTAAAACAGCCTCAACGATAGATGGATTTACCTTGAAATATTGTCTTAGTCTCTCCAAAAAGAACGCTTCGAGTTTTGACATGTCAAAAGCTGCATACTCTTTACTTAAAAGTGTAAGAGTTTTTACTACGTCAAACTCCAAGTTATGCTCTTTTGTGATTCTAATAAGCCCGTTTACGGCGCGGCGCAGTGCAAAAGGGTCGCGTGAACCTGTCGGAATCTGATTTATACTAAAGAGTCCCAAAAGCGTGTCAAGTTTTAAACTCATAGCTACGATTGCGCTCATCGGAGTTGATGGAAGTGCGCTATCCTCGCCATCTGGTAGATACTGCTCTTTTATAGCCTCTGCAACTTCATCGCTCTCTCCCAGCGCTTTTGCATAGTAACATCCCATAAGTCCCTGAAGCTCCGTAAACTCATAAACCATCTCACTCATTAAGTCTGCTTTTGCAAGGCTTAGCGCACGGTTTAAGAGCTCTTTGTTCGAGCCTTTTGGATTGTACATGTCAAAAAGAGTGTTTGCTATTTTTCTCTCACGTTCTATCTTGTCGGCAACACTGCCAAGCCCCTTCATAAAGACGACTTTCTCAAGCCCTGCAGTGCTTAGTCCCTTTTTGAGGTCGTTGTTGTAGAAGAAGAGTGCATCAGCCAACCGAGGGCGAAGAACTCTCTCATTTCCCTCGATCACTTTTGAAAAATCATCGGTAAGAGCATTTGATACAACGACAAACCTGTTTATCAGCCTGCCCTCTTTAAAAACCGGAAAATATCTCTGGTGCTCTTTCATAGATGTGATGATAACCTCGGGAGGAAGTTTTAAAAACGCTTCATCAAATGAGCCCATTATTGCAGTCGGATGTTCCGTAATTGCTACAACTTCATCGAGCAAATCGGCATCAATCTCTATATTTACTCCATTTGCTTTCTCCAAAGATGCAAAGTTGCTTAAAATACTTTCGCGTCTAAGTTTAGGAAACAGAGTTACGCCGCCATCCTCTAGCGTCTCAAAATACTCTTTTGCTCCGCTGATGTCCAAAGCCTCAAAGTTGCTGATACGGTGCACAAAAGTTTTCTTTGCGGATTTTACGCCAAATAACTCCATATCCACAAGCTCATCACCAAAAAGCACATTTACCCAGCGGATAGGACGGACAAAACTCTCGCTTAGGCTTCCCCATCTCATAGATTTTCCAAACTCTAAAGATTTTATCCACTCATCTATGATTGACGGCAGAAGCAGAACCGACTCCCTGCCCTTTAAATCTTTTTTAAAGTAGATAATCTCTTTGCCATCTTTCATAGTTTTTGAGATTTCATCAATGGCTACACCGCATTTTTTTGCAAAACCGTGAGCCGCAGCGGTTGCCTCGCCGTCTTTAAAAGCAACACTGATTGGAGCCCCGAAGAACTCCTCGACACTATCATCTTGCATAGTTTTAAACTCTCTATGCCAAATTACGAGACGGCGAGGAGTATAATAAAATTCAAACTCACCCAAAAGAGAGTTTTTTTCCAAAATATCGGCATACTTTTTTTCAATATTTTTTAACTCTTTTAAAAGCGGAACTGCCGGAAGCTCTTCTAAACCTATCTCAATCAGTAGTGGTTTTATCATATTTAACTCTTTTTTATTAGGATTTTACATATAAATATAGGTCGCGATTTTATCTATTTTTTTGTTAAATACTTATAAATTAAATAAAACTTAATCAAGACCAATAAGCTCTAATTTATGTTATTTGTAAATGATATTGGGCTACAATACTCCATAAACAAAAAAACTAAAGGAATTAATATGCCAACAATCAATCGTTATGTAGATATAGACACCATAGAAAGAGAAAGCAAGAAGGATTATATTGACCGTCACTCACCGTTTATTCACTGTGCAGAGAGCGCAAAAGCCGGAGAGATGTTCAGTGTAACTGTAAAAATGGGCAATGAATACTCTCACCCGGATGATTTTGACCACTATATCGCTAACATGGCGCTTTACAATGGCGAGACTCTTTTGGCAAGAGCTGACTTTGTTGCAGGAGCTCTTGGAAATATAAAGTCACATGCTACTGTAACATTTAACATAATTCCAACAGGAAGCAAACTTAAGCTTGTTGCTCAAGCATACTGCACAAAGCACGGCGTCTGGGAATCAACTCCCGTAACCGTAACTGTAGCTGAGTAATTTTAAAGAGGCTTTGCAGCCTCTTTAACCCCACTTTTAAAAATCTTCAAAACAGCAAGTTGCTCTTTTTTTTATTTATGATTTGAGAGATTTATAGAAGGCTCGTCTATGTAAAACCCCTGAGAGTAGTCAACTCCCAAATCTCTTATAACGTCCATTATCATGCTTGAGTGGACATGTTCTGCAATAGTTTTTATACCGAGTTTTTTTGCAAATTCTACAATTGTTTCCACAACAAGAAGTGCATTTTTATCTACATCTATGTTTTTAACCAACGAGCCGTCTATTTTTATAAAATCTGCATTCATTTTAGTGAGATAGCCAAAATTTGAGTATCCGCTTCCAAAATCATCTATTGCGATTCTGGCTCCATAACGCTTAACTTCGGAGATAAAACGCTCAACCTTTTTAAAATCTTCTATCGCATCGGACTCAAGAAGCTCAAAAATAACTCTTTTTGATGCTTTTGATATCTTTAACTTCTCAATAATAAAGTTAAAAATTTCACTGCTCATAATATCCTCAATAGAGAGATTGATGCTAAATTCAAACTCATTGTTCTCAAAAGCCTCAAAGGATTTGTCAATTATTGTTTTTGTAACCATGTTATAAACTTTTATCTTCTTTGCAACTGGTATGAAAAGAGTCGGAGATAGCACTTTTTCATTTTTATCTACCATTCTGGCAAGACACTCATACTTCTTAATCTCTGAGGTTTTTGTATCAATAATAGCTTGAAAATATGGCATAATTTTTAGGTTTTCAACAGCATTTCTAACAATGCCGGATATCTGCAAGTTTCTCTCATACTCATTTTCAAAATTCATTCTGTCTTCATATATCCAATATTTAGCGCCTGTCTCTTTTGCATACTTCAGAGCCATTGAAACTTTTGAAAATATATTTTTATTGTCCCTGTTTGTAGATGAAGCCAGCGTAAAGTCTACATATATGTTGATGTTTTGGTACCCGATGACAATATTTTTTATCTTCTGATATAGCTCGTCAAGATAGCTCTTAAGCTCGTAAAATCCCATATCTTGGTCTACTATGAATGCAAATTCATCGCCTGAGAGTTTGTATATAGGGTGCTCCGGGAGTTTTTCTTGAAGATATTTTCCAACCTTCTCAATTACATAATCTCCAACCATATATCCGTAAAAATTATTTATAGTCTGGAAGTTATCTATATTAAACACGACAAGTGCATAATTTTTGTACTCATCTAAATCGTTTCTTAGTTTGTATATATTTGGAAGATTTGTCAAATGGTCGGTAAAGTATCTGCTAAAAAGCTTCTTTCTGTACTCTCTGATACTAAAATCTTTCTGAGAACTTTGAAAATAGAGCTCTTGTAGCATCTCGCTTTCGATAACATGATTCTCTATCTCTTTATTTATAGTGTATATAGTCATGGATGTTTGGGTTCTGTCAGAGTGCTTAAGTAAAACAATTTTTGCCTGAGGAAATATACCGCTTAACTCATTTTTCAGACTTTGAACTAAAACCGTATTGTGTATAAAAGATGCTATATGTATTAAAATATTCTCTTTATCTATATTTTTGACATTTGCCAATACTTCTTGTACATCTCTTGAAGATGTCAGTGTAAAACTGTTGATTTCTAATATATTATTTTCCATACCCAAATTGTACTCCAAAAATACTTTCTAAAATTCTATCTGAAAATTATAAAGTAAATTTTAACCGCACATTCAATATACTCACACTAATATTAATTCTAGGAAAAAGGTCGGCATTGAAATCTTTTCAAAATCTACTTCTTTTACAGAACTTATACCGGCTTAAAGCCCTTGGATTTGAGTATAGCGACCCGTTTTCGATAAATCAGATAAGTTCAAGTGAAAAGCCGCACAACCTTAATGAGTTGGCAAAAAATATTGCTACATGTTACTTATGCGACCTGAGCAAATCAAGAAATAAAAGCATGAGCGGTTTTGGAAATCAAAATGCCGATGTTATGATAATCGACTATACGGTCTCGATGAACGAAGACAGCACTTCCTCCTACTACTGCGGCAGAAGCGGGGAACTGCTTAAAAATATGATAGAAAACGTGCTTGAGTTGAAGATAGAAGATGTCTACTTTACTCATGCCATAAAATGCAAACCGCTAAACTCAAACATGCCCTCAAATTCAGAGTGGGACTCGTGCAAAGATTACCTTTTTTCTCAGATAGAATTCGTAAAACCAAAAGTTGTTGTTACCTTAGGTAAAGATGCTTATGCTAAAGTTACGTCTGAAGATGATAATTTTGCCAGCGTAAGAGGACATGTTATAAACTTTAAAAGTTATAAGCTTGTTCCGATTTACCATCCAAATCATCTACTTAGAAATCCGGATGACAAAAAAATCGCATTTAGCGACCTAAAAACAATAAAGAGCTGTATATGAAAAGAGTACTATTTTTAACGCTACTGTTGCCTATTGCACTCTTTTCGCAAAGCTTTTTGATATCAAATATTCCGCTTCCAAAAACTGCCGTACTAAACCTGGACCCAGCTCCATGCGACGAGAGGTGTCTTAAAAAATATTACGACAACGGTTTTATTTTCTCCTTTTTGGCTCATGCCGATTATAAACTTGAAAATAGTTCACTGGAGAAGGCAAGAGTCGAGTACATGTCGATGTTTGAGATAAAATCTATCTTCACAGAGACCAAACTTCGCATAGCCCTGCTTCTTCCATACAAAAAAATCGCCAGATACGCAGCGACGACTACAAATGCATCATTTGCATATCTTATGTCAAAAAACCGCCCTTTTGAGCTCAAGAGCTATAAAATTGAAGATGAGAGCTACGAAGAGATATCAAAAGCACTAAAGAGAATCAAAGAGGACGGCTTTCACTTTGTTATTGCTCCTTTTACTCAATCAGGCGAAAAAGTGGTATCAAAAATAAATCCTCAGATAAACATCTATTTTCCGACAATCAACAAAAAAGATGCACAGACAAACTCAGGATACCTTTACTATGGCGGAATTGATTATCGCGCGCAAAGCGATTTGCTCTTAAATGAGTCTGTTTCCCCGCTTGTTATCTTTCACGACAACTCTGAAATAGGCGAACAGCTCTCAAAATATCAGGAGTATAAGTTCAAACAAACAAAAGGTTCAAAAGTGCTGAACTTCTCTATTCCGCAACAGACTACGAACTTGGAAGCTCAGCTAAAAGATAACACAAAAATCGTAGAGGGCTCATTCTTTATAAATACGCCCATTGTTAAAAGCGGAATGATAATCTCTCAGCTTACGCTATATGATACAAATGCTACAAACGTGCTCTCAACGCAGACAAACTACAATCCGCTGTTGCTCTCTATGACACAGTATCAAGATAGAAAAAATATGATAATCGCAAACTCAATCACACAAAACAGCGACGTGCTTATAGAGACGAACTCTATCTTGGCAAACGATATAGTTTATGACTGGATTAACTATACAACTACTGTTGGAATAGACTACTTTTCATTTATTATAAACGGAGAGAAGCGGGAGTACGATATTCCAAACGTAAATAATCAGATGATGTACCCTATAACTCTTCTGCAGCCCTCGGTTTCAAGATTTATTCCCTACTCTCTAGCTACAAAAGAGTGATTCTATCAGCTCTTTTACATCACTAACTATTTTTTGAGGTCTTCCCTCAAAAGTTATATATGCCAGAGTTATTTTTAGCTCAAATATCTTCTGATTGCCTTTAAATATAGTCTGCAAAAGCACAAATGAAGCTGCTCTTATCTCAAGAAGTTCTGTTAAAACCTCCAACTCGTCTCCAAGTTTAGCACTCAAAATATAGTCCGCTTCTATCTTTTTAGCAACAAAATGTCCGTTTGGCAAAACAGGACTCAGCCCTTTTTGAAAAAACATCTCACTTCTTGCTCGCTCGCAAAAATTGAAATAGGAAGAGTGGTACACAATTCCGCCGCAATCCGTATCTTCGTAATATACTCTAATTAGCACTATTCTACCCCTTGTTTACGGACTGGAAGCCTTGTTGGATTATCACTTGTGCCAAATATGTGCCATTTTTCTAAGAATTTTGCACGATTAACTTCATCTTCTTTTACAAATCTAGCATATCTTTCAAAGGTTATATTTGCTGTTTTATGACCAAGCATTTGTGACACCCACATAATACTTTCATTATTGGTTAGCATTAGACTTGCAAAGGTATGTCTAGTGTTATATAAAGACCTATGTTCTACCTTGCAAACTTCAAGAATTTTAGTCATTGATACATTTAAAATATCACCACTAAAATAAGGTTTATATTTACTATTCAAAAATATATAATTTGTAAATTCAAAATCATCATTATCAATATTTTTATTTACTAAATATTCTTCATTTGTTAGTTTGTATTGTTCTTTTAAATACTCTTCAACTATTGGCAGCATATCAATAGTCCTATTTGAACTCTTTGTTTTTACTGTTTGAGATATACCACGGTTTTGAGTTTTATATACTCTTATCTCTTTTCTACTATAGTCTATATCTTCCCATTTAAGTGCCAACACTTCACCAGTTCTCATGCCAGTAAATATTGATATGATAAAAAAGTTTCTCATTTTCAAACTAGCTGTAGTTATAATTGTCTCTATCTCAGCTTTTGTAAAGGGCTTTATCTCTTTATCTTCTACTACTGGTCTTTTAATGTTGTCAAATGGATTAGCAGTTATGTAACCCTCTAGCAATGCGTCTGTAAACATTTGTCTAAAGATATTACGATACTTTCTAAGTGATGAAGCACTTGTTTTATCAACTATTGTGTTTTGCCATTCTTGCAAGTCTATTGGTGTGATTTGTTTTAGCAGCTGCTTACCAAAGTAAGGTAGTATGTGCATTTCAAAATTAAGTTTATAGGAATGATTAACTTGGTCTTTTCTTTCGTGTCTATGTAGTTCAAGTGAACGATAACCAAACTCTTTCACAGTTGGCATTATTTTTTTCTTTTCAGGATTGTATTCGCCTCGTAAAATAGAAGCTTGTATTTGTGGTGCTATTTCTCTTTTGATTAGTTTTCTGTTTTGTGGAGTGTCTTCTAGCTTAGTGCTTCTTCTATATCTACGACCCTCTACTACGAAATCAAGCCAAATAATCTCTTTACGAATATATAATCTCATAGTGGAAGCTTATCATTTTTATATTCTAAACTTCCTTTAAATAGCTTATGAGCTCTTTTGCATATAACGGTTTATCCGGACACCTCTGTCGGTTTCATTCGGACAGTTGAAGAAGAGATATTTTCTGTGGCGATATTTTAGCATAAGTGTCCGAATGATTTTTTATTTCTCTTGGATTTTTTCT
>NZ_JAHYJB010000003.1 GCF_019429335.1 Sulfurimonas sp. | reverse complement strand
AGAGAGAGGGAAACGCCTGGCCCCATTCCGAACCCAGAAGCTAAGCCTCTCATCGCTGATAATACTGCACCTGTCAGGTGTGGAAATGTAGGTCGCTGCCTAGTTGATCATTTCTTGCAACAACAACTCACAATCAAACTTAACAATTCAATCAAACTAATCAAATCAATCTAAAACTTAAGCGTAAAAAACTTATATGTAGGCGTTATTAAATTTCAGTATCAATTATCACACTATTTTAATCTATTATAGAGTTTTCTATATCCCATTTATGCTTTATAGTATCTATATTTACTCTTTTTAGCCTGTTTAAAAAGTACTCTCTTGCAACCTCTTTTGCGCCCAAGCTTTTCAGATATTCTGTGGGCACTTGACAGTCTATGAAATCATATCCCCAAAATTTAAGATGCTTGACAAGCATTGCATATGCTGATTTTGAGGCATCATTTACCAGAGAGAACATGGATTCTCCGCAAAAAACTTTTCCTACAACAACTCCGTAAAGTCCGCCGACAAGTTTTCCATCTTGATAACTCTCTATGCTGTGTGCCATATCCATATCATGAAGTACGCTGTAGGCTTCAATTATCTCATCTTGTATCCAAGTACCATTTTGATTTTCTCTCTTTACGCTGCTGCACCGCTTCATAACCTCTATGAAGTTGCTATCAAATTTATAGTGAAATTTTTTCATGCTTTTTTTCAGGGAGCGGCTCAATTTAAAATCATCTAGCTCCATTATAAGTCTGGGGTTTGTCGACCACCAAATAATCGGGTCATCTTTAGCGTACCAAGGAAATATTCCATTTTGATATGCGCGAATAAGTCTAGATGGATTTAAGTCGCCTCCCCATGCAACAATGCCCTCTTCACTAGCATCGTTGGGATTTGGAAAGGTCAGCTCATATTTTTTTAGCTGTGGTATCATATTACTTAATTATCTCATGCAACTTGAACAAGTTCAAGTTGCATTTAGTCAATCGTGTGTTTTGTGCTATTTCAAAGCACAGAATAAAAGCTTCACTGTTGGCGAGAATAATCATTCTAATTCCTTGAAATTAAAAATCAGCTTTCTGTTGAATGATACATTTACTCTGCCGCCGTTTTTTAGTTTGCCAAAGAGTATCTCATCGCTTAATTTATTTGTTATATTATCAGCAATATATCTTTTAATCGGCCTTGCTCCCATCTCTATCGAGTAAGAGTTATCTGCTATGTACTCTGCAGCTTTAGGAGATATCGTAATGGTTACCTTTTTCTTCTTTAGGTCACTGTTTAGCTCATCTATAAACTTATTTACGATTCCTTTGACTACCTCTATATTTAGCTGATTAAACTCTACTACAGCGCTTAGCCTATTTCTAAATTCAGGTGTAAAGAAAAGTTTTAACTCCTCATTTTTTGAGAGCGAGCTGTCTTTGTTGAAGCCCATGATATTTCTAGCTGTAGCGCCGATGTTGGATGTCATAATAAGTATGACATTTTGGAAGTTTGCCTTATAGCCGTTATTATCTGTAAGAGTTGCGTTATCCATAATTTGGAGTAAAATATTTACCAAATCAGGGTGAGCTTTTTCTATCTCATCAAGCAGTAAAACAGTGTAAGGGTGTCTTTTTATTGCCTCCGTAAGCAGTCCTCCCTGCTCATATCCTACATAGCCAGGAGGCGCCCCTACAAGCCTGCTTATGGCATGTTTTTCCATGTATTCGCTCATATCAAATCTCTCAAAATTAATGCCGAGTATTTGGCTAAGAGAGAGTGCAAGTTCTGTTTTGCCCACGCCCGTAGGTCCAGAAAATAGAAATGAAGCGATTGGCTTGTTTGGCGGAGTAAGACCTGCTTTGGATATTTTTATGGCTTTTGCCACCTCTGCAACTGCTTTGTCCTGCCCGATTACTTTTTTTTGCAAATTCTCTTCTAGGTTTATTAGAGAGAGTGTTTCATCCTGTGTTACTTTTGAGCCTGATATACCGACAATTTTTGAGATGGTATTTTCAATATCGTGAGAGCCTACAACTCTTTTTTTCTTGTTTTTTAGATGAAATGACGCAGCGGTTTCATCTAAAAGGTCAATTGCCTTGTCGGGTAAAAATTTATCGGTTATATATCTTTTTGACAAATCTATTGCTGTTTTTAGGGCTTTGTCCGTAAATGTTACGTTGTGGTGCTCTTCATATTTACTTTTTAGCCCTTTTAGAATCTTATATGTTGTCTTTACTGAAGGCTCATTTATATCAATTTTGGAGAATCTTCTGCTTAACGCCTTGTCTTTTTCAAAACCGTTTCTATACTCTGTAAACGTGGTAGCACCCATGCATTTTAGCTCACCTGAAGCTAATGCTGGTTTTAGCTGGTTTGCCGCATCCATAGTTCCACTTGTTGAACCTGCGCCTATTAGTGTGTGAATTTCATCAATGAAAAGAATAGCGTTTGGAATAGATTTAAGCTCATCCATTATGCCTTTTAAGCGCTTCTCGAAATCGCCTCTATATTTTGTGCCTGCAAGCATCGCTCCCAAATCGAGTGCATAAAGCTCACTGTTTTGGATAATCTCTGGGACTTCGCGTGCCGCTATCTTTAGCGCCAGCCCCTCTGCAATAGCAGTTTTTCCGACTCCTGCTTCTCCGACTAAAATGGGGTTGTTTTTCTTTCTGCGGCATAAAATCTGCGTTACCCTCTCTATCTCGTTATCTCTGCCTATAACGGGGTCTATTTTTCCCTCTTTTGCCTTTTTAAGCAAATTTATGGAGTATTTTTGAAGATATGATTCACTCTCTTTTGGAGCATCAGTTTCATCGCTGTGCGAAATCATCTCTAATATATCAAGTCTTGAGATATGATACTCATTTAACAGCATGTAGGCAAAAGAGTTCACTTCATCATAGATGGCAACAAGCAGGTCGCCAATATCCGCACTCTGCTGTTGTGAGCTTTGGATATGCTTTATCATCCTGTCAATCAGCCGTGAGAGAGCAACACTCTCAAAAGGCTCATCGCTCACGTTTTGCTGAAGCGTGCTTGTGTTTGAATATATATAATCTTTTATGAGCTCTTTCATCTTTTGGACATCACCGCCGCACTCAAAGATGATTTTTGCACCCTCCGGAGAGTTAAGAAGTTGATAAAATACATGTTCAATGGTTATATACTCATGTTTTAGCTCTTTTGCATAGATAATTGATTTTTGGAAAACCTCGTTTAATGAATGGCTTATCACTACTCTTCCTCCATTTCGGCTCTTAGCGGAAAGCCGCTGTCTCTGGCACGTTTGTGCACCTGCATAACTTTTGTCTCCGCAATTTCATAGGAATAAATACCGCATACACCCCTCTCTTTTTTATGAACTTCAAACATTACGGCTTCCGCCTCTTGGTAGCTTTTGTGAAATATGCTCATAAGCACATCTATTACAAACTCCATGGAGGTATAGTCGTCATTTAAAATCAGCACTTTATATTTTTTAGGGTATTTAAGCGATATCTCGTCGATAATTTCTAAATCTGTATTTGTTGCCATAATTTTCCTATAATAATTATCTTTAATAATTAAAAAAATTATAACAAAATAGAGATAACTATGACAAAACGAATTTTTATAACCGCCACAAACACAAATATAGGCAAGACATATACTACAAAACTTCTTCTGAAAGAGTTCGCTTCGCGCGGACTCAAAGTCGGTGTTATCAAGCCCATAGAAACAGGTGTTGTGGATGGATACGCAGAGGATGGCGAGGAACTTTTAGAGCTTATTAAAGAGCTTAATCCAAAGCTGTGGCACCTAGAAGCCGAAGATATTGTTCCCTTTATGTACGAGATGGCGGCGGTCCCGTTTGTAGCATCTAACAATGCGCCTCTTGATATAGAGAAGATTAAAAGCAAGATTGAAGAGCTTGAGGCTTTTTGCGATCTAATTGTTATCGAGGGAGCTGGCGGACTTTATGTTCCAATAGATGAGAATAGTATGATGATAGATTTGATTGCTCAGTTACAAGCTACGGCACTTTTAGTTACGCACTGTGCGCTTGGATGCATTAATGATACGCTTTTAAGTAAAAAAGCATTAGAAGATAAAAATATACGACATGCAGTTGCATTTAATTGTAAAGATATTAAAAATGAGTTTAATAAAATTTCACAACCATATTTTTTGCATATAGGCCTTGAGGTACTAAAAGTAGATAATGATATTGAAAAAATATGTGATGTCTTGTATAATCTAAAAATAAATTAGGTTTCGTATAAAGTACGGAATGACGAGCGTAAGGGAAAAATGAAACACTTAATCAGAACAGACGATTTTACAACTTTAGAGATAGAAGCTATTTTAGAAGATGCGAAGCTCTTTAGCGCAAAGATTGAAGATGGAAGCGGGATTGATAAAATTCTAAAAGACAAAATAATTATTACACTGTTTTTTGAAAATTCGACAAGAACGAGAAGCTCTTTCGAGATAGCCGCTAAGAGGCTTGGCGCAGAGATTGTCCATCTTGATGTCGCAAACAGCTCTACCAAAAAAGGGGAGACTCTCGTTGATACGGCGATGAATTTGGACGCTATGAATCCGCATGCAATAATTGTGCGACATCAAAACTCTGGTGTTCCCAAAATTCTCTCAAACCATACAAAAGCTTCCATAATTAATGCCGGAGACGGTGCTCATGCTCATCCTACTCAAGCGCTGTTGGACCTTTTTACGCTAAAAAAACATTTTGAAAATGACTTAAGAGGCAAAAAAATAGCGATAGTCGGAGATATAAAAAACTCAAGAGTCGCAAACTCAAATATTGAGCTTCTTGGGAGATTCGGCATGGAGGTGATTTTAGTGGCACCGCCGCAGTTTTTGCCAAAAACAACTCTGCGAACAACGCACTACATAAACGAAATAGTCGATGAAGTAGATATTATTATGAGTCTTAGAACGCAAACAGAGAGACACTCCTCTCAGACTTATGCTTCGCTAAAAGATTATGCGAGCGATTTTTGCATAACGACTGAGCTTATTGGGCAGAGAGATATAATTTTGCTTCACCCTGGACCTGTCCACAGAAATATAGATATCTGCGATGCACTTTTGGCAGATAAGAGATGCAAGGTCTTGGAGCAGGTCTCAAACGGTGTCGCGCTTAGAATGGCTGTGCTTAAAAAATTGATTAATGACATTTGATGATTTAAATGCTCTTGGTAAAAATAGAGAGCCGTTTTTGTTTATAATAGACTTTAAAGCCCAAAATATAGTCGCATCTGCTTTATATGAGCTTGAAGCAAACGATATTGAATTTTGCATAGATGAAGATTATCCCCTCAGAGCCCATAAAGATTTTTTGGAGAAAAAGAGAGCTCCTTTTAGTGAATATAAAAAGAAGTTTGACTTTGTTATAGAGAAGATAAAAGCGGGCGATACCTATCTTCTAAATCTCACGCAGCCGACATTTATAAAAACTTCGCTCTCATTAGAAGAGATTTTTAAGTGTGCAAATGCCCACTACAAACTAAGATACAAAGATGAGTTTGTCTGTTTCTCTCCTGAGAAATTTATCCAGATAAAAAATTCCAAAATCTCTACATTCCCGATGAAAGGGACAATCGATGCATCAATTCCAAACGCAAAAGAGATTATCTTAAATAACAAAAAAGAGATGGCAGAGCATGTTATGGTGGTTGATTTGCTCAGAAACGATCTCTCAATCGTTGCAAAAGATGTAAAAGTCGAAGAGTTTAGATATATAACAGAGATTGAAGCAGGTGAGAAAAAACTTTTACATGTAAGTTCACATATCAGCGGAGATGTAACAGAGGATTGGCATGACAGAATAGGAGACATCTTAAACTCGCTTCTTCCAGCAGGAAGTATAAGCGGCGCTCCAAAAAAAAGCACATTAGATATAATTAGTCAGGTTGAGGGCTATGAACGCGGATTTTTCAGCGGTGTATTTGGCGTGTATGACGGCAAAACACTAGATAGTGGTGTTATGATAAGATTTGTGCAGAAAACTAAAGACGGATATATCTATAAAAGTGGAGGTGGCATAACGCTTGACAGCGATGCCAAGAGCGAATACAGTGAACTTTTTGATAAAGTTTACCTGCCATAAGAGAGGTTTTTAAATGATGCTAAAAATAGATGGTTTTTTTACGAGTGGCTGGACGTTTAATGAGGAAGAGCAGGATTTGAAAAACAGATATCAGATGGTAAACATCGGTATTTTACTCTCGGCAAGCGGGCTTATCTACGGGATTATCGGAAATTATATAAGAGATATCCAAGGCTTTATACCGATTGAGCTCATGCTTTTATGTATGAATTTTATAATGTTTTTTGCACTCAGAAAATATCGCCACTTTTTTGAATTCTTTGCCATAACCATGACTCTTCAGTATACATTTTTGTTTCTGTTTCTTATCTACGCGGGGGAGCCGAGTGACCTGAAACATCTATGGGTATTTACGTATCCTATTATTCTTCTCTATTTTCAAAAGACCGTGCATGCCGTATATTGGTTGGCTTTTATACTTTTTATGCTTATAATCGCGCCTCTGCAAAATCTTATTGATATAAAATATTCCATGTATCAGGTGACTTATATCTCGTTTGTTCTTGTCATCATAAGTATTATCATCTACTTCTATCAAAAAAAGATAGACGAAGCAAAATCTATTATTTTAGAGAAGCAGAATATGCTGCGAAATTTTAATCAAGAACTTGAAAAACAGGTTAACGACAAAACTACAGAGCTTATAAAACTCAATGAATCGCTGGAGCTAAAGGTCAAGCAGAAAATAGAGGAGCTAAGGAACAAGGAGCAAATTTTAGAAGTGCAGTCTAAGCAGGCGGTCATGGGTGAGATGATAAGTATGATAGCGCATCAGTGGAGACAGCCGCTCTCCACGATTACTCTGCAAATCGCAAATCTTCAGTTTAAAAAACTGCTTGGTCATGACAGAAGCAGCGAAGATATAGACAGCGCGCTGAGCAACATTAGCGACACGATAGTCTACCTGTCTGACACTATTGATGACTTTCAGGCATATTTTCATCCAAATAAAGAGATATTAAGGATTGAGATACATGATTTACTACAAAGAGCAGTAAATTTTGCAATATCGAGAATACAGGATAGAGGAATCAGAATCTCTATTAACAAATCAGCTGACATTGAGGTCAGCACATATATAAATGAGCTGGTGCAGGTGGTTTTAAACATACTAAACAATGCCATAGACGCCCACAATGAAGCAAAAGCAAGAGAGCCTTTTGTAACGCTAAATGCCAAAATGGCGGGAGATATAGTTATTGTATACATTGAGGATAATGCAGGCGGTATAAAGAGCGAAAATCTGTCTCACCTTTTTGAGCCCTATTTCAGCACAAAGGGCAAAAATGGAACGGGACTGGGTCTATACATGAGCAAAATGATTGTGGAGAAGCAGTTTGGAGGCGAGATTGATGTAATAACTAATAGTGGCGGCTCCACGTTTATTATAAAAATTCCTAAAGATATCGGATGAGAGAGCAAAAACACTCTTTTGCAGAATGTTTAAAAAAAATTGATAATTTTTGAGATATAATTTATCAAAACAACTGAGGTTAATATATGTATTTAAAAGATTTAAAGTTCTCTTTGTGGGCGGATTTCATTGAAAGAAACTACTTAGATAAAGAGTTTCGAGAGCTGATAGAGGCTGGAATAATAAATGGCGCTACTTCAAATCCTGCAATTTTTAAAAATGCGATATTAAGTTCGAGTGCGTACAAAGAACAGCTCTCATCACTTGGCTCTTTACCTGCTAAAGAGAAGTATGAGGCGGTTGCGATATATGACATACAAAAAGCAGCTGACATATTAAAGCCGCTCTATGATGCAAATGATGACGGCTATGTTAGCATAGAGGTAGACCCTTATCTCTGCGATGATGCCAAGGGAACCATAGAGGAGGGCAAGAGACTTTTTGCGCAAATTAATCGTAAAAACGTTATGATAAAAGTTCCCGCAACAGATGCAGGATATGTTGCCATGCGCGAGCTTGTGGGAAGCGGAATCCCCGTAAATGCTACTCTTATATTTAAAAAAGAGCAGGCCATCTCATGTGCAGAGGCGTTTAGAGAAGGCGTAGCAAAAAACGGCTCAAAGGTTGACACGGTCATAAGCGTTTTTGTAAGCAGAATAGACAGAGCTTTGGATGATGAGCTCTCAAAGGGCGGTGTTGATGTGGCGCTTAGCGGAATATACAACAGCGCGGATATATATGCAGAAGTTGAAAAAATGGGCGTTAAAGGCTGCAGAACGCTTTTTGCAAGTACCGGAGTTAAGGATGATTCTCTTCAGGCTCACTACTATGTTGAGAAGCTTTTGGCGTACAACAGTGTAAACACCGCTCCGGTCGAGACCATAAAAGCCTTTCATGCAAATGGAGCAAAAATTAGTGTTTTGCCGATTTCAACTCAAATCATAGAGGAACATTTTGAAAAAATCAAGAATTTAGGTATAGATTTTAACGCTGTTTTGGATAAACAGATATCTGATGGGTTAAAATCTTTTAAAGACGCATTTAAAGATATATTGGAGTCATTATGAGTGAAAACAGAAATGAAGTGGATATCAGCCAGTTAACGTTTGAGCAGATAAAAAAGATTAGAGAGTATCTTAAAAAACTTATTGAAAACGGCGGAAGTGACTTGCATGTCAAATCAAACGGCGTAATCAGAGCGAGAATTAACGGAACGATTGTTCCTTTTTCTGGAAGTATATTTGCTTATGAAGATGCGATGAGTTTGGCAAAAGAGATACTTAGAGGCAGATACTCGGAGTTGGTCGAGAATAAAGAGGTCGACTTAGTCTATCAGTTTGATGAGCGAAACCGTTTTCGTGTAAATATCTTTTTTCAGACAGACGGTCCCTCTTTTGTCTTTCGCGTTATTCCTATGGCAATCCCGACAATTGATGAGATGAAATATCCTGAGACTGTAAGAGCCTTTACAAAAGAGACGCGCGGGCTTATATTGGTTACCGGAACAACCGGTAGCGGTAAATCAACAACTCTTGCGGCAATGATACATGAGATCAATATAACACAGAAAAAACATATTATAACTATCGAGGACCCTATCGAGTTCGTTCATAAAGACAGGGGATGTATCATAAATCAGCGTTCTGTAGGACAGGATACTCTGAGTTTTGACAGAGCACTAAGAGCTGCTCTTCGTGAAGACCCTGATATCATACTTGTCGGTGAGATGAGAGATAGAGAGACGATTGAGCTAGCACTTCATGCGGCAGACACGGGACACTTAGTTTTTTCAACGCTTCACACAGTCGATGCCAAAGAGACGATCAACCGTATTATCGCGATTTTTCCTAATGATGAGCAAAATCGTGTTCGTCTCTCTCTGGCAGGCGTACTAAAAGGCGTAATATCTCAAAGACTTATCCCAACGATAGATGACAAGCGAGTTGCGGCAATGGAGATATTGGTAAAAACTCCTACTATCGAGAAGCTTATTTTGGAAAATCGCGATTATGAGATTAAAGAGGCGATAGAAAAAGGGCGTGAACACTATAAATCTCAAAGTTTTGACCAACATATTTTGGATATTTACAATGCTGGAATCATCACAAAAGAGAGAGCAAAGGATTATGCTACAAGCGCAGCTGACCTAGAGCTTAAAATGAGCGGCCTAAACAGCGGAAAAGCTGCAGATTTTGCAAATAAAGCTGAGAAAAACGGTGATGGCAAGATTGAGCAAGAGGATGTATTTGATCTGAAATAATCACCTTTAACTACAATTAAAGCTTAAAGATGTATAATTCCAAACATTTTTTATTAAGGATTTAATATGTTAGAAGGCATAGTTAGAGAGAGTATTGGCAAACAAGGCACGAAAGCGCTTCGCCGCGATGGTTATCTAATTGCAAACATTTACGGAAAAGGGCTTGAAAATATTCATGCCGCATTCAAAGAGAATGAATATATCCGTACTGTTCGTAATAAAGATTCTTTATCATTCCCAGTTTCTGTAGCTGGAAAAACTATGAACGTTGTTGTTCAATCATATGAGGCTCATCCTGTAACAAGCAAGCTTTTACATGTTGATTTAATGGTTGCACAACCTGGTGTTGTAACACACTACCATGTTCCGGTTGTAACAGTTGGTGATGCTATAGGGTTGAAAAACAAAGGTCTTATACATATTTCAAAGCCTCGTTTAAGAGTTAAAGCTGCTATTGAAAACGTTCCGCAGAGCATCGTTATTGATGTTGCTAAAATGGACGTTGGAGATTCAAAACTTCTTCGTGATATAGCAAGAGTTGAGAACGTTACATTCACAGATGCTGAGCGCGTATCTGTACTGAGCGTAATCAAAGCTAAGTAATTATGCTAATAGTCGGTCTAGGAAATCCTGGTCCGAACTACGAGCATACTCGTCATAACATAGGATTTATGGTTATAGACGAGCTAATTAAAAGACAAAATGCTCAAAAACTCTCCTCATCGTCGTTTAACGGTGAACTCTTTAAATTTTCAAACCATTTTTTATTAAAACCTCTCACATTTATGAATCTCTCAGGCAATTCAATAGCGGCCGTTAAAAAGTTTTATAAGATAGATAACGTAGTTGTAATACATGATGATTTGGATTTGCCGTTTGGCACGCTTCGCTTTAAAAAAGGCGGAGGCGACGGCGGACATAATGGCCTTAAATCCACAGATGAGAAGATTTCAAAAGATTACGTAAGAGTGAGAATGGGTATAGGCAAACCTGAACATAAAGGGGAAGTTGTATCTTACGTTTTAAGCGATTTTAGCAAAGAGGAAGAGGAGCATCTTGCGGACTGGATCTCTTTTGCCGCCAAAGCAGTCGATTATTTGCTTGAACATTCTCTCGAAGATGTAAGCTCTAAATATACAATTAAAAAATTTCAGCTAAAATAGCGGTGAAATATAAAATAGGTTCCTCGCCAAAAGGCGAAGCATTCGTGACTCAATATGGACCGGACTTGTTTTGTTTGCATGAGAAGGATAGAGATGTTGGCTTTTAAATATATTGCTTTTCACTATATAAGATATTTTATTATTATTTTAACAGCCCTTGTTCTTTTTCTAGTAGGCTTTGACTACATAGGAGGTGCCGAGAAGCTGGATATTTCTGCTAACCTGCTTCTTATCTATGTGGTCTATAAAACATTTTATGCTATTGACATGTTACTTCCTCTCTCGCTGATTTTTGCGATGATAAGCACAAAAATATTTTTAATCCGCTCAAATGCACTCGTATCATTTTACTCCCTTGGCTACTCAAGGGTTGATATTCTTAAGCCATTCGTAGCCGTATCTAGCGCCGTAATTATTCTTTTTATATCCTTGCACGCAATATCAAATTTTGCAAGAGCTGATGAGATGGCCAAAAATATTCGTAAAAATGCGCAGTATTTAAGCCCTACACGAGACCTCTTTTTTACTTACAAAGATAAATTTGTATATTTCTCAAGAATGCTGCCGCTGCAGGAGAGTGCTGAGAATATACGCGTATTTAGTTTTATAGACAACTCGCTAAAAGAGGTTTTGGTAGCCTCAAGTGCAAGATATAGAAATGACGCATGGTATATTGACGCCGCAGATATCATTACCAAGCCTGAGGATATTAGCTTTGACTCTTTGGGCATGAGAGTGAGTGAGCAGAATAATTTAGAAATTCTTCACGGCTTTAGACCAAAAATGCTTGATCAAGTTTATGAGGGCAAGGTAGACTTCACCATAAGAGACGCCATTGATGCGTATATGCTTTTAAAAGAGCAAAACATAAACACAAGCATTGTAAAAAGCTCACTCTATAAAATATTTGTATATCCGCTTTTTGTACCCAGCCTAATAGTTATAATCTTCTTTTTTGTTCCCGTGAGTGTTAGGTTTTTAAATGTGACGCTCTTTAGTTTTGCGGCAATCATCTCATCACTAGTGGTATGGGCTATTCTTTTTACGCTGATTGAGCTCTCAAGCCATAAAACAATATCAAGTGAACTCGGAATCATAGCTCCGGCATTTCTGCTCTTTTTAGTTGCACTAAGGCAGTGGAGAACGTATCGCCTCGCCACATAAGGCTTTATAACAAAAATATAAGTACTTTTTGGATAGAATGCCCTAAAAAATATTCGGGACTTTTATGATAAATTTTAAAGAGTTGGCATCGACCTATAAAACTCCGCTTTATATATATGATTTAGACTACATGACTGCGCAGTACGAAGAGCTTAAAGAGGCTTTCAGGGGCAGAAAGTCTATTTTGGCATTTGCGATAAAATCAAACTCAAACCTTAGCATTATCAGCCACTTTGCAACTTTGGGAAGCGGCGCTGATTGCGTCTCTATCGGTGAGGTTCGCCGTGCGTTTTTAGCAGGCATTCCAAGCTACAAAATAATCTTCTCTGGTGTTGGAAAGAGTGATGATGAGATACGCGAAGCGATAGAAAAAGAGATTTTGTATATTAACGTTGAGAGCGAAGCAGAGTTGGGGCGCGTAGAGCTTATAGCAAAAGAGTTAAAGGTTACATGTAGAATCAGTGTAAGGGTAAATCCTAACATCGACCCTCTTACGCATCCATACATCTCAACAGGGCTTCATGATAACAAATTCGGAGTCGAGATAGAGGCTGCAAAGAGAATGTATATCAGAGCAAACAACTCGGAGCATCTAGACCCTGTAGGAATCCATTTTCACATAGGTTCTCAGCTTACTGAGCTTAAGCCTATTTATGAGTCTGCAGAGATTGTGGCTGATTTGGTCCGCTCGCTTCAAAGCATAAAAGTTGAGCTGAAGTTTTTTGATATCGGCGGCGGTCTTGGCGTGAGATACAAAGATGAGGTTACAATAAAACCATATGACTACGCGCAGGCTGTTTTATCCACTCTAAAAGGTTTGGATTTGACTATTATCTGCGAGCCTGGAAGATTTTTAACCGCAAACGGCGGATACTTTTTGACAAAAGTTCTTTACGAGAAGAAAAACGGCGCAAAGAGATTTGTTGTGGTTGACGGCGCTATGAATGATCTGCTTCGCCCTAGTTTGTATAAAGCGTACCACAGGATAGAGGCGATTACTAGTAGCAAAACAGAAGAGAGCGAGGCTGATGTAGTCGGTCCTGTTTGCGAGAGTGGCGACTTTTTTGCAAAAAACTATCCGCTTCCTACGCTAGAGCATAACGATCTGCTCGTACTCCACAGTGCCGGAGCTTACGGCTTTGGAATGGGTAGCAACTATAACACAAGAGGCAGAAGTGTAGAGGTTGCAATTAAAGGCGGCGAGGCAAGAGTTATCCGAAGACGCGAAGAGTTTGAAGATTTAATAGCTCTAGAGAAAGAGTATTTGGTTAAATAAGATGTATTTTATTGATGTACAGGGCACTCTAATCAGCGACAGCGATAAATCTCCGATTCGCGGAAGTATAGAGTTTATCGACATGCTGAATGAGAAGAAAATTCCATACATGATTATCACAAACAGTACAAAAAAAGCTTCAAGCGAGTTCTACAATTTCTTAAAATCAATCGGGTTTAATTTTGAGTTTTCATCTTATCTTGACCCTCTTATGATGCTCGAGTCGCGCGTAGCAAAAGAGTCTGTAGCTGCTTATGGTGCAGATGAGTTCTTGGATGTTTTAAAAAAAATGGGGTATGTTTTAAACTATACAGATCCAAAGACGGTGCTTATTTCAATAAAAGAGAATTTTACCCATGATGAGTATGCCCAGATTATAGATTTTCTACTCGGCGGAGCATCTTTGGTAGGTATGCATGAAACATCCATATATGCCAAAGGCTCCAAAAGATACCCTGGAGTCGGAGCGATTTTAAAGATGCTTGAGTTTGCTACGTCTTGCAGCTATGAAGTTGTCGGAAAACCAAGTGTATCATTCTACAAAGAGGCGCTGCGTATGCTGCAAAAACAAAAGAGTGACGCAAAATTTAGCGATGTGACAATTATTAGTGATGACGTAAAGGGTGATTTGGGCGGAGCAAAGAAGATGGGAATGAAGACTATTTTTGTGACAAGCGGAAAATATAAAAGCGCCGATGAGATAGTTCCATTTTTAAAACCTGAATTAAGACCCGATTGTATTTCTGCGGATATGCAGGAGATTTTGGATAAAACAAGTTTGGAGAGCAGATGAAAACTTTAGAGGAATGCAGAGAAGCAATCGACATTATTGACGATGAGGTTTTAGAACTTTTAAACAGAAGAATGAAAATAGTCAAGCGTGTCGGCGAGATAAAAAAGAGCGGCAACAGCGCAATTTACAGACCTGAAAGAGAAAAAGCGATTATTCAAAGATTGACGCAAAACAGCATTGATGCCGGCGGTCTTTTAAACACAAGCGCGATAGAAGCTATTTTTTTAGAAATTTTTGCGGTCTCAAGAAACCTAGAACTCCCAGAGCGCATAGCATATCTTGGGCCTGAGGGCAGTTTTACGCATCAAGCGGCAGAGAGCCGTTTTGGGGCTATGAGCGACTATCTCTCAATGAAATCAATACCCTCAGTTTTTAAAGAGCTTGAGACAAAAAGAGCAAAATTCGGCGTTGTTCCTATTGAGAATTCAATAGACGGCATAGTTGGCGAAACTCTTGATTTGTTGGCAAACAGCAGTGTAAAAATAGTAGCGGAACTATATATGCCTATTCACATGTCGTTTGCTACAAAAGCAAAGAAGTTATCCGAGATAACAAAGGTTTATTCGAGGGATAAAGGTTTTGGACAGTGCAGAGAGTTTCTTCAAGAGCACAATCTTGTAAATGTCGAGCAGATTCCCGTTGAGTCAACTGCAAAAGCTGCTATCTTGGCTGCAAAAGATTCAAGCGCAGCTGCTATCTGCAGTCATATTGCGGCTAAATTATACGGTATTCCGATAATGTTTGACCATATCGAAGATTATATAGGTTCTCAAACAAGATTTGTAATACTAAGCGACTTTAAGAACGCCAAGAGCGAGGATGATAAAACTTCGATATTGGTAAGATTGGAAAATTCCATAAAAGCAGGTTCACTGGTTCATTTCTTACAGGATTTTGACAAACAAGATATAAATCTCTCCAAAATAGAGTCTCGACCATCCAAAGACAAGGGCGGTTTTGACTACTGGTTCTTTATTGATTTCTACGGACATGTAGATGATGAAAAGTTTCAAAAGGTATTGCAAAAACATAAAGGAGAGGTAACTTGGTTAGGAAGTTACGTTAAGGGAGAAGAGATTGAAGTTCAATAAAAATTTAGAAAATATTAAAACATATGAAGCGGGAAAACCGATAGAGTTGGTTGTAAGAGAGTATGGCATTGAGCCAAAAGATATTGTAAAACTCGCTTCTAATGAGAATCCCTATGGTACTTCCCCAAAGGTAATAGAAGCTGTAAGTGACATAGTCTCAAAAATGGCTCTCTATCCTGATGACTCTATGATAAAGCTTAAAGGTGCGCTAAGTGCAAGATTTGACGTTAAAGATGAAAACGTTATTATAGGCTCAGGAAGCGATCAGGTTATAGAGTTTCTCATTCATGCAAAAGCGCATGCCGGCTCTAAGATTTTAATGAACTCAATAACATTTGCCATGTATGAGATATATTCAAAACATGTAGGTGCAGAGGTTATTAGAACATCTTCGCAGGAGCACAATCTAGATGAGTTTTATGAACTCTATAAAAAAGAGAAACCGGAAATTATATTTATATGCACACCGAACAATCCAACTGGAGATGCGCTTGATGCCGACAAAATATACAACTTTTTGGAAAAAATAGATAGTGATACTTTAGTAGTTATAGATGCCGCTTATATTGAGTATGCAATTGCTAAAGACGTAAAGAAAAAGGTAGACGCAAAGGCGCTCGTTGAGCAGTTTGACAACGTTATCTATCTCGGAACATTTTCTAAAGCTTACGGGCTTGGCGGCATGAGGGTAGGCTACGGTGTAGCAGACTCTAAGATCATAAAAGAGCTATATAAACTCAGACCTCCTTTTAACATTACAACGCTCTCTCTTGAGGCTGCAAGTGTAGCTCTTGGCGATGAGGAGTTTGTGAAAAAAAGTGTAACTCTCAATTTTGAGCAGATGAAAAGGTATGAAGAGTTTGCAAAAGAACAAAAAATAGATATAATAAACAGCTATACTAATTTTGTTACATTGTGCCTAAATTCAAGCCAAGATTCTACAAAAATATCGACTCAGCTATTGCAAAAAGGGATGATTGTGCGGGATTTGAGTAGCTATAATATGAACGCAATTAGGGTTACGATAGGTACTGATGAACAAAATAGTCGTTTTTTTAAGTTAGTGACACAATTTTTATAATAGTAAAAATACTTTGTAGTTCTCGAAAAACTTGTTTTTTGTAGCTTCAGGGGGTTGTAGGGACGTTAGTCCCTGCCACTAAAGGGGACGTGTTCGCTTTAGTGCGTAACATCAGATAATAAATGGGAAGTTAATGGATTTTAAAGTACTTTTTTCGCAACTAATAGTTCTATATGCCAAGCTGACGAAAGAGCAGAAGCTTATTATAGGAGCCGCTGTTGTAGGCATTGTTGCATTTGTTATTTTTCTGGTTGTTTATACTGCAAAACAGGAGACGGTGAGCAAGTATGAAGTGCTGTTTGACTCTTTAACCTCAGAGGATGCTGCAAAAGTTGTGGAGCAGCTGGAGAAAAACAACGTCCCTTACGAGATATTTGATAAAAATATTATAAAAGTTCCTAAAAACGTAGTCTACAAAGAGCGTATCGCAATCGCTTCGCTAGGTATTCCAAAAAACAGCGGAGTCGGGTTTGAACTTTTTGACAGGCAGGAGTTTGGTTCTACAAGCTTTGACCAAAATGTAAAATATCTCCGTGCTATAGAGGGAGAACTCTCCCGCACAATAAACGCTTTGGCGCCGATTGAGAGAGCAAGTGTCAGTCTTGCTCTGCCAAAAGATACTCTATTTGTTGAAAAAAAGGCAACACCGACTGCTTCTGTAATGCTTCAACTTGTGGAGGGCAGAAGGCTCTCTACAAAACAGATTAGAGGGATTAAAAATCTCGTAGCCGCTGCCGTTCCAAATCTTACTCCTGCAAATGTTATGCTGATTGACAATGACGGCGAGACGCTCGGAGATGAAGATGAGATGGCTCAGATGGGTGAGCTATCAACTGTACAGCAGAATTTTAAGACAAAAGAAGAGAAGAAAAAGCAGAGAAAAATTATAGAGGTTGTCTCTCCTTTTGTCGGCGGCGAGGAGAAAGTCGTCGCTCAGGTCACTATAGAGTTCGACTTTTCCATACAAAGTTCAACATCAGAGGTTTTTGACCCTGAAAACGTAGTGAGAAGTGAGCAGATAAGCGAAGAAAAAAGAGAGGGTTCAACTCCTCCTGAGGTCGGAGGTGTTCCCGGAACCGTAAGCAATATAGGTCCGGTTCAAGGGCTTTCAAACAATCAAGTTACTGAAAAGTATGAGAAAAACAGCGGTACGACTAATTATGAAGTTGGCAAAACAGTCTCAACCACAAAGAGCGAATTTGCAAGAATAAAAAGAGTTACCGCGGCTGTTGTTGTTGATGGAAAGTATAAGTATAAGCTTGATGAGAACGGAAATTCTACCGATACAATGGAGTATGAACCGCTCTCAGAGAGTGATATAGAGGCTCTCTCAGCGCTTGTTAGCCGCTCAATAGGAATCAGCGAGGAGAGAGGCGATCAGATAAGCGTTCAAAACCTCCAGTTTAAAGCTCCTGTGATTGATAATGCAGAGAAAAGAGTTGCTCAGGCTGTTATCTTTTCTCAAACATATCTGGCACCGTTTTCGGAGCTCTTTAAATATATATTTGTACTTCTTCTTCTTTTTATTGTTTACAAAAAAGCTATTTCTCCGTTTGCGCAGAGGATGCTAGAAATCTCCAAGGAAGAGGATGAACACGGCAAGCCGCACCTCTCAATAGAGGATGATGAAGATGAAGATTTGGTTGAAAAAGTCCAGACAATGCGCAAAAAAGTCGAGGAGCAGCTTGGTGTTGGAGAAGGTTTTAGTGAAGACGAGCTCAAATATGACGTTCTTCTTGAAAAAATTAAAGCAATGGCGGAGGAATCGCCTGAAGCTATTGCTTTAGTTTTTCAAGCTCTGCTATCTGAAGAATCTGATGTCTCAGAAACCGGAAGGAGAAATAGATGAATTTAAGTCCTACACAGCAAGCTAAGTTTGATGAGATGGGGATGGGGGAGAAGATTGCAATTTTGCTTATGCAAATAGGCGAAGATGCAACGGCTTCAATATTTTCAAATATGAGCGTTGATGCTATTACTGAAGTCTCAAAAAACATAGCTACAAACAAAAGTGTTGATAAGGCTGTTGCAACCGCCATACTCGAAGAGTTTTATGCTATTTTACAATCCGGACAGTTTATCACATCCGGCGGTTTAGAGTATGCGAGAGAACTTCTCTATAGAACATTGGGACCTGAAGAGGCAAAAAAAGTTTTAGAAAAGCTATCAAAAAGTATGCAGGAGACTCAAAATTTTGCATATCTATCAAAAATCAAGCCCCAACAGCTATCAGACTTTATTATTAACGAGCATCCTCAGACAATCGCTCTTATCTTGGCTCATATGGACGCAACTGAAGCGGCAGACACGCTTCAATATTTCCCTGATGACTTAAGAAGTGAAGTCTCCATGAGAATGGCAAAACTAGGGGATATCTCTCCCTCGGTCATCAAAAGAGTCTCAGCTGTGCTTGAGTCAAAACTTGAATCTCTTGCCTCGTACAAGGTCGAAGTCGGCGGTCCACGTGCTGTCGCAGATATCTTTAACCGTCTTGGCGCAAAAGCTTCCAAAGAGACGCTCGCTAAGATTGAGGAGAGAGATGAAGAGATGTCTAACCTCATTAAAGAGATGATGTTTACATTTGAAGATATCCAAAAGCTGGATAAAAATGCAATTACAGAGATACTAAAAGCTATCGATAAACCTGACTTGATGCTAGGTCTAAAGAGTGCGCCAGAAGAGCTTAAAGAGAAATTCTTTAGCGCTATGAGTGAGAGAGCCAAAGAGGCATTTGAAGAAGAGATGCAGTTTATGGGTGCTGTTAAAATGAAAGATGTTGAGGGCGCTCAAAGAAGAATTGTTGAGGTTGTTAACGGTCTTGCAGAGGGTGGTGTTATTCAGCTTGGAACTTCAACCGAAGAGATGGTAGAGTAGTTTGGCAAGTATAATCAGCAGCGATAAAATAAATAGACATACTGTCGATAAGTACAACTTTAAGATTCTTGCACTCGGTGCAGATTCAAGCGATGAGTTTGTAGAGTCTACTTTTGTAAAAAAACAGCCCTTGCCAGAGCCGCAGCAGCCAATTAAAGAGCGCGAAGTGGACTCAAGTGCAATGTCTCAAGGTTCTAAAGACTCACTTATAGAGTCTCTTTTAAATAAAACCGACGAGATGTCTTCTAATTTTATAAAACTTCAGATGAAACTAGAGAACATGAGCGAAGAGCACAAGGCTGAGCTTGCCAAAGTAAAAGAGGACTCTTTTGCGGCGGGCTTAGAAGCGGGCAGAGAGAAGACTCTTAAGGATGATGAGAAAAATTTATCAAATATCATGTCGCAATACAGTACATCCATAGAGAAACTTGAGAAGAGCGCTGAAGAGTTTGAGAGTTCTTTGGAGGGGATTAAGAGCGAGCTGATAAGTGCAGCTTTGGATATCTCAAAAGAGGTAATTAAAGTTGAGCTTCAAGAGAACTCGAAAAAAGTAGCGTTTACTTTAGCAAAAGAGCTTATTAAAGAGCTACAAGGAGCTTCAAAAGTAGTTCTAAAAGTCAACCCGAAAGACCATGGGGCAATTTCTCAAGCAGTCGGCTCAATGGCACACGTTGAGGTGATATCCGATGGTGCTGTAACTCTAGGCGGTGTAATTGCAATTAGTGATGCAGGAAATATAGATGCGCAGATTTCAAAAAGATTTGAGCGTGTAAAAAAGGCAGCACTTAGTGAGTAAAAAAGATATATGAATATACAATTAAGTAGAATAAAAGAGCTTGAAGAGATTTGTAAAGATATAAGAGAAGAGATATTGAGGGTGGTCAGCAAAAACGGCGGACACCTAAGCTCAACTCTTGGCGCAACGGAACTTATCGTTGCGATGCATGAGGTTTTTGACTCAAAAAAAGACCCTTTTATCTTTGACGTTTCGCACCAAGCCTACGCGCATAAACTTTTAACAGGAAGATTTAAAGAGTTTGATACACTAAGAGAGTTTGGCGGATTGTGCGGATATACAAAACCAAGCGAGAGCGAGCACGACTATTTTGTAGCAGGGCATAGCTCCACATCCATCTCTTTAGGCGTGGGTGCAGCAAAAGCTATTGCACTAAAGGGTGAGCAGGATTCAAGAGTTCCCGTCATAATGATTGGTGATGGCGCGATGACCGCCGGCATGGTGTATGAGGCGCTAAATGAGCTTGGCGAGAGAAAATATCCGATGGTAATCATACTAAACGATAATGAGATGAGCATATCAAAGCCTATAGGCGCGATTAGCCGTATGCTAAGCTCCGCAATGGCTTCTCCGTTTTATCAAAATTTCAAAAAACATACCGAGAATTTTGTTGATAATTTCGGCGAAGGTGCCAGATATATGGCAAAAAGAATGGAAGAATCACTTAAGCTGATAACTCCGGGGATAATGTTTGAAGAGATGGGTATTGACTATATCGGGCCTATTGACGGACATAACTTGGTGTCGCTGATAGAGATACTTCACAAATCAAAAGATCTTAAAAAACCTGTCATCGTGCATGTACAAACTCTAAAGGGCAAAGGTTATGAAATAGCAGAGGGCAAAGATGAGAAGTGGCATGGGGTGGGTCCTTTTGACCTTGACAGCGGAGCAAGTGCAAATAAGAGCTCTGACAAAAGCGCAACGCAGATATATACGGAGGCACTTTTGCATCTTGCAAAAAACAACCCTAAAATTGTCGGAGCAACTGCTGCAATGCCAAGCGGAACAGGCTTAAATGAGCTGATGGAAGCATATCCGGACAGATTTTGGGATGTGGCTATTGCCGAACAGCATGCCGTTACGTCAATGGCAGCTTTGGCAAAAGAGGGGTTTAAGCCGTTTTGTACCATATACTCGACATTTCTGCAGCGCGGTTATGATCAAATAATACATGATACATGTTTGATGAATCTTCCTGTTGTTTTTGCGCTTGACAGAGCCGGAATAGTCGGAGAGGACGGTGAGACGCATCAGGGTGCCTTTGATATCAGTTTTTTAAGGGCGATACCAAACATGACGCTTTTTGCTCCGCGTGATGAGAAGAGTTTTCATCAGGCAATGGCGTTTGCATCCGAGTATCCATATCCGTGTTCGCTCAGATATCCAAGAGGTTCGTTTACTCAAACTACTTTGCCGGAATCTTTGCCTTTTGAGTTGGCAAAGTCCCAGCTTCTGCGCTCAAACAACAGCGATATTTTGTTTATAGGATACGGAAACGGCGTAGGACGTGCTTATGAGAGTGCAGAACATTTGGATTTTGAAGTAAGTATTTTGGATTTGCGATTTGTAAAACCGCTTGATGAAGAGATGCTTCAAGAGATGTCTAAAAAACATAAAAAGTGGTTTGTATTTAGCGACAGCGCAAAAATGGGCGGAGTCGGCAGCGCTATTTTAGAGTTTTTGTCTCGTGAAAAAATTCTACATGTAGAAGTTGTAAGCTTTGAGTATGAGGATAAGTTTATCACACACGGAAACACAAAGCTGGTTGAGGAGTCTTTAGGACTTCTGCCTGCACAGCTTGCAAAAAAAGTTACCCTTTTAGTTGGATAATCCCGGCAAATCTTCCTGTTTTTGCCTCTGCTCTGTAAGAGAAATATTTATGCGTGTTGCAGCATGTGCAATCATCGCAAAACTCGATATTTTCTCTTTTTATACCGCATGAGAGCAGCTGTTTTTGCAAAATTGAGGCGACATCAAGGTAAAAGCTCCCGCCTCTTTTTTGCATAGCATACTCTAAACCTTTCTCTTTTGCCTCGACGTAAATCTCGCCCCCAACCTCATAACAGCACACTCCGATGCTTGCTCCCACGCTTACATGTACATTTTTTGCCTCTGTGCCAAATTCTGTTTTCATCCTCTCAACCACGTTTTTAACTATGTTTTTAAAGGCACCCTGACGTCCTGCATGAGCCGCAGCAATAACCCTTTTTTTATCATCATAAAACAGTATAGGAGAGCAGTCGGCAACCATAACCATAAGAGGTGTGTTTGGTCTATTTGTTATAAGCGCGTCGCATGTAGGGGGAGTTTTAAAATCCTCATTTGCAACCACATGTACGATGTCGGAGTGAATCTGTTGCATGTGAACAAGTGAATTTTTTTCATATCCTAACTCTTTTGCCAAGAGTTCATGATTTTTTTGCACCTCTGTTTCGTCATCTCTGACATGAAATGCAAGGTTGCCGCTCTCTTTTGTAGTAAAAGCGTGCAAGAGGTTTGTAAATAAGCTTAGTTTTTCACTATAATAAAATTTCATAGAAAAATTATATCCAAAAGGGAATATTTTGAGTAAGTTTAGTTTATATCCCATAACTTTAGACGGGACAGACAGAGAGGCAAAAAGAGAAGAGATAAGAGCATATTTTCACAACACTTACGATATTTTTGAGAAGATTTTTGAAGTACTAAAGAGCGATGAGGTTTTTTATCAAAAATCCGAGCCGACTCGCCATCCGATGATATTTTATTTCGGACATACCGCCACTTTTTTTATAAATAAACTAATATATATGAAGATAATAAAAGAACGGATAAATCCCGAGTTTGAGTCCATTTTTGCCGTTGGTGTGGATGAGATGGAGTGGGACGATACAAATAGCACGCATTATAAGTGGCCAAAAGTGGATGATGTTAGAGCATATAGAATGAAGGTGAGAAATATCGTTGATTCTCTTATAGCTTCGCTTCCATTGACTCTGCCTATTACGCAGGAATCGCCTATGTGGATAGTTCTTATGGGCATAGAGCATGAGCGTATCCATATAGAAACATCGCTTGTTTTGCACCGCCAGATGCCGCTTGAGAAGGTAAAAGAGGTAAAAGAGTTCAACATCTGTCCGCATAGTTCATCCGCTCCAAAAAATAAGATGATAACAATAGAGGGCGGCAATGTTGTTTTAGGTAAAGATAAGTCACACAATCTCTACGGCTGGGATAACGAGTATGGAGAGTTTAGCGAGACGATAGAAAAATTTAAAGTCTCAAAATATCTGGTAAGCAACGCCGAATTTATGGAGTTTGTAAAAGAGGGGGGATATGAAGATGAGGAATTTTGGGATGACGAGGGGAGAAAGTTTTTAGAGATAAGCGGCGCAAAACATCCTCTGTTTTGGGTATTAGAAGAGGGCATGTACAGATATAGAACACTCTCTAAACTCATAGATATGCCGCTTGACTGGCCTGCGGATGTAAATGCGCTTGAAGCGGAGGCATTTTGCCGTTACAAAGGTAAAAAGGATGGAGTTATCTACTCTTTGCCAAGCGAGACGGAGTATAGACTGATATACAATTATGCAGGTTTGCAGGATATTCCGGACTTTCATGAGAGCAGGGCAAACCTAAACTTTTACCACTACTTTAGCTCATGTCCCGTAAATGAGTTTGGTTTCAACGGCATATATGATGTTGTCGGAAACGTCTGGCAGTGGAGTAAAACTCCGATATTCGGCTTTGAGGGATTTGAAGTTCATTCGGCATATGATGACTTTTCCGTGCCGACATATGATGGCAGACATGCGCTGATTTTAGGCTCGTCATGGGCTAGCAGCGGAAACCTTATAATGAAACACTCCCGTTACGCATTTCGTAAGCACTTCCCTCAAAACGCCGGTTTTAGATATGTTATCTCAAGCAGTGACGATAGAATAGAGAGTGATGTCTACGAGAGTGACGAACTTGTTTCACAGTATTGTGAGTTTCAGTACGGAGATGAGAACTTCGGCGTAAAAAACTTTGCAATAGAGTGCGCAAAAATAGCCTCAAAATTTGCAAAAAACCACACAAAAGCTCTTGATTTGGGATGTGCGACAGGAAGAGCGGCTTTTGAGCTTGCAAAGAGTTTTGATGAGGTTCAGGGGATTGACTTCTCGGCTAGATTTATAGGCGTGGGCGTAAAACTAAAAAGTGACGGATACATCGGTTTTGCTTCAAAAACCGAGGGCGATTTGGTAGAGAAAAAAAAGGTGAACATAGAGGAGCTTGGCTATGAGAATCTAAAAGAGAGAGTCTCATTCTGGCAGGGTGACGCATGTAACCTCAAGCCAAATTTCAACTCTTACGATTTAGTCATGGCTACAAATCTCATAGACAGGCTCTACAATCCCAGACTATTTTTGGAGAGCGTTTATGAGAGGCTAAACAGAGATGGCGTTTTGATTTTAACCTCGCCATACACTTGGCAAGAGAGCTCAACCAAAAAAGAGTTCTGGCTCGGCGGATACAAAGATGAGAGCGCCAAAGAGATAAAAACGATAGATACGCTAAAAGAGATTTTGGGTAAAAAATTTGAGCTTGTACATCTTCAGGATTTGGAGTTTGTTATCAAAGAGACGGCAAGAAAGTTTCAGCACAGCATCGCAGAGGTTAGTGTTTGGAGGAAAAGATAATATTGCAAAATGACATATTTTATTGTTCTCATATAAAAAGAAAGTAATATATGTAAGCATAAAAAGTTATAATTTTAAAAATAAAGAGCGGAGGTCAAAAGTTGTCTAATATAATCAAAGTTTTTCTAAGTATGGCAAATAATAATCAAATGAGAGTAAACAACTAACTCGTTGAGAAATTAGTTATATGGAATACAGTAATAAAAAGTATAAAATATGGAGTTTTAATGAAATTATTAAATTATGTCTCTCTTTTCAGTAGTGCAGGTATTGGATGTTACGGATTTAAGCAACAAGGTTTTAAATGTGTTGCAACAAATGAATACCTTAGTAAAAGAATTAAGATACAACAGTTTAATAATAAGTGTGAATTTAGTACTGGATATATACAAGGTGATTTATCAGAGCGAGAAATACAAGATAAAATTTACAGAGAATTAGAAAATAATAATGTAAACGATTTAGATGTTTTAATAGCCACTCCCCCGTGCCAAGGGATGTCTGTTGCAAATCATAAAAAAAATAATGAAATCAAAAGAAATTCCTTAGTAGTAGAATCTATTAAAATAGTTAGTCAAATTAAACCAAAATTTTTTATTTTTGAAAATGTAAGAGCTTTTTTAAATACTCTTTGTACTGATGTAGACAATATTGAAAAATCTATTAAAGAAGCTATAGACTCAAATCTTGGTGGGACATACAACATTTTATCAAAAGTAATAAATTTTAAAGATTATGGTGCTCAATCAAGTAGAACAAGAACTTTAGTTATCGGTGTTAGAAAAGATTTAATAAATGTAAGCCCACATCAACTTTTTCCAAAAGAACAAAAAGCAAAAATATTAAAACATTTAATATCAGACTTACCATCATTAAAAATTATGGGAGAAATCTCTAAAGATGATATTTTCCACTCTTGCAGGAGTTTTGATGAAAAAATGTTGCCTTGGATAGAAACTATAAAAGAAGGGCAATCAGCATTTAGCAATATTGAAGTAGAGCGAATACCACACAAAATTATTAATGGAAAGATGGTTTTTAACAAAAATAAAAATGGTGATAAATACGCAAGATGGTATTGGGATAAAGTTGCACCTTGTATTCACACAAGAAATGATATTTTAGCAAGTCAAAATACAATTCATCCCTCCGATAACAGAGTATTTAGTATAAGAGAACTTATGCGTATGATGACTATCCCTAATGAATTTAAATGGTCAAATATTGAATTTGAAGCATTAAATAATTTATCAAATGAAGAAAAGAAAAAGTTTTTAAAACAAGAAGAATTAAATATAAGACATTGTATCGGTGAAGCAGTACCAACTAAAATATTTGAGCAAATTGCACAAAATATTAAAAAAGTTTTAAATCAAAAAGTTTTATCTATTAATGAAATAAATAAAACTATACAAGAATACAATCTGCTAGATTTAAATATATTAAAAAATTTTATAAAAGACAATCCTCTTAAATGCGATATGAATACTCTTTATAATATTGCTGAATTATCTAATGTAAATAGAAGTGAGACAAAAGCATATTTTACAAGAGAAGATATAGTTTTTAATGTTATTTCTAAATTACCTAGTTTTGATAACAAAAAATCTATTAAAATACTTGAACCCTCTGTTGGTATAGGAAACTTTTTGCCTTTACTATTTAAAAAATACAAAAACATTCCAAAAGTTATTTTAGATGTAGTTGATATTGATAAAAATTCACTTGGGATATTGAAACTGCTACTAGAAAAAACAAAAGTACCAAAAAATATCATTATTAATTTTATAAATGAGGATTTTTTATTATGGGCTAATGAATATTCTTATGACTTAGTAATAGGTAATCCACCCTATGGAAAAGTTATAAATGAAAAATCTTTATTGGAATCATATAAATCAGTCTCTCAAAACAAAGATACAAATAATCTATTTTCATTTTTTATTGAAAAATCCATAAAACTAGGTAAATATGTTTCCTTGATTGTTCCAAAAAGTTTGATTAATGCACCTGAATTTAATGAAACAAGAAAGATGTTAGAAAAAAATAATCTCCACTCTCTTACCGATTATGGAGAGAAAGCTTTTAAAGGTGTAAAAATTGAAACAATAAGCTTTTTACTTGATACATATAAAAAAGAAAAACTTGAGCAGATGAAAATAGAAAGTTATATTACCAATACTCTTATTTATCAAAATAAAGACTATATATTTTCAAAAGAATTTCCCTACTGGCTAATATATAGAAATGAGTTTTTTGATCTTATTGCTGAAAAAATGGAACTTGATATATTTGAAACATTTAGAGATAGGCAAATTACAAAAAAACATACTTTAAGCAGTGGAAAGTTTAGAGTTTTGAAATCAAGAAATATAGATAACAATAAAATAAAAGATATAGAAAGTTATGATTGTTTTATGGATGAAATAGATAGTTTTGTGGTATCAAAATATCTTAATCAGAACGATATTGTTTTAGTGCCAAATTTGACATACTACCCAAGAGCAACTTTTTTACCAAAAAACAGTATTGCAGATGGTTCCGTTGCCCTATTAAAAGCAAAAGATGGTATTAATATAACACAAGAACATTTAAATTATTATAGTAGTGAAGAATTTACTGAATATTATAAAATTGCAAGAAATAGAGGCACTAGGTCTTTAAATATAGATAATAATTCAGTAAAGTTTTTTGGATTACTTAAGTTTAAATAAGTAATATTAATGTTGTAAATTTATTTAAAAAGGAAAAGAATGTATCAATCAAGTTTTGGAACAAATAATCCAGCACAAATTCGATTTAATTCTGAAAGTGAATACTATCAAGCTTTAGGTTATTTAGCTAGGAATAATAATTCTACTAGTTTAAATTGGGAAAACAACCAAAATCAAGGTGCTTGGGGAAGTGAAGGAAGAATTCATTTTTATCAAACTAATCCGTCTATACCAGGTTACTTTAGTTTAACAGCAGGAAATGGAAATATTCAACATAGAACAAATTGTAATGAATTTTTATGTAATTTATATCAAAATTATGGATTTATTAATGGCAAGATACAGAATGTTAATATAGTTCGTGGAAATATTCCTACTAACTATATTGGTGATTTTGATATAGGTTTAGGTTTACCAAATTAAATTATGAGAGCTGAAATACAAGAATATTTTCACAATAAAGATTTGGATATTAGAAAAACTAGGAGTGCGAGGTTTTTTGATCAAAAAGTTCAGCCTGATGTATTAAGTGCAGTTTGTGAATGTATTCTTAATTGTATAAAAGATGAAAATACTTTTACAGTTAATGATATACGATTTTGTTCCTATTCAAATGAATTAGTTACAGAAATATTTAATAAGCCAGAAGTCAAAAAAGCAGAAAAGGAATATGATAAATTTTTTTCACAGCCACTGAAAATGCTGGCTTATTCTGGTTTAATTAATGAAAATAGAGATAAAAAACCATATAAATATATAGTTGTAAATAAAGAATTTATAGAGTATATATCTTTAAGAGATAGAAATGCTTTTTATTTTTTATCAATATATCTTGAAAAAGTTTTAAAAGATAGTGATATATGGAAATATTTTGATACTTTTTTTTAAAATACAAGATAAAGATTCACTTTATGAATTACGAAATAATTATTTAGTATTTATTAAAAAATATACAAAAATCACTAAAGATAAAGAGCCAATAAGAATATTTAATCCGATGCTGAATACATTATGTTTTAAATATAAAAAATTTGGTAGTAAATCAGGTGAAGTTGCTGAAATAAATTACAATGATTTACTTTATAATAGACCAAATTGGAGAGATATTAGAAAAGATAAATCTCTTACAAGGGAAGAGTTTAATGTTCAATTTTTTGAAAAAGAAATTGATAATGATAAATTTTATAAATACCAAATCGAAAAAGCAAAAAGATTTGTTAAAACTATTCACCCTTATAGTGAAATTCACAGATTTAATTCATATCCTGCAACACAAGCACATCATATTTTTTTATCATCTAAATTTCCAGAATTAGCAGATATGGCTGAAAATATTATTGCTATAACTCCAAATCAACATTTTTATCGAGCCCATCCAAATAATAAAACAAGCGTATCGGATAAAGCATATCAAGCAATATGTTTAATTTCAAAATTAGATTCTATTGAAATAGATTATAAAAATTGTTATGGAAACTATACAAAAGAAAATTTTATCAATGTAGTTAATATAGGGTTGGAAAAAGATTTTGATTATACAATTGATTTTGAAGAATTAAAACATGAAGTAATTAAAATATTTTTTGAGAACATGTAATAAATGGGAATATTACTATTATTTACGTTAATCAGATAGTATATTCATGAAAAATCAAAAAAATAAATACCATTTTTCAACCTCTGCATGTAGAGAAAACACAAACGCGGAGAAGTACGTTCTTCGAGAGAAGCTTTTTGGCACAAACGATGTTATGCCTCTCTGGGTTGCGGATATGGATATAGACACTCCTGATTTTGTGATTGAAGCAGTAAAAAAACGCCTTGAACATCCAGTCATAGGGTATGAGGAGGTGCCGCCAAGTATGTTTATTGCCCAGATAGAGTGGATGAAAAACGAGCACAGAGTAGAGTTTGCCTTAGAAGATATGCTCTATTCGCACTCGGTGGTTGCGAGTATGAACGTCGCCATAGAGGCATTTACCGAGAAGGGCGATAAAGTCATAGTTCAAACTCCGGTATATCCGCCGTTTTTTCACAGTGTAATGGAGCATAAGAGAGAGCTTTTGAAAAATCCTCTCAAACAGAGAGAAGACGGAAGTTATACATTTGACATAGAAGATTTAAAATCAAAGATAGATGAGAAAACCAAACTTCTGCTTCTATGCTCTCCGCATAACCCAGTCGGGCGAGTTTGGAAAAAAGAGGAGTTGGAGGAGATTTTAGAGCTATGTTTGAAGCATAACATAGTCGTATTTAGCGATGAGATTCATAGCGATTTGGTTTATGCGCCAAATCTACATGTTCCTTTTGCTTCGCTAAACAAAGAGGCGAGAGATATAACGGTTACGGCTATCGGTGTAGGAAAGAGTTTTAATATGGCTGGCTTTGCTATAAGCAGTGTCGCCGTACCAAATAAAGAGCTGAGAGAGAAATTTTTAAAAGTCTATAACCGTATCCACTTTGCCAACGGAAGTTCGCTCTCACATGTAGCTTTTGAAGCAGCTTACAAAGAGGGCAAAATATGGCTTGAAGAGCTAAAGATACATCTTGCAAAAAATTTCTACATGTTAAAAGAGTTGTGCGACAAATATCCTATAAAAATCACTCCCATAGAGGCTACTTATTTGGCTTGGCTTGATTGCAGAGGTTTGGGGCTTCGCGATAAGGAGCTGCGGGATTTTTTTGTTCAAGAAGCGGGGATTGGACTAAGTGCGGGGATTAGTTTTGGCAGGGAAGGGAGCGGTTTTATGAGGTTGAACTTTGCCATCTCTTCTGCTAAAATGTCACAACTGATAGAGAAACTAGAAAAAGCACTGAAAAATTTTGGGAGATAGCATTGATTGAGATAAATTGGGATGATTTTAAATTTTTTAAACAATACAGCGAGAAAAAAAATGACAATTTCGAGATTTTGTTGGATTTTTTAAAAAGCCACTACAAGATGACGTCGCCAAAAGAGATGTATGAGACGATGGCTAACGATGAAACTGCGCTTCTGATGCTAAACAAGAGAGAGATTAGCTCTTTAGAAGATTTGGAAAAGCGTCTTTATAAGAATTTCAGTGCAAGATAACCTTAAAAAGATAGCCTCTTTTTTATCAAAACATCATGTGCTTACTCTAGCAACCAGTGATGGTTTTGAACTTAGCGCATGCAATCTTTTTTACGTATTTGACGCTGAAAAAATCTCCTTCGTCGTAGCAAGCAGCGATGAGACAGAGCATATAAAAAACATCTCAAAAAATCAAAGAGTTGCAGGAACGGTTGTTTTGGAGACAAAAATAGTCGGCAAAATCGAGGGAGTTCAGTTTAGAGGCGAGTTTTTAGAGACTCATGATGAGGCTTTAAAAAAGCTATATTTCAAGAATTTTCCGTATGCGCTGGCTACGAATCCGAAACTTTGGGAGATAAAAATAGACTACTTTAAACTAACCGACAACACTCTGGGGTTTGGCAAAAAAATTATTTGGACACAATCTTTTCTTTAAACATCGTGCAATCACTTCCGCTGCTTTGGAAAACAAGCAGAGACGGGATTTGAGGCGATTTAAATCCGTATGCTCTGCAGCCGTGAGGTCTTTTGGCTTCCCATGTAACAAAATAGTATTCACATTTTCTGCAATTAATTCTTTTCATATATATCTCGGTTTTAAGTGTCATATTTTAGCATATTTGGTACAATAGGCGAATTAAATTTTAGAGAGAAGCGTATGGATAAAATACTTTTAATGTTACAGCTGCAAGCCGATTTGAACGAGGCTACAAACGGCGCTGATTGGACAAGCGGGATTACAAAAAACGACAAGGTTATCAACTGGAAACGATGCATCTATATGGAGTGCGCGGAGATGATTGACAGCTTTACTTGGAAGCACTGGAAAAACATAGATCAAGAGGCTGACTGGGATAATCTGCAGATAGAAGTTGTAGATGTTTGGCACTTTATTATGAGTTTGGCGATAGAGAACTATGTTCAAACTCGCAGGGGGCATATTGATGACTTGGCACAAAATATATCTGAGCTGGAGAGCTTTGCCAAAATTGATAGAAAAAACACCCTATTTGCTTCTCAGGCCGAGGTTATAGAAAAAATCGAGTCTATTATGCTTGATACGCTTTCACATGGAGAACTGAATCTAGAGAAGATGATATCAGACTTTTTTGATTTGGTTGTTATGAGCGGGCTTGATTTAGAGAGCCTCTATAAGCTCTATGTCGGCAAAAATATCCTAAACCAGTTCAGACAGGACAACGGCTACAAAGACGGTTCATATATCAAGATTTGGGGCAGTGAAGAGGATAATGTCGTTATGAAGAGAGTTTTGGAGGAGAACAGCAGTGTATCTCCGAGCGAACTCTACAAAGAGCTCACGAAACTATATTTAGCGCTAAACAAGAGATAGTAGTTGAGCAGTGTGCTAGAGGTCGCCAATCTCTCTTTTGGGTATAAAAAGGATAGTCTGCTTTTTGAGAACCTCTCGTTTTCTCTTAAAAAAGGGGAGATAAAAGCGATAGTCGGAGCGAGCGGGGCAGGCAAGAGCACAGTTTTTGAGCTGATACTCGGCAACCTTAAACCGCTTAAAGGGAGTATTAGAACCTCTTTTAGTTCTGAGGTGTTTCAAGACCCATACAGCTCTTTTCATCCAAGTTATACGCTTTTAAATCAGATAAAAGATGTGGCAAAACTTGATGAGATGGATATCTACCTAAATAGAATAAACCTCGATTACGAACTGCTTTTAAAACTTCCGCATGAACTCTCGGGCGGACAGCTTCAGCGCGCTTCCATCCTTCGTGCTATGCTTATGAAACCTGATTTGCTTCTGCTTGATGAGCCTACTTCAGCACTTGATAATGTTATTCAGCTGGAGGTTATGGGTATGCTTGTAAAACATCTCGATAGAATGGGAATGCTTCTTATTACGCACGATCTTGACCTTGCTAAATGGTGTGCGGATGAGATTATTATGCTTTGAGAAAATATTTTGCCAGATAAAAACCGCCGCCAGCCATAAAAATAGAGCCAAAAGCGTTTAGAGAGATATTTGCAAGAGCCAAAGCGATATGTCCGCTGTTGAGGAGAAAAAAGCTCTCTATCGCAAACGTGGAGTAGGTCGTAAGCGCTCCTAAAATCCCGGTCGATAAAAAAGACTTTACATGTAGAGAAAAGATGGTTGTGTGCATAAAGTAGGCTATCAAAAGCCCCATTATAAAACTGCCTATAAGGTTTACACCAAGCGTTCCATATGGCAAATCATGCGGGATTTTATGAGAAATAAGACCGTTTAGGTAGGCTCTAAGCACAGCGCCGATAAAACCGCCGCTACCTATTGCTAGTATTGTCTGCCAGCTCATCGTCATACACTTTTTGCATTTTAATTCTTAAATCACTCAGCCAATTACTGTCACTTTTATCGGCAACAAAAGATTCCATAAAAACTACGGTAATCTTACCAGGCATATAGTAAAACTTCTTCATATTGTAGTATTTTGAACTCTGTAAAATTACAATAGGCTGCACACGAAGAGCGTTAGCGTCGGCTACTAATTTTGCGCCGGATTTAAAAGGAAGCATTACATCCTTTGCAGAGCGTGTGCCCTCGGGAAACATAGTTATAGCTCTGTTTGTTTTAAGTACATGTTTGGCATCTTTTAGTAGCTTTATAAGTGATGTTTTACTCTCCCTCTCAACTGCAATATCTTGCGGCAGCTTCAGAGCAAGACCGAAAAAAGGTATATCGAAGAGCTCTTTTTTTGCAACCCATGCAAGATTTCTCTTTGTTATCGTCTCCATAATGGCAATATCTAAATCACTTTGATGATTAAGTAGAAACATCTGGGCATCAGGGTCCTCTTTGCCTTTAATCTCAACTCTGAAAAATATACTAAGTCTGATTAGCCAAGCAGAAATTTTTCTGGCGTATGGTCTTGGGAAAAGATAAAAAGTCAAAATCATAAATGAAAGCGAAGTTACAATTATGATTGTCGCAAATAGCCAATTAATGTGAGCAAATATTTTCATCTTTTACCCATCCTATTTTTTTATCATTTAACTGTACTTTTACCCACCCGTCTATCTCATTCTCTTTTTGCATTTTATGCTCATTTGTGGTCGTTTCAAATATCGTTCCGTTTGCAACAGGAAGCAGGTGTATCTCAGAGCCTACTTTGATACATACCTCTTTGGAGGGCGAACCGACATAGACTATATACAGAAGAGGGATGATGATAAAAACAAGATAGATGTACTTTCTTCTCCAGAGTATTATTAAAAATGCGATTATTGCAATTGCAGCAGCAACGCTCATCTTTAGCATCTGATGTGACTGGTCTCTCGGTTTTAGGTCGCTTTGGGTGGTTACGCTGTCATCGCTTACAATAATAGGTATGTTAATAGGTATAAATCTGTTTTTTGTGAGATTGAAATATGACATAAGAAGATTTTCAATTTTTTTGTCGATTATCGCGTAGTATGTAATTTTAGAATCAAGATAGGAGCCAGTGGCAGACTCTATTCCCTGTTTTTGAACACCGTCCAGTTTTAGGGCTGTTATATCGCAGTTTGTCGCAGTTGCTACAAAAACTACAATATTGTGCGTAGTGTTATAGTTTGTAGTTTTATATTCGAGTATCTCAAAGGAGTCCGCTATTATGTTTACAAAATCGTTTTTCGGATTTAGCGAGATGACGTTGAGCTTTGCGCCCTCTAATATTGTATATTCATAAGGGGTGTTGTTATAATCAAGCAGAGTGGCTTTAAAGTCAGGAAGCTTTGCATTTTCAGAAGTAGCTAAGAAATAAAATGTCTCATAGTAATGCTTTGAGTCTTTGTCTCTTGATGGAACATTGCTTAGAAGTTTTACCCCTTTTGCGTTTATGAGTTCGTATGTTATATCTGCAAAATCTTTGACTACGCAGAGAGATTTGACAGTTACCTTGAAAATCTCTCCCTTTAAAACTCTATCAGGGAGCGCTTGATAGCTTAGGTATATAACTTTTGAAGAGGGCGCAATATTTATCTCTTCAAGGTCACTATATTTGACTATCTCCTCCGCGGTCGCAGAGTCGTTTGTTCCACGTAAATCATCAATATTTGCAAATATTGAACCGTAAAGAAATAGCAATAACAGTAGTAGTTTAATCACGCTTGAAAAAATCCCTGTAGCATTTTAACGCCGTCATCGCTTCCTAGAAGCTTTTCCATTGCTCTTTCCGGGTGAGGCATAAGTCCAAAAACATTCTTCTCTTTGTTGCAGACTCCGGCTATTGAGTCAACGCTTCCGTTAGGATTTTTTTCATTGCCCTTTTCGTCGCAATATTTTAAAAGAACTTGATTGTTAGCGTATAGCTCTTGCAAACTATTCTCATCAATATAGTAGTTTCCGTCATGGTGAGCGATAGGAACATTGACTACATCGCCTTTGTTTAGCTCTTTTAAAAAGGTGTTGTCATTGTTTATGACTTTTAGATTGTGGTGCTTTGAGAGAAAGTGAAGAGTCTCATTTCTTTTAAGCGCGCCCGGAAGAAGACCGGCCTCTGTCAAGACTTGAAAACCGTTGCATATACCTAAAACTTTTCCGCCGCCGTTTGCATATTTTATTACCGCTTTCATAACAGGGCTGAATTTTGCGATAGCGCCGCTTCTTAGGTAGTCACCGTAGCTAAAACCTCCTGCAACAACAAGCAGATCGGTGTCAGATGGAACACTCTGGGCCTTATGCCACAAAATTTCAGTATCCGCTCCTAGAGATTTAAAAGCATGCTCTGTATCGTATTCGCAGTTGGTACCTGGAAACTGTAAGATTGTTACTTTCATTTTACAAGCTCAATCGTATAATCTTCGATTACCGTATTTGCAAGAAGCTCCTCACACATTTTTGTAGCGTCGGCCATAGCTTTTTTCTCATCGTTCTCATTCATATTCATAACTATCTGTTTTCCGATGCGAACATCGCTTACATTGTTAAAATGCAGAGACTCCAGTGCATGATGAACCGCTTTTCCCTGAGAATCCAAAACGCCGGCTTTTAAAAACACATTTACTACTATTTTCATTTTTATTTCCCTAAAATTATTTTTTTATTACGGCTTCGGAAGTATACCCTCAAGGGGCACCTAGATTCCGCTGCCTACGCTAATGCTAAGTTTGTACCACAAGGGCATAAGCAACTCAGCGTCAAGCTCATAGCACTAGTGCTATTATTTACCGAGTATTCGGTTTAAAACTTGCTCGTAAGCTACTCTCAGTCCGCCCAAACCTTGGCGAAATCTGTCCTTATCCATCTTCTCACCGCTTGTCATATCCCAAAAACGGCAATTATCAGGACTAATCTCATCTATTAAGATTATATTGCCGCTACTGTCTTTTCCAAATTCAAGTTTGAAGTCAACAAGATTGAGACCCTTAGAGGCGAAGTAGGGCTTTAGAATATCGTTTACCTGTCTTGCCAAGCGGCGAAGTTTGTCAAGTTCGTCTTGATAATCAACAAGCCCAAGGATAAGTGCATGCTGGTCATTTAGTTTCGGATCACCAAGAGCATCGTTTTTGTAGTCAAATTCAACAAGAGTAAACGGTAAAACCGTTCCGTCTTTTATGCCAAGGTTTTTGCTTAGGCTTCCAGTTGCAATATTGCGAACGATTACTTCAATCAAAATAACTTTTGTTCTTTTGTGCAACATGTTATTATCATCCAGCATTTTTACAAAATGGGTCTGAATGCCGCACTCTTCTAGAAGATTAAAAAGCTCTGTCGAAATTTTATTGTTCAGTGCGCCTTTTCCGGCTTCGCTTGATTTTTTCGCACCGTTAAATGCAGTCAAATCATCTTTAAACTCAGAGATAAGCAAATTCTCATCATCAGTTGTGAATAGCTTTTTTGCTTTTCCTTCGTAGAGCAGTTCTCTTTTTTCCATCTGGTTACACTCCTTTTGTGATAATTAAAGCTTTTATGATATCGGTACCGACTTTTAGCTGAATGTCTTTGTTCATCATCTCATCGGTTATAACAAATTTTGAGTCCACTTTGGTATCTTCCTCTTCTTTTGCGCCGTCAACTTTTTCTAACTCTTCTGTTAAATGTTTTTTAAGGTCAGCCTCTTTTAATGCGTACTCATTTTTATCCGTCTTTACTTCGCCAGGAAAAACCTCGATATCAGGTTTTACGCCTACGGCTTGGATGGTTCTGCCGCTTGGAAGGTAGTATCTTGCAATAGTGAGCTTGATAGCCTCTTCCTCAGTTATGGGGAGAACTACTTGCACGCTTCCTTTGCCGAATGTATTTTGACCCACGACAATCGCACGCTTATGGTCCTGAAGTGCTCCGCTTACAATCTCGCTTGCACTTGCACTTCCGCCGTTTACAAGTACAACTAGCGGTACTTTGGTTACGGTATTTTCAGTCTTTGCAGAATAGATTTCGTCATCAGCTTTGTTTCTGCCTTTTTGAGAAACTATGTCGCCTTTGTCTACAAATATATCTACTAAACCTACGGCTTGGTCAAGAAGTCCGCCGGGGTTGTTCCTTAAGTCAAGCACAATTCCTTTTGTAGTCGATTTTTTCTGCTTTATCGCTTTTGTAACATCGCTTATGACTTTTTTGTCAAAACTCGTTACGCGGATATATTGAATATCATTCCCGATAGATTTTGCATAAACCGATTCTATTGTGATTGTTGCTCTTGTTATGGTGATTGGAAGCGGTTTAGTCTCTCCGTCTCTAACAATAGTCAGTATGATTTTTGTGCCGACTTTGCCTCTCATTATAGAGACAGCTTCATCGATAGTCATGTTTAGCGTAGATTGCTCATTGATTTTAAGGATAATGTCGCCCGCTTTTATGCCTGCTTTGTCAGCCGGAGTCCCCTCGATAGGTGCAATTACGCTAAGTGCCCCGTCTCTTACTCCGACGGTGATTCCTAATCCGCCAAACTCGCCGTTTGTCTGAACTTTTAAATTTTTGTAATCTTTTTGCGTTAAATAGTTTGAGTGGGCGTCGAGGTTGCTCATCATACCCTCAAGCGCTTTGTCCATAAGCTCTTCGATGGTAACATTGTCAACGTTGTATTGCTCTACAATACTGATGACTTTTGTAAATTTTGCCAAAGCCTCAAGTCTTGATGCTTCTTTGCTCTCTTTTTTCCCTTCATCCAATGCAAATAGATTAGTAGAAAACAACAAAGCTAAAGCAACTGTAACAGAGGCAAGACCGAGAGTAATTAATTTTTTGTTTTTCATTATTTATCCTATCTTAATTAAAAAGGCTATTATAGTAAAAAATAGTAAAAAGCTGTTTAAAGAAGAACTATAATTGATTATTGATTTATAGTAATTTCTATTTAATTTATTTTTAATATAATACGAAAATTTTAAAATTCAGGGTATAAAATATGAGCACTATAAAAGAGTATTTGACTGCAAGCCACGGGCAGTGTGACGAGCTTTTTGCCAATATGGAAGACGCGGTCTCAAAATCTATCGAGAGCGCAAAAGAGGCTTATGAAGCTTTTGCAAAAGAGACGGAGAGACATTTCCAGATGGAAGAGCGCGTTATGTTTTTTGAGTTTGAACAAAAAACGGGAATGACGCAGGGTCCAACGGCGGTTATGAGGCATGAACACGTTCAGATGAGAAACTTAACACAAGAGATGGGCAAGGCCATAGACGCTAAAGATAAAGATAAATTTTTCGGCAACAGCGAAACGCTTATGATTTTAATGCAGCAGCACAATATGAAAGAGGAGCAGATGCTCTACACGATGGCTCAGCAGCACTTAAGTGCAGATTCTGATCGCATAGTAGATATGATGCAGTCGATGATTGTTCAGTAGAAGAGGGAGGCGGATATGGATTTTGACGGGCTATCTGTAGATCAAGCGCCACCCATATCAGCGCCGCTTAGATTTTTTTTAACGGCGCCGCTTTTTGGTGTTTTGGCTGGAGTATTGATTCTTTTTAGCGATGCGCAAACTCTCTCAAACCGCCACTCTTTGGACGCAATTGCAATTGCGCATGCGATTACAATCGGTTTTTTAAGTTTTGTGATGCTTGGAGCGCTTACTCAGATGCTTCCTGTTTTAGCCGGAGCAAAAATTGCCAAAGTCGGCATGGTTGCATCGGTTTCGCATCTGCTTTTGCTTTTTGGCACACTTTTTATGATATTTGGTCTGCAAAATGCACACTCAGCACTTACTCTTGCAGCATCGCTATTTTTGGGAAGCGGTTTTTTAATTATGATAATCTCGATGCTCTTTGGACTTATAAGGGTTAAAAATATAACTCCAAGCGTAAGAGCGATGATAACGAGCCTGATATTTGCATTTATGATAGTTTTGATTGGCGTTCACCTCCTCTTATCGTACGGATTGGAGAAGTTTTCAGAACTACATGTGCTATTTTCAAATATCCACAGCGTATGGGCAATTTTTGGCTTTGCGGGCATTTTGATTATAGGTGTTGCTTTTCATATTCTGCCTATGTTTTACGTTGCTCCTAGATTTAAAAAGTTTTGTAAACAAAATGTTGTTTGGATTATAAGTGCGGGTCTTTTTTTATGGCTGATTTTTAATCTCTATTTTGAGGAGTACTCAATAGCGTCAAAAGTATGGGTGGCCCTATTTTTCTGGGCATTTGCGACCACGGTTTACATAAAACTGAATGCGCGCCGCCGTCCTGTAAGCGATGTGACCGTCTGGTATTGGAAAAGCTCGGCAATTTTTATGACGCTAGGCTCGTTTGCATGGGTAATAAACGACCTTTACGATGCAAAATATATTGTAGTTGTTTCTATACTAATCGGCGGCGGATTTATCTTCTCGATTATGTCGGGAATGCTATATAAAATCATCCCTTTTCTAGTCTGGTTTCATCTTAATTCAAAAGGGTATATGAGCATACCTACGATGAACCAGATGATAGACAAAAGATTGTCAAAATTACAATTTATTCTCTTTATCGTCTCTATTATAGGCTTTATGATATCATTTTTTATTCCCTCGCTTTTAGCTCTTTTTGCAGTTATATTTATAATAAGCATGATAATATTAGAGTACAATATTGCTGTGCCAGTTTTGATTTACATTAAAACCATTAAAACAAAACCTGATTTTGACATGAGTATGTTTACGATGAAAGTGGAAAGTTAAAAGTGAAAAATATTATTTTAGTAGGTTTTATGGGTGTTGGGAAGGGCAGTGTTGCCCGTGAAGTTGTCAAGCACTCTGATTTTATCTCTGTGGATACCGACGATTTGATAGAGAGTATGGAGAACAGGGCTGTTAAGAAGATATTTGAAGAGAGCGGAGAAGTTTACTTCAGGGATTTGGAGAAAAAAGTCTCTTTGTGGTTGCAAAAGAGTGTAACAAATACTCTTATCTCAACAGGCGGCGGATTTTATAAACAGAAAAATTTAAAAGATATCGGCATCGTTGTTTTTTTAAATTCACCTTTTGATAAAATATTAAAGCGAATAAAAAGTCATCCGAATGCGTCCAAAAAACTTAAAAAGAGACCGCTTTTAAATGATCTAAGAAAAGCAAAAGAGCTTTATAAAGAGCGTTTGCCAGAGTATACGGCTGTTGCTGACATAATAATCGATGTGACTGATAAAAGTGCACTTGAGTGTGCCAAAGAACTTTTAGAAAAGGTAAAAAAACTTGCGTAAAATTTTTATATATTTAATACTTGGCATTGCAGTCAATCTGTTTGCTTCAGAGATAGCGTGGGCAAAGGATTATCATGAGGGGATTGAAGATGCGAGAACGGCAGTGAAACCTGTGTTGTTTGTTTCATCAAGCCATAAATGTAAATATTGTGTAATATTAGACAATACTACATTCAAAGATGCCAGAGTGATAGAGGAGTTGAATAAAAATTTCGTCTCAATTATTTCATACAGCGATGAGAATGACTATATGCCTCAAGAGTTATGGCAGTCTGGCACACCTGCAATCTGGTTTTTAGAACCTAGCGCAGAGCCGATGTTTCAGCCAATTATGGGTGCAATAGATGCTGAGAATTTATTAGAGGCGATTTCAATAGTAAAAAAAGAGTTTAATAAAGGAAGAAGCAGATAATGATTTTTACAAATTCAAAAAGTAGCAATTTTAAAGCCGAATTTGAGGAGCTTCTCGGACGCGGCAGGATGGACATGGAGCATGTAAGCGCCATTGTTGCAAATATTATAAGCGAAATAAGAAGTAACAAAAATCAGGCGCTAAAAGAGCATATTGCCAAGTTTGACAAGTGGACTCCAGAGAGTGATGATGAGCTTAGAATATCAACTGAGTCTATGGAGAAAGCATATAAAAATCTCGATAAAAAACTAAAATCGGCTCTGCACCTCTCATATGATAGAATTAAAATATATCACGAGAAACAAAAGCCTAGATCATGGTTTGATGATGAACCAAACGGAACGATACTCGGACAGAGAGTTACGCCTGTTGATAGCGCAGGACTCTATATCCCTGGAGGCAAAGCCGCTTACCCATCTTCACTATTGATGAATGTCATTCCTGCTCAGGTTGCAGGTGTTGAAAATATCGTAGTTTGCACACCGACTCCAAATAATGAACCAAATGAGCTTCTTCTTGCCGCATGCCATCTGTGTGGCGTAAGTCAGGTTTATAAAGTCGGCGGAGCAAGCGCAATTGCAGCTATGGCCTATGGGACTCAGACTATACCAAAAGTTGACGTGATTACGGGACCGGGAAATATCTTTGTGGCAACTGCGAAAAAGATGGTTTTTGGCGATGTAAATATAGATATGATAGCAGGTCCGAGCGAAATAGGTATTTTAGCCGACAATAGCGCAAATCCTTCTCATATGGCAATCGACATGTTATCTCAAGCTGAGCATGATGAGATGGCAAGCTCTATCCTAATAACTCCGTCACAAAAACTAGCCGATGAGGTTAAGATTGAGATTGAAAATTGGTTAAAAAAGCTTCCACGTGAAGCCATAGCAAGAAAATCCATCGAGGAGCGCGGAGCTATAATCGTAGCGGCGGATATGGAAGAAGCAATCACTCTTATGAATCAAATTGCGCCAGAACACTTAGAAGTTGCAACCATGTCTCCTTTTGAGCTGCTTCCGCTTATTAAGCATGCCGGAGCGATTTTTCTAGGGCATAATACACCTGAAGCAATCGGCGATTATGTGGCAGGTCCCAACCATACGCTTCCAACAGGAGGGACAGCCAAGTTTTACTCTCCTTTAGGAGTTGAAAATTTTATGAAAAAGACATCGATTATCTCTTTTAGCCAAAGAGCTATAAACGAGATAGGCGAAGAGTGTGCGCTTATAGCAAATATAGAGGGGCTGACCGCACACGAGCAGTCTGTTAGAGTAAGGCTTAAAAAATAAAATTAGTTTTCTCTTTACAAGAGAGAATAAAAATTAACATGTAAAATGCACTTATATTTTAATATAAAGGTATTATCATGTTACATCCCGCTACAGTACACTTCGCAGTGGTTCTACCACTAATAGCTCTAATTATAGGTTTGGTTTATCTTCTTAAGCCAAGCGACTCCATTCAAAAAATATCTACCGGTTTTGTGCTGTTTGGCGCAATTTTTGTCGGCATTGCATTCCTAACAGGCAAAGAGGATGCGGGAGCAGTTTTTGAATTTCTTTCAAGCGATGGAAAATCAGCTCTTAAGGAGCATGCAAAGCTTGGACAATATTTGGCAATAGCTACGGGTTTAGTAGCAGCACTGAATCTGTTTGGATATTTCAAGAAGCTTTATAAAGTGGAACTTTTATCAATAGTGTTAGTTGCAGCAATTAGTGCGGGCGTACTCTATCAAGGTAAAATGGGCGGAGAAATCACATATAAGTATGGCGCTCATGTAGAGGGATATTCAGATGGAAAAGCTTGTATCGAAGAAAAGGCTCTGTTTGAAGACGATTAGAATGAGTAAAATAGAATTTTCGAATATTCACACTGGAAGAAATTATTACAATATTATCACATTTTTATAACTAATTTAAGCTTTATATAGGTAGTATTCTTGCAATAAGAGTTCTTGTGCTTTTTGAAATAGGAATCTCTTTTTAAAAAGATTAACCATAGTTATAAATCTTAACATTTGTCTATTGAAGGCTATAAGGAGAATATATGCAATTAGGCTTCCTAGTTGACTTACATCTGTGTATGGGATGTAAGGGGTGTGAAATCGCATGTAAGGTGGAAAATGAAGTTCCGCTAAGCACATGGAGACTTCGTGTTAAATATGTTGACGTTGGAACATTCCCTGAAACAAAAAGAACATTTACACCTTTAAGATGTAACCACTGCGAAAATGCGCCATGTGAGAGAATTTGCCCTGTTAGTGCGCTTCACTACCTTGACAATGGCATCGTAAATATTGATAAAGAGCGTTGCATAGGCTGTGCAGGCTGTGTAATGGCTTGTCCGTACGGAGCAATATATATAGACCCTCAGACGCAAACCGCAGATAAATGTACATATTGTGCACATAGAGTTGCTTCTAGTATGATGCCTGCTTGTGTTGTTGCTTGTCCTGTTCAGGCAAATATATTTGGTGACCTTGAAGATCCAACTTCAAATATCTCAAAATATATTCAAGTTAACCAAGGCGGAGTTCAAGTTCGTAAGCCTGAAAAAGGAACAAATCCTCATCACTACTATGTAGGCGGCGGAAATGTTACTCTTAACCCTCTTGCTTCTCATAGAGTAAATGGACACTCACTGTTTAACAACATAACAACACTTCCGGTTGGAGGAGACCACTAATGGTACATGAAACATTAGCAGCGACAAATGCTGTAGTTACTTTAGACGTAGCGCTTCCGGGTATAGTTTGGCCTTGGCTGGTTACTGTGAATATGTGGGCTAAGAGTATAGGTACAGGCATTATCTTTGTGTTATTTATGCTTCTTAGAATGCATCCTGAGTCAGCTAAAAGCTTAAGACTTCCAAGTGCAGTAGCAGCATTTGTTTTTATTAACATTTTCTTACTTTTTACATTGGCTGACTTACATCAACCATTTAGAATGTGGCATATATTTGTCTATCCACACTGGAATTCTGCTATTGCAGTCGGTTCTTTTATGGCTTCTGCATTCTTGGGACTTTTAATACTTCTTGCGTTCTTGGCATTTAAGAAAAACAATGAGCTATTTGACAAAGTACTTCTTTGGACAGCAATCCTTGCGATTCCGGTTACGCTTTATACTGCAGCACTTATGTCTCAGGCTACGGCACGCGAACTATGGCAAATGCCGGCTGAATCAGCTCAAATGATTCTTGCAGCACTGCTTTCAGGTTCTGCGTTTATGCTTCTGCTTGGCGGTAACAAGCTTAGTGACGAAGCTAAAAACACTTTAGGCGTTGTGTTAGGGCTAAGTGCGCTTATGGCGTTTATTATCTACATGTCAGAATATATTTTCGGACCTATGAAGGCCGAAGAGATTGCAGCTACAATAGATTATATCAAGGGTGACGGACCATATACTGTTATGTTCTGGCTAGGTCAATGGATGACTTATATACTGCCGATGCTCTTTGTAGTACTAAGCAGAGTCGGTAAATCTGATGCTATTTTAAAACTAGCAGCAATTTTAGCGTTAGTTGGTTTGGCAATAGTTAAACATGTATGGCTGATGATTCCACAATTATTACCAATGAGTTAGGGAGAATATTTAATGTATTTAGAAAGTAGAAGAACATTTTTAAAAGGCGCTGCATTTACTGTTGCAGGCGCTGCAATCGCAAAAGGCGTATTTACTACTGATGCTATTGCTGAGTCAGTTAGTGAGAGCAAATTTACAAATACTCCAGACTCGCTATCATTTTATCCTCCAATGAACGAATGGAATGATTTTAAAGAGTTGGACGGTGATGACTGGAAGAGAGGGGGTATTGACCGTCACGGCGTTAGAAGTGAATCAAATCCAGACGGTATTGAAGTTAACGATTATGCAATCGTTCCTACTGCATGTTCAAATTGTGAAGCGTCATGTGGATTAACGGCTTGGATTGATAAGAAATCATTTACTGTTAAAAAGTATATGGGCAACCCTTTTCACCCTGCTTCTCGCGGTCGCAACTGTGCAAAAGGTTATGCTGTTCAATCTCAAATGTATGATCCAGATCGCATAGCATTCCCATTGAAGCGTGCTCCAGGTTCTGCACGTGGTGAAGGTAAGTGGATTCGTACTACATGGGACGAAGCCATGACTACCATCGGTAAAAAGATGAGTGATACGATAAAAGTGGGCGATGAGCTCTCTAAAAAATCTATCATGTACCATGTTGGCCGTCCAAATGAGAATGGTTTCACACCTCAAATTTGGCATACGCTTGGTCAAGACTGTACAAACTCGCATACAAATATCTGTAGTTCTGGCGGGCGTACTCCTACCATTCAGTGGGCAAACGATGACAGAACATCTCCTGACTGGGCAAATGCAAAACTGCTTTTTCTAAATTCATCACACGCTGCTGATGCTGGTCACTACTTTGCTCAAGCTGCTGCATTTATAGCAGAGGCTAGAGCTAAGGGCGCAAAGATGGTTGTTATGGACCCTCGTCTTTCAAATTCGGCTGGTATGGCTGATCTCTGGATTGCTGCATGGCCTGGAACGGAGCCTGTAATCTATCTTTATCTTACAAACAGAATTCTAAGTGAAAACAAAGTTGACAAAGAGTTTGTTAGAAGATGGTTAAACTGGGAAGTATTCTTAGACAATAAAAAATATCTAGAGTTTATGGTAAGCAAAGGCTATATCTCAAAAATTCCGGATGGTGACGATTTTGATACGTTTATTGAGGTATTAAGAGAGCTATATTCTCCTTATACTTTAGATTTTGCTGTAAAAGAGACTCACGTTCCTGGATACAAACTTGAGGCGTTATATGATATGTTTATCTGGGCTGGATCTGCGATATCTACATACTTCTGGAGAGCAGCAGCAGCAGGAAATCGTGGTGGATGGATGAGTGGACGCGCAGGCTATCTTCCGCTTGCTCTTCGTGGTGCTATCGGACCTGAGGGCGGTACATTTTTTCACTATTGGCACGTTATATCTGTCGGCGGAAAAGGCGGAAGCTCAACCGTAGGACAAGGTACGCGCGGTGCTAATGTAGCCCCTATAGATGTTTATAACGAACTCTCTTGGCCGCCTGAATGGCCTATTTCAACCTATGAGATGTCTTACCTGTTACCGCACCTTCTTGCTGATAAAAAGTGGCAGCAAAAATGGATAGACAAAGGTCTTAAAGTCCCTCAGAAGCTTGCTGTATGGGCTCCTCGTATGTACAATCCTGTTTGGATTAATCCTGATGGATTTAGATGGATTGATACGATTAAAGATGAGTCTAAAATGGAACTTACGTTTAATCTCTCTCCTGTATGGTCTGAGACTAACTGGTATGTTGATTACATTCTTCCTGTTGGCCTCGCCGGCGAGAGACATGACCAACACTCTGAGCCTTCTATGCCAGCTCGTTGGACATCGTTCCGTCAGCCTGTTATGAGAGTTGCGCTTGAAAAAGCAGGCTGGAAACCAAATAATCCAAACCGTGCTACATTAGAAGCTCATATTAAAGCAGGACTTGGCGAAGTTTGGGAAGAAAATGAGTTCTGGATTGATTTATGTGTTAATTACGTTGACCCTACCGGTGAGCTTGGTATTAGAAAAATGTGGGAGTCTAAAAAGAATCCCGGCAAACCTGTTACTATTGCAGAGTGGTATGATGCTGCATTTGGAGACAACCTGCCAAATCTTAAAGCAACAGCTACATCTGATGAGAGATACAAGAATTCAGAATACCCTGTGTATGAGTACATGAGAGATTACGGCGCTTGGATGGAAGAGAATAATATCTACTCTGCGCAAGAGCGTGAAATCAAAGATGACGGAGAGAACTATATTTCTCACGGACATAAATATAGTAAAAAAGATGTAACAATTAACAAGAGAACAGGCGTTATGAGTGCTGAATCTCATGGCAAGAAGAAAGCCATCGGTATTGTTGTTGACGGCAAGAACATGGAAGGTTTTGCAACTCTTGACAAGAAACTTGACTTCTTCTGTGAGTGGCTTGCTGATGATTGGAAGTGGCCTGAGTATGCTATTCCTTTCTATCCAAGAAATGAGCAGGAGAAAAAAGAGATGGTTCATATTGTATCACACGTAAACCACTCTTTTATGACAGAGAAAAACTCATATGCGCTTAATACAGTTTTTCGTCTGCCGTATAATATTCATACTCGTTCTGCTAACTCTAAGCACCTTATGGAAATTTCGCAAAACCATGACCCTATCTGGATTTCAACAGGAGATGCAGCTCGTCAAGGATTTAAGCGCGGAGAAGCCATAAGAGTTAGAATTGTGGATAGTCTAACAGGGCTTGAATCTGGTTATTTTGTAGCAATGGCAATACCAACAGAAGGTGTTCTTCCTGGAACGCTTGCTTGTTCACACCACGGTGGAAGATGGAAATTAGTTAACTCTGTATCTATTCCTAACGGTGTAACGGATGGAAAAGTTGATTCGCAGCCGATAGCAAGAAATATGAACGATCCTAAATTCATGGCTCACTCATTTGAAAATGCAGGTAAAGACGGAGCACAGATTAAGATTGAAGATTATAAAGGTGCAGGCGGAATTAACAGCTTTGGTGTTCCAACTGCCGAACTTCAAATGGATGGAAAAGAGGGTAAACTCAAATATGTTGATGGTATCAAGCCTTTCCACAGTGAAAGATTTGCTGACTACAATAAAGACAGTGCAAATGTCTGGTGGGATGGACTAAGCGGTTCATGGCAAAATGCCGTTGCTGCTCCGCATCCAGACCCAATTTCTGGTATGCACTGCTGGCACCAAAAGGTAATTTTAGAGCCTGCGCAAGCCGGTGATAAGATAGGTGATATCTTTGTAAACTATGACAATAACTTTAAAGTTTATGAGGGCTGGAGAGATCAGCTGACTCGCGGATTGGATGAAAACTCCACTCTTAGACGTCCAAAGCATATCAAGCGCCCATGGGTACCTTTATCTCATAAAGCATACGTAGTTAAAATAGATAAATAATTACTCTCAGCAGTCATAAAATGGGCTCTTATGCCCTATCTTTTGGGCTTTACCCATTTTATGACTTATTTTACATACCGGCAAAGAACATTCTAAGCCACAATCCAAACGTAGTCGTATATCCTATATCGCTAAAGAAAACCTCACCATTTTTATCATAAATAATTGTTGTTGGAAATACCAATACACCAAATTTTTCTGCCAATACTCCTTCTGTATCATTAACGACATAAAAGTTTAAACCACGGCTTTTTAGATACTCCTCTATTTCTGAGTTATTTCCAGATTTTATGGCAATTGTCAAGACGTTATAGTGTTCGGATATAGTCTGTATATTTGGAGCTTCGGCTTTACATGTAGGACACCAAGTAGCCCAGAAATGGATCAATATAGGCTCATTTACGGGCAGTGTAAATATGCTGTTATCCAGAAGTGTAACGCTGGATATATTCAACGCCTCTTTGTTTAACTCGTTGCTTCTGTATAGGCTCAATGCATTGGCAAAAATAGTCATAACAAAAACAAAGAGAATAATCTCTTTAACATATTTAATAGCTCTGTTTTTCATAATGGTCATCTTTTCTTTACGGTTAACAAAATAGTAATCATATATTGCTAACATTACATAAATATAGGAGTTTAGATATGTATAAAAATACAATTTTAGTAGTATTTATGATATTTTTTGCTGGATGTGCACAAAAAGAGCTTAATACTAAACTAACAATGTTCCAGAGCGTTGACGAGAAGGATGCCGTTTTGCTTCAAGACGCTTCAGATAAAAATTATTGTCCTAGATGCGGAATGGATTTGGTCAAATATTATAAAACAAGCCATAGTGCTTCAGATGAAAAAAAGGTCTACCAATACTGCTCTATTCATTGTCTTGAAGAGCATTTAGGAGATGGCATTGAGCTTAAAAATCCATTGGTAGTTGATGTAACTACTTTAAAATTTATTGACGCTACAAAGGCCTATTATGTTGTAGGAAGCAGAGTTAGAGGAACGATGAGCAAAATCAGCAAATATGCCTTTTTAAACGAAGAGGATGCACGAAAATTTCAGGCTCAAAACAGCGGAGAGATAATGGATTTTTACGAAGCGCTAGAGGTTGCCAGAGGAGATTTTAAAAATTATAGATAACTATAATTTAAAATATCTCAACTGTTGTTTTAAATCATAATTCCTTTTATTGTAAAAAAGAGCATTCCTGCAAGCACAGCGGCAGCAGGTACTGTAATTAGCCATGCAGCTACTATTTTTTTGATAGCATCTCTTCTTACAAACTGGACTTTTTTTGCTTTTTTGATATTTTTCTTAGTCGATTTAATTATTCTTTTTTCATTCTCGATAAGTTTATAAAGGTCGACTATTCTTGCATAGTCTGGTTGAGTTTTCTCACTTTTTTCCTGCAGCGATTTTAACTCAGCCTTGTATGCTTCTCTGTTGAGCTGTTCATCTTTTATAATAATGACATCATCTTCAATCGTGTGATTATTTTCATCTTTTATATGTAGCCACTCTCTTAGAAAACCAACGCCGAATATACCGCCAATAGCAATATGTGTAGAGCTGACGGGAAGACCAAGTTGCGAAGCTATGATTACGGTTACAGATGCTGACATTGCTATGGAAAATGCTCTTATCTGGTCTAAATCAGTTATCTCACTTCCAACTGTTTTGATTAGTTTTGGACCATACAGCGCTAGTCCAAGCGCAATACCGACTGCGCCTACGCCCATAACCCACAGCGGAATAGAAGCACTCGCCGAAACACCGTTATTTACCACTGCATCATTGATTGCCGCTAATGGTCCGATAGCATTTGCAACGTCATTTGCACCGTGTGCAAAGCTTAGCAGAGCCGCTGCAAAAATAAGGGGGATGGTAAACATGGTGTTTACTGAAGCTTTTGTATTTTGCAGAGCCGTGGTATTTGAGTTAACCCTTTTCTTAACAAAGAAATAGACAGCAACTGCAATAATAGCACCGATAGCAAGTGCAGTTGTAAATGCCGGTTTTTTTGTAACTTCGAAAGAAACAAGAGGCAATATATTGACAGACTCTATTATTTTAGGCCATATTTGCTTAACACCCTTGAGTATAAGGTATGTTACAAATGCCAAAGACATAATCGCCACAAATACCGGAACGTAAGTTTTGGCGGCTTGAACCTTGTCTTCTTGAAAAACAATAGATTTTTTGATTGCAAAGAGAAACGCAGCGGCGATAATTCCGCCCAAGACAGGGGAGATAACCCAAGAAGCAACTATGCCTCCCATTGTCCACCAGTCCACAACGCCAAATCCGGCAGCCGCTATTCCAGCTCCCATTACGCCTCCGACAATAGAGTGTGTCGTGGAAACGGGGGCTTTCATCATTGTTGCAAAGTTTAGCCAAAGAGCCGCAGCAAGAAGAGCGGCCATCATTGCCCATATAAAAGGGTCTGGATTGCCATCAAATGCAGAGATGTCAATAATGCCGTTCTTTATAGTTTTAACAACCTCGCCACCTGCAATAAGCGCGCCTGCCCCTTCAAATACAGCGGCGATAATAATTGCTGTAGTGAGAGTAAGCGCTTTTGAGCCAACTGCGGGACCTACGTTGTTTGCCACATCGTTAGCTCCTATATTCATAGCCATGTATGCGCCGATTAGCGCAGCCACTGCCAAAAATATATTGTTAGAGATGCCACCGTTGCTTAGAAATGTAAATGTTAAAACACATATCATGAAAAAAAGCGCAAAGCCCAATCTAGTGAAATCAGAAGCACTTTTTTTAAGTGCCTGTTTTTGGAGTCTGGCAATAGTTTTGATTTCCATTAAACACCTTTTTTGTTAGTGGCGCAATTATATTGTAATAATATTTATAAAGTTATTACAGGTTGAATTTTAAAAGAACTAATCGGCTTTTATATAGGCTTTTATTATCTTTTGTGTTTCAACAGGTCTGTCTCCACCTTTTTGTCCGAGTGTTGCAACGTTTTCAAGTTTTTTCACACTATTTATGGTCTGTGCTGTCACCTGTCCAAAAATCGTATGTCTCCCGTTTAGCCACGGAGCAGGAGCGGTTGTTATGAAAAATTGGCTGCCGTTTGTGTGAGGACCTCTGTTTGCCATTGCAAGAATACCGGCTCTGTCAAATATTTTATTTGTAAATTCATCTTTAAAATCTTTTTTCCAGATACTCTCTCCTCCTCTGCCTGTTCCGCTCGGATCCCCGCCTTGAATCATAAAATCTTTGATAATTCTGTGAAATATAAGACCGTCATAGTAGCCGTTTTTTACAAGGGTGGTAAAGTTTTCTACAGCCATAGGTGCAGTTTCTGGAAATAACTCTATCTCTATAACTCCTTGGCTAGTCTCTAAAACAACATGCGGATTCTTGCCTTGTGCACTAAGGTTTACTGAGAATAACATCAGTAAGATAAGTATAATTTTTTTCATCTTTTTACCCCGTTTCGTATGTGATATTTATATTGTATCTATTTTTGTTGAAATTTAAAATGTAATGAATGTGTTTTTTTGAAAAGAGTTGGTGAGAAAAGTATGAGTTTGTTGAGAATGGAGTTTGCCGCAATTTACTTGCGGCAGAACTTTAGGTTTTATTTACCAGCAGCAACGCGGTCTTTAAGACCTTTGCCAGCCTTAAATTTAGGAACCATTTTATCTTTAGTAGAATAAGACTTGTCAGTTCCAGGAACTTTACCGCTTTTTCCCTTTTGTAATGAAGCACCAAAGCTTCCGAATCCTACAAGAGAAACATCCTCTTTATTTACCAATGCAGATGCAACTGCATCCGTGAATGCTCTGATAGCTGCTTCAGCTTCAACTTTAGTTTTGTATTTACCGCTTGCTTGCACTAGTTCAACGAATTGAGCTTTATTCATAAATCTACCCTTGAATTTATAAAGATTTTCCGAAACTACCTAGACCTTAAAATAAAATTTCAGAACAAGGTAATTCAGCTATAGACACTTTATAGTTTATTTGCTTAAAGATTTCTTCTTTTTATCAAAAAATGATAAAAAACACGAAGTTTTTCTCTTTTTAAGTCCTAGTTTTGCACGTTTTAGTAGTCTTGCGGCAACGCTGCTAATTTTGCTAGCTATAATAAAAGACGATAATTCTCTCATTTTTTCATATCTATCTTTATGCGTATGAATAGACAAAAATACATCCTCCAAACCTTCTCTCTCTTGTTTTGTTAGTGCACTCATAAACTCAATCCTTCAGGCTATTGATTTTTCTTACAGCTCTAATAATCTCTCCATCTTCAAGTTTGCCTAGCATCTTCATAACGGTAATTGCAGCTTGAGGCTTTGCTCGACCAAGCTTCCAATCCTGATATGTGCGCATAGATATCCCTAATGAGTTGGCCATATCTTTTAGGGATATTTTTTTTCCATTATTTTTGGATTCTATGGAGTTGTGAAGAATGTTAAACAGATCATTAATTTGCATGAAGCGATTGTACGGAATTAATACTTAAATATACATTTAAATTATGTAATTATAATATATAAATACTAATACATACTATAAAACATATATTTTTATTACTTATAGCTATATAAAATTGTTTATATTGTATTAATTATACGGAATAACGTATACGATAGACAAAAAAATCTTTTTAAGATAAAAAAAATAAAAAAAATTTATTGAGAAAAAGGGAGTTTTTAAGAGTCTATGGAGATTTTTTTGTTTGTTGGATGAAGAGTGATATAGTTGTTGGATTCTAGAAGATAGAAAGGCTCATAAGCCCTCTCTTCAGTTTTAAATATAAGTTCTTCGCCGTTATTTAATGTAAAAATAACTGTATTTAGCCCTCTTAAAGGCTCTTGGATTGTAATTTTTGCATGCTTGACACCGTTTGTTATCGCATTTTGCTGCTCTTTTAGCTTGTCGATCTGCTCTTTTATAGCCGGAACATCAGAGGGCGTGTGTTTTTTTACGCCATCAAGCTTATACTTAAGGTCTTCCATCTCATTGGTTATAAAGTTATATCTGCTGTTGAGAGTAGGAATGTCTTTATAGTTGATTTTAAACAGATTGTCCTCTCCGCTTACGAGTCTAATGGTGATAGAGTTTGATGCATAAACCTTTAGATTGTTTTTTACATGTCCGATTGTTACGTTTTCTGCATAAACGGTTCCCCCGAGTGAGCTTTCTATATCCACATTTGTGGCATGAATCTCTCCGCCTTCAAGAAGTTTGATTTTTGCGCTGTGGCATCTAAGTTTGCCTTTATGTCTGTTTATATCTGCATACTTGGACTCTTGCGATGAGTCTTGATGTGTTGCGCCCTCAATTGTAAGGTTGACTGCTCTTAGTGTTGATTTTGCGCCTACATGCCCGTTTATATGGATTGTTTCTGATGTCAGTGCTACGCCTTCTCCAAGGCTGTCAAGCGAAGTGTCACTTTGCGAAATAATTACCTCTATATTGTTGGTTTCATCTTTTGCCACAGAATCTTGAACACGGGAGAGATGCTGCATTTTTATTTTATTATCGATATAGAAATCGTCTTTGTCGAAATGAACATACCCTTTTATTCTGCTTTTGTAGATTTTTCTCTCATCATTCTCTAAAATCTCGATGCTTTTTCTATCAACATTACATTTTAAATCGTCGCTGTTTTTTAGGTAGTTATTATCGATAATCTCGCCAAATGCATTTAAACCGTTTTTTCCAAAAACTGGCTTTATAAACTCGACAAGTACTTCTCCCTCATCAACCTCTATCACCTGATGATTTGTATCTTTGTCTAAAAAGCGCATCAAAAGCTTGCTATTTCTTCTTACCTCAGGCTCGATACCATTAAAGAGCGGAATTTTGATTTTTTTAACAAACTTTCCGCTGTAGAGATATCTTACAAAAGCTTTGAGTTTCTCTTTCATCTCTTCGTCAAAAATATTTATCAATATGTTGTTTGTCGCTTTTATATTATTAAACTCCTTGAGGAGAAGCAGATATATCTCTTTTGGTTGATAGCGTTTATAGGGAATTTGAGACTCAGGATGCAGGATTATAGCCGGAGTGGCGTTATTTTCTGAGAAATTTATATTGTAGCTAAGCTTTATTAAGCGTTTAATATTCTGTTTTATTGTAATGGAATATATCTGTTTTAATCTTACATGTTCGTTTACCATTTTTTCATGATTACTATAATAACCCATTGGGTCTTCTTTGTAGAGTACAAAATCATCATCAGCGATTGTTTTTATATATGTATCTAAGCCATTGATGTTAAAAGAGAACTCCAAAGGAGAAGAGTCGTTCTCTGTCGCAAATTTGTTTATTGAGGCTATGATATTTTTGGTTTTTGTTTTTTTAGTAAGCAAGCAAATCACTGTAATCGTATTTTGAAAAATCAAGGTAGAGTTTGCCTTCTTTGTGTATCACTCTTGAATCGTTGTCATAAGCATTCAAAAATCGTTTTTTAATTATTTTTCTTTGAGAAGATTTAATATTTAGCGATTTTAGATACTCTTTTAGCTCAACAACTCCCTGTTCTAATTCAGTCCCGCTTTGATAATTGAAGCTCTCAATTTCAAGTATAGTTGCATCTGCTCTTTCAAACTTCATTTTTTTATCTATGAGCTCTAAAATATTCTTTAGCTGAGCATCTTTTGTAATGTATATACGCTCGATTTTCTCTATCTCATCGCGCAGCATCTGCTCTTTGTCATCTACTAGTTTGTCTATTTTTGCCTCTAGCTGGGCGATTTTGCCCTTGAGAAAGCTGTTCTCTTTTTGGTAAAGAGCTATAACGGTGGCAACAGTAGTTTTAGGTTTTGCTATCTGTGTATTTTCTCTTGGTGTCATATTTTTTTCTTGGTGAATCTCTTCCCTTTTTTCTCTATCAAGCGAACTTCTGGTGACAATTATATAGGTCTTGCTCTCTTCAATAATATAGTTTAATTTCTTTGCTTTAATCTTGGAGTTAATCATCTCTTTAGACATCTTAAAATATTTACAATACTCATCAATTGTTAGTCTCATTTTAATTCCCGATTATTTTTTGGATATTTTAGCATAATAAAGTTTTTATGAAAGTTATTTTAAATGAAGCCTGTAATACAATTAGGCAAAAATTTTATAAAAAGAGTCTAAGAATGGGTGTTTTAAATATTGTAAATTCAGGGGTACTGTTTGGTGACGATGTGCAAAAAGTTTATCAGTATGCAAAAGATGGCGGATTCGCCATCCCTGCTATAAATGTTGTGGGAACTGATTCTATAAATGCTGTTTTAGAAGCTGCGGCTAAAGTAAAGTCTCCGGTAATTATCCAGTTTAGTAACGGTGGAGCATTATACTATGCAGGAAAAGGTTTAAGTAATGAAGGAGAAAAGGCAGCAATTGTAGGTGCAGTCTCAGGTGCGTTGCATGTACATATGATGGCAGAGGCGTACGGCGTACCCGTTATTCTTCATACAGACCATGCGGCAAAAAAACTTCTCCCATGGATAGATGCTCTTTTGGATGAGGGTGAAAAACATTACAAAACTCATGGCAAACCTCTCTACTCCTCTCACATGCTCGATTTGTCTGAGGAATCTTTGGCGGATAATGTTGCAATTTGTAAAAAGTACCTCCAGAGAATGAGCAAAATCGGTATGAGCATAGAGATAGAGCTAGGTGTTACCGGCGGAGAAGAGGATGGAGTTGACAACTCAAATGTAGATAACTCGCTTCTTTATACCCAGCCAGAAGATGTAGCTTATGCATACAAGGAGCTGAGCGAAGTTTCTTCAAACTTTACGATTGCCGCTTCATTTGGAAATGTTCACGGTGTTTATAAGCCCGGTAATGTAGTGCTTACTCCAAAAATTTTGGATAATTCTCAAAAATATATAGAGGAGAAATTTGGCACTAGCGAAAAGCCTGTTAGTTTCGTATTTCACGGTGGTTCAGGCTCAACTTTACAAGAGATTCGTGAAGCAATAAGCTACGGCGTAATTAAGATGAATATCGACACTGACGCACAGTGGGCTACATGGATAGGCGTCAAAGAGTATTATGAGAAAAATAGAGATTATCTTCAGGGGCAGATTGGAAATCCACAGGGCGAAGGGAAGCCTAACAAGAGTTACTACGATCCTAGAAAATGGCTTAGGGCAGGTCAGCTGACTTTGATTCAAAGAGTTGAGAGTGCTTTTTCAGATCTGAATGCTCTAGGTAGAAATTAACACAAATAACATGTAGAGCCACTACATGTTATTTTAGCTCTTCATAAATGTCTTCTATATTTTTGAGATGCGGATTTTGTAAAAAATATAAAGAGAGCACTCTGTTTAATCTGTTTTCGTTAAATCTCCAAAATTTTTTTTTATCAAATTCTTCATCACTAATCATTAAATCAAAAAGTTTTTTGCTCTCAAGATTCCCGCCGTTTTTCTTGATTACCTTTAGCATTAAATGTTGCAACTCTTCTTGTGCTTCTTTTGTCGTGTCATCATCTTCTAGCTGTTTATTGGGTAAAAATGCATATATCTTCCAGAAGCTGACTGCAAAAAGCAGTATAAAAAATATCATCATTAAATGCGATGTCTCTATCTCCATAGGTCTGCCTTTAGTTTTTTGCAGATTATATGGTTTGTATCATAATATTTTGGTTAAAATTTCAGCCTAGGAAATTAAAATGAATGATAAAGTATTTACAAAACCGATAAAAAAACAGTTTGAGTTCGATGAAGAGGTCGCTGCAGTCTTTGATGATATGCTTCAAAGAAGTGTGCCTTTTTATAAAGAGTCTCAGAAGATTACGGAGTTTTTTGCCCTAAAACAGCTTGAAGAGGGCGGAGTTGCTTATGACTTGGGCTGTTCTACCGCAACACTTCTTATAAACATAAGCAGAAAACTAAAAAAAAGCGCAACTCTCATCGGTCTTGACAACTCAGAAGCTATGCTTGAGCAGGCCAGAAAGAAGTGCGAAGCATTCAGGGCGGACATTGAGCTTGCAAACGCGGATATACTTGAGTATGAGTACAAAGAGGCTGACCTCTTTATCAGTAACTATACGCTTCAGTTTATACGCCCTCTTATTCGCGAGGAGCTTGTAAAGAAGATATCCGCTTCACTAAAAAAAGAGGGTATTTTTATCTTTAGCGAAAAGGTTATAAGCCATCATTCAAAACTCAACAAAGATCTGATCGAGTGTTACTATGACTTTAAAAAAGAGCAGGGCTATTCAGAGTATGAGATAATGCAAAAGAGAGAAGCGCTTGAGAATGTTCTAGTTCCCTACAGCGAGGATGAAAATATTAAGATGGCAAAAAACTGCGGTTTCTCACACTGTGAGGTGGTATTTCGCTGGGCAAATTTCGCAACTTTCATAGCTATAAAATAAAATCGCTTTATATTTCTTCGTTAGTTTATTTTAATGTACCAGAGTACATTTTCAACAAACTGCCTCGAACAATTTTACGATTTTAATTTATAGAGTTGTTGTATACCGCTTTATATTTCTTCGTTAGTTTATTTCAATGTACCAGAGTACATTTTCAACAAACTGCCTAGAACTATTTTGCGATTTTAATTTATAGAGTTGTTGCATACTGCTTCATATTTCTTCGTTAGCTTGTTTCAATGTACCAGAGTAGATTTTCGCTAAACTGCCTAAAACCGTTTTGTATTTTCCATTTATATTTCATTGCCATACGAAGCAAACGATTCTGCAACGGAAGGGTCAACTCTGGTCGTGCTAGATTTGGGGTACCCACCGTGAAGCCTTGGTGAACGAGCATGGCTATGAAAGGACTCTTTTGTAGGAACTCTTTATCCTCACCAAACATTCCCTTTTGGCTTCTCCTCTTCGGTTCCGACAATATACTCAACAACTTCATTGCTTTTTTTGCCGAGCTCATCATAGGTGACAATATCATCTTTGCCGCACTCTTTATGGTAGTAACCCTGAACGTCGTAATACTCTTTGCATTCGCTGTAATATTTAGCAGAAATTCCGTGTTTATTAAAACATGCAGAAAATAAAAATAGTGTTGAGATAATGAGTAGATATTTTGTCATAGCTCTTTTCAAGCAAAAATTAATCCATATTTGAACTAAACTTTGAAACTCTCTTTTGTTTTGCACTGCTGCGTCAAAAAACACTCATCGCATTTTGGGTTTTTTGCCTTGCAGATATAGCGTCCAAAAAGCACCATTCCCTGATGAAGTGTGCGCAGATCGGTTTTAAACTTTTTTACAAGGGTTGCTTCTGTCTTTATCGCTGTATTGTCATCGCTTAGACCAAGCCTGTGTGAGACGCGAAATACGTGTGTATCAACCGCCATCAGATTCGCTCCCGTATACTCTATCATCACGACGTTTGCAGTCTTTTGCCCCACTCCTGCAAGTGTTACAAGCTCTTTTTCATCCATCGGTATCTCACCGCCGTAAACCTCTGTTACTCTTTTTGCCATATCAATTAGGTTTTTTGCTTTGTTGTTAAAAAATGAACAACTGTTAATAAGCTCTTTTAGCTCTTTTATATTAGCTTCTGCCAAAGCTTTTGGGTCCGGATATTTTTCAAACAGAGCAGGCGTTATTATATTTACTCTTTTATCTGTACATTGGGCTGAGAGCGCAACTGCAACGACTAGTTCGTATGCGTTTTTATAATCAAGTTCTGTCACAGCATCACTGTAATTTTCGATAAAAAGTCGATGAATCTCTTTAATTTCTTCTTTTGTGGCTTTTTTCATGACGCAATTATATATAAAATGCTCTTTGTTTAATAATCATTAGTATTAACAAACTAAAATTTTTACAATTAAACAAGGAAATATAATGAATAAAGTAACAAAAATCATAACGTCTTTAGCTATGCTCTCTACTATCTCAATGGCACAAACGCTTGTAACAGTCAACGGAACTGCTGTTACTCAACAAGATGTTGAGAGAGAACTTATGGCTGCAACTCAAGGCAGATTTAATCAGGTTCCGACAGAGAAACAGGCGGAGTTTAGAAAGCAGGTTTTAGAGCAGCTTGTTGCAAAAGAACTTGTGTATGACGATGCTAAAAAAAGCGGTGTTTTAGACTCACAAGAGTACAAAGAGAAGTACGCGGAAGTAACCGAGAGAATTAAAAAAGAGATTGCTATTCAGGTTTGGCAAAAAAGAGAAGTTGATAAAATTGCTATCTCAGATGCTGATCTTAAGAAATATTATGACGCAAACAAAGAAGAGTTTGTTGAAAATGAAAGCGTTAATGCTCGTCATATTCTAGTAGAAAAAGAGGCAGATGCAAAAAAAGCTATAGCAGAACTTAAGCCTCTCAAAGGTGACGCGCTTAAAAATAAATTTATTGAGATTGCAAAAGAGAAGTCTACATGTGCAAGCGCGGCAGAGGGTGGAGATTTAGGTTATTTTACTGCTGGACAGATGGTTCCTGAGTTTAATGACAAAGCTTTCTCTATGAAAGCTAAAGAGTTTACTACAGAGCCTGTGAAGACTCAATTCGGATACCATGTAATATATATCGAAGATAAAAAAGCAAAGACAACAAAAAGTTTTGCTGAGGTAAAACCGTTTATCGAGCAGAGACTGAAAATGGAAAAAGCAAAAACAGTTATGATGACAAAAATGAAAGAGTTAGAGAAAAAAGCTCAAATCAAATAATTTTATGAACTCTCCCATATCTAAAATTGATTTAGAGGGGAGGGTTTTTTATGTTAAAAGAGATGATCTTATAGATCCTTTTTTAGCAGGAAACAAATACCGCAAACTATATACACTTCTACAAACTCTCTCAGATCAATTTAACAAAATTATCTCCTACGGCGGAACGCAGTCAAATGCAATGCTCGCCATTGCCGCTATGTGTAAAAACAAGGGCTGGGAGTTTATCTACTATACAAAACCTCTGAGCGATGCGCAAAAAAATGAAAAAAGCGGCAATTTTTATCATGCAAAGAGTCTTGGAATGCTACATGTAGAAATCGAGCAGCAGTTTTATAAAGATTTTATAGCCTCTTTGAGATTTAATCTGGATGAAAAAACGTTTGTTATTGATCAAGGCGGAGCGGTAGAAGAAGCAAGACTCGGGCTGGAAGTTTTAGCCGAGGAGATAAGAGCGCAAAACTTACATGTAAAATCTCTAGCCACCCCATCAGGAACCGGAACAACGGCGCTTTATCTTGCTCTCTCTCTGCCTGAGTATAGAGTTTATACAACCCCTTGCGTTGGTGATGTCGACTACTTAAGAGAGCAGATGAGCGCGCTTCATGAGATACCAAAAAATCTTACTATTTTAGAACCGCAAAAAAAGTACCATTTCGCAAAACCATATAGAGAGTTTTTAGAGATACAACAGAAACTTTTGTCTGCAGGAGTTGAGTTTGACCTGATTTATGCACCAAGTCTTTGGAAGTGTTTAATTGAGCAGACTAACGAAGAGACTTTGTATATTCACAGCGGCGGAGTAAGCGGAAACGAGAGCATGATGCGCAGATATGCGCAAAAAGGTTTTAGATAAATATTACGTTTTCTGTTAAATCGACTCTGCTTGGTTTATATGTGTTGATTTTAGCGCTCTTGTCTTCGTAGCCAAGTACTATGCTGTACAGAAGTGCGAGATTTTGAGGAACTTCAAGTATCTCAGCTACAACTTTTCCAAACTCCGTAGTTGAACCTTGAGGGCAGCTTTCTACGCCAAACTCCTGAGCCGCAAGCATAATAGTCTGCATGTATGCGCCACAATCAATAAGAGCGCCTTGTGCACCATCTATCATTGCCTTGTCGGTAAAGACAAAAAACACAGTACGTGCTCCAAACCACCTGAAGTTGTCGTGCCACATCTTTGTTCGTGTCTCTATATCTTTTCTGTCAACGCCCATTAGAGTATATAATCCCACACCTGTCTCTATTCTTCTCTTCCTATAAGGAGCTTTCCAGTTTAGCGGATAGTACTGGATAAACTGGTCGCTCTCTACACCGCTTTGCATCTTCTCTATAATTGCATCACCTATATTTTTTAGAACCTCTTGATTGCTTATAGCGTAGGTTACCCAAGGCTGCATGTTTGCACCGCTTGGCGTCATTGCAGCGGCATTTAAAATTTTTTCTTGGATATCGAGCGGTATCGGTTTTGGCAGAAATGCCCTTTTTGACGAACGGTTTTGTATTGCATTAATAATTGTTGGCATATAAAATCCTATAAATATTTTTGGAATTATATTACAAATAAAATTAAAATCACATATGCATAAGATAGACTAAATATACTTGACAATGAGTCGCTCAACTTGATATAATATTTTCTGTAAATCAAACGCAAGGAAATAGAAAATGAATAATATATTTGAGAAACTAACAAACAATATGAGTGAATCAATTGAGTCGGCGGTGTCGCTGGCTCTGCATAATAAAAACCAAGAGGTTGAGCCTGTGCACTTTTTATGGGCGCAGCTGACAAACTCAAACTCTGTGCTAAATCAGATGTTCAACAAAATGAGTATTGACAAGGTCGCGATTGAGCTTGACGTAAAGAGTCTTAGCGAGAAGCTGCCAAAATCATCATCTATCTCAAAAGAGAATATAAAGTTATCAAGAAATTTTGTTCAAACCTTAGAAAACGGTATCGGACTTATGACAAAAAACGGAGACTCTTTTTTGGCTGTCGATACATATATATTGGCAAATCTAAAGAACGAGCCGTTTCTTAGTCTGCTGAAAAAGTATATAGATATATCTGAGCTTGCTAAAAATATAGAAGCATCTCGCGGCAGCGCGAAGATAGACTCTCAAAGCTCCGATGAGACTTTAGAGTCTTTGAAAAAGTATGGAGTCGATTTAACACAAGAGGCAGGAGAGGGCAAGCTCGCTCCGGTAATTGGACGAGATGAAGAGATTACCCGCATGATGCAGATACTAATCCGCAAAACTAAAAACAACCCTATGCTTTTAGGTGAGCCTGGGGTTGGTAAAACGGCTCTCGTCGAGGGTCTTGCTCAGAGAATAAGTGACGGCAAAGTTCCGACATCGCTTCAAAACAAAAAGGTGATTGCTCTTGATATGAGTGCTTTAATCGCAGGTGCAAAATACAGAGGCGAGTTTGAAGACAGATTAAAAGCTGTAATAGACGAGGTTAAAAAGAGCGGTAATATCATTCTTTTTATAGATGAGATTCACACAATAGTCGGAGCTGGAGCGAGCGAGGGAAGCATGGATGCGGCAAATATCCTAAAGCCTGCGCTTGCACGCGGAGAGTTGCATACCATTGGAGCGACAACGCTCAAAGAGTATAGAAAGTATTTTGAAAAAGATATGGCTCTTCAGAGACGTTTCTTGCCTATTAATCTTAGTGAACCGACTGTAAATCAGTCGCTTCAGATACTTCGCGGTATAAAAGAGAGACTTGAGACGCACCATAATGTAACCATTACAGACAGCGCTCTGGTCGCGGCTGCAAAACTCTCCGACAGATATATCGCAGATAGATTTTTGCCTGATAAAGCAATCGACCTAATCGATGAAGCTGCGGCTGAGCTTAAGATGCAGATAGAGTCGGAACCGCATGCTCTAAGCAATGCAAAGATAAAAAAATCAGAGTTGCGTGTAGAGCAAGAGGCTCTAAAAATGGAAGAGTCACCTGCAAATACAAAGCGGCTTGAAGAGATTAAAAAAGAGTTGGCGGATGTTGAGGAGAAGGTTAGAAGCCTTGAGGCGCAGTTTGCATATGAAAAAGAGGTGTTTGGAAAAATATCAAGCATAAAAAATGAGATTGAAGCAAAAAGAAGAGAAGCACATGTGGCAAAAAGCACGTCGGAGTTTAACCGTGCGGCTGAGATAGAGTATGGAGAGATTCCTGCACTTCTAACTCAGGAAAAAGAGATTACAGAGAATTGGGAAAAGCTTCAAAAAGAGGGAACGCTCCTAAAAAACAGCGTTGATGAGGAGTCCATTGCCTCTATTGTCTCAAGATGGACAGGCATTCCTGTTAAGAAGATGCTCCAAGCCGACAAAGATAAAATTTTAAACGTAGAAGATGAGCTAAATAAAGAGGTTGTAGGACAGAGCAAGGCTACGCATGCGGTGGCGCGTGCGATTAAAAGAAACAAAGCAGGGCTATCAAGCGGCAATTCGCCAATAGGAAGTTTCCTGTTTTTGGGACCTACTGGTGTTGGTAAAACTCAAACGGCTAAAACTCTTGCTAAGTTTTTGTTTGACTCCGCTGATGCTATGATAAGAATAGACATGAGTGAATATATGGAAAAACATTCGGTCTCCCGTCTTGTCGGTGCGGCTCCGGGATATGTCGGATATGAAGAGGGCGGACAGCTCACAGAGGCGGTTAGAAGAAAACCATACAGCGTAATTCTTTTTGATGAGGTAGAAAAAGCCCATCCAGATGTATTTAACATCTTGTTGCAGGTTTTAGATGATGGAAGATTGACCGATAACAAGGGAGTTACAGTTGATTTTACAAATACTATTATTATTTTGACATCAAACATTGCAAGCGATAAAATCATAAACAATCCAAACTCGGATGCGCTTCAAGAGATGGTTTTGGGAGAGCTGAAGAAGTCGTTTAAACCTGAATTTTTAAATCGCTTGGATGACATTGTTATATTTAACGCTCTTGGACGTGAGCAGATAGTAGGAATTGTTGATATCTTCTTTAGCGAAATTGCTAAAAAAGTGGCTTCAAGAGATATTGCCTTAACATTGACGCCAAATGCAAAAGCTTACATAGCAGAGGCTGGGTTTGACCCAGTTTATGGAGCTAGACCGCTTAAGCGTGCTCTGTACGAGATAGTTGAAGATAGACTGGCGGAACTCATACTGGAGGGCAATGTTGTCGAGGGCTCACATGTTGATTTTGATTTTAAAGACGGCGAGATAAAGGTAAAAATATCGCAAATAGAAGCAGGGCTATAATTTTGGTATGAAATATATAATTTTATCGCTCTGTTTTTCGGTCTCAGTCTTTGCATGTACCGGTGATTGCATGTCATGTCATCCAGGTCTTATTCCGACAATAAACGAGGATTTAAGACACAAACCGATGCTTACATGTATAAACTGTCATCAAGCCGAACCAAACAAGATGGCAGATTGCGGTGCAGACTGTTTCGGGTGTCATCCGATGTCTAAAATTTACAAAGCAAAAGTAAAAGAGCATGATGTAATTCAGGAGTGCAGAGATTGCCATGTTGGGCTAAAAGAGAAACTCTTTGACATTGCGACTTCGTTTGAGCAATCTAGCGGAGATACTCTAAAAGATTATATTATCAGGTAAAAATAGAACCTTAACCACGCTTTAAGTAACTTTTTTGTAATATTGCGGACTTAATTTAAAGAAGGATGTGTCTATGAAAAGAACATACCAGCCTCATGGAAAACCGAGAAAATCAACTCACGGTTTCAGATTGAGAATGTCAACAAAAAATGGCCGTCGTATAATTAACCGTCGTCGTGCTAAGGGTCGTAAAAAATTGTCAGTTTAGGAAATTTCTATACGCTGAAGCTGCATAAGGAGTTTCAGTATATATATAGAAAAGGAAAAGATGCTCATTCAAGCACTATTGTGCTGTTTTTTCTTCCTGCGGCTAGCAACAAAAAAGTGGGATTTACTGCTACTAAGAAAATAGGCAATGCCGTAAAACGAAACAGAGCAAAAAGAAGACTTCGCGCTCTATTTTTGGAATACTCTTCTCTTCTAAAAGATGGCACATATATATTTGTAGCCAAACAAGCAATCGACGAAACAACACATCAAAAGTTAAAAAGCGACTTTGAAAAAGTTTTAACTCGATTAGATGCAATCAATAAAAAAATCCAATGATTAGAAAATTTTTACTTAAGCTCTTATGGCTCTATCAGAAGTTTTTTACATTAATTGGATATGGTAGTTGCAGATATTACCCATCTTGTAGCGAATATGCAAGAATTAATTTCGAAAACAACTCCATTTCAAGTGCTTTTTACCACACTTTTACTAGAATACTCCGTTGTAATCAATTATTTGACGGTGGCATAGAGTATCCGCTACTAGACAAGCTGTCATTAAAGCCCGCTAGATTGGGGATTGATTCTATAAAATATTGGTTGGTTCCAAATAAAAAAAACCGCTTTTTTATTATAAAAAATTTTTCATACAAAGGGCAACCGTGTTCGACAAAATGACACCAAATCAGAGACTAATAGTAGCAATATTGCTATCATTCGTATTTTTTGTAGTTTATACAGCAATTTATCCGGCAGAGCAACCGGAAGTGGCACAATCAGATGCTCAAAAGATTCAGAGTGTACAAAATCAGCAAGCACAAAACAGAGCTCAAGTTGTAAATATAGAGGATGCAGTCGGGCATCAAATTTCAACTGATGAGAAGATGGCTCAAAATGATTTAAGCACCATTGTGACTATCAACAACCCAAAATTTATACTCAAGTTGGATACATTGGGGAGAATCTCTTCAAAGATTCTTCTTCAAGACAAATATAACGACAAAGACGACAAGCATGCAGAGTTGATTCCATCAACAGGCACTAAACCTCTTTTTGTAAGATTTTTGGATGAAAATCTAAATAGTGAAGCGACAAAAGTTGCTTATACTGCAGATGTCTCTCAGTTGACTTTAGATGAGACCTCTCAAAAGGTTACGTTGACTCAAAAGCTATCAAACCTGACTGTTACAAAAGAGATTACTTTCTATCCTGATGGACATTATGATGCAAAAGTGTCGCTATCTGACGATAAGAGATATTTTATCTATTTAGGGCAGAGACCTCGCATAACAGAGCAGATGATGACAGTCTCCGGCGCTATGGTCTATACGGATGATGATTTGGTTACAATTATTGAAGACGGAGATGCAGAAGGCCGCAAAACTTTTAACGGTGTAGAACTCATCTCGGCGTTTGACCAATACTCCGCATCAATTATGTACGGATTTGCAAAAGAGACTAATATTATTGTAGAGAGAGATAGAGAGAATAATCCTGTTATCTATTTTGAGGCTCCTCAAAATATCTCTTTTGGCGGATATTTAGGGCAAAAAGATTATAAGACACTAGATGCTATCAACCCTGTTTTAACCAATGCTATCGAGTACGGATGGTTTACGTTTGCTTCAAAACCTCTGTTTCAGCTATTGCTTTGGCTGCACGGAATTTTTGGCAACTGGGGCTGGGCAATTATAGGACTTACTATCATAATAAGAGCGGTTCTGTATCCTTTGACATACAAAGGTATGGTCTCTATGCAGAAGATAAAAGATATCGCACCGCTAATAAAAGAAGTTCAGGCGAAATATAAAGGTGACCCTCAGCGAACAAATGCCGCCGTCATGGATCTTTATAAAAAGCATGGCGCAAACCCTCTTGGCGGATGTCTTCCAATGCTTCTTCAGATACCTGTATTTTTTGCGATTTACCGTGTTCTTTTAAATGCGGTTGAGCTTCAGGGTGCTCCATGGATGTTCTGGGTAAATGACCTCTCAAGAATGGATTCAACGTTAGTTTTACCGATATTAATGGGCGCTTCAATGTACTATCAGCAGAAGCTTACTCCAAGTAACTTCACTGATCCTTTGCAGGAGAAGATATTTAAGTTTTTACCTATTATCTTTACCTTCTTCTTTATAACGTTCCCATCGGGTCTGGTTCTTTACTGGTTTGTAAACAACCTTTTCTCAATAGGACAGCAGTTTATCGTAAATCAGCAGTTCAAAAACGCAAAAGATGCACAGATAGCTGCTCATAAACATTTGGAGAAAAAAGATGATTAAGATAGAATCAACTACTCTTGAGCAGGCATGTAAAGATGCTGCTTCGGCTCTTGGTTGTTCTGCGAGCGAGCTTGTTATTGAGATTGTTCAGATTCCTAGCAACGGTTTTATGGGACTTTTTAAAAAGAGTGCGATTATAGTTGCCGCAAAGAAAAATCAGGAACTAAAAAAATCAGATGCTCATGACGTTCCAAAAGAGACGCAAAAAAGAGAGATAAGACCTGAGCCAAAAATTCAGCCTAAACCAGAACAGAAGCTAGAGCCGAAAAAAGAGTACAAACAAGAGAGCAGAAAACCAAAAAGCGAAACAAAAAACACCCCTCGCCAAGTCGTTAACGACACATTTATGCCTCAGTCGTTTGTCAGTATACAAGATGACGATGATTACGATATGGCAGATATCAACTATACTGCTGATTATGAAGAAGAGGGCGATGAAAAGCAAGGGGGTGTTCCTGCAAGTATGAGCGCTTATGAAGTTGCAACAAGAGTTGAGAGAGAAATAAACGAACTTTTTGACCTTATCTGCTTCAAAATTGATAAAATAAAAGTAACTGCTTATGACGAAGCTACGCTTTTAGTTGAGTTTAAAGGCGAAGATGCGGCGCTTCTTATAGGAAAGGAGGGCTACAGATACAAAGCTCTATCATATATGATTTTTAACTGGATTAATGCAAAGTATCAGCTTCAGCTACGCCTTGAGATTGCAGAATTTTTAAAAAATCAAGAGGAGTCTGTAGCAAGATATCTAGTAACGGTCTGTGAAAATGTGGACAGAGACGGACGTGCGCAGACCAAGATACTTGACGGTGTTTTAATCCAAATCGCACTAAAAGAGCTTCGTGACAAATATCCAAACAAATATGTAGCTGTTCGCTCCACTCGTGAGGGACTTAAATTTATCATTATAAATGATTACCACAACTAAGAGATGGATAACGATACAATAAGTGCCATTGCGACCGCAAACGGCATAGGCTCTATAGCTATCATCCGCATTAGCGGAGATAGTGCTCTGGAGATTGCAAAAAAACTTACATGCAAAAAAGATTTCTCCCCAAGATACGCAACTCTTTGCAACATCTATGACAACAACAGCGACCTGATTGACGAGTCTATCGTTATCTATTTCAAAGCCCCTTTTTCATTTACCGCAGAAGATGTTGTAGAGATTCAGTGTCACGGCGGTTTCATCGTTGCACAGAGCATCTTAAAGGCGACTATCGCTTATGGCGCAAGACTTGCAACTGCGGGCGAATTTTCCAAAAGAGCTTTCTTTAACGGCAGAATAGATTTGAGCGAAGCCGAAGCTATCGCACAGCTCATAGAGGCAAAAAGCAAAGATGCTGCAAAGATATTGGCGAAGCAGATGAAGGGCTCGCTAAAAGAGTACATAGAAAAAACAAGAGACGATATTATCCATATGCTTGCCTACTCAGAGGTAAGCATCGACTATGCAGAAGAGGATTTGCCGGAGGATTTGGTACTTCAAATCGAGGCAAAGCTGGCCGAGCTTAAAAAATCTCTTGAGAAGACTTTACTTGCAAGCAGAGCAAGAGAAGGTCTTATGCAGGGTTTTCGTGTTGCAATAGTCGGAAAACCAAATGTCGGTAAAAGCTCACTCTTAAACGCACTCTTAAACTATAACCGCGCTATTGTGAGCGACATCGCAGGAACGACGAGAGATACTATCGAAGAGCAGGTTAAAATCGGCACGCATCTTATCCGCATAGTTGATACTGCGGGCATCCGTGAAGCAAGCGATGAGATTGAGCGTATCGGGATTGAGAGAACGCTTGAGGCGATAAAAGAGAGTGATATAGTAATTGCGCTATATGATGGCTCAAGAGTGGCAGATGGCGAAGATGAGCAGATTATTTCGCTTATAAAATCAGAAGCGTTAAACAAACATATTTTATATGTTAAAAACAAGATAGATTTAGAGCCGAAATTTCTACATGTAGATATCAAATTCGACATTGAGTTAAACTCCAAAGAGAGCGTTGATGAGCTAATTGGCGCTTTAGAAAACATAATGAATATCGCAAACAGCTCCGATGAAATGATGCTTATATCGCAAAGACAGATATCTGCGGTGGAAAATACGCTAAGACTTATTGATGAGGCACTATCTCCGCTTAGAGACCAAGAGCTTGAGATATTCTCGTTTTGCCTAAATGAGGCCGTAAAAGAGATGGCTTCAATAACCAGACCTTTTGAAAACGATGAGATGCTTGACAAGATGTTTGGCAGCTTCTGTTTGGGAAAATAGAATTGGTAAATTCTATTTTTCTAAGCCTTGCTAAAGGCTACTTTAGTGCCATAACGGCTAGCGCTAACTATATGGGCTTTGCTCATGTAGTTTATATAAAAAAGCAGAATAATTGAAATACATTGCTATTGATCTAGGCTTAAAAAGAATAGGTCTAGCATATTCGGCTCATAAAGATCTGATAACTCCGCTCAAGGCTGTTGAGCGAAAAAACAGAGACCAAGCCGCAAGGGATGTCAAAAAAGTACTTGATGAGTGGGAAGTTGATGCAGTTGTAGTCGGCATACCGATGGGCGGAAGTTCTGAGGATGAGATGAGACGCCGAGTTGCGCACTTTATGAATCTTGTTGATTTTAAGGGCGAGATTTTTTTTCAAGATGAGAGCAACTCTTCAAAAGAGGCAGAGAGCATGATGAAAGGCGAGATAAAGCAGATTCGTGACGGACGCATCGACTCCATCTCCGCTATGATAATCTTGCAGAGGTTTTTGGCTAAAATTAAAAATGTATAGAATCATATCCCCTTTCTCTCGTTTGTGCGCTCTACACGGGAATGCATATAAGGCTAAAGAGGCAAAAGCATACACTCCAACGCGGGAGCGCTAGGGCGAGAAAGAGCAACAGGGTTGTAAAAAGTGGAGATTCATTCACTGGGGTGTAATTTGGGGTGTAATTTGAGTCCCTCGTTTAAGTATAGAGCATATTGATTCTATATCTTTTTTATTAAATATCCCAACTACATTTTCTGCGGCGCCGATGTAATCGACAAGTTTTATATCATCTTCGGCCGAAATGATAATAGCAGGGGTTTCAATCTTTTGCTCATCCATAAAAGAGAGTATATCAGCACTGATGCCATCTACCAAAAAGAAGTCTAAAATAATCTTATCATAACTATTTTTACTCAGTAACTCTTGTGCTTTTACTACGGAGTTTGTAAGAGTGATGTTGTGCGTTGGATTGAGTTTGTTGATGAGGATATCTGCGTATTCTTGAGTATCCTCAACCACGAGTAGGTTAGGTGCATGTTTTTGCTTAGATGGAAGTATTGCTACCGTAGAGACCGCATCAGATATAGGAATGGTGATATAAAAACAGCTACCTTTGCCCACTTCACTCTCAACCCAAATGCGTCCTTGATGTAGATCTTCAACGATTCTTTTTGTGATAACAAGCCCAAGGCCGGTACCTTTTGAAGCAGATTGTAAGTCATTCTCAAGTTGGGTAAATGGGGTGAAAAGTTTTGAAATTCCCTCTTGTGACATTCCAACCCCAGTGTCACAAATGCTAAGGATAAACTCTTTATTGATTCCATCAAATTGTATATCAAGTGTGATTTTTCCTCCATTTGGAGTGAATTTGATAGCATTGGAGAAGATGTTTAAAAGTACTTGTTTGATAAGTTGTGGATCAACATAGAGTGCCAAAGAGATATCATTTGGAAAATTTATTTGGATATTTTTTGCATCAGCCAATATACTTGTCATAGTAAAAACTTCATGCAAAATATCCGCAGCTAGTGTCATTTTGGGATGGTATGAGATTTTTCCAGCTTCAATTTTTGCAAAGTCTAAGATAGTATTGACTAGATTTAAAAGATTATTGCCTGCAATGGAGATTTTATCTATATAGGGGCGCAGATTTGAGGGGATATCTTGCTTTGTTTTGAGTATTTGTGAAAAACCGATAATAGCATTGAGTGGTGTTCGCAATTCGTGGCTCATATTTGACAAAAACATATCTTTTGCACGGTTTGCTGATTCGGCTTTATCGGCAAGTTTTAAGAGTGTGTACTCTTTTTCTCTATTTATAAGTGTTGTTTTGAAGAGTTTTAAAAAAAGCCCGAGAACATCAAGAAGAAATTTTTTGTACGCTATGTTTTTTAAGTTGATAGCGATATAAAATGTTTCATCTGAAAAAATGATTGTCTCGCTAAATTCATACTGTTTGAGCATCTGCTTTTCTTGAGTGATCTTTATCTCTGCTATAGCCCACTGCATAGAGCTTTTGAGTGTATTTGTGATTAGTTCTTGGGTAAAAATAAGCATCTTCTTAGGATTATTAAATGGGATATATTTTGTTTCATCTACGGCCGTGTTAAACTGTTGTAAAAATTGCATTCCGGATTTGATGGATAAAAATGTGATGGACGAACTATCTTCAAATGGTTTACCAATGGCTTGAAAAAGTTCGGTTGAGATTTTTTGGAGTTTTTCCATCTCTTTTGTAGCATCTGTGTCGCTTTGTACAAGTTTGTAGAGTTGCTTTACGCCGTCGTGATATTTTTCGTGTAGCTGCTTGATGTTAATTATATCTAAGTGAAAAAATTTTAAGTCTATAAATTGACTTTCAAACTGCTCGAGCAACTCACTAAATGAGCAATCTTTGGACTCTGCAATAGGCAGCATTGCGCCATAAGGTGGGCGGAGTTTATTGCTTTTGAAAAGCTCCACCATCGCTGCATTTTTGTTTTTGTGGATAGTGAGCATTTCAAAAAGTAAACTGAGGGCATCTATGATGGTCACTTTTATATTTTGCCCATGGAGAATCTCTTTATTTTGCTCAAAATCTTCTTGTATGATAAAGGATGCAATATCTAAAAATTTTAAAACTATTTTAAGATTTTTTTGTAAAGTTGCATTGACAGAAGCTATGTCGATGATACTATCTTGTAGGATTGAAAAAGCCGATGTGATAGTATGCTTAGAGATTCGAAATGGTATATCACTGTGCGCACGAGAGAGTTTATTTAAAAGCGATTCATCAAAATCATCATTAAAAAGCGATACCAAAAATTCTTTTCGCACTCGCTTTAGGCGTGCAATATCTACTTTATCTAAAAGCATTGCAAACTCAGGATCTGTAAGCAAATACTCATAAAATCGATCCACAATCAAGGAAGCGAGTGATTCTATATAGAGTCCTGCCTCTTTTCTCTCTTCTAAGAGATGCTCATTTAGATGAAAAATTTTTTTGATGATTTCTATTTTGGATTGCATATTTTTCCTTTTGGCAGGTGTATATCAAAACAACTTCCCTTGCCCAACTCGCTTTGTACTTTGATAAAACCATGGTGAAGATCCATAATCTTTTGAGAGATAGCAAGCCCAAGTCCTGTTCCTTTGATGGCTTCATTTTGATGTTCTTTTATTTGTGAAAAAGGTTTAAAAAGTTTTTCAAGCTGTTCACTTGAAAGACCGGGTCCCTCATCACAAACACTGATGATAACTTCTGCTTCATTTTCCTTACATGTAAGTGTTATTTTTTTACCTTGTGGTGTAAATTTAATCGAATTTGAAAGCAGATTGAGCAACACTTGTCTGATAAGTTGCTCATCTGCTACCAATGTTTTGCCTGTAAAATTTTCTTGAGTTATGGATATATTTTTCTTATTTGCTGCTGTTTCAACAAGTGTGCTTGTATTTGTCATAAAAGACTCAAGATCGATTTTTACTGGATGTATTTCCATCTTGCCATCTTCTATCTTAGAGAAATCTAAGATATTGTTTACAAGTTCTAAAAGATGTTTGCCTGAAGTATAAATCTTTTCTATATAATTTTTCATACTCTCTTGTGGCATATCTGTTTTTTTCATCAAGATTTGAGAAAATCCTATGACTGCATTGAGCGGTGTTCGTAATTCATGGCTCATTGTGGCTAAAAAGGCACTTTTTGCTCTCTCAGCGGCTTGGGCTTCTTTTTGAGCTTTGATAAGATTTGTGATATCATCTCGAATCGCAACATAGCCTGTTATATTTTCTTTGTAATCTAAAAGAGGAAAAACGGTTGCATCAACAAAATAACTGCCTCCCGTTTTATGCTTGTTTTGCACGATGCCATGCCAAATCTGTTTTGCTTGGATAGTTTGCCACAAATTTTTAAATACAACAGATGGCATATCCGGATGACGCACAATACTGTGCGGTTTACCTATAAGTTCTTTTTTTGTGTATCCAGATATCTTGCAAAAAAGTTCATTTGCATTGGTGATAATTCCTCGCGGGTCAGTTTCAGAGATGATATAAGAGTGATCCATCGCCTTTTTATACTGGGTAAGAATGGCAAGAGAATTATCTTTTATATCTGTGAAATTTTGCACATTTTTTTGGCTCATATGTACTCAACTCTCAGCGCTGTTTTTGTTTGTAAGATATTTATCTAAAACCACTTCCAGCTCTCCCATGTCAATAGGTTTTGAGATGTATCCATCAAAACCGGCAAGCAAAGTTTTTTCCTTGTCGCCTTGAATCGCAAAAGCAGTTACTGCAACAGTGGGTGTTTGTAGTCTTAAATCTTCTCGTATTTTTTTGATGAGTCCATAGCCATCAAGTATAGGCATATTTATATCGCTCAAGATAAGATTGAAGCTCTTTGTTTGTAGTATCTCGTAGGCAATCTGACCATTAGTGGCTGTTGTTATGTTTGCATCTGGATAAAAGATCCCGATCATCTCTTCAATTACCATAAGATTGAACTCTTCATCTTCAACAAGTAAAATTTTCATCTATACTCCTCAAGTAAATTTAGGATATGTGGCATTTCATCAAGATCTGGCAGCGCTTTTTGTATCTGCAAAAATTGTTCAATATTGTCTATAAAAAGATCAAGTAGATTTGCATCAAAGTGCGTTCCTCTACCTTCTTTGAGGATATTTAGCACTTTATCTAATGCAAAAGCTTCTTTATAAACTCTTTTGGATGAGAGTGCGTCAAATACATCAGCGATGGCAACGATTCTTGCATTTATGTCGATCTGCTCACCTGTAATCCCATTTGGATAACCACTGCCATCGTATTTTTCGTGATGTTGTGTAGCGATGATTTGACCTAGAGCTATGATGGGGTATTTTTGTCCATTGGCAAGCATTAAACCACCGATAGTGGTATGTTCTTGCATAAGCCTAAACTCTTTGTCGTCTAGTTTTCCAGGTTTGAGCAAGATAGCATCTGGTATGCCTATCTTGCCGATGTCATGCAGTGGCGAAGCGTATAAAAGGAGTTGTTCTGCTTGTGCGTCCATACCGCTGAGTTTTCCTAAAAGTGCTGAGTAAGCACTCATGCGTTTGATATGCATTCCAGTTTCAAGATCCCTGTATTCACTTGCCATACCAAGTCGCAATGAAATCTCATATTCTGTTTCTTTGGCTAAGTTAAGGGCTTTGTTTAACTCTTCTGTTCTTGTAGCAACAAGAGCATCAAGATTTTTATTGATTATATCGAGTTGTTTGTGGGCTTTGTAAGATTTGGCGTGATTGATTGTGCGGAGTTTTAACTCTTCAACATCAACAGGTTTTGCTAAAAAATCATTTGCACCGAGTGCAAGTGCTGTGTGTTTTTCTTCACTATTTGCTGTTACAACGATGATAGGTATCTCACAAAGTTTCGGGTCATTTTTGATGATCTTAAGTGCTTCAAAACCATTTAAAACAGGCATTCGTAAATCAAGCAAAACAACTTCAGCATCGCAAGTTTGTAGTTTTTCAAGTGCATCTTGACCATTTATGGCTTGCGTGAGTTGTATTTGTGGGATATCTAAAAATGCAAGTTCAATCAAGTCTAAATTGAACGGTTCATCATCAACTGCCAAAACATTTATAGTCTCCACCACAACCCCAATAAAATATTTTTCTTTAAAAGCCACTCGTAGATTTACACAAAAGCGAGTAATCTAGCTGTTAGCATGGTTAAAAAGTTGAAGTCTAATCTCATAAAAGTTATACCCTCAGGGGGCACACAGTAATTTTTTACGACAAAAATCTAACAAAAAAGAGATTCAAACTATGACTATAATTATATCTAAGCTTTCAAAAATGTGGCTTAAAGTGATGAATTTAGAAACATCATTATTTTCTGCACTCAAAGAGGAGTTTAGATTAGAAGAGTTAAGCATTGAAGAATAAAAACCCATAAACAAATAATCTGATTGAAGAAAAGATGAGAAGACTGCAGACTCAAAGCAACAATAAAATATTAGAGATGAAATAAAGAGCCAGCGGTAGAGGGTGTTAAACCTTGTTTATATTTAGAAGAATCTTTTTTAAAAGAGAAGCAAAAACTTCTCTCTCTTTCTCATTAAAAATTTCAAAATATTTGCTGCACTCTTTGGAGATTTCAAAAAGTGATTTTTTGACTATCTCTTCACCGCTCTGGCTTAGGCAGACGAGCATACATCTTTTGTCGTTTTTGTCCTCTTTTCTGTAGATAAAACCTTTAGCCTCAAGCCTTTTTAAAACCTTCGTCATACCGCCTGAAGAGAAGATGGTCAGGTCATAAAGCTGAGTAGGAGAGAGTATTTTTCCGTGCGTAAATAGTGAGGCTAAAACATCCACTTCTGAGTTAAGGAGCTCAAACTTCTCTTTTAAAAAATTCTCCGCATGTGTAAAGATTGTTTTTTGGATGAGTGCTATTGGAAAGGTCATTAAAAAAACCTCGGAAAGCTCCCTTTCGCTTACTTTGTCATAAAAATTTGTTATAAGGTCTGTGTGTACTCTATTTTTTTTCATAGCCGAAGTATAGCAAAAATATATCTTTCTAGCAAGACATATTTAAGAGTTAGTGTGATATCATTTCGCAAACATAGAACAAAGGAGAATAGGTGAAATTTTTATTTCCAGCGCTCTTCATCCCGATTTTTCTATACTCATATACGCTTGATGAGCTTATAGAGTTATCGCATAAAAACAGGGTTGTTGAGTCTGCTACGCATTCGCTTAGCGCAAAAGAGAAAGCTTATGAGAGCTCCAAGAGTTCGTACCTGCCGACATTAGAGCTTGGTGCAACATATCAAAACGTTTATGAGGAGACTGCCGCATTGGCACAAAATTCACTAAGGGTCCAAGCTAGTTTGAAGTACACGCTTTATGACGGCGGCAAAAAAGGGAGTCTTTACAACCAGCTAGAATCAAGCATAGATGCTAGCAAACAAAACGTAGAGGCTGTTAAAAACAACATCTCTCTTGATGTAGCAAGGCTCTACTTTGGGTACCTATCGCTAGAATCCGACAAAGAGGCTACAACCCAAGAGATTGAGCAGTTAAAAGCTGAATTTAAACGGCTCGATCTTTTTTACAAGTCAGGCTCTGCAACAAAAGATGAGGTTGACAAGATTGACTCCAGACTTAAAAACTCGATGGTCATGTTAAATGAGATAGAGCTAGAATCGCAGAGAATTTTGTATACTCTAGAGTACTACACTACACAAACAGTCGAAAAAATTGACGAGGGTTCAGTAGTTGCGCTAAATGAGCAGGAGAAAGTTGCAAGAGCGGATATTGAGGCGCTTGAGTATGATGTGCTCTCTGCGCTGCATGAGGCTAAGACAAAAAAGAGTGAAAATCTTCCTAAGATCTATTTTGAAAATACGCTAAGTTACAGCGACTACTATTTTGACGACAAGAGCCTAGATGCCGGTTTTTTGGTTGATACTCAAAATATTGCAATGCTCAATCTCTCTTGGAATGTCTTTGATTTTGGCGCACGCACAAAGGCATATGAGTCGAAATTTCAAGAGTATTTGAGTAAAAAATCTACTCTGGAGCATGAGAAGCATAGAGCAGATGTCGAGTATAGATTTGCAAAAAAAGCACTTGAGATAGCAAAACTAAAAGTTGACGCAACCAAAGCGACACTTGACGCCGCCTCTTCAACCTATGAGCTTGTAAAGTTTAAGTACCAAAACGGAACAATCGACAATGTGGCGTATCTTGAGTCTATGAGCGAGAAGTATGATGCCGCTAGAGGCTATAAAAGAGCATTATTGGATTTAGAAGTTAAAAAAGCAGAGCTGATTTATTACAGCGGAAAAGATATTAAGGAGTTTTTATAGATGAAAAGTTTAGCATTATCGCTTGTAGTGGTCTCACTGCTGTTTGTAGGGTGTAGTGATGAAAAAGGCACCGCTTCAAGCCAGCCGCAAACGGTGCAAATGCCTCCGTTGCCGGTAAAGGCTCAAGTTGTAAAGTTTGAGAGAGTTGATTTTACAAAGAGCTACTCCGCTATTTTAAAACCTTTTGAAGAGGTTTCTGTCTTTGCAAGAGTGAGCGGAGTTTTAGAAAAAGAGAATTTTACAGAGGGTTCAGCCGTAAAAAAAGGTGATGTTTTGTATGAGATACAAAAAGGGGAGTACAGAGCAGCACTTGATGAAGCAAAAGCGGCTCTCTCAAAGGCAGAGGCAAACTTTAGCAAAGCTTCAAAAGATTGGAGCAGAGCAGAGTATCTTTTCAAAAATAGTGCAATAAGCGAGCAGCAAAGAGACGCGCTTTTATATGCTTACGATGATACAAATGCAGAGGTGAAAAAATCTAAAGCGTTGGTTGCAAAAGCGGAGTTGAACTACAGTTATACAACTATAAAAGCTCCTATTAGCGGGGTTGTGGGCATGAGCAGTAGCGATGAGGGCAATTTTATAGATGCTAATTTACAAAATTCAAATCTTACGACTATTACGGCATTAGATATAGTTTATGCGGAGTTCTCTCTTCCAAGCAGCGACGTTTTAAAGTACATTTCACAGATCAAAAAAGGCGCAGAGGTGACACTAAGGGCGGGTACAAAAAGTTTTAGCGGCATAGTGGATTATATGGCTCCAAAAATCGATACGCAAACAGAAACGCTACTTCTAAGAGCAACATTTAAAAACCCAGACAGAGAGCTTATGGTAGGCTCTTACGTTGAGGTAAATTTAGGCGGTTTCAGTTATGAGAGCGTCGCAAAAATCCCACAAAACGCACTGATTAAAACTCTCGATGCAACCGTTGTTTATGTTGTAGAAAACGGAGCCGTAGTTATGCGTCCCGTTAATGTGCTTCATGTAGAAGAGGGTGTAGCGATGATTGAGGGCGGGGTAAAAGAGGGCGATATGGTCGCCTCAAGTAATATCGCAAAACTTAGACCAAATAGCAAAGTAACCATTATGGAAGGCAAGTAAGATGTTTTCTGCCTTTTTTATAAAAAGACCAATTTTTGCATCGGTAATCGCGATTATTGTCGTACTTGCAGGTGTCATCTCTATGCGCGCACTCCCTATTAGCGAGTATCCAAGAGTTATTCCTCCGCAAATCGTAGTTTCGGCTTTTTACCAAGGTGCGAGTGCGGAGACAATCTCCAAAACGGTTGCCGCGCCTCTTGAGCAGGAGATAAACGGCGCAAAAGATATGCTCTACATGAGCTCACTTGCAGCAGATAACGGCTCACTAAGTATCAATATCTTTTTCGAAGTCGGAACAAATCCAGATGATGCGAAGATAGACGTAAACAACCGTGTTCAAGCGGCTCTCTCAAAACTTCCCGATCAGGTTCAAAGACAGGGTGTCCGCGTCAATGAAAAGTCGCCCGATATGCTTCAGGTTATTATCCTCAATTCACCAAAACAGACAAGAGACGTAACGTTTTTATCCAACTATGCGCTTATGAATGTTGTTGATAGCCTAAAGAGAGTCAAGGGTGTCGGAGATGTTATCATCTTTGGCGCAAAAGATTACTCCATGCGTATCTGGATCGATCCTCTAAAGCTCAAGAAGTATTCGTTAACGGTCAACGACCTTGTGGTTGCCGTGCGTGAGCAAAACGAGCAGTATGCCGCAGGAAAGCTCTCTGCAGAGCCCGTTTCTAAAAGCGAAATGTTTACCTATACCATTGAGACTCCCTCAAGATTTAATGAGCCTTCTGAGTTTTCGGAGATTATCATCAGAGCAAACGAGGATGGAAGCGCACTCAAGCTCAAAGATGTAGCGACCATAGAGCTGGGTTCTCAAAGCTACGACATGAAAAACAAGCTCAACAACTCTCCTGCCGTTCCGGTTGCTGTTTTTTTACAGAGTGGAGCAAATGCGATTGAGACTGCAAAAGGGGTAAGGGAGACTATCGCTACCATTAGCGAGAGCTTTGTTGAGGATGTTGAGTATGTGATTCCTTACGATATTACCGACTTTGTTGAGATATCCATTCAAGAGGTTATTAAAACTTTTATTGAGGCGATTATCTTAGTTATTCTTATAATATTTCTGTTTTTGCAGAGCTGGAGAGCTACGCTTATACCTATTTTGGCTGTTCCCGTCTCTATCATCGGTGCGTTTGCAGGGATGTACATGTTGGGATTTAGCATCAACCTGCTTACTCTCTTTGGACTTGTTTTGGCAATCGGGATAGTGGTTGATGATGCAATTATCGTTATAGAGAATGTCGAGAGGCACATAAAAGAGGGACTCTCTCCCATGGAGGCTTCGCTTCAAGCCATGAAAGAGGTCTCGGGTGCGCTTGTTGCTATTGTTTTGGTTCTCTCTGCCGTATTTATTCCGGTTGCATTTTTAGGCGGGCTAAGCGGAGAGATGTATAGACAGTTCGCCGTAACCATCGTCATCTCTTTGGCTATTTCCGGGTTTGTTGCGCTGACGCTCACCCCTTCCTTATGTGCGCTCATGCTAAAGCCGACACACAAAGAGCCGAAGTACTTTTTTAAATGGTTTAACGCCACATTTGATTTTTTAACAAGAGGCTATACGGGCGCCGTAAAACTGACAATCAGATACACACTTTTAAGCCTGCTTCTCTTTGGCGGACTTGTCTATATAACGTACGATATGTTTGTAAATCTCAAAACGGGACTTGTTCCCTCAGAGGATAAAGGAACGGTGTTTGTCTTTAGCTACAACCCTCCCGGATCATCTCTTAGCAGAACGGATGCGCTTACAAAAGAGATTTACAACATCGCTTCAAAAGATAAAGAGAATATAGCAAATATTGTCCAGTTCGCAGGGTTAGATTTTATAACATTTGCGCAAAGAACAAATGCGGCGGCTACTATCTTAAAGCTTCAGCCTTGGGATGAGCGAACAAAACCGGAGCAACATGCAAACGCTATCGCCGCACAGATAAGCAAAAAACTCTTTGCCACAAGTGACGGTTTCTCTTTTGGAGTTGTTCCTCCGCCGATTATGGGGATGGGAGTTGCAGGCGGATTTGAGATGTATGTACAAAACAAAACAGGTTCGGATATAAAAGAGCTTCAGAAATATGTCAATGAGATTATCCAAAAAGGAAATGCAAGAGCGGAGCTAGTCGGTGTTAGAACAACGCTCAATACAAATGTGCCTAAGTACAAAATAAGCGTCGATACCGCAAAAGCAAAAGCAAAAGGGATTAACGTAGACCAGATATACCAAACGCTAAATGCGACTTTTGGAAGTTTTTATGTCAACGACTTTAATCTCTTGGGCAGAACATATATGGTCAATATGCAAGCAGAGGAGTCTTTTAGAAAAAGCCCAGAGGATTTGAACAACATTTTTGTACGGAGCAAAGAGGGAGAGATGCTTCCGCTTAGCTCTTTTGTGACTCTAAAACAGACAACAAGTGCAGATTTGGTAGAGAGATTTAACCTCTTTAGTGCGGCAAAAGTAGCGGGACAAAATGCTCTTGGGTATAGCTCCGGAGACGCTCTAAGAGCCATAGAAGAGGTTGCAAACGAGGTTTTGCCAGAGGGGTATGCCATCAGTTGGATAGGTACGGCGTATCAGGAGAAGCAGATAAGCAGTGCCGGAAGTTTGGCGTTTATATTTGGAATCATCTTTTTGTATCTCATCTTGGCGGCGCAGTATGAGAGATGGTTGATGCCGATATCTGTTATTTTGGCGGTACCGTTTGGAGTCTTTGGAGCGGTTGTGGCAAATAGCATGAGAGGGCTTGAAAATGATATCTATTTCCAGATAGGTATCCTTGTTTTAGCCGGACTCTCGGCTAAAAATGCAATCCTTATCGTAGAGTTTGCTATGCAAAAAAGAGAGCAGGGAATGGAGCTTGTTGAAGCCGTAATAGAAGCGGCAAAAATTCGTCTGCGACCAATTATCATGACTTCACTTGCCTTTACGCTAGGGGTTATTCCTCTTGCAATCAGCAGCGGAGCGGGTGCTGCAAGCAGACACTCCATCGGTACGGGAGTTGTCGGAGGAATGTTAGCAGCAACTTTTCTAGCTATCGTCTTTATCCCGCTCTTTTATATTCTTGTCTCAAAGTTTGGCAAAAAAAAGTAACTGAAGATTGGAATTCGTCACTGCGAGGAGTGAAGCGACGTGTCAGTCTCACAGAATGCTAACAAAAATAGAGATTGCCGCAACTTCGCTCGCAATGACAAAATGAGTGCAAATCTAGAAGCTAAAGAGCCTTAAAAAACTCTGCGGCTTCCAATTCATCATCATTTAAGCTCTCTTTTGCAAAATCCTCATCCTCTGTAATCAACCTCTTTACCTCGGTTTGGCAATAGTTAAAAAGAGTATCTCTTGCATTATCAAGGTTTGAGACAAATCCGAGACCGCTGAACTGGTAAGGATCCTCCTGCTCTATGCAGATAAGGGTTCCATCGCACTTCTCTTCAAGAAGTTCAACCAGCGTTCTGTATTTGATGTTAAATTCGGCAGCATGCCAGCCTATATTTTCCATCTCTTTGGTGCTAAACTCATCAACACCGTCCGCGGTAGTGTCGTCGTATGTAGCTCTTGTGGTATTAAACCCTATGATCTTTTGCCAGTTTGAAAAAGCCTTGATTAAAACTCTGTTATCGTCCTCAACAACCTGATATTTACTGCCAAGAGCCTCACTAAGAGCAACATTTGCGTTTGGAGTGCCTATGTAGATAAAGATGTCATCTGTCGTAAACGGTTCGTTGCAGACTCTTCCATTAATATCTATGCCAAAAGTTTTTTTTGCATCAATAGCTTCTTGTAGATTCTTTCTATCGACTGTAATGATTTCTTTGAAAAGATTAAATTTTTTCATAAATATTCCTCTATTTTTCCTGATATTATAAAAGTTTTTGCTTTATTCCAGTATAATGCCAAAAAATTTTAAGCATTAAAGCTTAATATAATACCTAAGGAAAACAAATGGCATTAACTGTTTACTACGACAAAGATTGTAATATCGAACTTATCAAAAGCACAAAAGTTGCAATGATAGGATTTGGCTCTCAGGGGCACGCACATGCGGAAAACTTAAGAGACAGCGGTGTTGAAGTAGTTGTCGGTTTAAGAAAAGATGGTTCTTCATGGGCAAAAGCTGAGGCAAAAGGCTTTAAGGTTATGAGTGTTGGAGAAGCTTCTGCTGCGGCTGACTTAGTTATGATTCTTCTTCCGGATGAGAATCAGGCAGAAATTTATAAAAACGAGATTGAGCCAAACCTAAAAAATGGTGCAACTATCGCATTTGGACACGGTTTTAACATCCATTACGGAAGAATTCACCCAAGAGCTGATATCAATGTTACTATGATTGCTCCAAAAGCCCCTGGACACACCGTTAGAAGCGAATTTGTAAGAGGCGGCGGTATTCCAGACCTTATCGCTGTTGGACAAAACCCAAGCGGAAAAACAAGAGAATTAGCACTTTCTTACGCTTGTGCAATCGGCGGCGGAAGAACTGCAATCATTGAGACAACTTTCAAAGATGAGACTGAAACTGACCTTTTTGGAGAACAAGCCGTTCTTTGTGGCGGAGTAACTTCTCTTGTTCAAGCAGGTTTTGAGACACTGACGGAAGCTGGATACGCTCCTGAGCTTGCATACTTTGAGTGTCTGCATGAGCTAAAGCTTATTGTTGACTTGATGTTTCAAGGCGGAATTGCCGACATGAGATATAGTATCTCTAATACTGCTGAGTACGGCGACTATGTTTCAGGCAAACGCGTTATCAATGCAGAGTCTAAAGCTGCGATGAAAGAGATCTTAAAAGAGATTCAAGACGGAAGATTTGCAAAAGACTTCATCCTTGAAGGTCAAGCAGGATATCCAAGAATGAATGCAGAGCGTACAAATGCAAAAGCTTCACTGATTGAGCAGACGGGCGTTAAACTAAGATCTATGATGCCGTGGATATCGGCAAATAAAATAGTAGACACAGCTAAAAACTAAAATAGCGACGCATTTTCTGCGTTGCTACACTCGTCGTGCACACTAGTCCACTTCCTCATTATGCGCCTTGAAACTCCATCACTCTTTTTATTTTTCAATATTTAAAATCAAAGCACTATAAATCAAAAATAATTAACAAATTTTAGAGCAGCTGTTGAGCTCTAATGAGAGTTGATAGTAAAATAGCGCTTTTATCAATGTGCGAGCTCTTCATCTTAAGCTCACTCCCTAGAAGCAGTTCATGCAGTTTATAATATGTAGGTGGCTTTATCTTTATGGACGCCGTGGCTTTGTCATCAACGACAAATGCAGGAGCCTTGTATCCAAGTATCTCCATGGCATTTGGTGCACCGTTTACGCGTATGTAGATATTGAACATGTAGAGCTGAGTCAGGTATGAGGTGAGCGCTGTGAGAATCCTTATCTCATCCTCTCCGTGTTCAAGCAGGCTCAGAAGATCGCTCTTGAAATCTTTCTTATTTAAAATCTTTTTTATAAAACTCTCTATGCTTATCTCTGCTAGGCCAAAAATCATATTGTCCACATCTTTTGCAGTTATGGCTCTCTCATACACAGAGAGTTTCTCCAGCTCGTTGCATGCAAGCGCGATGTCACCGCCCTGAATGCTTAGGAGATGGTTTATTGTGTAGCTGTCTATATTTACATGTTTCTCACGTGCAATTTGCGTGATTGTAGCAACAGCCTCGGTGTGGTTTGGATGAAAAAATCTTACACACATTGTTTTTGTACCAGAAGCAGGTTTTGCGTACGCAGCGTGCTCTGTTCCGTAATATGCGTACACGAAGATATTGTCTGAATTTTTTTCACACTGCTCTATAAGAGCATCAAGCTCTTTTTTTGGGATTTTTTTCTCGCTCTTGATGATGAGGATATTTTGGTCGCCAAAGAGTGAAGCTTGAGAAAGATGCGCTTTTGCGGAGTTGAAATTGTACTCGTCATGGTAAAACTTAAGCAGCGAAGCACCCTCTTTGTTTGTAAGGGCGTTTGTATATCTGTCGATTAAAAAACTACTCTCTCCAAAGAGTATAAAACTGTTAGAGACGGAGTTGTTTTGTATATGTTTATCTAGCTCGCTTTTGTACACGCTTATATATCTTTCTCTATTATCTCAACAACGCTTGCGTAGATTTTTGCTTTAGGAATGTCGACTTTGTCTATGCTTACTCTTACGTCATCAAACAGCTGGGCATTAAGATTTTGTGTTATGAAAAATCTAGCTCCCTGAATCTCGTCATGAAGCTCGGCTTTAAAAAACGGGTCTGTTGATGTAATTCTTGCTTTAAATATTTCGCCAATCTTCTCATCTGCCCATCTTGCAAATTTTCTTGCCATAAACTCAACCTCTATGCTTGAGGCTTCTCTCTCTTTTTCGCTCACGCTTATACAGAGAGACTCTATGTTTCTCAAAACATAAGAGCCTTCAGCGGTATCGTTGTTTGCTATTGCTTTTAGGAGCCTATGTACTATCAGGTCTGAGTACCTTCTGATGGGTGAAGTGAAGTGCGTGTACTCTTCAAAACCAAGTCCGAAGTGACCTGCATTTAGCGGTGCATATCTAGCTTGCATCTGAGACTGGATTATCAGAGTGTCAACTTCAGATGAGAGATTCATCTCCTCTGCCTGCTTCTGTATCTCAGTAATGGTCTCTTTGATATTTTTTTTAATATCTATGTGCATTCCAATGCCCGCTAGCTCTTGATAGAGATTTTGCAGTTTCATCTGGCTTGGAGGCTCATGTATACGGAATATTCCTCTTTGAAATCTCCTTGCAGCCTCTTTGTTTGCCAAAAGCATACACTCTTCTATAAGTGCATGCGATGGAGTCTCCTCGGAGTATGACGTACTTACTATATTTGAGTTCTCGTCTATAAACATCTCAAGTTCATATGAGCGAAAGTTATATCCGACTTTAAATCTTTTTTCTCTAAGCGCATACGTTATTACTCTTAGTTTGGTGATATAGTCAAAAATCTTCTCCTCAGAGCTGTTTTTTGCACTTAGCGTTCTCTCAAAAAACTCATCTATCTCTTCGTAATTAAATCTTCTTTGCGAATGGATAATCGCTTCGTAAACCTTTGAATTTTCAACTTCGAGCGAGTCAAGATTGAGTTTTATCTCAAAAACATAGGCAAGTCTGTCAACATTGGGCTGCAAAGAACATAGTGTCTCGCTTAGCTGACGTGGGAGCATTGGGATGGAGCGGTGCGGAAGGTAGATGGAAAAACTTCTATAAATCGCCTCGTTGTCAATTGCGCCAAACGGAGTTACATACTCGCTGACGTCGGCTATAGCAACGTAGAGAGTAGTGTTCTCTTCGTCGTAGCAGATGGCGTCGTCAAAATCTTTTGCTGTAACTGGGTCAATCGTGCAAAAAGGCAACTTTCTCAAATCTGTTCTTGATGGATATTTTGAAGGCTCAACCTCTTTAAATGACGAGGCTAGCGCTAACACCTCTTCGCTAAACTCATCATGTTTGTTGAAGTGAGCAAGAACGATTTTTTCATCTACAAGTGGATCTTTTATATTGCCAAGACGTTCCATGACGGTGAAATTTTGATTGTTCAGTTTAAAAACATCACCCTCTTCGTAGGAGTTTAGCTCATCTATGCCAATCTCAACTCCTGCTGGAAAATCTGTTTTTAAATCAAGCAGAGATTTCTTGCCATCTTTTTCCACGATGTAAGCAACGCTGTAAGTTTGCGCACGTCCTACAACTTCGACTATTTTTGCACTAGGAGCGCCACGTTTACCGAGCAGTCTTTGAGCAATGACAAGGTCACTCTCCGTTGCTTTGATAGTCTCTACATCCTCGATGAAGAGGTCTCTGACATATTCGCCGATAACATTTAGGTATGCAGTGCCGTTTTGTACAAGACCGAGAGTTCCGGCGCGGTATTTGGAGTTGAACTTATAGACGCTTTCGTTTTTTGTAAGGTACTCTTTTGCTAAAAAATCCTCTACGTATTTGCGCTCATCTTGGGAGATGTCCTGCTCATCCAAACCATTGGTGAGCCTAATCAGAAGAGATTTCATCAGAGCCCTTAGATATTTTGTAAAGCTTTGTCAAAACTTTCCATGTCAAGGTCGTATTTTGTTATAAGCTCTTTGGCAGCAGCAGTGCTTGCTTCTGTGATAACGCCGTTAATCGGTACTGTGATGCGAACAACATGCAAAATCTGCGCAGCTTTTTTAATCTCATCGTTTGCATTTTCGGGTTTTAAACAGTTGCGTATAGTTTCAACTAGACTAGCCTCAAATCTCCAGTGTTCAAAAATAGTTGCACTTACTTCAGGTGTATCTACACCAGTGACTTCTCTCTCTGCAGCTTCTACGTCTTGTGTAGCTATGAGAGCTTCTTTGAATTTTTCTTGAGTCTTGTCGGATATGATTTGCTGAGCTATAAGAACTTTGCCGATTTCAACCAAAAATGCTGCAGGCGAGAGAACGCCTAAAAGTTTATTCTCTTTTCTTATGCACCACGATGTTGTAAGAGCATGCTGTTTTTTCGACAATAGAGAGAACATCTCGTTATCGATGCCATACGGTGAGAGGTCAAGACTAAAGCTTTTTTTTACAATGCTTGCAAGTGCAAAACCTCTGACCGTTCCCATGCCAAAGAGGCCTACGGCTTGGTTTATCGTGTTTATCTCGCGGCTAAATCCATAGAGAGGCGAGTTGGCAGCTTTTAAAATATCTGCCGTTAAAAGGGGATCCTTTTCCAAAATCTTAACCATATCGTTAAAGGTGCTGTTTGGGTCTTGATAAACAACTTCTATCTGCATTGCAGACTCTGGAAGCGGCGGAAGTTGTTTAATTTTTTTGAGTATCTCTTCAGTCATTTTTGCGCTCTTTTGAATATATAATAAATTGAGGTAAATGATACATAGATATTCATAAAAGAGTACTGAATATTTACAAAAAATAGATATTATTTTCACATCATTTTTAAAAGGGAAAGATATGCAAAAAGAAGCAATGCTTACACAGTTGGGATATGTGCCAAATAGCGCGCTGTTGGAACAACTCAACAGAATAGAGGAGAACACGACTGGTTATGAGAAGATACAAAAACATATTATGGATTTGCATGACCATCTAAAGGTTGATGACTCTTATATTGCCATGTCAAATACAACTAACTACTTTAAGATAAAAATAGATTCTAAGAGTCCTCAGATAGCAGAGGGAGCACATGAAAAAGTTAAGCATTTCAGCGAAAAGTACAAAGTGAAAGTTGATAAATTAGAAAATAAAAACACCTACTATATAGTAGGATTTAACCACTAGTCGGCACTGCAGTTGCAAGAGCCGATGAGCATCGAGGGTTACGACCTGTTAATAGAGGAGTTTAAGTACTTACTTGAGGTCGAAAAGTCCAAGGTTGCGCAGGAAAAATTAGTTGCTGCAGCTATGGGAGACAGAAGCGAAAATGCTGACTACCATGCTGCAAAAGAGAAGCTCCGCCACATAGATAAAAGACTCTTTTACCTAAATTCCATAATACAAAAATCTCAAATCATAGACCCTTCAAAACTCTCGCACAAAAAGGTCAGTTTTGGAAGCAGTGTAAGGATTTTAAATATCGATACAGACAAAGAGGAACTTTACACAATATGCGGAGTTTTAGAATCAGAACCAGAAAACGGGCTTATAAGCGTGCACTCTCCGCTAGCTCGCGCCATGATTGGAAAAGAGGTTGACGAGCAGTTTAAAATCCAGCTCCCAAACTCTAAAAAAGAGTATGAGATAGTAGAAATCTACTATAAAAATATATTTTCTCTCAAAAAAAACATCCGAACAAAAGAGCATTTTTCTTTTCATTAAAATTCTTTTTACTTCATATTGGATATAATCCGCCTTTAAAAACCAAAAATTAAATTTTTAGGATTTCCCCGTGAGCCAACAACTAGAAAACATTGAAAAAGTACTCTCTTCTCACAAGCTATCAAGCGATGACTATGTGCATATTAAGCAGATTTTAGGGCGTGAGCCGAATTTGGTCGAGATAGGTATCTTTTCTGCCATGTGGAGTGAACACTGTAGCTATAAATCATCAAAAGTTCATTTAAACGGCTTTCCGACTAAAGCGCCATGGGTTATTCAAGGTCCGGGCGAGAATGCGGGAGTAATAGATATCGGCGGCGGATATGCGGCTGTGTTTAAGATGGAGTCTCACAATCACCCAAGTTTTATTGAGCCTTATCAAGGTGCAGCAACGGGTGTCGGCGGAATCATGAGAGACGTTTTTACAATGGGTGCTCGCCCTGTTGCAAATCTAAATGCGCTAAGATTCGGCAATGTGTTAAATAATGATGACATTTCAAAACATCAAAGATATTTGGTTCGCGGTGTCGTTGCTGGAATCGGCGGGTACGGAAACTGCATGGGAGTTCCGACAATCGGAGGAGAGACAAGTTTTGACGAATGCTACAACGGAAATATTCTTGTAAATGCTTTTACTCTTGGTCTTGCAAAAAGTGATGAGATTTTTTATGGAAGAGCTGACGGTATTGGAAATCCTGTTATTTACGTCGGCGCAAAAACAGGTCGTGACGGTTTGGGCGGGGCAGTTATGTCGTCTGACAGTTTTACGGAGGAGTCAAAATCTCTTCGTCCGACAGTTCAAGTGGGTGACCCATTTACTGAAAAACTTCTACTTGAGGCTTGTTTGGAGCTTTTTAAAACAGACCATGTTATCGGTATTCAAGATATGGGAGCGGCAGGACTTACCTCTTCAGCATTTGAGATGGCGGGACGAAGCGGCAGCGGTATGATAATGCATCTAGACCGTGTTCCTGCCCGTGAAGAGGGGATGACTCCTTATGACTTTATGCTCTCGGAATCACAAGAACGTATGCTTCTTTGTGCAAAAAAAGGAAGCGAAGCCGAGATTATTAAGATTTTTGAGAAATGGGATTTGGATGCGGCAGTTATCGGCGAGGTAACAGCGACGGGCAACATGGAGCTTTTCTGGCATGGAGATAAAGTGGCGGAAGTTCCTGTTAACCCTGTGAGCGAAGAGGCTCCAATACTAAAACGTCCGATGAGTCGTCCTGCATACTTGGATAAAATCGCAAATGTAACAATCAACGACTTTGCAAAAGTTTCAAACCAAGAGGCATTTGAGAAGCTTACAAAAAGCATGGAAGTTGTTGACAAAGCTTGGATATACACTCAGTATGACTCAATGGTTCAGACAAACACAATCAAAAAAGGCGGTATGCTTGACGCTTCCGTTATACGTGTAAAAGAGAACAAAAAAGCTCTTGCAATGTCGGCTGACTGTAATGTGCGCTACTGCTATATAGACCCAAAAGGCGGAGCTGCCGCGGCAGTTATAGAGTCGGGAAGGAATGTTGCAATGAGCGGAGCTAGACCTCTGGCGATTACGGATTGTCTCAATTTCGGAAATCCTGAAAATCCTGAAGTTATGTGGCAGTTCGGCGAGAGCTGTTTAGGTATCAAAGAGGCTTGTTTGGCACTTACAACACCTGTAATCGGCGGAAATGTTTCACTTTACAATGAGACAAACGGAGTATCTGTATTCCCGACCCCTTCAATTGCAACCGTGGGTGTAAATGATGATGAAAACAAAGTTTTGATGTCAAGTTTTCAATGTGAGGGAAATACGCTTTATCTTGTCGGCGAATCAAAATCAGAGTTCGGCGGTTCACTTTACATGAAAGAGATTTGCGGGGTTGTTGCGGGAAAACTTCCTGAGATTGACTACAAAAAAGAGCTTGCTCTTTGGGAATTGGTAATCGAGGCAAATAAAAAAGGTCTTTTGTCATGCGCAAAAGATGCAAGTAGCGGCGGTGTTGCAATAGCTCTTGCTAAGATGACAGCAGTCAGCGGGCTTGGATGTGACGTCAACATGAGCGTTGCTGATGAGAGAGATATTTTTGCAGAGAGTATGAGCCGTGCAATCATAGAGGTTAAGCCTGAAAACTGCGCCGAGTTCGAAGATATGCTTGGTTCTCTAAAGTGCGAGCAGATTGGAACAATCGGCGGCGAGACTGTTAAAATCAACGATGTTTCTATGAGTATGATAGAGCTTCAAGATAACTATTTTAATACATTTAAAAAAGTTGTTGAGTCAGATTTATAAAATGATATAAATTGAAGCATCTGTTTTTAGCACCTTTTTTCTGTTAATTGTATCTTTACATCTGATGTTACGCATTAAAACGAACTCGTCCGTTTTAATGGCAGGGACTAAAGTCCCTACAGCCCCCTAAAGCTACCCCTATCTCTCGGATAGGGGAGAAAAACTGACGCTCTATGCTCTTTTTTTTACAAAAGTGTGTAAGGTCTGTTTATATGTAGATAAAACACAAGGGATAGATAATATGAGCAAGAAAACAACATACACAAGGGTTACGGCAAAAATAATGCTCGTAACACTTCTTTTTACTTTAGTATCTGCTTTTATTTATGGCGAATATATGAAAAAAAATGCCATACATGCCCTTGCTCACGAAGATGCTAAAAAGACAAGCATGCTTGTTTTTGAGAGTCTATACTCCGCTATGCAAAAAGGGTGGAACAAAGAGGATCTGGGGGAGATTATAAGCAGACTCAATCAGGTAGATCCAAATATGAAGATTGACATCTATAGAACAGACTTGGTAGCCGAGATTTTTGGTGTCATAGAAAAAGATAAGCTTGCAATCACTCAAAACAGAGATATACAAAAGCGATGCATGGCGAAGAGGTCCTAAATATATCCGATTCGACTTTTATAAAATATTACTACCCCGTTACAACAAAACAAGATTGTCTCAGGTGCCATATAAATGCAAAAGAGGGTGATGTACTTGGCATCATAGATGTATCTTATCTGGTCAATAATTTAAAAATATCCTTAGATGAGATGATAAACTTTTTTATCATATTCATTATTGTATTTTCAGTCGTGATTTTTTTGGCAATTTTCGTTGAATTTAATCAGTACATTATTAAGCCCATTAAAAAGTTTTCAAACGCCATTCAGAACATAACAAAATCACATGACATGACCAAAAGAATAGAAGTGGATGATGACATTGAAGAGATAGATTCTATTAAAGATGTCTTTAATGTCATGTTGGATTCAATAGAGCATCAATTTTACTACGATGTTCTAACAGGTTTGGAAAATAGAAGAAAATTAACCGAGAAGTTAGAAGAGAAAAGAAGAGTATTTTTGATGATTATAAATATAGACTCTTTTCAAGAGATAAACGACCTTTACGGAAATAAGGCAGGAGACTCTATACTTAAAGATTTTGCCCACTTTTTAAAAGAGATTATATCTGCGGATAATTCCATATACAGGCTTCACTCCGACGAGTTTTCATATATATGCAATAAAAATATCAATATTGATGAGTTTAAAGCTTTTGCTTCTATGTTAAGTGAAAAAATATCGCACAAATCCTTTAAGATTAATGCAAACGGAGAAGTGAGCCTAAGTGCTACATTCGGTATATCTTACGGACATGAAACACTGCTCGAAAATGCAGACATAGCTCTTAAAATTGCAAAAAAAAGTAAAAGAGACTTTTTGGTATATGATGAGACGATGTATATGGCAAAAGAGTATGAAAAAAATCTTGAGTGGACTAAACGTTTAAAAAGAGCCATAGAAGAGGATATGATAGTTCCGCTTTTTCAGCCTATAGTAGATATGAAAACACAAAAAATCGTAAAATATGAAGCGTTGATGAGGATAGTTGATGACAACGGAACATATATCGCTCCAATCCATTTTTTAGAACTCGCTAAAAAGAATAAACTTTATCATCAACTTACAAAAACAATGATTGAAAAAACATTTCAAAAATTTCAAGATTTGCCTTATTCGGTCTCAATCAATATATCTGTTGAGGATATTTTAAATAAAGATGTTAATAGGTTCATCTTAAATAAACTAAAAGAGAGCTCAATAAGCGAAAAAATAGTATTTGAGATATTAGAATCCGAGGGTATAGAAAATTTTAATCAGGTTTTAGAGTTTATAAAAAGTGTGAAAAGTTACGGAGCAAAGGTCTCCATAGATGACTTTGGAACAGGTTACTCAAACTTTGATTATCTTATGAAGCTAAAAGTTGATTATATAAAAATAGACGGCTCCATGATAAAAAATATAGATACGGATGAGAACTCTCAAATAATTACAAAAACAATTGTAAATTTTGCCAAAAATATGGGTATCAAAACTATAGCGGAGTTTGTCTGCTCCAAAAATGTTTTCATGAAGGTTCAGGAGCTAGAAGTTGACTTTTCGCAAGGTTACTATTTTGGAGAGCCTACGGATAAGATTCTTTAAATCTCTTCCATCCTAATAACCTCATAAGCCACCTCTTCATAAGGGTGAGCTTCTTTTAGTTTTCTTACTGCCGCATGTATAAGTTCTTCAGCGCATATCATCTCGACCTTATACTCCTCTACATGTTCTATCTTGCCAAGTTTACCGATATGGGGATTTGCTTTGTTTATGGGCTTAAACTGACCAGTTCCGAGTGTCTCAAAAGAGCAGTATTCGTAGTTTTTGTATCTACCGACACCCATAGCAAAGAGTGCCTCTTTTACTCTCTCTTTATCTTCAGCAGGCACGAAAAAGTTTTAGTTTATACATCTAAAACTTCTTCAAATAGCCCAAAAGCTCGCTATCGAGTTGATACTTCTTGTTCGCAACTTCATCTATGCTTTTGTACTCAAAATCTTTTTTTGTGTAGCAGACGACACTCTCATCTTTGTCGCCAAGTAGACCGTCAATTGCGTGGTTTACGAACTTATATGCCATAAATCTGTCGTAAATTGTCGGATTTCCGCCCCTTTGCGTATGCCCTAAGATTGTCACTCTTGACTCCAGCCCAATCTTCTGCTCAAACCACTCTGCAATCTCGTTTGACTCCTCTTTTATCCCCTCTGAGATTACGGCAATAAAATATTTGCGCCCGTTTTTTATCTGCTCTTTAAAATTTTCTTCATACTCTTTTAAATCATACTCTATTTCAGGTATTAAGCAGAGTTCCGCACCGCTGCATAGAGCTGAAACAAGAGCTAAATATCCGCAGTTTCTTCCCATAGTCTCTATCACAAACGCTCTTGAGAAGGAGGCTGCCGTGTCTCTGACGTTATCGATTGAGTCCTTGATAACATTTAGCGCAGTATCTACTCCCAAGCAGTACTCTGTGCCGTTTATGTCATTGTCTATGGTAGATGGAATGCCGCAAAATCTTATCCCATGCTCTTTGTAAAATAGTTCCATTCCTCTAAAAGAGCCGTCACCTCCAAGAACTACTAACATGTCGATTTTAAGAGCATCAAGATTGTTTTTGGCAACTTCTCTAAAGCCTTTCTCCATAAATCTTCTGCTTCTGGCACTCCCGATTATAGTTCCTCCGCGGTTGATTATTCCGGCTACATGTTGATGGGCTGCTCTGTATATTTTATTATCAATCAGACCTTCAAAACCGTCATATACAAAATAGGGTGTCAAACCATTGTGTATTGAATACTCCACAAAATGTTTAAGGGCTGGATTCATACCGCTAACATCGCCGCCGGAACATAAAATAGCTATATTTTTCATTTCATCTCTCTTTTTGAAATATATTTCATAACTATACGAGTGAACGATTCTGCAACGGAAGGGTCAAATTTCTCTTTTGCAATTTGGGGTACCCACCGTGAAGCCTAAGCGAGTGAGTATAAGTTATGAAAAAAGTTAGTTTACCATCTTCTAATCTCAAATGAGATAAAATTTCATAATTTATTTTCACAAGGTCATTAATGAAAAGAGCATTGGTAAGCGTTAGCGATAAAGCAGGAGTGGTAGATTTTTGTAAATCTTTAGTAAAAAACGGTTTTGAGATTATCTCAACTGGTGGAACGTATAAAATATTGGCAGAAGAGGGCATAAAAGCTATCGAGATAGATGAGGTCACAAAATTTCCGGAGTGTTTTGAAGGGCGTGTAAAGACTCTAAACCCATACGTTCACGGCGGGATTTTACACAGACGTGATAAGCAGTCGCACTTAGATCAGGCAAAAGAGTTAGGCGTTGAAGCAATTGACTTGGTTTGTGTAAACCTCTATCCGTTTAAAGCGACAATTCTAAAAACTGATGACTTTGAAGAAATCATAGAAAATATTGACATCGGCGGACCTGCGATGGTTCGTTCGGCTTCTAAAAATTTTGAGAGTGTTATGATTGTGACTGATGTAAACGATTATGCAAAAGTTATAGATGCGATAGAGAATGAGAAAAATACGCTTGAGTTTAGAAGAGCTCTTATGATAAAAGCGTTTGAACACACAGCGGCGTACGACTCAATGATTGCAAACTACATGAACAAGCGTTTTAACGGCGGTTTTGGCGAAAAGCAGTTTATAGTCGGAAACAAAGTGATGGATACACGTTACGGCGAAAATCCTCATCAAAAGGGTGCATTGTATGAGTTTGACAAACACTACTCAAATAACTTTAAAACACTAAAAGGTGAAGCAAGTTTTAACAACCTGAATGACCTAAGCGGAGCTGTTAAGATAGCTTCTGCATTTGGAAGCGACAATGCAGTTTGTATAACCAAACATGGCAATCCGTGTGGTTTTGCTATAAAAGATACTCTTTTAGAGGCGTATATTGAGGCTCTAAAGTGCGACCCTGTTTCAGCATTTGGCGGAGTAGTTGCTGTTAACGGCGTCGTGACAAAAGAGTTGGCTTTAAAAATGAACGAGATATTTTTGGAAGTTATAATTGCAGGACGTATTACCGAGGAAGCGCAAGAGGTGTTTGCTTCTAAAAAGCGCATAAAACTCTTTGAAATGGGTCATGACAAATTAGTTCTTGCGAATGACGAGAAAGATTTTAAACATATCGACGGCGGTTTTGTCTACCAAGATGCGGATAGAGTAAATGACGATGAAGTAAAAAACGCAAAGCTAATGACAAAAAGAGAAGCAACAAGCCAAGAGAAAAAAGATATGGAGATAGCTTATAAAGTAGCATCTCTTACAAAATCTAACTGCGTTGTTTATGTCAAAAACTCTGCAATGGTAGCTGTTGGCATGGGAATGACGAGCCGTGTCGATGCAAGCCAATGTGCGCTTAAAAAAGCAAAAGAGATGGGGCTTGACGTAGAGGGTGCAGCACTTGCAAGCGAGGCGTTCTTCCCGTTTCGTGATAGCATTGACGCTGCAGCTGCCGCAGGTGTTAAAAGCGTAATCGAACCTGGCGGAAGCATAAGAGATGATGAGATTATAGAGGCTGCAAACGAGTTTGGCATGAGCCTTTACTTCTCGGAAGTTAGACACTTTTTGCATTAACATTTTTCTACATGTAAAGCTTTTTGCTCTACATGTAGATTTTTAATCATCTTAGCTATTTTATATAATCAATAATTTTCTTTTTCTCTTTTATTTCAACATTTTTATAGCTCTCTTGAATTTGCTCCGAAAATCTAACTATTTCATGCTCAAAACTTGAAACATAGCTATTTTTTAATTCCATTTTTGTCTCATTAATTGAACTTAAAATCTCTTCTTTTAGCTCTTCTCTATGCAATGTCTCATCAACCGCATTAATTGCTGCATCAGTACCAAACCAAAATATTGCTCCGCCAACAATAGCGCCAAGAGGGCTGCATATTATAGACCCAGGACCACAAAATAATCCGGCACTTGCACCGGCAACAGCACCTCCTGCTGAGGCTGCAAGTTTTGTACCTGCTTTTGCTCCTGATGTAATAGCCGTTTTTGCGGTAATCTTGGCAGAGACAAGAGCTGTAACTTTAGCTCCTATTGCCGCACCCACTACACCTAGTTTTATTTTTTGTTGCATGAAATTATTGTTTATCTCTTCTTTTATGCTGGCAAGTGCTTTAGAATTTAGTTCTAAATCCACTTGATCCGTAGAAATGGATTCTACAAAATCTTGATGATTTTTCATGCTATTCTCATAAAAATTCGTAATAATTTTTGAAGATTTTTCAAGTTTATCAAAAAAATCATTTCCAAGAAGTTTTTCATTTATATATTTGTCATAATCGCTAAATGCCATAGTTCCTAACTCTACGTAGCCGCCGACAAGTGAGTAGTGAAAGTCTAGAAAGTTCTCTATATTTTCATTGATTACTTTTTCAAAGAGCATATCTACTTCATCATCTATTTTGCTGTTTATTTTTTCTATTTGTAGATTTAGATTTTCTTTAATCCTTTCTTGATTTTGAGACAAGTTTTCTCTTATCCTCTGAGATGGCAATTCAAGCCATTTTTCAACAATAATCGGCTTTTTGTCCTTTTCATTTTCTTTTGAGGAACTACTGTTTATTTTGTATAGCGCAATTAAGGAAATAGCAATAAACACAATAAGAAACACAACTATCGTACCCCAAAAATATTTTTCATTTTTTGACATGTTAGATTTGGTAGTTCTCTTCTTGGTTTTTTTATTTTCTAAATTCTGGGAGTTATCTTCCATCGTCTCTCTTAATGATTTTATTTAATAAATATACGACCTGTACTATAAAACGATTTAAACCTAAAATGGCCATGGAGTTTATAAGCAAAAAACCTATCCATAAAATATTTTTACTGTTTTGCTCTTCTATGGCACTATTTGATTCTTTCATTAAGAACCAGACACGGCTCTCTATTTCAGTCTGTACTCTTAGAACAGTATCAATAAAGCCGCAATTTGAAGAGATGGAGTTTGTGGCTGCGTTGATTGTTTCTATTAAAGTTTCTCTCAGATATTGAGGCTCACTGCTATTTAAAAACAGATATGCGTATATGCAAAATAGCAGTAAAGCTGAAATTTTAACTGTTGTTTCTCTGGCAAAAATCTCTAAATGCGCATCATTAACAATGTTTGCAAAAAAGCTTAAAAAGAACCTGTATATTCCAAAAACTGCAGCTATAAAGATAATCAATAAGAGGTAAAAAAGAGAGTCAAAATTTATAGATATGTACATCAGTGTAAGCGAGTAAGAAATTGACAATAGAATAAAAATGATTGAAGTTAAAACAGGAGATGTTAGAATTTTTGAAATGAGTGTGCCTTTTTCAAAATAACAATCTCGAAAACATTTTTTCTGCTTCATTTTAATCTCTATATAACTAGAGGCAATGACAACAGTTACTATGATAGGCATCAATAAAGAGAAGCAACCTATCTTATAACTGTTTACCCATAATAACAATACTAAAAATATTACGGATATGGCACCTGCAACCTGCCTGATATCAAAGTAACCCATTTCTCTATCCATTCTCAATAATTTATACTTATAAATATTTGCCCTAAAAGAGACCATTATCCCATATAGCATTGCACTTTGTCAAGGTGTTTTTTTCTTTACCTTTTCATTAACCCATCTCAACTATAATTTTCAAAAAATCTAAGAGGAATAGATATGTTTAAAAGAGTCGGACTTTTTCTGCTAACAAACTTGGGAATAATGATTGTAATCGGTATTGTTGTCAATGTTTTTGGACTAAACAGATTTTTGAACGAAAACGGACTTAATTTAGTCTCTCTTTTTGTCTTCTCTCTGGTTGTCGGTTTTACAGGCTCTATCATCTCTCTTTTAATGTCAAAGCAGATGGCAAAGATGGCGGTTGGGGCTAGAGTTATTACAAACCCTGCAAATCAAGAGGAGTTTTGGCTGCTTGAGACCGTGGCAAGACTTTCTCAAAAAGCTGGCATAAAGATACCTGAAGTTTCAAGATATAGAGAGTATAGAGCCGATGAGGCAGGTGCATATTTATCCGGCAAAGAGAATATGATAGCTGCGCTGCAGGCCTTGGCGCGCTCAAAAGAGGAGCCTCATCTGCCAGAGCAGACAAAAGCTTTTGGAATAAACGGCAAGGGCTTGATGAAGCTCTTTAGTACACATCCATCACTTGAAGAGAGAATAGAGAAGCTAAAAAGACCGCAATAAGGTTGATTGACATCCACTCAACTCTTGTGATATAATCTCGCTTAATAAACATACTATAAATTTTAGGAAACAGTAATGAGCAAATCTTTATACGAAACACTTGAAATCTCTGAAAATGCAAGTGAATCGGAGATTAAAAAAGCATATAGAAAATTAGCAAGACAGTACCATCCGGATGTTAACAAAGACAAAGACGCAGAAGATAAGTTTAAAGAGATAAATTCTGCATATGAGATATTGAGTGATAAGAAGAAAAAAGCGCAGTATGACGCTCACGGCGACAACATGTTCGGCGGACAAAACTTCCATGACTTTTCACGCTCACATGGCGGTTCAGGGGACTTGGACGAGATATTAAGAAGTATGTTCTCAGGCGGCGGCGGATTTGGCGGTGGATTTGGAGGCGGCGGTTTTGGAGGAGGCTTTGGAGGCGGCGGTTTTGGCGGACAGCAACAGCCAAATCTTGATATAGAAACAAGCGTCACAATTGGATTTAACGTATCTATCTTGGGAGGTTCCCACTCTGTTGCGGTCAATGGAGAGAGATTTGACATTAAAATTCCAGCGGGTGTTAAAAGCGGAGAGAAGATGCGTGTTAAAGGTAAAGGACATGCTCAGGGAGGACGCGCGGGAGATCTATTTTTAAAGATAAACGTAGCGTCAAATCCTGACTATATAAGAGAGGAAGACGACCTTATTAAAAAGTTTGATGTGCCTCTTTATGCAGCTCTTTTTGGTGAAAAAATATCAGTCCAGACATTAGAAAAAGAGATAAAGCTAAAAATCCCTCAAAACACTAAAAACGGGCAGAGATTTCGCGTAAAAGAGATGGGAGTCATGAACCGCAAGACAAAACAGCGTGGCAATCTCTACCTTGAAGCAAATATAGTTTTGCCAAAAGTTGAAGAGTTAGACGAAAAGCTGGTAGAATTTATGAAAGATAAATTACCAAAGGAGTAGCCGATGATACACCAATATGACGAACCCGTATATTTGATTAGCATTGTTGCAAAGGTGCTGGAGATACATCCTCAAACGCTTAGACAGTATGAGAGAGAAAATCTTGTAACTCCTTCTAGGTCTAACGGCAAGATAAGACTATATTCTCAAAAAGATATAGACAGAATCAAGCTGATACTAAGACTTACTCGCGAGCTTGGTGTAAATTTGGCAGGTGTGGATATTATTTTAAGATTAAAAGAGAATGTTGACATTATGGAACAGGATATTTTGGAGTTAAGACAAGAGGTTTTAAAGGTAAAAAATTCCCAGACCGTATCACATGACAAAGCTTTGGTGACCAAAAAAAGCACCTATGAGATGATAATTTTTAAGAAGTAACTACTCTTTAAGTCTTACTATGTCCGCGCCCACATTTTGGAGTTTTTTCTCCAATGAGTCATATCCTCTGTCAAGGTGGTATATGCGGTGAACATTTGTTATTCCATCTGCTACAAGACCCGCCAAAACAAGTGCGCTTGAAGCGCGCAAATCAGTTGCCATCACGTCCGTTCCGCTTAGTTTTGATTTTCCGTTTACCGTTGCTACATTTCCGTTTAGAGAGATATCCGCACCCATTCTTTGAAGCTCGCTGACATGCATAAATCTGTTTTCAAAAAGTCTCTCTTCAATGATAGAAGTACCCTCTGCCTGAGTTGCAAGTGCCATAAACTGAGCCTGCATGTCGGTAGGAAACGCAGGGTACTCCTGAGTGACTATCTTAACTGCTTTTATAACATCCGAGGGATGAATCGTAATTGTATCTTCTGTTGTCGTAAATTTGCTGCCCATCTCTTGAAGCTTCGATAAAACGGCACCCAAATGCTTAGGATTTACGTCTGTCAATGTAAGTTCAGACCTTGTTATGGCTGCTGCACAGAGATATGTTCCAGCCTCAATACGGTCTGGAATGACGCTAAACTCATCAATATGTATAAGTTTTTTGTCTGTTCCCTGAATTGTCAAGACAGCAGTGCCGATGCCATCTATCTTTACGCCGTTTGCATTTAAAATTTCACAAAGTTGAACAACCTCAGGCTCTCTTGCTGCATTTGTTATAGTAGTGACACCCTCTGCAAGTGCTGCTGCCATGACAATATTCGCAGTTCCGGTAACAGTAATCTTGTCAAAAATGATATTGCACCCTTTAAGTCCATCTGGAGCCATAGCATGGATGTATCCTGCCTCTATGTTTATAACGGCTCCCATCTGCTCAAGCGCTTTTAAGTGCAAATCAACCGGTCTTTGCCCGATTGCACATCCGCCTGGAAGCGACACTTCGCAATGTCCGAATCTTGCTAAAATAGGACCCAATACAAGAATGGAAGCGCGCATAGTTTTTACAATATCGTAAGTCGCTTTTGTCTGCGTAAGAGTTGAGGTGTCAACGGTCGTTATATCCTCTTCCCTGTTACATTTTGCGCCTAAATTTGAGAGCAGTTTTAATAGTGTGTTAATGTCTGCAACGTGAGGCAGATTTTTTATGCTGACGCTGTTTTTTGCAAGTATTACCATGGCTATAAGCGGAAGAGAAGCATTTTTGGCGCCTGAGATTTTTATATTTCCATTTAGAGAATTAACTCTTTTAATTTGTAAGTAGTCCATTTCTCTCTTTTACCCTAGTTGTTTTTGGTGAAATTATATCTCATATATAAGCGATTTTAAATATAAGTTTGTAAAAATTTTGTAAATTCTTCTTTGGATATAGGCTTTGAAAAAAAGTATCCCTGAAGCTGGTTACACCCCATCTTTTTAAGGAGATTTGCCTGTTCCAAAGTCTCTACACCCTCGGCAACAGTGGATAGATTTAGAGACTTTGCCATTAGTATAATTGTTTGGGCAATTACCCTGTCATTGTTATCGGTTGTCATATCCATAACAAAGGATCTGTCAATTTTTAAAGTTTTTATCGGGAATTTTTTCAGGTAAAGCAAAGAGGAGTGTCCTGTTCCAAAGTCGTCTATTGCAATTGAGACGCCGATTGCGCTCAGTTCCGTTAATATTCTAAGCGTCTCGTTTAGATTATACATGGAGATAGATTCCGTTATTTCAAACTCAAGCTGAGACGGAGAGATATCGTGGGCTTTAATTATTGAGGAGATATAAGCGACAAGATTTACATCTTGAAATTGTCTTAAAGATAGATTTATAGCAATAACTAAGTTTGAAAATCCTAACTCTTTTAAAGCTTTTGCTTGTAAAACCGCATTTTCTATTATTAGGTATCCGAGTTCTATCATAAGGCCTGTGCTCTCTGCAATATATATAAATTCGTCCGGATAGATAAGTCCGTCTCTTTGGTGAACCCATCTCACAAGCGCTTCTGCACCTGTTATCTCATTTGTAATAGTGTCTATTTTGGCCTGATAGTAGACCTCTATGCCGTTTTTGCTTTTTATTGCTTCTGCTAAATCTTGTTCTATATTTAGACGCTTGCTTATGCTCTTTCCCATGCTTTGCTGGTAGAATCTGCAACAGTTTCTGCCGCTGTTTTTCGCATCATACATCGCGATATCTGCATTTGTAATTAAGTCATTGACGTTTTGTGCATGTTCTGGATAGATTGCAACGCCTATGCTTGTCGTTATATAGAGCTGGTGCGTTCCTATTGTGTGTTTTTGCTGCAAGGCGGCTTGAATTTTTTCGGCAATGTATTTTGCGTCTTCGACAGTTTTGATGGATGAGAGCAGAATAACAAACTCATCACCGCCAAAACGCGATACAGTATCTGCTTCGCGAACTTGCCCTTTAAGTACTTCTGAGATGTACATAAGCAGATTGTCTCCAACACCGTGACCGAGAGTGTCATTGATTAGTTTGAAATGATCCAAATCCAAAAACATTACCGCCAGTTTTGTATCATTTCTCTTTGCAAGCTGCATAGAATTTGTTATTCTGTCTTGAAGAAGCAGTCTATTGGCAAGGTTTGTAAGAGAGTCGTAGTATGCGAGCTGCTCTATTTTTTGCTTGTTTTCTATCTCGTTAGATATATCCATGCTTACTGCGGTGATTTTTGCAGAACCGTCCTGCTTTTTACGCACTTTCCCACTTGTTTGTACATAGATTTTTTTGTTGTTTGTGAGGTTGAGAGCATATTTCATATTGAACTGAGAGCCGTTTTTAATGGCATCTTCTAGTATAGCTACGACTTTTGGATAGTCGCAGTCATCCGTAAAGTTTAAAAAATCTTCCCAATGAACCTGCGTGCTGTGTTTTAGGCCCAGCATACGATAAGCTTCATCGCTTATGGTGAAGCTTTTTGTAACAATATTATACTCCCAGCTTCCAACTTTCGCAATTCTTTGAGCATCTTTTAGGTGGGCAGCCTTTTTATATACCTCTTCATTTAGGCTCTCCAAATTGTTTGCTATCTGGTCGAGCGGTTTTAGCGATTTATATAGAAGAAGAGATACTATGATACCTGATGACAACAGCCCTATTATAAGCTTTTCATAAAAGCTGCCGTATAGAAGAAAAAGTGCCAACATGGATATAAGAATTACTAATAGAATCACTACTTTTGCAATTATGGAGTGGATATTTAGCTTCATGTAATCTTTCTGTCAAATATTTGAATCTATTTTTTTTTGAGTGTATTATACATAATGATTGTCTTAATTGATGCTTTTAGATATAATTTGTCAAGAAAAGATAGGATAAACGATGAGTTCAGCCTTAGACAGATTAAAAACTTTAACAAATAAAATCTCCAGTTATGAGCGTGCCAGAAGAGATAATCTTGTGTTGCTGCAAAATCTATTTAATGAATTAAATATAAATCAAAAAGTTGAAGAGTTTGGCGAACTTTTTAATTATAAGGCGATAAATTTATCAGGGGCATCGCTTCTTAGCGAGAGTCTAGGCGAGATAAAAAAAGGGAAATATCTGCAGATATTGGCAATCGGCTATGACAGGGATGCGGTTGTTAAGAGTAAAAATGTCTCTCTTGGGTATTTTGGAAAAACTGAAAGTGTGGATGAGGAGCTGAAAAACAAGATAGTAGAGTTTATAATCCGCTTCAGGTTTGAGAAAAGTTTTATGACGCTTGAGCACTACTACACAATGTTAGAGCCCTTTAAACCAAATGAGTAGATTTTACGTAACTCTTTGGTATAGATGGGCAGTTCGCCTGACTATTTGCAGCCTCTTTTTTGCGCTGCTATTTTCATTTTTTGCGACACTATTTATATATTTTTTACGCGATATGCCGGAGTTTACAACTGAAGTATCGCTTGCGCTTTTTGAAATTTTTAAGTTCTGGTTTCCCATTTTTTGGTCGCTTGGCATACTTTTGGCACTCTTTAGAGGGCTGAAATATATATTTAACAGTTGCATAAACGGCATTGAGCTAAAACTTTTAACATGCGATGGTAGCCAGACGATAGAGGCTATCGGTTATGGAGATTTGATAAAAGTTTGGCGAAAGTGGCTTATGCTGCTTATTTGGCTTGTCGGCTCTTTTACAATTTTAGCTACTGTTTTTACAAATCTTTTTACCTCGTATAGCGGTCTTTTTGAGTGGTTTAACATCTACTGGCTCTACGGCTTCATACTTCTTGGAGGCTACATCTCTTTTATCATTATGAGTTCTAAGTGTAAAAAAATAAAGATAGTTGCATGTTGATTTTTTTGGACTTGGAAACAACGGGTTTAGAGAGCTCTGACAAAATATGTTCCATAGGCATCATAGGCGTTAAAGATAATGAGATTATCTCAATTTATGAGCTTGTAAACGAGGGCAAAAAAATCTCATCGAAAGCTTCTAGTATAAACCATATAACAAATGAGATGATTAAGGCAAAGCTACCGCTAAAAGAGAGCATGGCATGGAAGTTTTTGCAAGAACACAACAATGAAGATGCAACCATAATAGCTCATAATGTAAACTTTGACATAAAAATGCTCCTTGGTGCAGGTTTTATCTGGCATGGCAAAATAATCGACACGCTAAGAGGCACTAAACATCTTATTCCTGAGTGTGAACAGTTCTCTTTGCAGTTTTTAAGGTACGAGCTCAAACTCTACCAAAATGAGAAAAAAGAGGCAGAAGTTTGCTCCTTGAAAGAGAGTAGCTTGAGTGCGCATAACGCGCTTAGTGACGCTCTATGTGTAAAACTTCTATACGACTGCCTAAGAGAGATGAAGAGCCACGAAGAGCTAATAGCTCTAAGCTTTAAAAATGTACTTTTGGAGAAGTTCGATTTTGGAAAATACAGCGGTCGCTATATAGAGGAGATAAGTATGTTTGACAGAGGATATCTGGAGTGGATGGTTATAAATATCCCAGATTTGGATGAAGATTTGAAATACAGCATAAATAGATATTTAAACCCAAAATCTAATTTTTGATGTGTTATACTTCTTCCAAAATGTATAAGGAGTGTTTTTGAGAGTAGCCGTTGAGTGTAAATCACCGCTTTTGCAAAAATCACTGGAGCTTTTTCTCGGCAAGCATCTCAGTACACTTAAAAATTGCGATATCGCAATAAGAGATGCTAGATGCCTTGATGATAAGAGATGTTTTTATATCTCCTCTTCAAAAGATTCAGATTTAGTTAAGCCGTTTTCAAAATCGCAGCTTTTTTTGGCACTTGAAAACAGATATAAAAGTCTCAATAAAGGAAATCTGTACTCATTTCCAAAATCAAATGAAGACGAAGAGAGTGATTTTATTGATGATGAGCAGCCTGATTTTGAGATACTGCAAAAGCGCATAGAATCACTTACAAAAGAGTACCAAGAGAATATTTTAAAAGCGGTGCGGGCATTTTATGAAAAGTAGTCCAATAACAAAAAAGATAGTATCTGGCAAGTTTAAAAATAAAACTATAAAACTCCCCTCAAAAGCAACTACAAGAACTTCAAAAGCGATAGTACTGGAGTCGTTCTTTAACACGATTCAGTTTGAGGTAATCGACGCTAATTTCGTAGAACTCTTCTCAGGAAGCGGCTCCATCGGGCTTGAAGCCCTTAGCCGCGGTGCCAAAAAAATTATCTTTATGGAAAAAGATCATGAAGCGCTAAAGGTTTTAAGGGAAAATGTTGCTCAAACTGACCCATCTGCATGTGAGGTACACGGCGGCGATACGTTTGCAAACATAGCATCTGTTATCAAGAGTCTTCAAAGAAGAGGCGAAGATGCATATTTTTATATTGACCCTCCTTTTAGCATAAGAGAGGGGATGGAGGAGATATATGACAAGACAATCTCTTTAATAGCATCTCTTCCGAAAGAGTGTGTAAAACTCATCATTATAGAGCATATGAGCGGACTGGAGATACCAAAAATCATAGGTCCTTACACCATAAAAAAATTCAAAAAATTCGGCAATACATCGCTGACCTACCTAGAGAGTGAATAAAGTGGAATAAAGTTTGCTACTTATCGCTATATTCAAGGATTAGCGATGAGAACATTTATTCTATTTTTACTTACTTTTACTACTCTATATGCTACTAAGATAAGCGATGTCGCAAATATAGTAGGGGTAAGAGACAATCATCTTATCGGATACTCACTGGTCGTTGGTCTTCAAAAGACTGGTGACGGTACCACTTCAAAGTTTACTCTCCAATCAATTGCCAACATGTTAAAAGCTATGAATATTGACATGAAGCCAATTGATATTAAGTCAAAAAACGTGGCAGCAGTTGTCGTGACGGCTGAACTTGCTCCGTTTGCAAGACAGGGTGACAAGCTAAACATAACCGTTTCATCAATCGGCGATGCAAAGTCGCTTGAGGGCGGAACGCTTCTTATGACTCCATTAAAAGGGGTTGACGGCAAGATATACGCACTTGCTCAGGGAGCTATCAGTATCGGCGGAAGAAATGGGCAGGGCGGGGGAGATTCACACCCTACGGCAGGCATTATTTATGACGGCGGATTGGTTGAGAGAGAGATAAGTATTGATTTGTACAATCAAGAGTTTGTAACACTCTCTCTAAGAGACGCAAATTTTAAAAACAGCGTATCAATCCAAAAAACCGTTAATGATTTTTACAGCACTGAAGTTGCGGTGGCAATGGACTCTAGAACCGTTAAATTGAAAAAACCGCAGAATAAAACAATGATAGAGTTTTTGGCTGAGGTTCAAGATATCGACATGGACTACAATGTAAAAGAGAGGATAGTAATTAACGAGCGAACGGGAACAATAGTCTCGGGCGTGGGAATAGCTATCAAGCCTATTATTATGACTCACGGCGATATAACCATAAAAATTACTGAGCAGGAAGATTTAAGCAGACCGGCCGGTTCAATGGTTGTGGATGAAAATATGGTAATAGGACTTAATGAAAATGAGCTTTATACAAAATCAGGAACGACAACAGTTGCAAATCTGGTTCGCTCACTTCAAAAACTAGGTGCAACACCAAAAGATATAATCTCAATCCTTGAAGCTATGAAGAGTGCGGGAAGCATCTCTGCTGAACTGAAGTTGATTTAATGCAGGGCGCTAATTCTATAAATCTACAAGCTGCTTTTTTATCGCAGCAGCACATGATTCCCAAAATAGATGAGAAGGCAGAAAATGCTGAGCTAAGAGAGCAGACTGACGCTTTTGAGTCTGTTATCCTTAAAATGCTTATGGATAATGCGATGCAAAATGAAAAAAATCTTTTCTCTGAAGCAAACGACCCAGGAGATAAGATATATAAATCTATGTACAGAGAAGAGCTTGCAAAAGCCAGTGCAGGAGGGTTTGGATTTTCTCAGATGCTTTACGACTTTTTGAGCGAAAAGCGTTAATATTTTTCTTTATTATGCCGATATAGTTGAACAGAATTATAGTGACAAATGAACGAAAAAAGGATGGGTTATGATTCCACAAATAAATAGCGCGGGCATCCGCACTGCATACGCCAGCAATTTTGGCGAGAGCAAGGAAGTTGTGCAAAAAAATGGGGCTAGCGTCTCAAAACAGGGTGACACAAGCAAGGTTGAACAGATAAGAGAAGCTATCGAGTCTGGTGAATATAAAATAAATCTACAAGCTCTTTCAGAGAAGATTGCCGAAGAGTTGATGTAGTTTTTTAAACAAAGGGAAGGATTATATTATGCTGTCATATCATTTACAAAGTGCATTGGGCGACCTCAGAGATTTAATAAAAATTACGGAGTCTGATGTAGAAGATATAAAAGTGGCAAATAACAATCCTCAATTTGAAAGACTAAAACTCAAAGAGGAGAAGCTAAAGAGCTTTGAATCTAAAAAAGCGATGATAGACCATGAAATCTCATCTTTGATGAGTGCAAATGGGGATGTTGATTTGCCGCAGCTTCTAAGCGAAGAGCAGCACCAATATCTTTTAGAGCTAAAAGTGGAACTCTCAAACCTTCGTGATGTAAATAAACGTTACGCAAGACTAGTGCTTGCGGTAAGTAATCTCTACAACACCTTTTTAGAGAGATTGGTTCCGACAGAGATGCAGGGCTATAATAAAGTCGCTTCAAAAGAGTCTACCTTTTTAAAAGTGAGAGTATAAGATGGCATCAATATTTAACACTTTAAATATCGGCTACACCGGTCTTGCGGCAGCGCAGCTCGGGGTCAGTACTACAAGCCATAATATAGCAAATGCTGAGAGTGAAGGGTACTCTAGACAGAGAGTTGTAACGGCTGCAGCCATGCCTATTTTTTCCGCTCCGGGAAATGTCGGCAACGGTACCCAGATAATGGATATTGCCAGAGTATTCGATAATTTTGTTTATGACAGATATACTGGAATTTCATCCGACAAAGAGTATTCTGATTTTACAAAAGGTACCCTTGAGACGCTATCGACCTATTTTCCTGAGATTAATGACGTCGGGATAAAGTCTGATTTAAAAGAGTACTACAATATGTGGCAGACGTTTGCGGACAATCCTGACAATGATGCCATAAAATTGGCGCTTGCTAAGCAAGCTGAAATTCTCACTAGCAGTGTTGCATCACTGCAGAGCAAAATAACAACTCTTCAGTCAAGCCTCAACGAACAGATAAAAGTCGGTATTGCAGAGGTAAATTCTTTAGCCCAAGAGTTGGCGACCGTAAACAAAACAATAGAGGTTGCCGAGGCTGGAGGGGCTTATGCGGCAAACGACCTAAGAGACAAGAGGAATTCTATTGAGCTGAGTCTCTCAAAACTAATCGGCGCAGAGTCATATATAGGCATGATTCAATCAAATACTGGGGTAAGCAGCTCGTCTAATGAGGGGTTTGGAAGCTATACGTTAAGTATTAACGGCTTTAATATAGTCGATGGCGGCTCATATCATCCGATACACATATCAAGTAGCAATAACTCAAACGGATATTACGAGCTTTCATATGAGAGACAAGACGGTGTCTTGATATCAATGGATGAAGTTATTTCAGGCGGAAGAGTCGGAGCCATCTTAGACCTAAGAGGCGATAAGATGGGTACTGATTCTTCAGGAGTACCTACAAACGGTGCTTTGCAAAAGGTTATAGACCAGATGGATGCGTTTGCGACTACGTTGATTGAATCCACAAATAATCTTTATGCTTCGGGTGCAACAAGTAGGATGGAGTCAAACACCGTTAATATAACAGGGGCTCAATCGCTTGTTCACTCGCCGCTAAATATAAAAGAGGGCTCTTTTGATATCGTTATATATGATATTGACGGAAATGAGACGGCAAGAAGAACTATAAATATTAATCTGACTACATCAATGACAGGCGTTGCAGGTTCAAACTCGATACAGGGACAAATTATTGCTCAGGGTGACGATAACTCTGATGGAAATGCAAACAACGATGTGGACGATTTTATACAGTTTAACTGGGCAACATATGCAAGTGGCGAGAATGCTGTTGAAATTATTATGGATTCTGTATCCGCGGCAAAAGGATATAAATTTGCTATAGAAGATAAGCTTCAGGGTGACAAGTACGATTCTGGCTCAAATTTTGCCGGAGCATTAGGGCTAAGCAGATTTTTTGATGGAAACAGCGCTGGAAGCATGCAGCTAAATTATCAATTGAAAGAAAATCCTACTAAGATTAGTGCAGGAAAAGCTCCTATTACCGGTGACAACAGATTGTCAATGAACATGATTCAGCAGCAGTTTGAAGTTTATAAGTTTAAAGTTGGCACTATTCTTTATGAATCAACAGTTTATGGGATGTTTGACGTAGTTGCAACTGAAGTTGGAGTAAGAACAAACGAAGCGATATTAAACAATCAAACAATTACGGCACTATTTAATGCAACCGAGCAGGAGTACGCTTCTGTTTCAAAGGTGAGCATAGATGAAGAGCTTACAAATCTCATAAAATACCAAACATCATACGGTGCCGCTTCCAAGGTGATAACAACGGTTGATCAGATGATGCAGACACTCCTTGGAATCAAGCAGTAATTTTTAGATGCCTAAATTTAGTATTTTTATACTTGTTTTTGTCTTTTTATTCTCTTTTTTAGGCTCAGCAATTTATCAAGTTGATGCCTACGACCTTGATAATAGCGCTATCTTGCTTCCGCCGTCGTTTGAGCATTTTTTGGGAACAGACAGGCTTGGAAGAGATATTCTTGCAAGATTGATGGAGGGCGGAAAAGTTTCGCTTATTATCGGAGTGGGGAGTGCGTTTATCGCTTCTGTAATCGGGCTTATTTTAGGCTCGATGGCTGGGTACTTCAGAGGTGGTGTGGATAAGAGCTTTATTGTTTTGGTTGACCTATTTTTAACATTTCCAACTTTTTTTCTTCTTCTAGCACTTGTGAGTTACGTAAACGCTTCTGCATGGGTTTTGATTGTTATTATTTCCATCACAGGATGGATGACGACCGCAAGGCTTATCCGCTCTGAGAGCTTTAAAATAACCTCTCAGCCATATATAAAAATACTAAACATCGCAAATGCAAGCAAGCTGAAAATACTTTTTAAATATTACGCTCCGCTTCTCGCACCCATCTACTTTGTCAGCTTTACTTTTGGAGTGGGCGGTGCCATACTTGCAGAGTCTGGGCTTAGCTTTTTGGGACTAGGAATAGTTGCACCGCAGATGAGTTGGGGAACGATTCTCAGCAGCGGAAAAGATGTTGTAGAGATTGCGTGGTGGGTCAGCTTTTTCCCGGGTCTTATGATATTTTTGGTCACGTTCTCACTTATAAATATATCAAATTATCTTCAGCAGTTAACCAATAAAAAAGAGATTCAGTAAAATCTACATGTAGATTTTAAATAAGTGAAACAAAAGAGCAAAATAGATATACTTCTCCATACAAATTTAGGATAAATTATGATTTTAATGATTGATAATTATGACAGCTTTACCTACAATATCGTTCAGTATTGCAGAGAGTTGGGGGCTGATTTGAAGATAATTAGAAATGATGAGCTCAGCGTTGAAGAGATAGAGGCTCTTCACCCTGAAAAAATCATAATTTCTCCAGGTCCTGCAACTCCTGATGATGCGGGCGTTACTCTAAAAGTAATTGAGCACTTTAAAGATAAAGTGCCTATTTTAGGCATATGTCTTGGTCATCAAAGCATTGCACAGGCTTTTGGTGCAAAAGTTGTGCGGGCTAAAAATATGATGCACGGCAAAACATCCACTATGAGACGCACAAAAGATTGCGAGATATTTAAAGATATTCCGCAGGAGTTTATCGCAACCAGATATCACTCTTTGATAGTGGAGAAAAATTCTCTTCCTGACATTATAGAGCCGACTGCATATAGCACCGACGATGATGAAATAATGGCGCTTAAAGTCAAGGGCAAAGAGATTTACGGCGTGCAGTTTCATCCTGAATCAATTATGAGTCAGTACGGGCACGAGATGATTGGAAACTTTTTAAAAATATGAACACAAAACTCATCCTGCTCTTAATTTTGGGATTGGATGCACTAATGCTTATATTTCAGATTGACGAGTTGTCAATCTCCTACAATGAGGCGCTGCTTTTAGGCGGTGATTTCTCATTTTTGCAGCTTATTATAAAATCTTCTATATCTGTTTTTGGTCAAAACGATTTTGCCCTGCGATTTCCAATGATAGTGTTGCATATATTAAGCGCAATACTGCTTTATAAAATTTCCGCAAAATATCTACATGTTGAGAGAAACAGACTCTGGCTGCTCCTTGTTTTTGTGCTTTTACCGGGGGTTATGAGCTCGGCAATTATAGTAAACAGCGCAGGCATAATTCTTTTTGGACTGCTGCTTTTTGTCTATCTGTATGAAAATTATCCTATATCGTTTATCTATCCGCTGCTTATTTTGTACATGTTTGTTGACGGTAACTTTGTCTATCTTTTTATGGCGCTGGTACTATTTTTTATCTACAAAAAAGAGAGACAACTTCTACTGTTTGGTATCGCGCTGTTGCTCTCTTCGCTTTTCATCTACGGCATTGACATGCACGGTTCACCAAGAGGCTATTTTTTAAATACGCTCGGGCTTTATGCCGCAATTTTTACGCCGATTATTTTTGTCTATCTTTTTTATGTTCTCTATAGAAGATATCTTACAAAAGATATGGATACGTTGTGGTTTATAGCAGCGACGGCACTTGTTTTTTCACTATTGTTGTCATTTAGACAGCGAATAGGCGTAGAGTTTTTTGCACCATATCTGATTTTGGCGCTTCCTCTGATTGGACAAACATTTGAGAGTTCATATAGAGTTCGTTTAAATATATTTAGAAAAAAATACAGGTTGGCATTTGTCATATCGCTCGCACTCCTGTTCACAAACTCTTCGGCAGTTTTTTTTAACAAACACCTGTATCACTTATTAGAAGAGCCAAAAAAACACTTCTCTTACAATTTACATGTAGCAAAAGAGCTCTCGCGGGAGCTTAAAAAAAGAGATATAAATTGTGTAGATACAAATATAAAGATGTCAAAAAGATTAGAATTTTACGGTGTAACAAAATGCAACAATTATCTGCTTGAAGAAAATTATATAAATTCAACAAATTTAGATAGTGTAACAATTAGTTACAAAAATAGACTAGTTTACTCTGCAAATGTTACAAAGATAAACATAAATTAAATCTATACAATACTTAATCTGTTCAAATGGTACTAGATTAGTTAACATGTGATAATATTTCATAAATATTAAAGACAGGGAGTTGCAATGGCTCAAAAAGCGATTAGAGAATTTGACGCAAAGTCAATTTTGGCTAAGCATTGGGATAAGTATTTTCCAGGTTTCACTTATGCATACGAAACAGTTATGGTTCAAAACGGATCAGAACTTACTAAGGGTGCTAAAGAAAAAGCATGGTTAAAAGAAAAAACGTTAGTTGCTAAACCGGATATGCTATTTGGTAAAAGAGGAAAGAATGGTTTAGTTCTATTTAGAGACACTAAACCGGGTGATGTATCTTTGGCTAAAGCGGCATCTTGGATTGATGAGAAATCGTCTGAAAAACAGTCGGTTTATTTTTCATTTGACGGCGACACTCCAAACGGCGAAGCTAAAGTAGACATGCTTACTCATTTTATCGTTGAGCCATTCACTCCGCACTCTCAAGAAGAGGAGTACTACATCTCTGCTACATGCGTTGGTGATGATGACGTTCTTTACATGTCTGCTGAGGGCGGTATGGAAGTTGAAGAGAATTGGGACAAAGTTATAGAAGTAGCATTCCCGATTACTGCAACAGAAGAAGAGATTGCAGAAAAAATCAAAAAAAACATCCCAAAAGATGTTGCAAAACATGATAAAGAAGCATTTGCAGAGTTCGCAGTAGGTTTCTTTAAAGCTTACAGAGAGTTAAACTTCGCATATCTAGAGATTAACCCATTTGTTCTTCAGGGCAAAAAAGTTGAGCTTCTCGATATGGTTGCAAAACTTGACGATACTGCAGGATTTATGATGAGAGAGCAGTGGGGCGATGTTGAGTACCCTACATCTTTTGGTATGGAAGAGAAATCTCCTGAAGTTTTAGCTATTGAAGATGCTGACAGCAAATCAGGTGCTTCACTAAAACTTACTATACTTAAACCTGATGCTAGAATCTGGACGATGGTAGCAGGCGGCGGCGCTTCAGTTGTTTACGCTGATACTATTGCGGATTTGGCTGGAATCGAAGACCTTGCTAATTACGGTGAGTATTCAGGCGGACCGACTACAAGCGAAACAAAATTTTATGCTGAGACAATTCTAGACCTTATGACAAGAAGCAAAGATGCAAAAGGCAGAGATAAAGTTCTGGTCATCGGTGGAGCTATCGCTAACTTTACGGATGTTGCAAAAACTTTTACGGGTATTATTCAAGCATTTGAAAATTACGCTGATAAAATGAAAAAAGTCGGCATAAAAATTTATGTTAGACGCGGCGGACCAAACTATGAAAAAGGTCTAAAAGATATTAAAGAGGCTGCTGATAGACTTGGTCTTTATATAGAAGTTTACGGACCTGAAACACATGTCACTGACATCGTGCGTATGGCACTAGCAAAGTAAGGAAAAGAGATGGCACAATTATATACTAAAGATACGCAAGCAATTTTTTGGAACAACAACTCAAGCGCTATTCAGAGAATGCTTGATTATGACTACACTATAAAAAGAAAAAAACCTTCGGTAGCGGGCATTGTCGCACCTACAAGCAGCTCTAAATTTGAGAAGTTTTTCTATGGACCGGATGAGATTATGATTCCACTGTATAAAAACAGTGCAGAAGCTAAAGCTGCTCAGCCGCAAGCTGATGTACTTTTAAACTTTGCATCTTTTAGAACTGCTTACGATGTAACTATGGAGGCGTTGGAGATAGGTGGATTTAAATCTATCATGGTAACGGCTGAGGGTATTCCTGAGAGATTAGCACGTAAAATGAATGCAACAGCTAAAGCTAAAAATGTTATCGTAATCGGACCTGCAACGGTCGGTGCAATAGTTCCGGGCGCATTTAAAATCGCAAATATCGGCGGCACAATTGAGAACATAGTTCAATCTAAGCTTCACCGTGCAGGTTCATGCGGACTGGTGACTCGTTCAGGCGGTCTATTTAACGAACTTTCAAATATCATTGCTATCAATGCAGACGGTATTGCTGAGGGTGTGGCAATCGGCGGAGATAGATTTGTAGGTTCTGTTTTCATTGATAATCTTCTTAGAATGGAAGCAAATCCTGAAGTAAAATATATGTTACTTTTAGGCGAAGTGGGCGGAACTGAAGAGTATAAAGTTATCGAAGCTGTAAAAAGCGGAAAAATTAAAAAGCCGATTATCGCATGGTGTATCGGAACTATTGCCAAGTATTATGACAGCGGCGTACAGTTTGGTCATGCTGGTGCATCTGCGAACGGTGACATGGAAACGGCTGAAGCTAAAAACAAGGCTATGAAAGAGGCTGGAATCCATGTTCCTGCATCATTCAACAATCTTCCGGAAATAATCAGTGCCGTTCATCATGAGCTACACGCAGAGGGTATTATAAAAGATATCAAAGAACCGGCTACCAATGTATGCCCAAGCGTGAGAAAATCTAAAGAGTTTATCTGTACAATTTCTGACGATAGAGGCGATGAGGCAACATATGCAGGCTTCCCTATCTCCTCTCTTGCAACTCCGGACACAGGAAAAGGAATCGGTGATGTTATATCACTTCTTTGGTTCAAAAAACAGTATCCAAAATGGGCTACGGATTTTATTGAGACTGTTATCAAGACAGTAGCAGACCATGGTCCTGCGGTTTCAGGTGCTCACAATGCAAAAGTTACAGCACGTGCCGGCAAAAGCGTTGTTGAGTCACTTGTAACAGGACTTTTAACAATCGGACCAAGATTCGGTGGTGCAATTGATGATGCTGCAAAATATTTCAAATATGCAAATGACAATAAGTTATCTCCTGCGGATTTCTTAAATCATATGAAAAAAGAGGGTATTCCTATTCCTGGTATCGGGCATAGAATCAAGTCTCTTAAAAATCCTGACTTACGCGTAGAGGGACTTAAGAAATATGCAGCCAAATCTTTCCCTGCTACTCCTCTTTTGGATTACGCATTGACTGTTGAGCAGTTGACAACGTCTAAAAAAGAGAATCTTATCCTTAACGTTGACGGTACTATCGGTATCTTAATGGTTGATATGTGGAGAGCGCTCGGATACAGTGAAGATGAGATAAGTGAGTTTATCTCAAGCGGTACTCTAAATTCATTCTTTATCGTTGGAAGAAGCATAGGATTTATCGGTCATGTACTTGATGAAAAACGTCTTGCAATGCCGATGTATAGACATCCAATGACTGATATTCTTTATGATGTTCAGGTAGCAGAAGAGATATAATCCCTTTTTTCTAACTTCAAGGAGAACTCTCTCCTTGAACCTCTCTGTCTCTCTCTTCTCTGCACAATCTTTATGTATAAGTTCAGAAACATATGGCACTCTCTAGAGGAGAACTAAAGAGTGAAAAATGCAAACAGATTATCTCTTCAACGGCATAAGAGGATATTCCAGATTTAAAAGATTTAGCTATCTTTTTGAGA
>NZ_JAHYJB010000052.1 GCF_019429335.1 Sulfurimonas sp. | reverse complement strand
AATTAAAGTAAATCAGCCAAAAAACTGTAAAATTACAGGCAATGGCTAAAATCAGTTTTTTAAAAAGTTAGAAAATTGAGGTTAGAAGGTGTTGGCTTGGTTGCTTGATTGAATTTGCAAGTGGCTCATTATTGTCAAATCTTTTAAAACTTTTGAAACAACCATGCAGTTAAACTCTTTATCCATATCCCCCGATAAGATAAGTTCCAAAAACTCATTTGGTTCCAGTATGCCCCTTTTGCTATGATACCATCTCACAAGCGCCTCTGCCCCGACAATAGAGTTAGTACGAAAATCTATAACCGGTTGATAATGCATAACAAACTCGTTTTGTTCCAATGCTCTTCTTATCTCTGTTTTCATCGATAATTTTGTAGCTGACTCGCTTGACATCGACTTATTATAAATCCTAAAATCATCCTTTTTAGTTTTTTTAACTTCATACATGGCAATGTCGGCATTTTTTAAAAGGTCTTGGCTTGTTGTTCCATGTTGCGGGTATATTGCAATGCCGATAGAGAGCGTTATATCGAAGATGTGCGTATCAATCTCTATAGGCTCTCTGATTCTCTTCTGCAGCTTAAGTGCCAAACGTTCTATAATCTCTGTATTTTTTATATCTTTGGCTATTAAAACAAACTCATCACCGCCTATTCTAGCTACTATGTCATCTTTTCTAACACTGTTTAAAAGTCTTTTTGCTATGGTAACAAGCATCTTGTCGCCTACATCATGACCGTATGTGTCGTTCACCTCTTTAAATTTATCTACGTCTATAAAAAACAGAGCTATTTTGGAGCCGTTTTGTGAAGATTCTTGAAGTATGCTTTTGAGTTGTTTTTTAAAATAAGATCTATTTGGAAGCGTAGTCAGTGAATCATAATTTGCATGATAGTAGATTTTTTTGTCTGCCTCTTTTAATGTTGTAACATTTGATGAGATATGGATAACATATTTTGAAGTCGTATAAAAAAATAGAGATTCAAATAAAGTAGAATCTTCAAGTTCTTGAATACTGAAACTCTTTGATGTAATTAGTTGAGATTTTATATACTCGAATGTTACCTCATACGGTTTAATCTTATCAAAATTTAAACTTTCTTTCTCTGATACCTCAATACCGTAAGCTTTTATGTAGTTACTGTTTGCATATAAAAAATTCCCATTTTCATCATAAACGGCTATTCTTGAAGGATGTAAATTTATAATATCAGCAAAAACACTATTTATACTCAAAACTACCCCGTTGTCTTAAAAATTTAAAGAAATCAAACTATTTTGTTAAATTTGGATAATGGTATCGAAAAAGTGTCTAGCAACTTACTACAATAGCGCAGAGAAACTAGAAATTAATAGTGTATTTAGATGAAGCATTTGCGTAAAAAAGTGCAGCGGCATGCGGAATATTTTCCGCATGTCAAAAATATCTATCTACATCACAAAAATATGCGGAACAATAAGCGGATACTTTTTCATTTTTCTATAGATATGCTTTCTCACAACTTGGCGAAGGTCGTTTTCCAGTGCTCTTGCATTTTCAATAAGCCCCTCTTTTATATTTGCAAGGAAATGCTCTAAAACTTCCTCTATCTCGTTGGCGAAATATTTGTCTTGTTTGTCGGCAACCAGACCAAATGATGTTACAACAGGTTTAGATAGCATTGTGGAGTGCTGTCCGTCAATCTGCGCTACAATCATAACTATACCATCAGATGCAAGTTTTTGGCGATCTATAACGATGTCATCATCTATCTTGTGGTTGTTCTGGTTATCAATATATGTCTTGCCAGTTCTTACGGTTTTTACTTTTCTCATATATTTTGGAGCTATCTCAACAGTATCACCGTCATTCATAATATATATATTGCGCTCAGGAACACCGCAAACCATTGCCGTCTCTTTATGCCTCATAACATGGTTATATTCACCGTGGATAGGCAAGAAGAACTTAGGGTTGACAAGACGAAGCATAAGTTTTTGCTCTTCTATCGAAGCGTGCCCTGAGACGTGAATATCTCTGTCATTGCTTATGCTTGCACCGGCACGCTGCAGATGGTTAAGCATGCCCGATATTGAACCCTCATTGCCCGGAATAGGGCGTGACGAAAGAACAATTAAATCATTTGGTTTGATTTTAACATGTCTATGTTCGCCTATCGACATTCTAAACAACGCCGAGCTAGGCTCACCCTGTGATCCAGTTGTAATTATCAGTATCTCTTTGTCATTCATTGAAGCAATTTGCTCAGGTTCTACAAAAATATTTTTTGGCAGTTTTATATAGTCATACTGCATTGCAACTTCAATATTTCTCTCCATTGAGCGTCCGATGACACACACTTTACGTCCATACTTTACGCCATACTGTATCGCTTGGTAAATACGGTGAACATTTGAGCTAAATGTTGAGAGAATTACTCTTCCCTCAGCCTTTGCAAACACTCTATCAAGTGCAGGTGCAACATTGAGTTCTGATAGTGTAGGTGCGATGTTATGAGAGTTGGTAGAGTCACTCAAAAGACACAACACACCTCTATCGCCGTAATAAGCGAGTCTATGCAAATCTGCCGTATAGCCGTCTACCGGAGTATGGTCAATCTTAAAGTCACCAGTATGGATAATCGTTCCTGCACTTGTTGTAATAGCCAGCGAAGATGAGTCAATGATAGAGTGTGTCATGTGCATCCACTCCACTTCAAAGTCATTGCCGATTTTATACAGTTTTCTTTTTTCAATAGGATTAAGGTACTGTTTAAAATCTTTTATATGGTGTTCATCAAATTTACTGCCTATCATAGCCAAAGGAAGCGGTGATCCATATATGGGAAACTGCATCTCTTTGTAAAGATATGGCATAGCCCCGATGTGGTCTTCGTGGGCGTGAGTTATAACTACTGCTTTAATTTTGTTTCTTATCTCACGAATATATGTAAAATCAGGCACCAAAATATCGACACCGTGCATATCCTCATCCGGAAAACTCATACCGACATCTATCAGTATTGCCTCTTTCTCAGTTTCAAACACCATGATGTTTCCGCCAATCTCACCAAGTCCGCCAAGCGGTGTGATGCGGATTTTCTCTTTTGAATTTAAATCTAATTTATAGTGCGGGTTAAGTCTCTGCTTGTGTGCTTCTTGATTTATCTCAACAAATGCTCTTAGTTTCTCATCTACAGGCAAGCTTTGGCGACGACGCCCTTTTGACGCATTTTTATTTTTATTGCTACTTGGCTGAGCGCTTCCCTGAGGGTTGCTTCCAGCTTGGTTGTTGGCATTTTGGTTATTTGACCTACTACTATTATTATGTCTTTTATCGTTGTTGTATTGTTTACGATTTTCTTGAGAAGTGCTTTTAACACTTTCTTGGTTCTCTTGTTCCATCCAAACTCCTTGTTAGTTTATAGAGTTGGTGATAGTCATCGGTGCAGACCTGATGAGGACGAATCGTTTGTGCTAGGCTAAGTTTCTCAAAAACTTCTTGAAGTATATTTTTTTCATAAACGGCAGAGAGATTTTTCATAAGAGTTTTGCGAGGTTGCGTAAATGCAACTCTAAGCATATCCTCAAAATCTTTGTCAAATCTATCACTCTGTTTTTCTATCAAAAAAACTGCGGAGTCTATTTTTGGCTGAGGCTCAAAAGAACTTGAAGGGACCTTCACAATCAATTGCGCTTCCCCTGCACTTTGAGTTATAATACTCAAAGCACCAAATACCTTATCGCCTTCATGTGCGCAAAACTTCTCTGCCACTTCAAGCTGTACCATTACAAGTATATTTTTGCATTTTGGATCTGCGAGGGCTTTTAAGATTATGTTAGTCGCTATATAGTATGGCAAATTCGCCACCAAATCATACGACTCATCTATAAGCTCACTCTTCCAAGTAGTCAATACGTCTCCACAATGAATGTGAAGCTGCTTGGTTTCGATCTCTTTTTCAAACTTATTTTGTAACAGTTTACACAAATCGGTATCGACCTCAAAAGCTTCTACACTTTTGACATCTACTAAATATTTAGTTAAATCACCTAAGCCAGGCCCAATTTCTACGATTTTGTTATCGTTGTTGGGCATCGCTTCGACGATTTTTTGTAAAACGGTCTTATCTTTTAAGAAATTTTGACCGAATTTCTTTTTAGCTACAATTTTTTCCATGACCGACTATTCTATACTATTTTTACTTATAATTAGTTAATATCTAAAAAAAAATACTTATTCCATTGCATTTGTCTATGAAGACAGCAATAAACATACCATAACTATCGTTCTCTTCATCTATTATATATTTACATAATATTAATTATTACGAGCCACTTGCAGATTCCCACAAACAACCAATAATTTAAGCTAATTTAAATTTTAAAAAGCCTTTTGAAATCGTGTAAATGGTATAATTTTTTACCAAAAAAACAATACAAAACATCAATCAAATAG
>NZ_JAHYJB010000017.1 GCF_019429335.1 Sulfurimonas sp. | reverse complement strand
ATTAAAGTAAATCAGCCAAAAAACTGTAAAATTACAGGCAATGGCTAAAATCAGTTTTTTAAAAAGTTAGAAAATTGAGGTTAGAAGGTGTTGGCTTGGTTGCTTGATTGAATTTGCAAGTGGCTCTATTATAAAAAAATAAGAGAAACGGCTTGCCGTGATAAAGGATTGATTTTGAAAATTTCAACAATATTTGCCGTAAGCTTGAGCGTTTTTGCACTTTTAATGAGCGGGTGTGCAAGCAAGAGCATGGATGCAAAAAACAGCGGATTTTTTAAAGAGTATGGGAGCTTTGAGCGTTCTAACAGCTACGCTGCACAAAGAGTTTCAAAAGATTTTGACATGTCAAAATATAAAGCTGTTTTTATCTCTCCTGTTTTGGTAATCTCAGCGGTTCCGGAGGCACAACAGAGCGCGTCGCAAAAGAAGCTTTACAACGAGATAGCAGAGTATGTAATGGATGGATACAAAAAAGAGATTGCAAAAAGCGGCTACATATTAGTTGATGCAAAGGGTGCCGATACAGTTGTTTTGGAGTCGGCGATATCAGCGGTGGAGGTGCACTTTGAGGATGAGAAGTGGAATCAGTTTTCACCAATCGCTATGGATGTAACGGTAAATTCCTACAACTCCTACATCGATGAGAATGTCAGGATTTTGGGTGAGCAGCGCATTCTTGACTCAGTAACGCCAGAGACGATGTTTGAGAGCATGGAGATAATCAAAGATGAAAAAATCCTCTTAAATGGAGAATCTTTGGAGTTTGAAAACATTAAACCCGCTCTTGACAGATGGATAGAGCAGGTAAAAAACCATTTTGCCAGATAGGCTGGGCAAATAGTGTCTCTTCAGGTAGGCTGGAACTATTTTCCGTTTGATGAGATAGCAATAGAGAGCGAGAGCTTTTGCAGCTCTTTAAACGGACTTCGCATTATTCAACTCTCTGACTTGCATCTTACTAAGAGTGTTGATGTAACTTACCTTGAAAATCTTGTCAAAAAAATAAACGCGCTCCATCCCGATATCGTCTTATTTAGCGGAGATATACTTCAAACTTCGGCACTGCATGTAAAAGAGCAGCTGGAATGTTTTAGTGAGCTTGAAGCGCCATCTTACTATGTGACCGGCAATCATGATATTGTTTATGGTCCAAAAGGTTTAGAGTCGGTTATGGAGAGTGTCGGAGTTCATTGTCTTGACAACAAGATAGCAGAGATTGCAGTGAGGGGTTCTGTTTTGCAGCTTGTTGGGCTAAGTGACAGATACAGTTTTGTGAGAGGGATAAAGAGGCCTATAAAAGAGCTTTTTAGCAACTTAAATCCAAATCTCTCAACCATACTGCTTACGCATCAGCCAAAAGATATAGTACATGTTGATGGTTTTCGCGTAGATTTGCAGCTTAGCGGGCATACACACGGCGGACAGATTTACCCTTTTAATATCGTAGTAAAATATTTTCAGCCATATATATCCGGACTTTACAGGTATAAAAATACACTTTTGTATGTCTGTAGAGGGCTTGGATATTGGGGTGTTAAGATAAGATACAGGGTTACATCCGAAATACCGGTTTTTATCATCAATTAACATATTGGTAGTACAATTTGATTTCAATAATTCAAGGAAAAAAATGAACAGATTTTTCACCGCTTTAACTCTTAGTGTCGCGATTTTAGGTGCAGCTCCTATTAAGGTAGACTCTTCTCTTAACATGTTGGATAGTTTTAAATATGAAACACCGACGGGACGAGAGATGAAGATACCAAAAAAGACAAAGCTGGTAATAGTATCTTTTGAAAAAGACACGGGAGCTTTGGTAAACGACTACCTCGATACGCAAAACCCTTTTTATCTGCCAAAAAACAACTCTGTTTTTATAGCGGACATAAACAAGATGCCATCGGTTATTACGAACATGTTTGCCCTGCCAAAACTTCAAAAGTATAAACATCTTATATATCTGCATTATGGAGATAAGTTTCAAAACATAGTTCCAAGCAAAGAGCAGAAAATCACTCTGCTTCGCGTAGAGGATTCAAAAATAAAAGAGATATCTTTTATCTCTACTCAGCAAGAATTAAAAGCGGCGATTGAGAAGTGATTTCGCTTAAAGCACTTGGCAAAAACCCTTTTAAGACTCTTTTGATATTCTCATCCATTACCATTGCAGTAATGGCGATTTTTCTTATAAGCTCCGTATCTCAGGGCGTAATCGGGATGTACTCAAAGATGATAAAGACGGATGGCGATATTATCATAACGCAAAAAGGGATCTCGGATACATTCTTCTCAAACGTAGATATTGCTCTTATGCAAAAGATAGATGCTCTGCAAGATGTCGCTTCAAGCTACGCTATGATTGTCGGCGCTTCTCCGATAGGGCATATTCCGATAGCCGGAATTTACGGCACAACACAAAACCACATGTCGCACTACAAGCTCATTAAAGGCAAATATCCAAAAGAGGGTGAGGTGATTTTGGGTGCAAATTTAGCTAAGCAGTTTGCAACGGTGAGTGTAAATATAGGGAGTAAGAGCTTTGGAATCTCAGGCGTATTTAGCAGCGAAATAGGTTTTGAAGATGGCGGTGCTGTTATGAACATAGAGGACGCGGGCAAGCTTTTTAATCGCTCCGCATCTTTTATTCTGGTCACTTCTGATTCGCCAAACTCTACGGATGATATCGTAAAAAAGATTGCCCTTCTTGATGATGAGATAGAGGTAAAGACTACTCAGAATTTTGTCAAAGAGTATAACCAGTTTAAAATCATCGAGAACTCATCTCTTGTTGTCTCAACACTTGCTTTTGCTATGGGTCTTATGGGAATTGCCTCTGTTATGAGCATGATTGTAAACTCTCGCAAAGAGGAGTTCGGGATTATGCGAGCACTCGGCAAGAGCCGTCTTTTTATCATTAAAAATCTATTTTTTGAAACGCTTATTATGAGTGTCTCGGCTTATCTTTTCGCGTTTCTTCTTAGTCTTGGTATTTTGGCGATGCTGCCGCACATTGAGATGCTCCATGGTTATGTAAACGGCACTCTTTCGCTCTCAACTGCTCTTTATGTTTTTGCTTCAACACTTTTCATGGCTCTTTTTGGCTCGCTGATACCTGCATGGATTGCCTCTAAGACAGACCCGATACTTCTTATAAATCAAGGATCTGCATGATAAAAGCAGCAAATATTTCTCATTTTTACGGCGCAGAACAGGTTCTTTTTGACCTCTCGTTTGAGATTAAGAGCGGAGAATTTCTATTTTTAAGCGGAGAGAGCGGAAGCGGAAAATCAACCCTTCTCTCTATCCTCTCAACCCTGCTAAAACCATCAAACGGCGAGCTTCTGATAGACGGCGAGTCAGTCGAGAAAATAAAAAATATAGACTATTTTCGTCAAAGCAAGATAGGATTTGTTTTTCAGTTTCACTATCTTATAAACTATCTAAACATCTATGAAAACATAGCTCTTGCCGCACTCGAAGATAAGAAACAAAATATAGAGAAGATACTTGAAGAACTAGGTATTTTAGAGCTCTCCTCTCGATATCCAAACGAGATATCCGGTGGGCAGAGGCAGCGTGTGGCACTCGCCCGCGCTCTTGTAAACGAGCCAAAAATCATATTTGCGGATGAGCCCACTGGTAGTCTTGACTCAAAAAACTCTCAAATCGTCTACTCCCTTTTGGCTGAGGCGGTTAAAAGAGGTACGACTGTTGTTGTTGCATCTCATGACATGCAAATAGAAAATTATGCAACTCAAATTATCAGGCTAAAAGATGGACAAATTTTATAAATTAGTAGAGCAGATTATACCTGTTTGGGCTTTTATATTTTTAGGTTCCATTGTAGCAGGTGTCATATATGCAGCGCAGATGCTCGGATTTTCCTATTTGGACAGCACTCTTTTAAATGCTCCAACTACGCGCTCGCTTCATATTACACTGATGCTTTACGGACCGATTATGCTCGCTCTCTCTTTGCTTCCATTTGCGCTATTTGCAAAAGAGAAGCTGGATTTAAGTGACGCGGTAGAGCCGCTAAAGAACTACTTTTTGCTCTGGCATCTCTTTTTATTTATGTCGGTTCTCTCTATCTCATTGGGAGTTCAACGCGGTCTGCCCTTTTATGACTTTGCGTATGAACTAAATTTTATCCTTGCGGCCTCGGGCATTTTTTATATAGTTGCAATCTTTAAAATCATAAAGCAGTATAAGGTTACGCCTCTTTGGGTAAAAGTTTCCAAAGCTCTTCTTTTTGTGGCACCTTTGGCGCTTATTGTTTTAATGAATCCCACTTACGGGCAGGTTGAAAAAACACTTATAGGACCTCACGGTGACAATACTCTCGGCATGAGTTTTACGCTTATCCCTCTTTTTTACCTTATGATAAAACTGCATGCAAAAGAGAACTTTGTTGCTAAATGGCACATCTTTTGGGTTCTTCCGCTTGTGGGATACGCCATCTCTGTTGCAACGCGTATATTTAGAGGGGAGCTTTCGTACGGTGAGGAGTGGGTCTATCAGTGGCTGACTTTTGCCTACGCTCCGCTGCTTATAAAGTGGTGCAGTGATGCAAAGCTTACTCTGAAATCTACGCCATATCTGGTCGTCTCTATCTGGGCTTTTTTATTTGTAATGATTCAGGGAAATATACTATTTATCCCAGAAATCCGCTGGCCGTTTCATAGAAACGATTTGGTAGTAGCACATGCTCATGTCGCCATTGGGCTTGGAATATTTTTTATGTCTCTTAGCGTGTTGAAGTATTTCTACAAACTGCCCGAGAGGTTTATGCACTTTTGGCTCCTTGTTATCGGGGTTATTTTTGTCTCTCTCACGCTGGCAGGTTTTGATGAAGCTGGAGTTTTTGCGATTGATGTAATATCCATGTGGCAGATTCGCCTCTTGGGCGGTATTTTAGCGGTTATTGGAATTATCTATTTTATTGTAAAAAAGATGAAGATTTCAAAACCCTCTCTGCTTGGGCTATACCATCTAAACGGTTTTGCCTCCGATGGTTTGGGCGCTTTGATACTGCTTTTGTCAGCTCCGATGCTGTTTGAGTTTTTAGGGTTGCATTTCTCGCCTTACTACTATCTGGTATTTGGTTTTATGGGTTTTGTCGGAATTTTGCATCTTGTCGGCATAACCAAAGATGGGCATCTTTTGGCATATTTTACTTCAATTGCGCGCCTTATTACCGGAACACTTTTTTTATCTCTCTTTTACCTTGGGACGATAGACGCGCTGGGGCTTCTTGTGGGTTTTTATGATATCTCCTACGCTCTTATATATCTTATTTTTAGAAGCCGTCTATGATTAACTCTTTAGCGCTTGTTTTACTTCTAGGATTTGAGCTTTGCTACTATCTTTTGATAGTTCAAACCGGTGTTGCCGAGCACTACAACTCCGACATAATAACGCTCTTCCCGATGTTTGTCGGCGGAGTGGCGGGGACCATTTTGGGCGGTTTTTCATGGGGACGGGTGAGCAATCCTATGCATAAGATAATTGTTGCTCTTATTTTGCAGCTTTTGTTGTCACTTATGTATCCGCACTACAACATTTTTACATTTATTTTGCTTGGTCTCTCGGTCGGCGTTATGGCTCCGCTTGGCATCTATCTTTTTAAGGCTAAGCAGCAAAAAGAGCTCCTTTTAGCTCTCGCGATAGCATATACAATCGGCACATATTTTTTCACCTATGATGCCGGTGGCAGAGTATATATGGCTGTGGGCTTTAGCGCAATTGCGCTTCTTAGCGCGTTTGTTCTCAGAAACTACGTGGTTGAGACTGAGGCTAAAGAGGTTTCACACCCATATCTTCAATATCTGCCTCTGATGTTGTGGATATTTTTAGACTCAAATCTTTTTGAAACTCTCTCAAGACACCAAGGCATAGATATCTGGTCAGAATACACTTTTACAATCATCGCATTTCACCTCTTAGGACTAATCGGTGCATATTTTATCAACATGTCAAAAACAAAAAAGCATATTTTTATAGCATTTATTTTTGCGCTCAGTTACGCTCTATCGTATTTTGAAGAGCCGCTGCTCCTTGCAGTTGTTTACCCTTTTACCATCTCATACTACAACGTTGTTGTTTTTACTACGCTAAGCAAAGAGATGAGTGTAAAAAAGCTTGCGTTTATGATGATTTTTGTCGGCTGGATAGCATCCGGTCTTGGTCTTAGTATCGCACTCTTTGGAATTCTCCATTAAGCGATATGTGTGTTAAAATAACACTCAATTTACACAAGAAGGATTTATAATGAAAAAGATATTAGTGGGATTGCTCTTGGCTTTCCCGCTCATTGCTATCGATTTAGAGTTAAAGAGCGGTTCTGTTGCGGCTCATACCGAGATGCTGATGGATAGCACGATTGACCCTGTAAACAACTCTCTTCAAGCCGACATAAGCATAGAGAACAATGAGATAACGACAATAAAGGGCAAATTTTGGGTTGAGATGACTCTCTTTAAAAGTGACAAGAGCGACAGAGATGAGAGCATGTACAAAGAGATTCAAGTTGACAAGTTTAAATCTGCTGCATACACAATCAGCTCTGTTACGAAAATTGAAGGCGAAGACAACTACACGATAGACGGCACTTTAAATTTTTTAGGACAAGAGAGGGCACTTAGCGCAGAGGCAAAGATAACGAACATAGACGGAAATCTTGCTATAGAGGCTAAAACTATGATACTGATGAGCGATTTTGGCGTAAAGATGCCGTGCATGATGTTTATGTGTGTTCGCGACCAAGTAGATCTTTTAGTAAAAGCGGCTTTCTAATTTTCTACATGTAGAGAATTGAGGCGAAAAAAAAGGCATATATGAATAAGTTAGAAGAGTATTTAAGCGCTCATGATTTAAGCGAGGTTCACCCATCCGATATTGCAAAAATATTAAAACAGCTCGATGATAATGAGTTTGCGGCGGCTCTAAAACTTGTACCAAAAGATCTAATCGGTGACGTTGCTCTAGCGCTTCCGGATAGATATTTTGACGATGTCGTAGAAAATCTGAGCATAGATGAGCTGAGTCATGCAGTGGCAGAGCTGGAGTCCGATGATCAGGTAGACTTCTTGCATGGTCTTGAAGAGATTGACGAGAGTATAGCTTCGCAAGTCTTCGACACTCTTGACGATGATGATAAAAAAGAGATTATAAAGCTTCAGACCTATAATGACAATGAGGCTGGCGCATATATGCAGCTCGAGCTTTTTACTGCAGAGAAGAATGAAATAGTTCACGACGTAATAGGAAGATTTGCGGATCTTAGAAAAGCAAAGACCATTGAAAATATACAGAATCTTTTTATAACAAGCAGCGATAAAAAGCTTCTTTATGCAATCGGCTTGGATGATTTGCTTATCTTTGATTTCAATAAGACGCTGATAGAGAATATAGAGCAGAGTGAAGATAGTTTTGAGCCAAGAAAGGCGCAAGACAGAGAGAATATCAGGGATGTTGTGCACTACTTTGAGGAGTATGACCTATCCGTAATGCCGATAGTAAATGCGTACGGAATTTTGTTGGGGCGTATAACCTCGGATGATATCTACGATATTATCAATGAGCATGCAACCGAGCAGATGTATCATCTTGCCGGTCTTGATGATGATGCCGAGGAGTATGACGAGATTTATAAAACCGGTAAAAAAAGAGCTTCCTGGCTTGGGATAAATCTCTTTACGGCAATATTTGCCTCTTTGGTCATCGGGCTTTTTGCAGACACGATGCAGAGTATTATAGCGCTAGCGGTTTTGATGCCGATTGTTGCTTCGATGGGCGGAAATGCAGGAACTCAGAGTTTGACCGTCGTAGTAAGACAGCTTGCTCTTGGAGATATCTCTCAGGGCGATGCCATGAGGATTATAAAAAAAGAGGTGCTTATCTCGCTTATGAACGGTATTATATTTGCTGTAATAATGGGCATCGTGGCCGCCATATGGTTTGATATGAAAATGCTCGGCGCAGTAATTGCGCTGAGCATGATTATAAATCTTTTTATGGCGGGGCTATTTGGTGCGTCAATACCGCTCTTTTTAAAGAAGATGGATGTAGATCCGGCGATAGGCAGCAGCGTTATACTTACAACCGTAACAGACGTCGTGGGATTTTTTAGCTTTTTAGCCCTTGCGAAATATATGCTGCTCTAAAAATTTGATAACTCTTAATTTATATCAATTTTTCTCAATAGCTCTAATGTATAATAAGATATAAATTTTTCAAGGATAGAGATGTTTAAGTATTTAATGATTTGTTTTCTGGCAGTTTTTGGTTTGGAGGCGAGCAGTGATGAGGCGTTAAAAGCTTTTAAAAACAAAGATTACAAGAGTGCTTTTAAACTATACGAGAGGAGCGCGCTTGATGGCGACACTAAGGCGCAGAGCGCTCTTAGCTATCTATACTCAAATGGGCTTGGAGTTGAGCAGGACTCAGAAAAAGCAATCTATTGGCTTCAGAAGTCGGCCGATGGAGATAATGCTACGGCACAGTACGACCTTGGAATGATCTATCTAGGCGGATATAATGTACAAAAGGATATGCAAAAAGCTTTTGAGTTTTTAAATAAATCAGCCCAGCATAACAATCCAAATGCACAGTACAATCTATCTTTGATGTACTATAATGGCGATGGAGTAGATTTAAATGTGACAAAAGCTGCCGAGCTGCTTGAGAGTGCGGCTATTGGCGGGCATAAGATAGCTGAGCAAAATATCGGTCGCGTATATATGCAGCTTTTAAAGTTTGAAGAGGCGTCAAAGTGGTTTGAGAAGAGTGCAGCAGAGGGTGATAGCAGTGTCTACTATTTTTTAGCGGAGATATATTGTCAGCTAGAGGAGTTTAAAAAAGCAAGAAAATGGGCTCAGAAAGCAATCGACATGGGAAACAGAGAGGCTCAGGTGCTATATGCAGAGTATGAGCTTGCGAACTATTGACAATTAAATCGGAACTATTTTATATCCTGAGCCGTAGACATTGTGGACAATACCGTTTGGCAGCTTCGCCCGCAAGCGCTTCATAAGAGAGGTGATGGCGTGAATAGAGAACTCCTTCTGCTCTTTGCTGTCATGCAGATGCTCAAAAATATCTTTTGCGCCAAAGCATTGGTTTGGCTTGGAGAAGAGTAGTTTTAAGAGCACGCGCTCCATCTTTCTTAGCTTAATCTCTCTGCCGTTTTCCCACAGAGTATTCATCTCATTCTCCCAATAGGTTGTATCGCTTACATAGGTGCGGTTTGTTGTCTTTCTTATAAGCTCTACCGCATCAAGCAAAACGCTCTTTAGTAGTTCTGTTTTTATCGGCTTTATCAGGTAAGTTTCAAGACGAAGTTTGATTGCGTGAAGCAGCTTCTCCTGTTCAGAGTGCGCGCTCATAATTATGATTTTCGTATCTTTGTCACACTTTCTTATTTTGGCAATCATATCAAGACCGTCAAGATTTGGCATACTTATATCTGTCAATATAATATTTGGCCTCTTCTGCTTATAGATATCGTACGCCTCACTCCCTGTGGAAGCAGAGTAAACCCTGTTAAAAAAGAGATTTAGATATTCACACAGCATCTCGCGCAGCTCTATCTCGTCTTCGGCCAATAAAATGGATATGTCTCTGATTTTTTCAATTTTCATTTTGTATCCTTATGATAAATTCGGCACCAATCTTTTTGTTGTTGTCGTCATATATATTTTTTGCTCTTAAAGAGCCGCCCATATTCTCTTCTATAATCATTTTGGCAATATGCAGACCAAGCCCCGTACCTATAGATTTATGCTTAGTGGTAAAATATGGGTCAAATATCTTGCTTAAATTCTCATCGCCTATCCCGCCACAGTTGTCAGCGATGCAAAGGGCTGTAAACTCCGTGTTTCTGGATAGCGTAATAGTAATATTTGCGTTAGAGAGCTTTTTAGTGACTATAATATCACTTGCGTTAGAGAGGATTGAAACAAGCACCTGCACGAATTCGTTTATCAGACCGTAAATCTTATATTCGCTGTTAAGCAGCAGATTTATTTTTACGCCCCTGTTATTTTGTTCTAAGTTGACGATGTCTAACGCCTTTTCTACTGCTGTATGAACGCTAAACCATGATTTTTCTTTGTCTGGACTGTAGTAGTTCATAAAATCTTCTATCGTCTCTGACAAGTAAGTTATGCGTCTCTCCATCTTCTCGAGTTTGTCGGCAATCTCATCTTTTGTGAGCATATCAACTTGGTTTTTCTCTTTTAAAATCGCCAGAGAGGTATTAATAATTGCCAGAGGCTGACGCCACTGATGTGCAATATTTCCAATCATCTCTCCTATCTCTGCTCTTTTTGACTGTTCAAAGAGAAGCAGGTTGCGCTCTTTTAGGGCATGCTCTTTTTTTTGCAGCTCATCTATCGTGTCCATAAGCTCACGGTTGTATTTCTCTTCTATATACAATCCGCAGTCAAGGCTCTTCATATCTTTGATTAACTTGCCAATGTATCTCTTCTCTATCATGGAGCCGTGCTGAGGAGCTATGAGATCTATATCAAGCTTCTCAATTTTGCCGAGTGCGTAGTTGAAGATATCTTTGCTCGGCATATACTCCTGATGAAACTGTTTTGCTTTGTCAAAGTAGCTCTCGTCTGCGTAAAAATCCCAAGAGTCGTCAATCCCTCCGAAAATATCGCCGGAAAAAAGAATCTTCGAGTTTGGGTCATAGCTTACGAAAGCTCCCGGAGAGTGACAGTAGGGGGTTGTTAAAAACTCTAGTCTAAATCCGTTTGATGTAACAAGATGGTTGTCTTGTTTGTCTATCTCGTAGTAGCTTGATGTTACAAGATAGTGTTTTATCAAAAGAGACATTCTTGAGTGCGTTACAATTTGCAGGTCATCTCTGTTAATAAGCTTTTCTATCTCTGGAACTGCCGCAGCCAGATCTGGGTCTTGATGGTGGAGTATTATATATTTTATGGAGCCGATATCCATAACGCTTTTTACTTTTCTAACCGTCTCGCTAAACTCAATCATCGAGCCTGGGTCTATAAGAATAGACTCATCGCCGTTTTTGATGAGGTATGGGTGGCACTGAAACGGGTCGTTTTTTAGATGCATGCCAACCCAATAGATGTTTGGCGCGATTAGGACCGCTTGGGATGTATTGAGATTTTTAGGCATTTCCCTCAAACCACTGTAACTGTTCTCTAAGTTCGACCACTTTTCCAACTACAATAAGTGCGGGAGTAGGGACGTCTTTAGCTTTTTCTACGATATTTTCCAAAGTTCCTACCACTACGCTCTGCTCTTTAGTGGTTCCCTTTGAAATTACCGCACACGGATAATCCTTCGCTTTGCCTATCTCTATGAGTTTTTGAGAGATTTTTGAGAGATTGTGCAGTCCCATCAAAAAGACTATGGTATCATCAGTTTTGAAGTTCTCCCAAGGAATCTGAGACTCTTTTTTATGCGGAGATTCATGTCCCGTTACAACCCTAAAACTAACCGCAACACCGCGGTGAGTTACAGGAATTCCTGCATACGCGGGAGCGCTGATAGCTGATGTGATACCGGGGATGACTTCAAATTTAACTCCTCTTTCATAGAGATATTGAGCCTCTTCGCCGCCGCGTCCAAAAACAAACGGGTCACCGCCCTTTAGACGCACCACATTCTCGTACTTTAGAGCGTTTTGGTAGATAACCTCGTTTATGTCATCCTGAGGCATGATATGGCGGCCGTCCTCTTTGCCCACATACACAAACTCACATCCGTTTTTTGCCTCATCTAAAATGTCCGGATTTGCCAAGCGGTCATATATGATTACGTCGGCCTCCTTAATTACCCTAAGCGCTTTTAGGGTTAATAACTCAATATCGCCTGGACCGGCACCTGTTAAATAAACTTTGCTCATTTGTTGGCCTCTTCATAAATAAATATACCTGAGGGTTTTGTGATATTAAACATCTCGCGTGAGAGATACCACTCTTTTGTGTTGATAACCGCAACCTTATTTGTGTCGTTTACGGATATGTAGAGATTTGGTCTAAGGTTTGACCATCTTACATGTAGAACTTTTCCGTCAAACTCAAATCTTTTTATTACCTCCAGTGTCTGCGTATCTATAATCTGCACAATAGGAAACTTATCACCGCTAAATGTAACGGCCATATAGTTCTGGTCAGGGCTTAGTGCAGTAAAAACTGGCATACCCTCAACCTCTATATTTTTAACAAATTTAAAGTCAGATGTATAGACTAAAACTTTGTTGTTTCCGACAGCAGGTATAAAAATGTGCCCTTCGCTTATGCTCCAGAAACCAAAATGAGGAACTTTTAGCACGGGCTTTCTGTCTTCAAGAAGGATATCTATTTTTGAGTAGGTCATAGTATCTAAGTCAACTACGCCAAAAAAATCGCTTTTAAAAAATCCGGTTATAAAATGGTTGTTTTTTATCATCGCATCAAAAGGCATTACGCCGACATCTTCAAACTCTCTGTATATCTCAAAATCAGGAAGAGCTTTGCCCCCATTTTTATCTTTTAGTACGGTGATTTTGTCGTTGTCCATCTGAGAAAAAATCAGATAATCTTTGTATTTTTTGATACCCACGTTTTTGGAGCCCGTCTCAAAAGATTTAATCGGGTTTAAGTCTCTGTCTAAGATATCAACGCTTTTTTTAGCGTAGTTAGCAACGGCGATATAATTTTTCTCAACAGTAAAACCGATAGCGCTATCGCTTGTTTTATGCTCTTTTATTATCTTCTCTTCTAGAGGGTCAAATTTTATAATGTATCCATCGCGTGAAATCACATAGCCGTCATTGTCGTAAAACTTTACAACACCGTGGTTCATATCTCGCATCCCCTCAATATGCCCCTTAGTCATCCCCTCTGCAACAACTGCAAGAGAGCTACTCTCCCTCTCAACAATAAAGAGCTTATCGTTGCCTCTTAGCATTGCAAATATAGGGTTTACACCCTGAGCATTTGCATTTATAAAAAGTGATGCAATCAAAACTGCACTTGCCAATATCTTATCTGTTTTCATTAATTCCCCCTTGATAATAAATCTCATATAATTTGAACACGCCCAAATTATATTCAGTCACTAAAGTTTCACCTTTGGTGGGAGGAGTCATTTTGACTCCTCTCTTGCTCGCTTAGGTAGCATGACGGATCTTCGCTCCACAAGTCGCCTGTAATTGCATATGCTCTTGCTCTTGAACCGCCGTTACAGATATCAATCTGTTCACACTCCGCACAAATTCCGCTTATTTGACGTCTTGGATGAACTCTCAGCTGGTCCAGCAACTCGCCGCCTTGCCAGATATCGCCGAAATCCTGCTTTATAATATTTCCTACCGTAAGAGGAAAGAACGGGTCAGGTCTTACATCACCCTCGCTGTTTATGTTTAGCAGTTTGCGTCCTGCACTGTTTCCTCCCCATGCAACAAGACGTTTTCTCATCGTATCTTTAAGCTGCGGGTACTTTAGAGCAAATCTGTTTAAAAACAGAACTGCATCCTGTTCCATATTTCCCGTTACTATCTCTATCTCTCTGCCTCTATCGTAGTACTCAAACGCTTTATCTAGAATATACTCTACAGACTCTCTTCTTTGCTCTTTACTCAAATCCATTTTCAGATTGTCAAGCCCGCGCCCAGAATAGACAAGGTGAGAAATATATATTTTCGAGATATTCTCCTTTTCGGCAAGGTCAAAAATATACTCTAAAGAGTTGATAGTCTCTTTTGTTATCGTAAAACGGATGCCAACTTTTGCACCGCTCTCATTTGCAAGGCGTACAGCTTTCAGAGTCTCCCTAAATGCCCCTTTAAGTCCTCGGAAGTGGTCGTGCGTAGGCTCATCACCGTCTATACTTATGCCGACATAGTTGAATGTCTCCACTATTCTCTGCACATTCCCTTTTGTAAAGTACAGGCCGTTGCTCGATAAGTAGGTGATAATCCCATTAGCTTTGCAAAAATCTGCTATTTCAAAGATATCTTTCCTTGTTAATGGTTCTCCGCCTGAGAAGATAATAAACTTAACGCCGTTTTCTTTCATCTCCAGAATAGTTTTTTTAATCTGCGCCGTGGTTAGCGTGTCAACTTCATCAAGCGTTGACTTTGAGTAGCAGTGCAGACATGAAAGGTTGCAGCGGTTTGTAAAGTTCCATATAGCGATTGAGCCGTCAAGAACCCTCTCCGCTTTTCCTTCAACTACTGATGATATAAGATTTGATAGCCTAAACATTTATTTGCCTTTATATGAGATAACGTACGCAGCTACCGCTTCTCTCTCTTTGTCTGTTAATTTTAACTTTGTCATAACAGTTCGTTTGTACCCAAAAGCCTTATACATAGACTCCGGGTCTATGATATAAGCTTTAATCTCTTCGTATGTTCTCTTTTGCGCAATCTCATTGAACGGAGGTCCAAAAGCCACCGCAGTCTGATGATGACACCCCCAGCAATATGTTTCAAAAACTGTTTTTCCATCAGCTTCATCAGCAGATAAAATTGAGGCTACAAAGAGCGCTATTAATACTGTTTTTTTCATCTTTTTTTCTTTCGTTTAATTTACTATTCTAACCTAACCAAGCTTCAATAATGGCTTAAAAATGGCACAGATTAAGCATTTTTTAGTTATGAATAGTTGTTTTTATAAATAATTATGATAATTTTTAGGTTATTTTTAGTTGAGTATTTTAATGATCTTAAAAAGTTTTTTCTCCGCAAGGGGAGAAAAAAAGTGCTTATTAGGCACCTGGAATAGTTTGTCTATGCTCGATAGAGTAAGTAAACGTAGGAGTTGTTAAACCAGTGATATATTTAACAAACTTGCCTGTTTTAGCTTCATAGATACCGATACGACCGGCATTCCACTCAGAAATCATAGTCCAGTAACCGTGGTTAGCAGGTTCTGCGTGAAGAATTCTAGGAACTACAGCATTGCCTTTATCATCTTTTACAGTTGGAACATCCCACTTGTATAGTATTTTGTGAGTTACAGGATCTATTACCGTACCTTCTTTTGTACCAACAGTGATAATTCTGTCAACTTCAAGAGTCTGCTTGTTGATTAAGTGAACTTTGTTCCAAACATCGCTTGAACCAAGAACGTTATCAGCCCAAAGGAATGGAGTGTGCTCAGATGTACCTATAAATAGTCCACCGCCGCCGATTGGAATCTGACGAATAACGTCAAAGTTGCTGTCCCAGATAGTTACCTGACCTAAGTTCATGTTAACAGTAGCGCCAAGTTGCTGACCTAGACCCTCATTGAACCAAGAAGAACCTTGACCTGGGTGTGGCTTAGATGCAGGACCTGTATAGATTTTTGTAACTAAAGATTTAGTTTTAAAGTCTACAACACCGACAACGTCACTTCCTTGAGAAGCGATGAAGAGGTAACGACCAATCTCTTTACCCTCATTTAGGAAACCATCGTGAAGGATATCACCGATATTTGGAATATCTCCAACGATTGGAAAGTTAGGTTTAGAGTAATCTACGATATAAACGTGACCACCGTCTTTAAGTGCAAATGCGAAATAAGGACCATACGGAGTATCAAAGATACCGGCTACACGAGATGAATCGATGTCACCGTTTGGCTTGATAACGCTTGAAGTCGGGTAAACTTTTAGAGGCTCTAGTGTCATAGCATCCATAAGTACAGCACCGCCTGGAACGTAGTTACCGGCCATTAGGAACTTGCCATCCGGAGATACCGCAAGACCGCGAGAGTCAGAACCAACTTGACACTCAGCAATTTTTTGCTGACCAGGAGTATTTAAGTCGAACATTGTTACTAAACCTGAACGAGAGATTGAGTAAGCATAACGAGGCTGACGCTTGTTTGTAACTGTTACGTGAACAGCAAAACCAGCCGGGTGTTTAGATAAAATCTTACCGTTTGTACCGTCAACGAAAGCAACACGCTCAGCATCACGCTCTGTTACGAAACAGATGTCTGTATTTTTCTTAACATCAACTGCATTTGGATATTTTGCGAAAAACTCCATTCTGTCGTTAAGAGGTTTCCATCCAGCTTTAACAGTGTCAAGAGTCAGCTGCTTGATTACTCTGCCTTTAAAGTGCTGAATATAATCAACCATTTTATCAGCATCATCTTTAGCAAACTTGTCTTTAAATGGAGGCATAGCTGTACCGGCACGTCCATTTAAAATAACCTCTGAAAGCTCATAAGCGTTTTTCTTAGCAGTAACCGCAGGACGTAAATCAGATCCAACACCACCCTCTAGGTTAGGACCGTGACAACCTTGGCACTCTTTTTCGAAAACTTTTTCCACATCCATCGTGCTAGCCGCTTGGACAACCATACCTGAACCGACAACCGCCATAGCAGCAACTGACATAACTAATTTATTTAATCTCATTTTATTTCTCCTTCTAAAATAGATAAACGTGCGGGCCCGAGGGCCCGGCACAACTAGCAACCAATTAACCCTCTTGCTCTAAGCGAGCTTTCTCTTGTTTGTAAATCCAAATCATCGGAAGTACAATCAAAGCATGTAAAAAGATAGTTAAGGTTAATGGACCTTGAGCCAATGTACCAAAAAAGCTTGGTACTACATCTACAAATGGTTCAAACATTGCATTCATTTCATCTCTCCTTAACGTACGTGATTAGCAGCTTTACCTGTGCTTAATAAGTCTTTAACTAAGAATAAGAAACCTGTGAATGTAATAACACCCATAATAAGTCTCCAACCCATACCTTGTGCATACCAAATACCGCCTTGACCTGCAAAGTAACCTTCCCATGTAGCACCCCATTGTGCACGAGAGATGATAAAGTCTGCATATCCAGCGACAGTAAGCGCCATAGTCATACCAAGAACACCACCAAATATCATACAAGTTGCCCAGATAGAAGATTTAGTATGGTTCATAACTTTGATACCGTTTTTACCTTGAACACCAAGATACATCATACCGATAAGAATAGTCGCATAAGCTCCAAAGAACGCTAAGTGCCCGTGAGCCGATGTAAACTGTGTACCGTGCGTATATAGGTTAACTTGTGGCAGTGTGTGGAAGAATCCCCAGATACCTGCACCCAAGAAGTTACCAAACGCGTTTAAGATAAACCATGTAAACGCAGGCTTGTTAGTTATAACAGAGTGCTCTTTACCTTTTGCATCTTCCTCTCCTTGCATTTTTCCCCAGTCATAAAGAACGTGGATAAACATCGCAACAAGCGGTAGAGGCTCTAGTGCAGAGAAGAGTGCTCCAATTTCCCACCAGTACTCAGGCGTACCGATCCAGAAGTAGTGGTGACCCATACCAAGGATACCTGAACCAAATAGCATTGCTACTTCAATCCATAACCACATTTCAACAACTTTACGGTGTGCACCAATCATAGTGATTAGACCATAAGCTGCAAGTGAACCAACGAAAACTTCCCAAGTAGCTTCAACCCAAAGGTGAATAACCCACCACCACCAGAATTGATCCACAGAGACGTTGTCTGTAAAGAACATACCGGCTAAGTAGATACCAGCAAATGCAATCATATCTGCCATAAGAACAGTTACAATTCCAGAACGGTTACCTTTCATTCCTGTTAGATAAAGGTTAGAAATAAACCCAAGAACAACTACAACTATTGCAAAGTCTGCCCAGCGCGGAGCTTCAATATACTCGCGACCCTCATGGATAAACCAGATAGATGTCTCATCTGCAGGCCCAACTTGTATAAATAGATAAACAAGCACAACAACAACGATAGCAGCAGCAAAAGCCCAGAAAAGAAGTTTTCCTAAACCAATACCAACTGTTTCGATACCAGTTTCATCCGGTAGTAACCAATAAACGGAACCAAACATAGCAAAAACCATCCATACAATAAGTGCATTGATATGTATCATTCTTGCAACAGAAAAGTCAACTACTTCAAACAAGAAGCTTGGCATTACGTACTGAGTGGCAGCTACGAGACCAAAAAGTAGTTGTGCACCAAAAATAATTGCAGCAAAGGTAAAGTACCAAGTTGCTAATCTTTTTGATTCAGATGTTAAGTAACTATTTGCCATGAACCGCTCCTTGAATTTTTCCAAAGTTTCTTGGGAAACCATTTGTATCTATTGATGACATATGTTTTAGGAAAGTAACCAATCCTTTAGCCTCTTCAGCTGTAATACCAAGATTTGGCATCATACGAGCGTGAGTAGGATATTGAGATGGGAATTGTAAAAATTCCGCCATCGCCTCTTCCTTTGTATCCTTACCTGTCATAGCTTGCATCGAACCCTCAGGCCCCCATGCAGGGTCTAACCAAGCTTTTGTTAAGTCTGGAGCATAATATGCGCCATTCCCAAGAATTGTATGACAGTTCATACAGTTTTTAGTCTGAGAACCTAATTTTCCCAAGTGAAGCATTTCAGCGGCCTCTTCTTCAGTCCAGTCATCTCTTCCGAAGAATTTCTCTTTCTCTTGAAAAGAAGAAGTCCCTTCTGCATTTGCTCCACCAATTACCGGTATTTCATGGTGACGTTTTTTGTCCATTTCATAGGTAATTTTATAATTGATAACCGTAGGTCCTGGAACCCTCTTAGTTACGCCTTTTTCTAAATCAGCATCTGTGCCCATTGTGATTTGCGGTATCGTATCGAATGTTAGCCACATCAAAAGAACTGCTGCAACTCCCGTAACCCATCCTGCTGAACGTTGCCAAAAACGATTGTCTCTCCATACGGACTTGTTTGCCACTGTACCCTCCTATAAATTTATGGGTCAATATATATAAGTTAGTGTTCATTCTCTTCGTGAACACGGTCTTGCATGTAATAAACTGCATGAGGAAGTAGAAATAATCCAATAGCAGCAACAACTAACGCCTTGACCGTAAAATCATTTACATGCATTAAACTTCCCATCAGATACATGCAGTAAGCGCATAGCATCCAAAAAAGGTAGCTAATGGACATAGCCCATTTTTTAAGCAGTTTTACTTTAACGGCTGTATATATACCAACATAGAATCCTCCAAATACTAAAACAAGAGTAGAAGATACAAATATTGTCAAGAAATCATCAACATGAATATCCTGTGTCATCAAAATTCCACCAACCATTTTGTCTCTCCTTCAATTACTAAATTTTTCAGAATCAAGAGTAGTTTAGTCCTATTTATTTCTAAACAAGTTGACATAAATCAATTTTTTTACTTAATTTAAAATTTAAGGTTTGTTTTATTATCGGTGTAACAATATGAAACATACTAAAGAAAGTTGGTAACTTTAGTAATATAGTATGGCTTATTTAAGCGTAGTTAGATGAAGTGCAGAAGGGATGAGAGAGTAAGGGCAAACAGCAGTGTAGTCGAAATTGCAACGGCTCTTTTTTGCTTCTCTTGTAGGTTGTATTTCTCTTGAAGATAGTCGCTTAGCTTAATGCCAGGAAAAACTGAAAACATTAGCATGGGAACAGCCATAACGCAAACCATCACAAAATCTTGAAAGACCATTTAATACTCTTTTCTTAAATTTAAATTATATTTTATCTCGATTATTATATCATTGATTAATTAATTTTTTTCAAATAAAATTAATTTTGCGTTTAATTTATACAAAAAAAGGGGTAGGGGATGAGAAAAATCTTAAGTATAGTTGCTATATCCATAGCGGCTTTTGTGTTGGGGAGCGGTTGTGCGTCGTCTTTAGAGATGGCTCCAGAAATTGAAAAAAGTAATGGGAGCATACCTGAAACTGCGATATATGTCGGTCATCACAAAAGTGAAGATGTGTTAAAGGCAGTTAAAGCTGCGGCGAAAAAAGAGGGGTGGCGTGTAACAGAGTTTAAGAGTGAGGCGGTATTGGTTGAGAAGTCTTTCAACGGAGAGACAGCATCTTCTACTATAATCTATCATAATCAACATATCTACGGCGATAATAAAAATGCTCCGATGGACGAGCTCTTAAAACTTAGAGGCGCAATCGTAGAAGAACTGCAAAAAGAGGAGAAGCACTAAGCTTTTCTTATGTTTACTCTCCGACCTTTAAGGCTCTGGAGAGTAAGAATTTAAATCCCGAAGCTCTCTTTAATCCTGCTTTCAAACTCTATGTCGCTTAACTCTTATACTAAAAGGAAGAGTCTCAAATCTAAGAGAGTCGACAATCCCCCATCCCAGACGTTGCCCCTGTTGTTAAAACCACTTTTGACATGTAAATCTCTCTTTATGAATCATATTAACAAAATGATTATATCATACGAGTAAATAAATAAAATTGCATAAAGTAGAGAAAAAAAATGGATTTTTTTAAGTATATACACGCAGTGGGGACGGGCGTCAAGGGGAATAGGGATTTGACTTTTGAAGAGTCAAAAGCAATGATGGAGGAGATTTTAAAACAAAATGTTCATAATGAGCAGATAGCTGCGTTTTTGCTTGGATGGAGGCTTAAGCCCGAGACAACAGATGAGTTTAGGGGGGTTGTTGAAGCGAGTAATCTCTTTATCAAAAAAAGAGCAGTTGCTAACTCCATAGAGCTTGGTTACCCGTTTGACGGAAAAGCAAACAACCCGTTTATATTTCCGCTTGTTGCCAAAGTTCTTGAAAACTCTGAACTAAATCTTGTCGTAGCGGGCGATGATTTGGTGCCGGCAAAGGCGGGCATAACTCTAAAAGAGGTGGCTACCAATATTGAGCTGAATAAAAATCTTCACTATTTTGACAGAGCAGATTTTTTCAAAGAGATGCATGATTTAACGCCGCTTCGCATGAGGCTCGGTCTTAGAACAGGGCTAAACACTATTGAAAAGCTGACAAAAGTGGCTAATAGCGACTATGCCATTACGGGTGTTTTTCACAAACCTTTCGTTCAAAAATATATTGACACCTTTGCTTCAAGATATAAAAGACTTGCTCTTATACAGGGAAACGAAGGAACGCCCGAGCTTTTTAGTAAAGGTCGTTTATGGATTGCCGACGGAAATGACGTAGAGGAGATTATTATCGACCCTGAGTATTACGGTATAAACTATACGAAATCTTGGGAGAGAATAACACTGCAAGAGTCGCTGGAGCAGGTAAATAACCCATCGGCAGAGTTTTTAAAGTTGGCACGTCTAAATGCGGCAGTTTATCTTTTTGTTGCTCAAAAAGCCGCAACTATTAATGAAGCATACGAAAAACTAAGCGAATCTCTTTCATAAACATGAGTCATGAAAAAGAGAGAGTAGATAAATTCTCAAGCCATCTGAAAAATATTCTGCATGGCTTTTTTCTGGCAATCGGCACGACTATCGCCGAACCATCTACAATCCTGCCGCTAATCGTAAACTACTTCGGCGGCAGCTCCATGCTTGTCGGTTTTTTTGCCGCGCTTCTTCGGGGCGGAGCCGTTATAGTTCAGCTCTTTGCCGCATTTCACGCTCAGACATACATGGTTATGATGCCATATCTTCGCAGAGTATTTTTTGTAAGATTTCTCTCATGGTTTCTCATTGGTGTTGCAATTATCCTTTTTGGCGAAGATTATCCAAATGTAACCCTTGCTTCCATCGGTTTTGGACTATTTATCTTCTCTTTTAGTGCGGGTTTTGCCGCGATTTACTTCAGGGAGATTATGGCTAAAATATTTAGCCACAAGTTTCGCGGCAAAACGATGGCATACCGTCAGTTTTTCAGCGGCGCAGGAGGACTTCTCAGCGGAGTACTTGCTGCATGGATACTGGAGTCGTTTGAAGCACCGCAAAGTTATGGCTATCTATTTATAATAAGTTCGTTTATTATGGGGCTTGGATATATTGCATTCTCTTTAGTAGAGGAACCAATAAAAGAGGAGGTCTCAAAGAAGGAGAGCTCATTTATGGAGTTTTTGAAAAACTCATGGACACTTTTAAAGGCGGATAAAAATCTGCAGGTTCAAGTTACGACATTCTTTTTGGCTTACGGATATCTTATAGCTCTGCCTTTTATAATACTTGATGCCCAGCAGAAGATAGACTTAGGGGGTGTTGCGATAGGTTCTTTGATTACCACTCAAATGGTCGGAGCGATGCTTAGCAATTTTTTGTGGGGAAATCTCAGCGGAAGAGGCAGAAACATACTCACTGCAAAACTCTCGATATCTTTTCAGATGGTGGCGATTGTTTTGGCTTTTAATGCCTCATCGCTTTATGAGTACATTGCTATTTTCTTTTTGGTAGGAGCTTCAATGGACGGCAGCCGCATAGCTTCAAGCAACTTAATACTTAAAATTGCACCTGCTCAGAAAAGACCTATCTACATAGCTCTTCAGATGAATATAGTCTCTTTGGGGATGTTTTTCTCGATTATTGGAGGGGTTATTTTGCACTACTTAAACTATACGGTTCTTTATGGCAGTGCAATCTTTACGCTTTTTGCAGCACTCTGCTTGTCCTTTAAGTTAAGAGACTGACTTATAAAACGGACGCGTTCGTTTTAGTGCGTAAAATAATTTTAAATGCCGTAAAATCTTTTAACAAACGCTCTCTCTTTTTCTGTCTCAATAAAGATTCTAGCAACACTCTGATTATTCTCACCTATAATTATAATCTCGTTGTTTTCAACTCTAAGGTGCTCTTTTGCCCACTTTTTGTCAAGTTCGTCAAGTCTGTGAAAAATTTCTTTAGAGCTAGGACTCTCTTTTTCCCCGTTTCTTTTGTCAATGATATTTAGTCCGCCTACTTTTTTCTCTACAACGTAAGGGCTGTAAACTTTTATAGCCGTGTATATACGCTCCTCTTTTGCTTCAGGAAGCGCTCTTTTCATTGTGACTACTCCCAGTATTAAAAAGGCTGTGAAAAATCCGAAAATTAAAGCTTTTTTTATGTTCATTTTTTATCCCATGTTTTTATATAATCTTCTGCTTTTTTGTCAAGCATTTTCATTCTCTCTTTGCCCTTTGGCAGGGTTTTTCTTAACTCTTTCATCTCTTGCAAAAAATCACCGATGCTAGCGGGAATTAACTTCTGAAGATATTTTCTCAGATGTTTTGCAACAGCCGGAGATGCTCCTGAGGTGGAGATCGCAATGGTAAGATCATCTTTTTTCACGTAAGATGGAAAAATAAAGTCGCAATAATCTACGGAATCCACAGAGTTGCAAAGGCAGTTGTAGTTTTTGGATTCTGCGAATATCCGTGCCTGAAGTCCAATGTCATCTACGGCGACAATAACTACGGCAAAATCTTTTATGTCACCTTCGTTATAGGCTCTTTTTTCAAAATAGAGACCTCTGGCTTCTATAACTCTTTTCATATCTGGTGATAGCTTAAGTGCTATTATGGAGATGTCAGAAGTAAAATCCAAGAGATGTTCAAGTTTTTCAAAGGCTATACAGCCTCCGCCTACGATTAGAATCTTTTTGTTATCTAATTTTAAGAAGGCTGGAAAATAACTCAAGTATGCCTCTTTTCATCTGTTTTTATACGACATAATATCATAGTTTTTAAAAACTATTATTGATAAAAATCAACTTGTGTCACTTGAAATTAGATTACAATTAATAAAATAAAATAAAAGCATGGACGGAGTAACAAGAAGATGAAAGACGAAATTTTATCACGTATTCAGAAGAAGTTTCCTTTGGTTGCAAGACCGTTTAAAGTGATAGCGGATGAATTGGATATGAGTGAAGATGAGGTTCTTGAGATTTTGCAAGAGCAGAAAAAAAGCAATATCATACGTCAGACATCCGCGATATTTGACACTAAACGATTGGGGTATATATCATCTCTTGTTGCTTTTAAAATTCCCCCGCAGAAGATAAGTGATGCGGTTAAGATTATAAATTCGCATCCGGGAATATCGCATAATTATGAGAGAAACCATGACTTTAACATCTGGTTTACCGTTGCTGTTTCACCTACGTCCAAGCTCGGACTGGAAAAAACCGTAGGATTTTTAGCAGAGGCTACGGGCGCTGAGGATTATATCACTCTTCCAACTCTTAAGCTTTTTAAAATCAACGTAAAACTAGACACTACCGGAAAAGATCAGAAAAAAGAGGAGGTAAAGAGAGTAACGCATACAGATATTGAGCTTACTCCTCTGCATCACGCTATCATTAGATATGCACAAAACGATATAGAGATGGTAAGGGAGCCTTTCAAGAATATTGTAGATACTCTGAATATTGACTATAATACTTTTTTTGATGTATTAAACGAACTTCAAGGGGCAGGGGTCATGAGAAGATTTGCCTCAATCCTAAACCACAGAAAAGCAGGCTTTGGTGCAAATGCCATGGTTGTATGGGATGTTGATGAAGCAAACGGAGAGGAGATAGGCGAAAAAGCGGCTGCTTTTAGCGCTGTAAGCCACTGTTACCTTCGCCCGAAGTATGAGAATTGGCAGTATAATCTCTTTACAATGGTTCACGGAAAGAGCACTGAGGAGACAAATGCAATTATAGAGGAGATGGCTCTGGAGATAGATTCAAAAAGCCACATGCCGCTTTACAGCTCAAGAGAGTTTAAAAAAGTAAGAATAGAGTACTTCACTCCCGAGTTTGAAGCTTGGGAAGAACAATATGGCAATTAAGGAATAAACATGGAACTTTTTTTAGAATTAGAGGGCGCGTATATAGTAATCGCTGTTTTCATATTGGTCGTCACGGCAATCGTGACTACAAGGGATTTTGTGCCAAAGGGCGCATTTAAAAAAGGGATGATATCTGTCGTGGTGATGGTATCTTTGATGATAGCTTTTCACTATAATATGACAACATCAAGAATGGAAGAGGTTCAGGCTCTTTTTACTGCGGGGGAGACTGTTATTTGTGAAAACAAAATGCGCAGAACTGCTTCAAGATCGGTGTTGATATCTCAGAAGATGGGCTGGAAGCTTGAGGACAACCTCTTTAAAAACAGTGATTATGAGAGAGATTTTCATACGTCAAGATGTGTTGAGTGGATTGGCGTTGAGCCTGATATAGAGGAGAAAAAACAGTAGATGAGAGAGAGGCTTAGACGCTACTCTTTGGCACTATTTTTTTTGTTTATAGTGTTTGGATTGATGATTCTAGGAACCATAGGCGTCAGGCTTTTGGGGGATAAGATGATTGAGGGTGCCAATATAGAGATGAAACCAAGAGGGGAGAATTTGGCAAGATGAGTTTAACAGTTATTCTTACGGTAGCCATTGCGCTTAGTATTGTATTTCACTTTGTGGGCGTCTATGCGGGGGCTAAAAAAACCGTATGGCTGATGATTATTCTTTTTTGGGCAGCTGGAATAAATATGGCAATGAGCGAAATAAAGCCAAAGGGCTATAAAGATATTGAGAAGATAAAGGGTCAGTTTAGCGATACTGATAAACTCATAGAAGAGGCAATGCCTGAGGTTTCAATTTATGAGATGCTGGCAATTAAAAAAAGTTACAATATCAACAAGCATAAAAAATAAGTATGCAAAAGAGCGTTGGTGTAATCGGATGCGGCTGGCTGGGCAAACCTCTTGCCCATGAGCTCTCTAAAAATCTACATGTAGATTGTTTCTGCAGAGAAACAACTAAAGATAATTCCCATTTTTGGCAAAGCGATATCGTAATTATTGCAATAAACACAAAAGAGAACTACCTAGAGACACTGCGAAAAATAGCTACGCTTACAAAACCTGCATGTAATATTTTTTTAATGAGTTCAATATCCATCTACAGGGAGTTTGACGAGGATGTAGATGAGAGTTTTGAGATAACGCAGCCATCGTTAATAAAAGAGGCGGAGGATTTGGTTCTTAGCCTGCGAGAAAATGTTATTATCCTAAGGCTTGGCGGACTTATGGGGGATGACAGGGTAGCCGGGAGATGGAAGAGCGCTGTTGATTTTAGTGACGGCTTTGTCAATTACATTCATAAGGATGATGTGATAAATATCATCAAAAAGATGGTTGAAAATATCGTAAATTTCGGCATATACAACCTTGTTGCTCCGCTTCATCCATCAAGGCAGGAGATACACAGAAAAAACAGCCAAAAGGCAGGCTCGGAGATTGGAAAGTTTGAGGGATTTTCAAAGCGCAGAGTCTCTTCACAGAAGGTGATTAAAGAGCTTAACTATACTTTTTTGCACCCAAATCCGCTTGAGTTTTGGGACTAATGACTTCTTACTAGTGCCGCAAAATCAATCTCTTGGGTCTCTTTTTTCTCATCAATGGCTTTCTTATCCTCTTCAAAACTGCCGGTACTAAAAGTGTAGTCGCTACTCTTTAAGATGCACCCTTTCGTTCCTGGAACACACTCCTTTTTTACGAGTTTGCAGTAACCTTTATAATCATGTTGGCAAGTCCAGCCCATAATAAGCCCCATTTTTAATAGATTTTTTAATAATTCATACTCACTCACTAAGGCTTCACGGTGGGTTTCCCAAATATAGTCTCGCTAGATTTGACCCTTCCGTTGCAGAATCGTTCGCTTCATATGATTATGGAAAAAGTTAAATAAAATAATATTGAATTATGCTACAATTTTTTAAATAAAGGAGTATGAAGAGATGAATTACAGAGTACTGAATGTAGAGACTATTATCGATTATATTTCAAACATAAAGAGCGTTATGAACTATTTTGGCTCCGATGAAATAAGAGCCGATGAGATAGGTGATGGCAATCTGAACTATGTCTACAAAATAAGCTCCGTAAAAAATCCTCAAAAAGCTCTTATTGCAAAGCAGGCAGTACCGTTTCTCAGATGTGTAGGCGAGGATTTTCCTCTTAGTAGAGAGAGAATGATCTACGAGATAAGGGCATTGCAGAAATTTTATACTATTTTTCCGAGTTTTGTCCCTAAAATCCATCATGCAAGCGAAGAGATGAGTCTGGTTGTTATGGATTATCTAGGCAGCCACATAATCATGAGAAAAGGGCTTATCGGAGGAGTGAAATATAAAAATTTCAGTGGGCATATCTCAACATATATGGCGGCTACGCTCTACTACACTTCATCTCTATACCTTAGCAGTGCTCAAAAAAGAGAGCTCGTAGAGAGATTCAACGGCAACAGGGAGCTGTGCAAACTGACCGAAGATCTTGTTTTTAGTTTTCCCTTTATGGAGCATGAGACAAACGATAATGAGAACGTAGAGAACAATCCTGATGCACAAAAACTTTTTTCGGACATGGAGTTTAAAGAGAAGGTGTTGGAGCTCAAATATAAATTTATGACGCAAAGTGACGCGCTGCTTCATGGAGATCTGCATACAGGCTCCATTATGATAAATGAGAATGATACCTACATAATAGACCCTGAATTCGCGTTTGTAGGACCGTTTGGTTTTGATGTCGGAGCTCTTTTGGCTAACTTGGTGAACAACTACATCCATCACAGTGTTGTTACAAAAGATGAGGATTACAAGAGCTGGCTTTTGCTAACCATTAAAGATATTTTAGAGAAGTTTAGCGAGAAGTTTTTAAGCTTTTGGAGCGAATCAAAAGAGTCCGCTCTACTTGTAGATGGCTACCTTGATGAGGTGTCACTGAAAAATTACAAAGAGAGATTTGTAAAAAATATTTTAAGAGATAGTGTCGGATTTGCAGGCTGTAAGATGGCTAGAAGAGTTTACGGCGTTGCGGGAGTAGAGGAGATAAGAGGGATCGAGGATGAGGCTCTTAGAGCCGATGCCGAGAGGATGGCTCTAAAAATTGCCAGAGAGTTTGTAATAAAGTACGACAAGATTGAGAGCATAGATGAGATATTGGAGATAATGAAAAATGCAGGGTAACTACAAAGCGTTATGGCTAAACGATGACCTTTTTGACGAGTGTCTTGAGGTGATCGACCAGAGGCAGCTTCCGTTTGTTTATGACACAAGACACCTTACAAATACCGAGGAAGTCGTAAATGCGATAAAAAATATGACAGTTCGCGGTGCGGGAGTTATCGGGAGTGTTGCAGCATTTGGGATCTATATAGCCGCGATTGAGGTCGAGGGAGATTACGAAGCTCTAAAAGAGAAAGCGGTATTGATAAGAGAGTCCCGCCCTACAGCGGTTAACCTTATGTGGGCAGTTGATAAGATGATGGAGCTTTTAAAAGATTCGGATGATTTAGTAGATGATGCAAGAAGATTTGCTATAGAGCTAAATGACGAAGAGGCACTTGAGAGCCAAAAAATAGCAGAGTATGGCTGTAACATCATTGAAGATATTTTAAAAAAGAGCGGCAAAACAGAGATAAATATCTTAACTCACTGCAATGCAGGCTGGTTGGCAGTTATAGATGAGGGAACAGCGCTCGCACCGATCTATGAGGCAAAGAGAAGAGGAATAGATGTTCATGTGTGGGTTGATGAAACAAGACCTAGAAATCAGGGAGCCTCACTCACCGCATGGGAACTCTCTCAAAGCGGCATAAAGCATACAATCATAGCCGACAATACGGGCGGACATCTTATGCAGCACGGAATGGTGGATATGGTGATTGTCGGGGCGGACAGAGTAAGTGCCAACGGTGATGTGGCAAACAAGATAGGAACTTACCTAAAGGCACTCGCTGCACACGATAACAACGTCCCTTTTTATGTGGCAATTCCGACATCAACTTTTGACTTTGAAATCAGAGACGGCGTAAAAGGGATTCCCATCGAAGAGAGAAGCGCTGATGAGGTTAGATTTATAAAAGGAGTGGATAGCGAAGGAGTGGTGCGTGAAGTGCGTATAACTCCTGAGGATTCTCCTGCTATAAACTACGGTTTTGATGTAACTCCGGCAAGACTTATAACAGGACTTATAACAAACAGAGGAGTTTGCGAGGCAGATTTCGATAAAATTCAAGAAAAATTTAAAAAGAGCAATTAATGAGAAGTTTATACAGCGACAAAGAGGCAAATGAGTTTAAAACAGATTTGGATTTAAGGGTTTACACCTCAAGACTGCTTGGGCGTGATGCCTCTTTGGTTCTTCACGGCGGCGGAAACACATCTGTAAAATCAACTGCTACAAACCTTTTTGGAGAGATTGAAGAGATTCTTTATGTCAAAGGGAGCGGCTGGGATTTGGCAACCATCGAGGCGGAGGGATTCGCACCCGTAAAGATGGATATGCTTTTAAAAATGGCGGAGTTAAAAGAGCTGAGTGATACCGATATGGTTAAATATCAGCGCCTTGCTATGACAAATCCATCTGCTCCAAACCCATCCGTTGAAGCGATACTGCATGCCATTATCCCTTTTAAATTTGTTGACCATACCCATACCGACGCTGTTGTAACCATCACAAATACCCAGAGCGGCGAAGAGAAGATAAAAGAGCTTTACGGTGAGACTGTTTTGGTTATTCCATACATTATGCCGGGATTTGTTCTTGCAAAACTTATCTATGATATGACAAGAGATGTTGATTGGAGCAAGTTGGAGGGGATGGTTCTTATGAACCACGGTCTTTTTACATTCAATGATGATGCAAAAAAATCTTACGAGAAGACGATAGAGCTTGTGGAGAGGGCAGAGAGGTATCTTGAGACTAAGGGCGCAAATCTACATGTAGAAAAAGAGACTTCACACCCCAAGAGTACTTCCTCGTTCCTCACAGCGCATGTAGAACTTTTAACCCTTGCAAAGATAAGAAAAGAGGTCTCAAGCTTAAAAGGCAGGGCAACCGTTTCAATCTATAATGACAGCGATTTGGCTCTGTACTTTTCAAAGCAAAATATTGAAAAAATCGCCACACAAGGTCCGCTTACGCCCGACCATGTTATAAGAACAAAAAGAGTTCCTGCGATTTTGGGAGATGACTTCAGAGCAGATTTGGCAGATTTTGTAAAAGAGTATAAAGAGTATTTTGAAGCAAACAGAACTACGGAGACTCTTTTAAATCCCGCTCCGAATTTTGCTATATTAAAAGGGCAGGGAACTCTCTCTTTTGGTGCAAATGCAAAAGAGGCAAACATCATAAAAGATATAAACGACCACACCTTTGAGGCTATTTTAAAAGCCGAAAAACTAGGCGGTTACAAAGCTCTGAGCGCACAACATATCTTTGAAGTTGAGTACTGGTCGCTTGAACAGGCAAAGCTAAAAGGGGGCGCAAATGCGCCTGAGTTTAGCGGAAAAGTTGCCCTTATAACTGGAGCGGCAAGCGGAATAGGGCTTGCAATCGCAAAGATGTTAAACTCAAGAGGTGCTGCAATTGTGGCTCTTGACATCAACCCAGAAGTTGAGAAAATCTTTGCAAAGAGCGATGCAATCGGCGTTAAATGTGATTTAACATGTAGTAATGATATTAAAAATGCAATAGAGAGAGCGGTTAAGAGTTTTGGCGGTATCGACATAGTTGTAAGCAATGCAGGCATCTTTACGCCAAGTGAAAATCTTGATAGTTTAAGCGATGAGAATTGGCAAAGAAGTATGGATATAAATCTTACTTCGCACCAAAAACTGCTCAAATATACGGCTCCGTTTTTAAAGCTTGGCGTTGATGCAACGGTAATCATGGTCGCTTCTAAAAACTTTCCAGCTCCCGGAAAAGGTGCGGCGGCTTACTCTGTTGCAAAAGCAGGACAGACACAGCTTGCACGTATTGCCGCGTTAGAGCTTGGAGAGTTTGGAGTGCGCGTAAACACACTTCACCCGCACGCTGTATTTGACACGGCTATATGGAGTGATGAAGTTTTGGCTAATCGTGCAAAAGCCTATAACATGAGCGTTGAGGAGTACAAAACAAACAATGTGCTTAAAACTGAGATAAAATCAGACGATGTTGCGGAGCTTGTATGTGCGATGGCGGGAAGAGCGTTTGCAAAAACAACAGGCTCCCAAGTCGCAATAGACGGCGGAAGCGACAGGATAATCTAGCTCTATTTAAGCCAGAGCATCCTTTTGATGTTGTCTGGCATATTTTCAAGGGCGAAGTTTTTCTGGCTCTTGATGTAGCTTGGGTATTTAAAATCTTTTGAAGTCATAATCTCATAGAGCTTTTTTAGATGCTCATTCTCTATCTTTTTATATTTTATCTCCATCTCTTTTGCAATGCGCAGAAAAAATGTAAGCAGTACTGATTGGGCTTTTTCATCAACTGCATTGCCGTATATAACGCCCTCAAACTCACTTTTCATAGTCATAATGTTGTATTCACACAGCTCATCGAGTTTTTCTGCATCTTCTGTGCCCAAATAGTTTAAAATATCTAGAATAAGGTTTAGAAACATCAGATTTGTCTTGTCAATAGTGACATTGTTTTTGTCTAGTTTCTCTCTGTACGCAACAATATCTGGCTGTATATCTTTAAAATAAGCTGACATGTAAATCCTTTCAAAGTGTAAAAGTATAACGCAACTTAGTTGTTTAGAGAATCGGCGCCCTTCTGCGTTAAAACCAGTGTCACACCATCCTCTTTTACCTCTATAAAGCCCTCACGTCTAAGCTCATTCATCGCTTTTTCAAGGGCATCGTTTTGCTTTGCATCTAGTTTGGCTATGATGTTTTCAACCACGTCACGCTTTGTCATAACCTGACCTGCACTGCTGTTCTTTTTAAACCATTTCATAAACATCTCTTTAACCTCATTTTTTGGAGCCGTATCCAAAACTTTGTTTTTAGGAGCTGTTTTTATCTTATTTTTACGAGCTGATTTCATAGTTTGCCTTAAATTTTATCTGCTTTTATTTATCTCGGCATTGTCACATATTTTTACTAAAAAAATAGAATTAGCACGCCTATTGTTGTATACTCTCGCTTATAAAAAGAGCAGATACAAGGAAAATAATGGCTATTAAAGCAACCATCTACAAAGCTTCGCTAAACATAGCGGATATGGATCGCAATTACTATGCAGAGCATAACTTCACTCTTGCCAAACACCCATCCGAGACAGATTTGCGCTTAATGATAAAGCTGGTCGCATTTATGTTAAATGCGGATGAAGAACTGCTCTTTACCAAAGGAATTTCACAAGATGATGAGCCTGATTTATGGCAAAAAGCACTAAATGGCGATATAAAACTCTGGATAGATTTGGGTCAGCCCGATGAAAAGCGGATTCGAAAAGCGTGCGGACGCTCTGAGAAAGTTATTATCTACATGTACCAAGAGGGAAGTGCTTTTGCGTGGTGGAAACAGATGCAAAGTACTCTTGGACGTTTTAAAAATCTCTCTGTTCGTTACCTGAAGATTGATGGAGATATGGAGCTTTTAGCCAAAAGAGCAATGGATTTGCAGTGCAACATAAGTGATCGCGAGCTTAGCGTAATTGAGGGTGACAAGAGTATAGCCGTCAATCAAGAGATATGGAAATAGGATAGAAGGAGAGAAAATGGCACTCTTTGGAGCGTTAGAAGTTGTGAAAAATCAGGCTGAGAGAGAGAAGTTTAAAACAGCATTTCTCTATCTTGAGAGATTGCTTGATAAAAAGAGTGTTGAGCATAAAAGAGTTATGGAGAGTCCTTTGGGTGTTTGCAAAAAAATAGAGCTCGATGAGCATAGTTTTGTGCTGGAGCAGGCATACAGCTCAAAAGATAGAGAGGAGTGTTTTTTTGAGTCTCACAGAAAATATATCGACGTGCAGTTCATTCTTGACGGCGAAGAGATTATAGAGGTTTCAGACACAAATCTTTTAGCAGTGACTTTGGTTTACAACGAGGAGCTTGACTATATAAAGTATGAAGATAAAAAAGAGTGTTCGTCTATCGTTTTAAAAGCGGGTGATGTCGCTATTTTTTATCCGCAAGATGCGCATATGCCGTGTACAAAACTCAAGGAGAGCGTAAAAGTTGTAAAGGCTGTTGTAAAAGTTGGGGTGTAGTATGTGGGCGCAAAAGTAGTCGCGAAGCCTGAGACATTATTAAGTGCTTTATTTAAGTGCTTTATTTATCAATCCATTTAAAAATGTCTAATATGGAAATTTTATTTTCGTCTAGCTCTACTAGATAAATTATTGTATAACCCTTGAAAATCATATCTCTAACATTCTCATCTTCATTATGAACGGATGGTCGAAATTTATGTGGAAAGTTTGCTAAGTTGTTGATTTTGTTATCTACTTCGCTTTTGAAGGTTAAAGCTTTGTTTTTACTATCTT
>NZ_JAHYJB010000016.1 GCF_019429335.1 Sulfurimonas sp. | reverse complement strand
GCAAAATTGCCCTTATTAAAAACATCATCCGGCCACTTTATGCTAAAATGACACTACAGAAAATATCTCTTCAGAGGTGGCCGGATGCTCTGCGCGTTTGGTGGCCAGTTTGAGCGCTATGCGCAGTTCATTTAAAATTAATACTTAGCTTATATACAAGTGCTTCTGCAGGTGATAAATTTGAAATTGAAAAAGCCATTTTAGAAACAGTTAAATATTTTACTGATACACAAAATTGGAAAAGTGATATTTTCCAAGCTTTTTTAGAGCGAGATAAAAATATGATGTTTGAAATACTTGTTCAAATTTCTAATCAATTTAGTGATAAAGGGCAAGAAGAGTTTATTATTCATATTCTAAAAAAACGCAAGTACTGCAAACTTCTCAAAATAGCGGACTTGGTAAATGATGACCCAAAGGTAAGAGAAAAAGTAGTTAGTTATCTAAGAAATATCAAAAGCATCGATGATATGGACTTGATAATCGCTCTTGGTATGGCAAAAGAGGGGTTTGACTGGCCGTTTTGCGAGCATGCTTTGACTGTAGGATATAGAAGTTCACTAACTGAAATCATCCAAATCATAGGACGAGCCACAAGAGACAGCGAGAACAAAACACATGCACAATTCACAAATCTTATAGCCGAGCCAAATGCACAAAATGATGAGGTAAAAGTATCTGTAAATAATATGCTCAAAGCTATCACAGCCTCACTTTTGATGGAACAGGTTTTGGCACCAAACTTCAAGTTTAAACCTAGATTTGAGAACGATAGTGAGCCAAATCAAAAAGGTGAACTCAAAATAAGAGGTTTTAAACCTCCATCTAGTAAAAGAGTTGAGAGTATCATTGAATCAGACCTCAATGATCTAAAAGCTGCTATCTTACAAGATGATTTGATGATAAAAGCAATTCCTGGAAATCTGGATGCAGAGGTTATCAATAGAGTCTTAATACCAAAAATAATCAAAGTCAAATATCCCGATTTAACCGATAGTGAAGTGGAAGAGATAAGACAACATGTAGTTGTTGACAGCGTTGTGAAAAATGGGCATATTATAGAGAGCGGTGATAAGAAATTTATAAGAATGGCAGATAAATTCGTAAATATAGATGAATTGTATATTGATTTGATTGACCAGATAAATCCATTTCAAAAGGCTTTTGAAATTTTGTCAAAATCAGTTACTACGCATGTTCTTAAACTGATACAAGAGAGTATTGAAGCCACAAGGATTGAGATGACTCCCGAAGAAGCTGTGATACTTTATAAAAAAATCCCGGCATTTAAAAGTGAACATGGAAGAATGCCGGATATTGGCAGTAGAGATTTTGCAGAAATGAGAATGGCAGAAGCGCTTATATTTCTCAATAAACTAAAACGAGAGAGAGAAAATGGCTGAGTTTTCACTTGATGAGATTTTAGCAGATGATCCGCTTGGGCTTTTAGATGAAGCAAAAGCAAAAACTAAAAATTTAAATGAAGATGATAGGCTACTTGTCAGTTTTGAAGAGATCAATACTTTTATAGAGCAAGAGGAGCATGAGCCTAAAAAATCGGCAAATATGAGCGAGAGAAATCTTTTTTCAAGGCTTGATGGTATAAGACAAAATCCCGAGAAAATTGAATTTCTCAAGCCTTATGATAGATTTAATATTTTGCAAGAGGTAAAAATAAACTCTATTGATGATATTTTAAATGATGATGTTTTTGGACTACTGGAAAGTGAAAACAGTGATGATATTTTTACTTTAAAACATGTTCCAAAAGAGCGTGAACAAACGGACTTTGTAGCTCAAAGAAAGCCTTGTAAAAATTTTGCTAAATATGAAGAGCTTTTTAAAGAGGTTCAAAATGACCTGAAAAATGGAAGTAAAAAACTTGTAAAGTTTAATGAGAGATTTTTTGAAGAGGGTAATTTCTTTGTTCTAAAAGGAGTGCTTGCTTATTTGGAAAAAATTAAAAATCTGCAAAAGGATAAGTTCAATAAGCTTGATGCTAGAACAAAAATCATCTTTGAAAACGGCACCGAGTCAAATATGCTGCTTCGTTCTTTTGGCAAGGGGCTTTATGAGGATGGGTATTTTGTGAGTTTACAAGATGATAGAGTCCTTGATAAATTACTGCCGGTTTCTAAAGATGATACAAAATCAGGTTATATCTATGTGCTTGAATCTCTCAGTAATGATGATAAAATCTCTTCCATTAAAAATTTATATAAAATAGGTTACTCAACAACAGATGTGAAAGAGAGAATAAAAAATGTCATTAAAGAATCGACATATTTGATGGCACCCGTTAGAATTGTAACTGTTTATGAGGCTTACGGTATGAACACGCAAAAGTTTGAGCAACTCATTCATAGGTTTTTTGGAAAAGTTTGCCTAAATGTCGATATCTTCTCAAGTGATGTAAAACGATATACTCCAAGAGAGTGGTTTATTTTGCCTCTTGAGATTATTGAGCAGGTGATTGAGCTTGTTGTAACCGGTGAGATAGTGAATTGCGTATATGATGAAAAAAATAAGGAGTTGGTTTTGAAACAATCCCTTTGCTAGAGGTTGCTAGAAGCCACAAAAGAGGCTAGCCTTTTGATAAGTTCGTTTGGGTTTGTATCTGCTATCTCTTGCGCTAAGATTTTGTCTGCACCGTCGCCTAGAATCTTTTTGAAGACCGCTTTTATCTCTTCTATGTCGCCTTTGTTCTCTAACCTTCTTCTAAGACCGATTACGTTTAGTCCTTTTATGGTCGCCTTGTTGCCCTCAACCAGCATAAACGGTGGAATATCCGAAGTTACTACAGATGCGCCGCCTATCATAACTCCCGTTCCTATGGTGTTGTTTGCTTCAACCGTGCTAAGACCGCCGATGATGACATTCTCCTCGCACTTGACATTCTCATAAAGCCTGACCGCATTTGTTATGATACAAAAATCGCCTAACTCTACACCGCCGAGAATTTGAACGTACCCCATAAGAAAGTTGTTGGCACCGATGATGATTTTTTTGTTTTCGCCATTTTGGCTCTCTTGTGCGCCGATTTGAGTAAACTCTCTTATATGCGTTTTCTCGCCTATAACTATCTCTGAATCTTCGCGCCCCATAACAGCAAAGCTAAATATTTTTACATTTGGTTCAACTCTAAGGGAGCCTTTTAATATGACATTTGACTCTAATGTACATCCTGCTTTTAGCTCCACATCTCTGCCTATAAAGCAAAATGGACCTATTTTAACATCGGGAGCTATTTTCGCACCCTTTTCTATGACAACCGAGGGGTGGATATTTGCTTTTTTCTCTGCCATTATTTGCTCGCAATCTCTAGAGTGATTATGCTGTCATGTACGGTAGCAAGCGAACCTCTCTCGCCGGTTCGCAGGTAGTTTACAAATGCTTCAAGCTCGTCTTGCAGGGCGTTGCTTCTGCTTAGAAAACAGTTTTTTGTTATGTGCGAGTTTGAGTCTATATTTATACGCTCTGTAAGTGTTTGAGAGATTAGGTCCGCTTCAAAAAATTTGATTTTGCTATCCTTATCTACTCTGCATGCCAGAGAGATAGTTCTTTTTCTGTAAGGAGTAAGCCAGTTTGTAGAGATATCGCCGATAACCTCACCCTCTAATTCAAACGCTAAAATGGCATTATCTTCGTGTTTTTTGTGGATTTTTTGAGATTTAAAAACAGCACTTTTGACAATATCTTTTTTTGTTATAAAGCGTATCAAGTCGCTGTCATGAACAGAGAGGTCGGTAAGTATGCCAACGTCGGCTATACGCTCAGGAAAAGAGCCGCTGCGCGTGATTGAGATGGATAAAATCTCATGCTCTTTTATCTCGTTGATAAGAGATTTTACGACCGGATTGTATCTCTCAATATGTCCGACACAGCTCTTGATTGCGTTTGCCTCTACGGACGCAAGTATCTCTTTTGCATCTTTTACATTTGAAGCGGCAGGTTTTTCTATAAATATATCTATTTTGCGCGCGGCACACTTAAGAGCGGCATCTTTATGCAGGAAAGTAGGCGTTACGATAATAACTGCTTCAGGTCTAACTTCATCAAGCATAGTCTCCAAATCGTAAAAAAAAGGCTCCGCGAACTCGCCGTTTTTTACAATATCACAGAGTCCGACAATCTCTACCCCATCTATCTTTTTGAGCGTGTTGTAGTGATTTTTGCCCATTGCGCCAAGGCCGAGAATTGCGATTTTTTTCAATTTTTAGTCCTTAATTGCGTCAACTACAAAATCTTGTTCCGCTTCGCTTAGAAACGCACTCATCGGAAGTGACATTATCTCTTTCGAGACAAGCTCGCTTATAGGAAAATCACCCTCGCCGTAGCCTAGATCTTTAAATGCCTCTTGCATATGAAGCGGAACTGGATAGTGAACGGCGGTTGGAACGCCTGCGGCGGATAGTTTTGCAATCATCTCTTCTCTATCTTTTACTCTTATTGAGTATTGCGCATATACGCTTGTGCCGCCATCTGCTATTTTTGGCGTGATAACGTCTGCATCTTCAAGCAAATCGATGTATCTTGAGCCAATTTCTTCTCTGAGTTTTACCTCTTCGTCAAAATGCTTTAGTTTAACATCTAAAATAGCCGCTTGAACGGCGTCAAGACGACCGTTTATACCGATGTATTTGTGTTTATATCTCTCGTTTTGACCGTGATTTAAAAGCATTCTCATCTTTGTTGCAAGCTCATCGTCATTTGTGAAAATTGCTCCGCCGTCACCGTAAGCGCCTAGCGGTTTTGACGGGAAGAAGCTTGTACATCCTATGGTTGAGAGATTACATGATTTTTTGCCGTTATATGTTGCGCCGAAACTCTGACATGCATCCTCTATAACGGGAAGTTCATATTTTGCGGCTATCTCGTTGATTGCGTCCATGTCTGCGCACTGTCCGTAAAGTGAGACGGGCATAATCGCTTTTGTTCTTTCAGTTATATGTGACTCTATTTTTGCAGGGTCTATGTTGTAGCTCTGCTCGTCTATGTCAACAAAGACACTTTTTGCACCCAAAAGGGCAATAACTTCAGCCGTGGATATAAAGGTAAAAGGAGTGGTGATTACTTCATCGCCGGCTCCCACGCCAAGCGCCATAAGCGCTAACAAAAGAGCATCCGTTCCGCTGCTGCACCCTATGGCATGTTTTGCACCCGTATATGCTGCAAGATTTCTCTCTAGTGAGTTTAACTTCTCTCCGCCTATAAATTGCGCTGAAGCAAAAACTTCTAAAACTTCACTGTTTATCTCTTTTTCATACCTTTTGTATTGCGCCTGTAAATCTATAAAATTAATCTTCATCTCTGTCCTCTATAATTGCTGCTACTCTTTTTGAACTACCGTGTACAAGGTACTCTCTTAGTGCTTTTGAGTCACTTAAAAATCTGCTTCTGTCATACTCTTTATACGCTTTGAGCAGATTTTTAGAAGTTACATCTTTTTGTATAAACTCCGGATGCAGTGCTCTGTTTTTAAACTTGTTAAACATTATATTTGCCAACCCTATATACTCTAGTTTTACAAGCTTGCTTGCAATAAAGTAATCAAGGGGTTTTGCGATATATGTCAACACAAAAGGTATCCCGATAAGCGATGCCTCTAGAGTTGCCGTTCCGCTGCAAATAAATGCAAAGTCCGCTTCAAGAAGTGTTTTGTGCGCATCGTGAGCCGTTTTAAAACCTGAAAGGCTACCATAAACTTCTTTTATATCTTCTTTAGAGAAGTGTTTTGGCACAATAATCGTTGCTTGCACTTCAAGCTCTTTTTGAACTTCTCTAAAGATGGGCATAAGTTTGCTTATCTCGCCTTTTCGGCTTCCTGGCATAAAGACTATGTTTTTTATTTCATCCTCTAAGTTCTCTTTAAACTCTGTTATCTGATCTAAGAGTGGATGTCCGACATACTCGATAGGCGCATCTTTGGAGTAGTACTCCTTTTCAAAAGGGAGTATGGAGGCGAGATGGTCTATCGTTTTTTCTAAGACAGGGATTCGTTTTTTCTTCCATGCCCAAGCTTGAGGAAGTATGTAGTAGATTATCTCTTTGTCTGGGTACTTTTTTTTGATTTTTTTGGCAAGAGGGAGGTTGAATCCTGAGGAGTCAATCAGCAGAACTTTATCGGCGTCATGCGCGAGTCTCAACATATCGTTGTTTAGTTTTAAAAAAAAGCGCAACTTCTTGATGGCATCTACAAATCCCATAATAGCCAAGCTTCTCAAATCAATAATGCTCTCTCCTAGCTCTTTGTCAAATATGCCGATAAACTCTGTCGTCTCGCTCAACTCATTTTTAAGAGATTTGAGGTGAACGTTTGCCGAGTGTTCGAGTGCGCTAACTAATATTTTCATGAGCCTCCGTGTCCGTGTGTTTGGTATTCGTCGTCATACTTCTCCTTGCTCTCTTGCTCTACGAATTCATACATGTAGGTTGTGAGATTTTCAATATCTTGATCACTTAAACCTACGGCAAAAGGTATCATCATCTCCTGCTGCTGAGTATCTGAAATCTTTGAACGGAACCTCTGAAGCTTGTATGTCATGTACCCTTTCGCCCTGTTTGCCAGATATGGATATTTGTGCACACCCTCCAAGTTTCTCCCATGGCAGCTAAAACAGCCATTTTTCATATAGAGCTTTTTGCCAAGCTCATAAGCTGATGATGCATCAGAGAGCGAGAATAGAAAAAATATTGAAAGCAAGTAACGCAATGTAAAACCTTTAGTAAAATGAAATTATTTCTAATTAGAGTTAATATATTTACTCAGAGTGGTAAAAAGTTTCTCCATGTTGAGAGGCTTGATTAGATGTTCGTTTATCCCTACCGCCTTTGTCTTTTCTATCTCCTCTTTCATTGCGTTTGCAGTAAGCGCGATAATAGGAATATCTTTGTCTAAGCTTCTGATAATTCTTGTTGCTTCGTAGCCGTCCATAACAGGCATCTGTAAATCCATAATGATAAGTTCGTATTTGCCACTCTCAAACATATCAACAGCCTCTTGACCGTTATTTGCAACGTCAATCTCTTCTATGTAATCCTCTAAGAGTCCTAAAAGTACAAGCTGATTTGTATGGTTGTCCTCTGCTATGAGTATCCGTTTTGCGTGTAGGATATCTTTGTCAAATTCAGCTTTTTTCTCATCTGTTTTGTAATCTTTTGGATTTATTTCCTGAAGTTCTGTTTCAAAGATAAAACTGCTTCCGAAACCCTCTTTACTCCGAGCCCATATTTTGCCACCCATGAGCTCTACAAGCTGTTTTGATATAGCAAGTCCTAAACCCGTTCCGCCGTACTTTCTGGTTGTACTGTTGTCTGCTTGAGAGAATGATTTAAATAGTTTTTTTATCTCCTTTTCGCCTAGACCGATTCCAGAATCTTTAACCTCAAACATAACTCTCTTGTCGTTTGGCTTTGTTACTATTATCTCGATTCCGCCGTCATGGGTAAACTTTATCGCATTTCCCAAAAGGTTAGTTAGAACCTGAGAAATTCTTAAGGCATCGCCTAAAAAGTATTCTCCTACATTTTTGTTGTATTGCAGCGTGATAGTTATATTTTTTTCATGTGCCGTTACCTTAAGATGCTCTATAACTTTTTTTATGCTCTCGTGAAGGTTAAACTCTATTTTTTCAATCGTCATTTTTCCTGACTCAATCTTTGAGAAATCCAAAATATCGTTTATTATATGTAGGAGTGTTTTTGCAGAGCCATCAATTTTTTCCAGATATTTTCTCTGTTTGTCATTTAGTGCTGTCTGTAGAAGAAGATAGCTTATGCCAATAACGCCGTTAATCGGTGTTCTGATTTCATGCGACATGTTGGCCAAAAACTGCGATTTTGCTTTAGTTGCATTTTGAGCTCTATTTTTTTCTATCTCAAGCTCTTTGGTTCTCTTCTTTACAACTTCTTCAAGGTTTATTCGCTGTTTAAGGTTGAAATATATAACTATGCAGAGCAGCAAAAACGAGCTAAAGACTACGAGGTTTATCCAGATATACTCATGCAGCATACCTTCAAGATACGGACTCTCTACGTATGAGACCAGATATGCGGCAGGCAGATTTTTTTGAATGTCATTAATAGGTAAAAATGAGATGATATAGGCTTGGTCACGGTAGTGATGATAAAGGGCAAAAGAGTTGTTGTGTATTATTTTTTTGGCAATATCTTCTTTTAGCTCTTTGTTGATTTTTATCTTCTTTACAGATACTTCACTGCCATTTGAATCGAAGGCTTTTGCAAACAAGAAATCGTCGTGTTCAAGACTTTGCGAATAGGGCGGCGTTGAAGCTTCTTCGTAAACGTTTGAATCAACAAACTCTTTTTTTACTATAAAATGTGTGTTGGTGTCATGCCGAATAAACATGCTCTCTTGCATTCCCTGTGAAGAGAAGGCGATATCTACGCTCCCTATCAGTTCATTGTTGTAAAAGAGCGGAAATATATTACGAAAACCGTGAGATATCCTGCCCTGCTCAAAGCCGATTATAGGCTTTGCATTTTCATTTGTTTGCTGGATGGAGTAGTGCATGCCCGAGAGATTATCGCCGAATACTTCAGGCTTGTGCACTCTTAGAAATACTTTATTGTCTTCAAAAGCAAAAACGATAAAGTTTACTCCTACCTCTTTTAGATGATAATAGTTAGGCAGTATTTCATAATAGAGCATTGCTCGATACTTTTCGCGCTCATCTTCACTCTTTGCATGTTTGGCTTTGTAAAAGAGCTCTAGAACAACTTGGGTATTAAACACTTCGTAATTTATAATATCTGCAATAATTCTATATCTGTCTGTTACTACTTTATAGTTGTGAGTAAGATTTTTAACCTCTTGATTTAGCAGAAGTTCTATGCGGGCATCTCTATCGTTTGTGGTAGTGAAATAGACGGCAGAGTAAATTAAAACAAAGAGAGAGATGATAAAAATTTTGATGGTATTAAGGGAGTATCTCAACAAATCGCCTTTTTCGCAAGCTGTAATAATTTAGCAAATAGTATAACTAAAATTCACTAAAAGCATAAAAGAGAAATCTATTTTATAAGCCACAATCTATTATAATTTCATCAATATACTTCAAAGGTTGAAGAGATGGTAATAAAAAATGCGACGGTGTGTGATATAGACGGAGAGAGAGAGGTTGATGTCCGCATTAAAGAGGGCGTAGTAACAGAGATTGGTTCAGGTTTGCAGGGTGGCGAAATCATTGATGCAAAAGGTCAATATCTTTTGCCGCTTTTGGTAGATATAAATATAAGAGCAGAGGACTCAGTACTAAACGCAAAAAATATAAAAGCTGTCTCAAGTGAGGCACTAAAAGGCGGAATAGGGCATATTGTTTTAAATGCCGATAGCATACCTGCAATAGATAACGAAATAGTGTTGGAGTTTGCCCAAAACGGACTTCATAATCTAAGCGGTGCGAAAGTTGATTTGATGCTAAACACTCTAAAAGAGGATTCAACGCTCAGTAATATTGCGATTTTACTAAAACGCGGCGCAATCGCGCCATATATGAGCACAATCGCCAAAAATGACGTAGCTATTAAAATCGCTCAGTATTGCCAGATGTACGGAGTAACACTTTTTTGCAAAGCAGAAGACAACTCTCTAATAAGCAGTGGCGTGATGTTAGAAGGCAATGTTAGCTCCAAGTTTGGGCTTGCGGGCATACCTGACTTGAGCGAAGTTTTGCATGTCTCCCGCATGATAGAGATAGCTAGACACTTTAAAATCAAAATACTTTTTAAGTCGATTGCTTCACCGCGCTCAATCTATCTTATAAACAAAGCAAAGCAGGATGGCATAGATGTCACATGTGAGGTCTCTATCCATCATCTAATAAACTCCGATGAGGCTTGTAAAAACTTCAACACCACGGCAAAGCTAAATCCGCCGTTATCTTCAAAAGATGATCTTGTGCTGTTGCAAGATGCTCTCAAAGCCGGACAGATAGACATTTTAACTACTCTGCATCAGCCAAGCTCTCCACTAAACAAAGAGGTTGCTTTTTATGATGCTGCTTATGGATGTGAAGGTCTCAAAAATGCTATGAGTCTCTACTACACGAAACTTGTAAAGAGCGGTATGATTTCAATGAGCAGACTTGTGGAGCTTTGTGTTAAAAATCCATCAGACGTCATAGGAGAGAACTGTGGAGCTATAAAAGTGGGAGAGAGAGCCTCTTTTATGCTGTTTGACCCAAGCAAGAGCGTAACGATGGACGAAAAACTATCACTCTATTGCGGTGAGGAGCTTTACGGCGAAGTAAAAGCTATCTTCTAGCGTATTAATATTTGAGTGATATAATCACAACAATTTAACCAAGAAGGAGGAGTAATGAAGCGACATATTATTATCAGTTTTATTATTCTTTCTATTTTCGGTGCCAACCTCTTCGCAACAACTGATATTTTTTCAAAACATGATTTTCATAATAAACTCTGCTCTCTCCATGAACATCAGCACGCTCATAATAGATTAAAACATACGCATAGCCATAATCATAAAGTAAATCTTGTTGATTTCTATATAGCAGACGCTACTCAAATGGAGCCATCCTGTTATATGCAAGAAAACAACTTTGAGTCTGTTTTGCTATATCACTCTTTCATATCTAAAGAGCTGTTCCGTCCTCCTATCGTCTGATTTTTTTCTGTTTTAAGTTTTGCGAGAACTCTATTATTACTTTTACAATTTTTCAGAAGGAAATCTATGAAGACGCTTTTAATTTTAGGCGCATTGCTTCTGTTGAGTACCATGGCTTTCGCGCATGGTATTTCAGCTACAGATAAGCAGGCAATGCTTGATGGGGGAAACCTCAAATATATTTGGCTTGGCGCTACCCATATGCTTAGCGGGTATGACCACCTGCTATTTTTGTTCGGTGTGGTTTTTTTCTTAAACACACTCAAAGATATCGTGAAATTTGTCTCGATCTTTACATTGGGACACAGTGTCACGTTGATTCTGGCAACTTTCGTGGGAGTTAATGCTAACTACTATTTGATTGATGCCGTAATAGCAATCAGCGTTATCTATAAAGCATTTGATAACAATAAAGGGTTCCAAAACTACCTGCATGTCAAATCTCCAAACCTCTTGTGGGTTGTATTTCTATTTGGGCTTATCCACGGTTTTGGACTCTCAACGCGTCTGCAACAGCTTCCTCTTGGTGAAGAGAGCCTAGATATGTTGTTGAGAATTATTTCATTCAATATCGGTGTTGAATTAGGACAAATTATCGCCCTTATCCCAATGCTTTTTATTTTAATGCTTTGGCGCAAAAAAGAGTCGTTTATGCAGCACAGCAAGGTTGTCAACCATCTTCTTATGTTTGCAGGTTTTATGCTGTTGCTTATGCAGTTGCATGGCTATTTGCATACTACAAACGAAGAGGAGTTGGGCTTTAACAAAGACGCCCACACGCACATTCATCTTGATATGAAGGCGCAAGAGTCAAAACAATATAGACACGGTTCATTATAAAAGGAACAAAATGAAAAAAATTATTACAAAGGTTGCTGTTGCAGCCATTTTGACATTCGGGGTAAATCCATTGTATGCTGGACCAGGGCATGACCACAGCCACGGTAGCTCAAAGACAAAAATCAGTGAGGCAAAAGCCAAAGAGATTGCTATAAGAGCGGTTAAAAACTATACGCTTGATGGAAAGCTTGATAAGAGCTGGGAGAGTGTTTCAATTGAAACTATCAAACAGCAAACTTATCAATCAGTGCCTGAATGGGTAGTTACTTTTAAAAATCAAAAAGAGCCAAATCCAAAACAGCAAAATCTCTATGTATTTGTGAATCAATACGGTGAAATGACAGGTGCCAACTTTACAGGCGAGTAGAGAGAGTGTCAGCCTGTTTGGCTGGCATGATTCAAGGAGAAAATGTGTATTACTATATTACAAAAATCGTTATCACAACGCTTTTAATCGTGCTTATATCTGAAATAACAAAGAGAAACGCTCTTGCAGGTGCGTTATTGGCGGCTGTTCCGCTGGTCTCAATTTTAGCTATGACTTGGATGTACTTAGATACTAACAGCAGCAATGCAGCGGTAGAATTTTCAAACAAAATTATTTGGTTGATTCCTCCGTCAATGACACTGTTTATAATCTTTCCAATACTCATAAAAAAAGGAGTGAGCTTTTTTCCGACTATGGTTATTTCAGTAATACTTACAATAACTGCTTATTATTTGATGATATTAATTCTTGGAAAATTCGGGATAAAAATGTAAATAAATTGCGGATGAAAAGCTATCTTCTAGCTTCTCTTTGCGTAGAAATTTGCCTTAAACTCTACATATCTATCCTCTAATATAGCCTCTCTAGCCTCTCTCATAAGGTTGAGGTAGTAGTGGAGGTTATGGATGGTTGCAAGCCTGAAGTACGCTATCTCTCCCGCGCGAAAAAGATGGTTCAGATAAGCTCTTGAGTATCTTTTACATGTAAGACATTCGCACTCGCTATCAACGGGCAGTGCGTCCTCTTTAAACTTGGCGCCTTTTATATTTACTCTTCCAAAAGAGGTAAAAAGTGTTCCGTTTCTTGCATTGCGTGTCGGCATAACACAGTCAAACATGTCGATGCCGCGCTCAATATTTTCTATCAAATCCTCAGGAGTTCCGACACCCATCAAGTAGCGCGGTTTATCTTTGGGCATATATTGGACGGTGTGTTCAACCGTATTGTACATCTCTTCATTCAACTCGCCGACCGATAGACCGCCGATGGCAAAACCGTCAAAATCAAGAGCGCAAAGCTCGTTTGCACTCTTTGTTCTAAAAGCTTTGTCCGTTCCGCCTTGGATAATGGCAAAGATGTTTTGCTCTACACCGACACCCTCTTTTTGTTTTGCCCTAAAGTAATCTATTGACTCTTTTGCCCATGCGGTAGTTCTCTCAATGCTCAGAGCAATACGCTCCTGAGTTGCGGGAAGTGCGACCAAATCATCCAAAATCATCATGATGTCTGAGCCTAGATTGTGCTGAATATCTATAACTTTTTTCGGCGTGAAAAAGTGCTTGCTTCCGTCTATGTGGCTTCTAAACTCTATCCCGTTTTTTGAAGCTTTGGAGATGTCGCTAAGACTAAACGCCTGAAAACCGCCGCTGTCTGTCAAAAAGCTTTTAGGGTAGGTCGTAAAGCCGTGAAGTTTGCCCATTTTTGCCACTGTTTCATCTCCTGGACGAAGATACATGTGATATGTATTTGCAAGAATTATCTCTGCACCTAGCAGATCCAGCACATCTTCCATGTCAAGAGCTTTAACGCTTCCAACAGTTCCGACAGGCATAAAAACAGGGGTTTTAATGGTTGAGTGAGCTGTTTTGATTGTACATGCACGAGCGTTTTTTGAGGTGGCTTCTAAAGTAAATTCCATAAGCAATCGGTTCCTAAAGTGTAGAGATTTTTCGACATTATAACAAAAGAAATTAAGTCCACTTAGGATAAAATCACTTAAAAATTTTTCAAGGTGTATTTATGGCAACAGTAGGCATGAGTGATATTAAAAAAGGTGTTCGTCTAGTGATAGGCGAAGTTCCATACAGAGTAGTAGAATTTCAACATGTTAAACCGGGTAAAGGCGCAGCATTTGTTCGTATGAAAGTTAAGAGTTTTTTAAACGGCAAAGTTGTTGACAAAACAGTTCATGCAGGCGACAAATTTGAAGTTCCTGAGATAACTTACAAAACTATGCAGTATCTTTATGATGATGGCGAAATGTATCAGTTTATGGATAATGAAACGTACGAGCAGTTGGGTCTGAACTACGAGCAGTGTGATGATGCTTCAAAGTGGTTCAAAGATGGTATAAATGTTGATATTATCTTCTATAAAGGCAAAGCTATCTCTGTAACTGCTCCTGAAGTAATGGAACTTGTTATTACTGATACTCCTCCAAACTTCAAAGGTGACACTTCAAGCGGAAGCAAAAAGCCTGCTACACTTGAGACAGGTGCTGTTGTTCAAGTTCCTTACCATGTACTTGAGGGTGACACAATCAGAGTAAATACAGTTGACTGCGAGTATTTAGAAAAAGTCAAATAACCCCACTTGATACGAGGTTCCTCGTATCAACTTCATCCTGCATCTTATTATTTTGTAATAAAGAGTTTTTTTATAAAATTTAAGTTAAAGAAAATAATTTACAGATATAATTTAGCCATTTTAAAAAAAATATTTTAATGGAAAAAACAGTGCCAAAAACTCTAAAAAATTTTATATTTTCAATTAACATCGTTCTTTTATCTTCCCTTTTTATAGTAGTTTTAGTTTTTACAGCCTATCTTCATACAACGCTCGCACGAGAAAATGCAATCAAAAATGCCAATACCGTCTCAAATCAAATTTTTTCATCAATGTATCAAGTTATGAAAAAAGGGTGGAGCAGAGAAGACTTAAATGATTTTATGCACTCACTCAAAGATAATTTTGAAGAGAGTCACTACTCTGTAAATATCTACCGTGCAAATAAAATCAATGAGCTTTTTGGAGAGGTGCAGGAAAATCCAAAAGATGATTTGGCAAATTCTGTTTTGGCAAGCGGGAAAAAGGTAACCATTAGCGATATGGGCAAAGTCAGAAACCTTTTACCGCTCAATGCAAGGCAAGAGTGTTTGAGTTGCCATGTAAACGTAAATGTCGGTGATACGCTTGGTTTGATAGATGTAGAGCAAAATTTTGTTGAAGTTATTAAAGAGACTTTATTGGATTATGTCTATTTTTTCTTAATCGTTCTTCCTTTATTTATATTTTTTGCCTATATAAGCTCTAAATACACGACATCAAGAATAACACAGTCGCTTAAGCTTTTCGATAAAAAAGTACAATCTATCAACTCTATGAAGGACTTTAAGGAGTTCGACCCTACCGACATAGATACAAGATTTGAAGAGATTAATGCGATTATGTTAAATGTCGATGTGCTTGCCCAAAAACTAAAAGCAATAGCAGTTGATAAAGATTTACTTGAGTTTGAGGTCCAATTGCTTGATAAATTTATTATAACCTCAGAAGTTGTTCAAGATTGGCGTGATTTCATAAGTGAACTTTTAGCAGATATAAATAAGGTTATGCCGACTTATACGCTTATGACAATTTTTAGAGTTGGTGACGACCAGTTTGAAGTTGATATATTTTGGTATGGTATGCCTGAAAAAGAGGTAAAAAATAGTTTTGAAGCTTATGTAAGAGACTCTGTCAAAAATAATGAACATTTTTTAGGATATACAGACTACACAATCCGTCATAATACTTCAGATTACAATACATGTATAAATATAAAAGATTATGATAATTTTGCACACAGAACAAAATCACTATTTCTAGATACTCCAAAAATAGGCGGAATAGTAGGGCTTAGTGTGCAGTCGGAGATGGTGACTGACCCTATTAAGCATATAGTAATAGATAGTATTTTAACAACTATGGCAAATCTTGTCGGTTCGGTTAAAGCTATAAATAAATATACAAACGATTTAGAGTACTATGCAGCACATGACCCGCTTACCGGGCTATTTAACCAACGTGTATTTGTCGACTTTTTACAGTATGAGATAAAACGTGCAGAGGCTCATGGGTACGAATTTGCTCTTATAATTATAGACTGTGATAATTTTAAACCTATTAATGACACATATGGGCATGCTTTTGGAGATTTGTATCTACAAGAGTTTTCTAGAGTTCTTGAAAAATCAAAAAGAAGCGAAGATATACTCTCAAGATACGGCGGTGATGAGTTTACTTTGATTTTACCTGAGTGTGGGTTAGAGGGTGCTCTTGCAGTTGCTCATAATATAGCAAGGTCAATAGAGGATTTTAAGCTATTAACTAGTGATGGAAGTTATGCCGGTGTTACCGTCTCTATCGGAATATCCATCTATCCTGAACATGCAAAAACACAAAAAGAGCTTTTTGTAATAGCTGATGGAATGATGTATAAAGCCAAAGAAGATGGCAAAAACAGCATTAGAGTTCCATCTGGAGATGATATTGTTTCGGTCATAAAAGAGCAAAAGGCAAAATCTGAGCTTTTAGTCGATGCCGTAACAAACAATCGCATCGTTCCATATTTTCAGCCGATTCAAACCACGGCTAGCGGTAAAAATGAGATACATGAGCTTCTTATGAGAATTGAGGTAGACGGTAAAGTGGTTTCAGCGTATGAGTTTATAGAAGTTGCAGAGAGCATGAGTATCATCAATCGTATGGATTTGATGGTAATAGAGAATGCATTTATGAAGATAAAAGAAGAGAACTATCAGGGAATTTTATTTATAAATTTATCTCCAAAATCTCTTGTAGTAGGCAATTATGCAGATTCAATAACACAGCTTATAAAACAATATGATATATCTAAAGACAATATAGTTTTTGAAATAACGGAGAGAGAAACTGTTAAAAACTTCGCTCTTTTGGAAAAATTTGTTATGAATCTAAAAATACTAGGATATAAGTTCGCCATAGATGATTTTGGTTCTGGATTTTCTTCGTTTCACTATATCAAAAATTTTCCGATTGACTACCTTAAAATTGACGGTGAGTTTATTATAAATATTAATAAAGATAAAAAAGACAAAGCTTTTGTACACAGTATCTTAACGCTTGCCAAAGAGCTAAATGTTAAAACCGTTGCAGAGTATGTAGAAGATGAAGAAATAGTAAAAACCCTAAGAGAGATGGGCGTAGATTACCTTCAAGGCTTTCATATAGGAAGACCGCAAAACAGTTTTACAATTAATAGCTAAATTTAAAAAATTTAGCTATTACCTCACCTTAAAGCCATTCATACTATAATTCAAACTCTTATAAATCAGATAAAATTAAAAGCTAAAAAGGGTTGCATATACGATGAGCGCTCAACCATTTACCCACTTACATCTTCATACCGAATATTCTCTTCTTGACGGTGCAAATAAACTTACAAATTTGGTATCGCAGGTTAAAAAGCTCGGCATGGGTTCTGTCGCCATGACGGACCATGGAAACATGTTCGGGGCTATAGATTTTTACAAGCAGATGAAAGAGGCTGGAATAAAGCCGATAATCGGGATGGAGGGCTACATTCACAACGGTGAAGCTGTTGATGACAAGAGCACGAAACAGCGATTCCACATCTGTCTTTTTGCAAAAAATCAAAAAGGTTACGAAAACCTTATGTATCTCTCTTCAAAGGCGTTTATAGAGGGGTTCTACTACTTTCCTCGTATAAACAAAAATGAGCTCAGAGAGCACAGCGAAGGGCTAATATGCACAAGCGCATGTCTTCAAGGCGAGGTCAACTGGCACCTAAACACGGCAAACGAGCGTAATGTAAAAAACGGAGCACTTGGATATGAGGGCGCAAAGGCTGTCGCACTAGAGTATAAAGAGATATTCGGTGATGATTTTTACCTTGAGCTTATGCGCCACGGCATAGGTGATCAGCTCTTTATAGATGAGCAGGTTTTAAAGCTCTCAAGCGAGCTTGGCATAAAGGTCGTAGCTACAAACGACACCCACTACACGTTCCCCGGTGATGCGCAGTATCATGAGGCGTTTATGTGTATCGGGATGAATAAACTTTACGACGACCCAAAACGTATGCGCCACTCCGTGCATGAGTTTTATCTCAAAAGTCCGGAGCAGATGGCAAGACTTTTTGCAGATATCCCAGAGGCAATCACTCATACTCAAGAGATTGTAGATAAGTGTAATTTGGAGTTAAAACTTGGCGACCCGATTCCTCCAAACTTTAAATTTACAAGAGAGTATGCAAGAGAAGACGGTCTTGAGATTGATTACAAAGATGACGAGCCGCTCTCTAGCGATGCTACTAAAGAGCAAAAAAGAGCATGGAAGAGCGCGGCTGACAAAAATGATGCCGAATATTTTATCTACCGCTGCAGACTCGGTCTCACAGAGAGACTAAAGCATGTTCCAGAGGCAAAACATGAAGAGTACAAAGAGCGTTTAGAGTTTGAGATAAATGTCATAAACTCTATGAAGTTCCCCGGTTACATGTTAATCGTTTGGGATTTTGTTAAAGTTGCTAAAGAGATGGGGATTGCAGTCGGACCGGGCAGGGGAAGTGCGGCTGGAAGTCTTGTTGCATATTCGCTTGAGATTACAGACATCGACCCTATGAAATATGACCTGCTCTTTGAGAGATTTTTAAATCCTGAACGCGTAAGCATGCCCGATATTGACATGGACTTTATGCAGGCACGGCGTGGAGAGGTTATAGACTATGTTGTCGAGAAGTACGGGCGAAATCAGGTTGCGCAGATTATAACTTTCGGCTCACTTTTAGCAAAAGGGGTTATACGCGACGTTGCGCGCGTTCTTGACATGCCGCTCTCTCAAGCCGATGCGATGGCAAAGCTTGTTCCAGATGAGCTTGGAATAACACTAAACGGAAAGAAAAAAGGTGATGAGTTTATAGCGGGAGCTTTTCAAAAAGAACCAAAACTTCAAGAACTTATTCAAAATGATGCAAATGCCGCAAGAGTTTGGGAGTTTGCCAAAAAACTTGAAGGACTCAAGCGTAACTCTGGCATACATGCCGCGGGTGTGGTCATCTCAAACGAGGAACTTTGGAAAAAAACGCCTATCTACAAGCCCTCAGGCGAGGATGTTTTTGTCACACAATACTCTCTTAACTACCTTGAAGACGTTGATTTAATCAAGTTCGACTTCTTGGGTCTGAAAACTCTTGACGTAATCGACAATGCTATAAAACTTATAAAATTTCGCTACAACAAAGAGGTTGTCTGGCACGAGATAGATGAAAACGACCCAAAAGTTTACGACGTGATTCGAGGCGGAAATACGGTGGGAATGTTCCAGATAGAGAGTTCTGGTATGCAGGATTTGAACAAGCGTCTAAAGCCTGACAGTTTTGAGGATTTGATTGCGGTTTTGGCACTCTACCGACCGGGACCGATGGAGTCTGGAATGCTTGAGAGCTTTATAGAGAGAAAGCACGGTAGAGAGAAGATAGAGTACACATTTCTGAGCATGGAGCCTATACTTAAAAACACTTACGGGGTCATCGTTTATCAAGAGCAGGTCATGCAGATTGTTCAAACAGTTGGCGGTTTTTCTCTAGGATATTCAGACATTATCCGCCGTTCTATGGGTAAGAAAAAGGACATGTCGGTTTATAATGACGAGTTTGCAAGAGGTGCGCAAGGTCAAGGTCTTGACTATGCGGAAGCTTCTAAGCTCTTTGACCTAATCGAGAAGTTTGCGGGGTACGGTTTTAACAAATCGCACTCTGCGGCTTATGCGATGATTACATTCCAGACTGCATGGCTCAAAACATACTATCCAAACGAGTTTATGGCGGCACTTTTAACCTCTGACAAAGACAACACCGACAAAGTCGTACGCTACATCGATGAGACAAAAAGAATGGGTATTGAGCTCTCTCCGCCCGATATTTGTGACTCACAGCTTGAGTTTTCCGCTATCACAAAAGATGAGAGAGAGATTGTGCTGTTCGGCTTAGGAGCTATTAAAGGCGTGGGCGAAGCGGCAGTTTTATCGATACTTGAAACTAGAAAAGAGGGCGGTGACTTCGCTTCGCTTCAAGATTTTGTAAACAGAATCGAGCCTTCAAAAGTAAACAAGAGAGTTGTCGAGTCCATCATAAAAGCGGGCGGTTTTGACAGGTTTGGCTTTTCAAGAAAGGCACTGCTTGACCAGATAGAGAAGATTGTAGATACCGCAAAAGATGCCTCAATGGCAAGAAAAAATGCTGTTGGAAGCCTCTTTGGAGATGATAGCGAGATAACAAGTGTTGAGCTTAAACTTGTAAACTCTTCAGAGTATGAGCTAAAAGAGATTTTAGAGTTTGAGAAGGAGACTTTGGGTTTTTACGTCTCAGGACATCCGCTTGATGAGTTTAGAGAGAAGATAGATGAGCTTGACTATACGCTCTCTTCGGAGATAGAGAGTGTCAAAGACGGCTCGTACGCTATTTTCATAGGTAAAGTCGAAGAGATAACCAAGAAAACATCCAAAAAAGGAAATCAGTTCGGCATCGTAAGTCTTATGGATTTTCACGGAAATATAGAAGTAATGCTATTTTCCGACAAGCTTGAAGAACTTAGTCAAATGAACCTAAACGAGCCTATCGCAATCAAAGCAAAAATCACCCACACCGATATGTTTACGAGAATAGGCGTAAGTAAGCTAATGACGCTAAAAGAGGCGAAAAAAGAGACGCAAAAGACCAAAAAAGAGGTGCGAGAAGTAGAACCCGAACCGCAAGAGCCGATAAACCTAGCCATAAGACTCGACAGCGATATGAGAGTTTTGGAAGATTTGTACAGAGTTGTACGTCAAAACCCGGGAAAAAGAGAGCTGAAAATCACCATTATCTCAAAACTGCAAAATGTCGTAATCGACTCGGCTATAAGGGTTGATGGCAAACTTATAGCTGCGCTTGAGGGCAATGAGGAAGTGGATATTTTGAGCGAAAGTCTTGTATAATATGCAAAATTATATGCAAAATAAAGGGAGTGATTATGGTTGCTTACAATACGAACGAACTCTTTAGTGCGACGGAGGTTGCAAAAAATTTTGCGACAATTACATCAAAACTGTATAAAAGAGAGTTGGAGAAAATCGGGATTTTAAAAAACAATAAACTTGATTTTATACTTTTAAAAAGTGAAGATTTCGAAAAAATCATCGAAAAAGAGGTTAAAAAAGCACTCTTTGAAGAAGATAGAAAATTTGTAGCCGCACAGGTAGAGAAAATAAAGAGCGGTACGGCTAAATTTTACTCTACGGATGAAGCAGAGGCTAAGCTTGATGCAGTGATAAAAGCGTATGAACATTAGATTTGAAGAGAGTTTCATTAACCCTTTGGCTCTAAAGCTAGAGTATATAGCAAAAGACAACCCTCGCGCGGCTAGAAAATTTAAAAACGAATTGTTTGCATCATGTAAAGATATTTCGCACATGCCGTATAAGCATAGAAAATCAATTTATCATGATGATGAAAACATTAGAGACTTGGTATTTAAAGGCTATACCGTTGTTTATATGATTGAAGATGAAACAATCTCTATTTTTGCACTTATTCACCATGAAAAATATAGCTATACAGTAAATATGGAGACAAACTAACATGGAAGCAAGACAAATAAGCATTGAAGATTTTTTATCTTCAAATAAGACAAGATTCATTATTCCTGTTTATCAAAGAAATTATGATTGGAAAGAAAAAAACTGTTTGCAACTTTTTGAAGATATTAAAAATATAGGACTTCAGGGTGAACGAAAAAGTCACTTTATGGGTTCGATAGTTTATGTTGCCAATAGTGATACCGATTCGATAGATTTAAAAGAGTATGTTATTATCGATGGACAACAAAGGCTTACTACTTCCACTCTTTTTTTAAAAGCTTTGTATGATGTCATTGATGATGAAGATTTAAAAGATGAGATTTTAGAGAGTTTTTTGATTAATAAAAGACTTGATGAGAAAAATAAGCTAAAACTCAAACCAATCAAAAAAGATGATGATGTTTTTAAAAAATTACTAAAAAATGATTTTGACACAATAGATACTAATTCAAATATTTATAAAAATTACAATTTTTTTAAAAATCAAATGATAAAGTTTGGAGATTTTAAATCACTTTATTTAGGATTTAAAAAGTTGTTTATTGTGCACATTGCACTTAATCGAAGAGATGACAATCCTCAACTAATTTTTGAAAGTATCAATTCAACAGGAGTTAGTTTATCTCAATCAGATTTAATAAGAAATTTTTTGCTTATGGATAAAGAGGCTGATGAGCAAATTGAGCTATTTGAAAACTATTGGTTTAAAATAGAAGAGAATTTAACAAGTGAAAATATATCAAATTTTATAAGAGATTATTTAACAGTAAAACAGAACAAAATCCCAAATAAAGATGATACTTATGAAGCTTTTAAAGTATTTGTTTCTTCTGAAAATATGCAAACAAAAGGTTTACTCATTGAACTTTTAGAGTATTCAAAAATTTATAAAACTTTTTTATTTCCTCACAATGAAATTTATGCACAAAATTTGAAAAATCTTAAACAACTAAAAATTGGAGTTGTTTATCCATTTTTATTATCAGTTATATCTAGTTTCAACAAACAACTAATTAATGAACAAGAGTTGTTTGTTACATTAGAAATCATTGAAAGTTACATAATCAGAAGAATGGTATGCAACAAAGCAACTAACGCTTTAAATAAAGTTTTTGCATCTTTATTTAGTGATATTTTAGAAATGCCAAATTTTATGTATGAGCAATTTAGTAAATATTTTGCAACAATTTTGTTTTCAAAAAGGGGTTCTGCAATTTTTCCAGATGATGAAGAGTTCAGAGCTGATTTTACTTCAAGGGATGCGTATAATCTAAAAAATATAAAATTTATTTTATTACGACTTGAAAATAAAGAAAATAATGAAAAAGTTGATATTGCGACACTCTCGATAGAACATTTTATGCCACAAACATTGACAAATTCTTGGAGAGCAAAACTCGGAGACAACTATCAACTTATTCATGATAAATATCTGCACAATATTGGCAATTTATCACTTTCAGGCGATAATACTCAACTTGGTAACAAATCTTTTGAAGATAAAAAATATATTTTAAAAGAGCAAAGCAGATTAAAGCTCAATCAATATTTTATCAATGCAATAAATTGGGATGATAAAGAGATAAACAGAAGAGCTGATGTACTTTTTGAAGAAGCTAAAATATTGTGGGAATACCCAAAAGAGTTAGATTTAAAACTTGATTTTCAGGATACAGATAAAGAGTTTTATACGCTTGATGATGATATTGATATTACAGGCAAAAAACCGCTTTATTTTGAACTATTTAATGAAAAACATACTGTAAAATCTTGGAATGACTTGTATGTGAATGTTGTAAAGATTTTAGTTGATTTTGACTATGATATTGCAAAGTCGTTATTAATTGATGATGATTTTAGTGGTAAAAAACAAAGAATTATCTCCAGCATGGAAACCGACTGTAGAAAACCGTACGAGATAAAAGAATCTTATTTTTTAGAAACAAACTTAAGTGCCAATTCTATTATGACTTATGTAAAACTTATCTGTGAAAAGTTTGGTTTAAGTGGTAGCGATTTTGTTTATACAATTAGAGATTAATTGGTGAAAATTTAATTAGTTTATAAGCTGTATGGTTTGAGCGATGAAGAGATAGAAATTGTGGAAGGTAAGAAATGAAGCCGGTAAAAAATGATGATTTGTATCTGAACATAAAAAATATCCTCCAGAGTGCTAGAGACAATGCCTACAGACAAGTGAACTTCATAATGGTCGAGGCTTACTGGAGCATCGGTCAGCAAATAGTAGAGGAAGAACAAAACGGAAAAGATAGAGCCGAGTATGGTTCGTATCTCATCAAAGAACTCTCTACTAAACTAACTAAAGATTTTGGGAAGGGGTTTACAACAACAAACCTAAAAATGATGAGACAGTTTTATTTGGCTTTTCCAAATAGTCACACGCTGTGTGACCAATTGAGCTGGAGTCATTATAGACTTATCATGAGGATAGATAATCCACAAGCACGACTTTGGTACACAGAGGAATCAGCTAAATCGAACTGGAGCGTAAGAGCCTTAGAGAGACAAATCGGTACTTTTTACTATGAAAGAATCATCTCAAGCAAAGAGAAACAGCCGGTCATAAATGAAGCTAAAGAAAACACAAAAGATTTACAACTCACCTCAAAAGATATCATCAAAGACCCTTATGTTTTAGAATTTTTAGACCTCAAACAAAACAATGCTTTTTATGAAAGCGACTTAGAATCTGCACTCATCGAAAAGATACAAGATTTTTTACTAGAACTTGGACGAGGTTTTGCATTTGTAGCCAGACAAAAAAGAATCAAAACAGAGACAAGTGACTTTTACATAGACCTGGTTTTTTATAACTACATGTTGAAATGTTTTGTCATCATAGACCTAAAAAAAGGAAAACTAACCCATCAAGATGTAGGGCAGATGGATATGTATGTGCGAATGTATGACGATATGGAAAAAGAGCAGAACGATAACCCGACCATCGGAATCATACTCTGTGCAGACAAAGACAATACAGTAGTAAAATACTCGGTTTTAAACGACAATGAAAACCTGTTTGTGTCGAAGTATCAGCTTTATTTACCGAGTGAGGCAGAGTTGAAGGCTGAGATTGAGAGAGATGTTTTTGAGCTTGGATTGATGAAAGAGATAAAGATTGTGGAGGGTGAGAAATGAACATACAAGCAACTAACCCAGAGTACGAAAATCTTTTAGGCACTATTTCTCAAGCTTATGAAAATGGTCGTGTTAAAGCATTCCAAGCCGTAAATAGTGAGCTTGTAAAAACTTACTGGGAGATAGGAAAATACATTGTTGAGTTTGAGCAAGATGGAGCTAAAAAAGCAACATACGGTAAAAATCTTTTAGAACAGCTCAGTCAAGATTTGACTATCAAGCACGGCAAAGGTTTTAGTCGTAGCAACTTGGTACGATTTAGGCAGTTTTATATAGCCTATCCAATTTGTGCGACACTGTCGCACAAATTGAGCTGGTCGCATGTTGTGGAGCTTTTGAAGATAAGTGATGATTTGGAGAGAGAGTTTTATGAGAAGCAGACAGTGCTTGAAAATTGGTCTATCAGAGAGCTACAAAGACAAAAAGAGAGTGGATTGTTTTTGCGACTAAGCTTAAACAAAAACAAAGAAGATGTTTTGGCTCTCTCTCAAAATGGGCAGATTATAGAGAAGCCGACAGATATCTTAAAAGACCCTTATGTTTTTGAGTTTTTGAAAATTCCAGAGCCTTACCATATAGCCGAAACCCAGCTTGAGAGCTTACTGTGTGACAATCTTCAAAACTTTTTACTTGAGCTTGGCAGAGGATTTACATTTGTTGGCAGACAGTACAAAGTGACATTAAACAATACTCACTATAAAGTAGATTTGGTTTTTTATCATAGGATATTGAGATGTTTTGTTTTGATAGATTTGAAAATAAATGAGGTAAAACATCAGGATATTGGGCAGATGAACATGTATCTTGGATACTTTGCAAATGAACAAAATATCGAAGGGGACAATCCGCCGATAGGCATCATACTTAGTAAAGAAAAAGATGAACTTTTGGTTGAGTATGCGACTTACGGTATGAATAGCCAACTTTTTGTACAAAAGTATCAACTTTACCTGCCAAACAAAGAAGAGCTTAGAAAAGAACTCGAAAATGTTTTAAGAGGCGATGAAGAGATAGAAATTGTGGAAGGTAAGAAATGAAGCCCGTAAAAAATGATGATTTGTATCTGAACATAAAAAAATAAAATGAAAGCAAGAAATTTAGCGCATATCTATTACGAGTGGGACGGGGATGTTTTGGTTTTAAACATTTTAGGAACTCCCTCCGCAAAGAGAGATGTTATTGGAAAACCAAAAGGCAATCAGCTAAAAGTGAGCGTAAAGGCGCAGCCGGTAGCGGGAAAGGCGACGGACTATATGGTTCTGTTTTTAGCAAAAGAGTTTGAGGTGAATGCTTCCGCCATTGAAGTGGTTTATGGACGAATGAGCATCCACAAGCAGCTTCGCATAAAATCACCGAAAAAATTGCCTCATGGCATAGAGTTTGAGTAGAATAGAGGATATTTTTGTATAATCAAAAAAATAGATTATAAATTTCATTTGGGAACTATAATAATGACAAAACAAGATTTTAATGACGGACTTTTAGGCTTTTTGGATGCTTCGCCCACTCCTTTTCACGCGACTGCAAATATGGCGGGAATGTTTGAAAACGCAGGTTTTATCAAGCTAAATGAGGTTGATAAATGGTCTTTGGAGGAGGGGCGGAGATACTACGTCACTAGAAACGACTCCTCTATAATCGCTTTTACATGTACAAACAGCAAACACTACGTAATGGTCGGCGCACACACCGATTCTCCCAATCTAAAACTAAAGCCAAACCCCGTTATTAAAGAGCATGGAGTAGTAAAGTTTGGAGTTGAGCAGTATGGCGGAGTTTTGTTAAACACGTGGTTTGACAGAGACCTCTCTATTGCGGGCAGAGTTTCGTACCTAAACTCAAACAACATCATAAAAGATGCGCTCATTGATGCAAGAAAAGCAATAGCAACCATCCCCTCTCTTGCAATTCATCTTGACCGAGAGGCAAACAGTTCAAAGAGCGTAAATGCGCAAACTGACATCTGCCCGATTTCTACTTGTAATAGCGAGTTTGACTTCAGTGCGTTTTTGAAAAATCAGCTAGAGATGAACAAAATAGAGGATGTAAAAGAGCTATACGCAAGCGAACTTAGTTTTTACGATACGCAAAGAGCCTCTTTTGTGGGACTACATGATGAGTTTATAGCAAGTGCAAGACTTGACAATCTTCTTAGCTGCTATGTCGGGATGCTCGCTATCTGCACAGTCGATGAGAGCAAACCTATGCTTTTTATCGCAAGCGACCATGAAGAGGTAGGAAGCGGGAGCGCTTCAGGGGCAGGCGGCTCGTTTTTGGAGAGCGTGCTAAAGAGAGTTTACGGTGATTTTGAAGAGTATACGCAGATGATTCGCTCTTCCATTCTGATAAGTGCGGACAACGCTCATGCCATCCATCCGAACTTTCCAGCAAAACATGACTCAAACCACGCTCCGCTCATAAACAAGGGGAGTGTCGTAAAGGTAAACTCAAATCAGCGTTACGCATCCAACTCAAAGACAATCTCAAGATTTATGAATGTTGCATCTTCGCTAAATGAGCCTTTACAGAGCTTTGTGACAAGGGGCGATATGGGATGTGGCACGACAATAGGTCCCATAACAGCTACAAGACTCGGCATAGAGACTTTGGATGTCGGGCTTCCGACCTATGCGATGCACTCCACAAGAGAGCTTTGCGGAAGCGATGACGCATACTCGCTGTTTAAGATTATTTTGGGACTTAGCGACTGATGTCGGGCATCTCTCCAGAGGAGCTAAGCCTTCTAATCGAGCAGACTTACAAGGTCGAGAAGGAGTTTAGCGAGCTAAAAGCCTCATACGCTCATCTTCAAGACACAGTTGAAGAGGTTGTTGAGTTTTTGCCAAACGCCATCTGGATTTTGGATAAAGGCGGAGAGATTTTTTTGCAAAACTCTCAGGCGAAGTCACTTGGTGAACTCTTTGAACTGCTTGAGCCAAAAAAGAATGATTACGAGGTCGGTTTTGGCTCAAAATCATATCTTATAAAATGCTCCTCCTATAAAGAGAAGGTAATGCTGAGTGCCACAGATATTACAGAGCAAAAAAGAAAAGAGAACCTCGCAACCATGGGGCAGATGGCGGCACACCTCTCACATGAGATACGCAATCCCATAGGCTCAATCTCGCTTTTAAGCTCTACGCTCAAAAAAAGGGTTATGCCCGAGAATGTGGCAATTGTCGAGGAGATTCAAAAGTCTGTATCCAGAATAGAGCGCATCATAAAAGCAACGCTGATGTTTAGCAAGGGTGTTCATGCAAGCAAGAGCACTTTTATGTGGGGAGAGCTTCAAGATGCGCTAAATATGGCTGTTGGCTACTATGGTTACACGAAAGATATCACCTTTGTTTTTCCAGAGCAAAACTTTGCGATAAACGCGGACAAAGACCTTTTAGAGATGCTCTTTGCCAATTTTTTGACAAACGCCATCGATGCTATAGAGCTTGATGAGAACGACTACGGAAATATCGAGATTGTGTATGAGAGAGATGACAAATTTCATAAATTTTACATATATGACAGCGGCGTGATGATTGAAAACACAAAAGAGCTTTTTGAAGCGTTTAAAAGCACGAAAGTCAAAGGAAACGGGCTTGGACTCGTTCTCTCAAGACAGATAGCACAGGCTCATGGCGGAAGCGTTGAGCTTTTAAACGGACAAAGAAAAGGGTTTGAGATTAAACTTGCTTTATGACATTTTTTTTGAATTCTAAAATGCTAAAATAAACAAAAAAAAGGAAGAAAAAAATGCAAAAAGAGTTGATAGAGGTTCAGGGAGCAACACTTGATTTTTATAAGTATGAAGAGGACGGGCTTACCTATTATGAGTTCAATGCTACACGTTGCCAACCGCCTGAGCCGATGATAAACGCTATTTCAGGATTGCGCCTGCTAAAGAGTGAGAATGACAGACTTGTGGGTATCTTTTTTCACGAACCGTTTCCTCTTTATGAAAGAGTTCCATTGACAATAGGACATGAAGCACAAGAACTTGAGAGCGGGGATGTTAAAGTTATTTTTAAATTGGACTGAATAGCAGTTAATTTAACGCGTGTTATCCAATTTTAAATAGAATACCTTTTTTAATCCCAAGGATACGTATGAAACAACTTTTTTCAATTTTAGGTTCTATGAAGAGCATGATAATCATGATACTCACATTTGCGGCGGCGATAGGCTACGCAACATTTATAGAGAATGATTATGGAACCATGACCGCAAAAGCGGATGTTTACAATGCAAGATGGTTTGAGGCGCTGATGGCACTCCTTACTATCAACCTCATGTATAACATTTACAGATATAAAATGTTCACTCTCAAAAAAGCTCCTATCTTTATTTTTCACCTCTCATTTATCGTAATTGTTTTGGGTGCGGCAATAACGAGGTTTATCGGCTTTGAGGGAACTATGCACATCCGTGAGGGTGAAACGGCAACAACTATGCTGAGTATGGATACATACTTTGATGTAAGCGCAAAGGTAGGAGAAAATACTGTTTCGACTTCAGAGGCTGTATATTTCTCCAAAAGAAGAGATAACTCTCTCTTCTCATCTTTAAATATAGATGGCAAAAATGTACATGTAGAACTTGCAGAGTATATTCCAGATGCTATAGAGAGCATTATTGAAGGCACTGAGGGCGGTTTTGAAGTTGCCGAAATGATGATTGCATCAAATAATTCAAGTGAACCACTCAAGCTTCGCAAAGGCGAGTTTTATGAAAATGATGAGATAGCAATAGATTTTGAGTCGGGAAAAATGTTTTTAAGACCTGCTATATCTATATTTAGCGAAGACGGTGAGCTCTACATGAGACACAGTATGCCTCTTCTATATCTTAAAATGGACGATAAAACTGAGGGAGAGATTGCTCCGAGTGAGAAAAGCAAGCTTGAATTAAGAACACTTTTTGGAACACATGCGAGCAACTTTGTCGTGCGCAAATTCTACAAACATGCGACTACGAAGATTGTCTCAAATCCAGATGCTATACCTATGAGACCTGGGCAGGATGCCTTTGTTTTTAACGTAAAAGTAGGCGATGTTTCTGAGAATGTAATGGTTTTTGGACAGGCTGGAAGAGTCGCAAAAGAGAGCCACAACATTATAAACGGAGTTGACGTGCATATATCTTACGGCTCTAAAATATTATCGCTTCCTTTTGGAGTCAAGCTGATAGATTTTCAGCTAGACAGATATCCTGGTTCTATGTCGCCTGCCTCTTATGCAAGCGAAGTTGAACTTGTAGATAATGAGGAGAAGGTATATTATCCTTATAGAATTTATATGAACAATATCTTAGAACATCGTGGTTACAGATTTTTCCAAGCATCTTACGACAAAGATGAAAAAGGAACCGTTTTGTCGGTAAACAATGATCCTGGAACACTTCCTTCATATATAGGCTATTTTCTTTTAGGACTTGGGATGTTCTGGGCTCTCTTTTCAAGAGGAAACAGATTTGAGCAACTCTCTCAAAGAGCAAGAAAAGCAAGCGAGCAAAAAGCTCTTGGACTTCTACTCTCGCTTGGAGTGCTTCTTAGTGTTTCTCCCTCTTATGCGCAGGAGCTAAATCCGGCAATAAAAACTATTTTGTCATTTGACAAAGGGCATGCGGATAGTTTTGGAGCGCTAATCATTCAAGACAGCGGCGGAAGAATGAAGCCGCTTGATACACTCTCAGTAGAGATTGTCGCAAAGATTTATAAAAGCTCATCGCTTACTATTGCAGGGAAGAAACTTAACCAAAACCAGATTGTGCTTGGTATGATGGCTAAACCTGACGCTTACAGAAACCTCAAAATAATTGCTACAAAAAATGAAGAGATAAATAAGATAATAGGCGAAAAAAGTGATGCAAAACATGCCTCTTTCTCTCAGTTTTTTGAACTTCCAGACACGCTTGAGGGGTATAAACTAGCAGAAGCTGTTAATGGCGCAATCAGAAAAGAGCCAAAAAACAGAGACCTTTTTGACAAGGCTGTTTTGGAAGTTGATGAGCGCGTAAATATCTCATATTCTGTATATTCTGGAGCTTTGATAAAAATTTGGCCAAAACCAAATGATATCAACAATAAATGGTTTGAGACAATGGAGGCGCTTGAGACGTTTGAGCTAGGCGATGCGCAAAAAATAAGAGATATAGCGTTTGAGTATTTTACTGCTTTAGACAGTGCCGTAAGCAGCGGTGATTGGACGGGTGCAAACACTGCGATAGAAAAAATTATCGAGTACCAAAAGTTTTATGGTGCGGTTATTTATCCGTCTGATACAAGAGTAGAAGCAGAGATTTTATACAACTACGCAAATATATTTGAGAGACTATACCCTCTATATTTTTTAGTCGGTTTTATGCTTCTGATTGCAAGTTTTATAAAAATATTAAAGCCGAAATTAAATATCAATCTTCTCTCTAAAACATCTCTGTTGTTGCTAGTTGCGATGTTTGCAGTGCATACTTTTGGACTTGGTCTTAGATGGTATGTTTCAGGGCATGCACCTTGGTCTGATGGATATGAGTCGATGATATATATCAGCTGGGCAACAATTTTAGCAGGGATATTCTTCTCTAAACGCTCATCAATTACAATGGCTTCGACTGCTGTTTTAACGGGGCTTATTCTTTTTGTTGCGCACTTAAACTGGATGAACCCTCAGGTTACAAACTTGGTGCCTGTTCTCAACTCATACTGGCTGAGCATACATGTTGCGGTTATTACTGCTAGTTACGGCTTTTTAGGGCTTGGTGCTCTTTTAGGTTTTATTGTAATTTTGCTCTTTGTATTTAAAACTAAAAACAATGAGAAGCATATTTCGCTATCCATAAAAGAGCTTAACTCTATAAATGAGATGAGTTTGATGATAGGTCTTGCATTTTTAACGCTGGGTAACTTTATCGGCGGCGTATGGGCAAATGAGTCGTGGGGGCGTTACTGGGGATGGGATCCAAAAGAGACTTGGGCGCTTGTGACAATTCTGATATATGCGGCAGTTATCCACATGAGATTTGTAAAATCAATCTACAGTGATTTTAACTACAGCGTTATTTCACTCTTGTCTTATACATCGGTAATTATGACTTACTTTGGTGTGAACTACTATCTTGCCGGAATGCACTCTTACGCAAAGGGTGATCCGGTTCCGGTTCCTGATTTTGTGCCTGTAACTTATGCGATTCTCCTTATCGTTATTGCCATCGCTTTTAGAAATAGAAGACTAGCCTAGATGTTGGCGGTTTTCTATACAATATTTTAGTTTATGGGTATTACCGATAAATTATTTTTTACATATTCTTTAGATATAATCATTTTATTTAGAAAATAGGGCTATGTATTGATAAATTTAGAGAGTCAAGATATAAATAATCACAAGATTGAAGAGCTAGAAAAAGTAGAAGCACTTAAAAATATATTTCCTGAAGCTTTTGAAGATGGGAAGTTAAATATAAAGAAGTTTAAAAATCTGCTTTTTGACATAAAAGATGAAAAAGCAGAGCATTACAGTTTCAACTGGAACGGTAAGCAGGAGTGCTACAAAATCATAAAACAAAAATCAAACGCAACGCTAAAACTAGATTCTAGTCATTCCGAACTTGATTCGAAATCTAATTCTAATGTTTTCATAGAGGGCGATAACTTAGAAGTTTTAAAACTTCTTCAAACCTCTTACCACAAAAAAATCAAGATGATCTACATCGACCCGCCTTACAACAAAGACAAAGATTTTGTTTATAGTGATACATGGGGTGATACTATCACAAACTATCTTATCCAAACCGACCAACTTCGTGAAGAGGGTTACACAAGTACCAAAACATCTAGTACAGGAAGAAGACACACCAACTGGCTCAATATGATATATCCACGACTTTGGCTAAGTAGAAATCTACTTAAAGATGATGGAGTGATATTTGTAAGTATAGATGATGATGAAGTGCATAATTTGAGAAAAGTGATGGATGAGATTTATGGGGAAGAAAATTTTGTTGGACAATTTCCTAGAATTACAAAAAAAGCTGGAAAATCAAGTAATGAATTAGCTGTTAATCATGATTATATTTTAGCATATAGTAAAAATAGTGAAATATTGTTAAATTCTTTTGAGCATACGGATGAAAATTTTAAACATTCTGATGAATATGAAAATGAGAGAGGATTGTATAAATTAAATCAGACTTTGGATTATGGGTCTATTCAATATTCACCTTCATTGGATTATGAAATAGAATTAGAGAATAAAATTTTTATACCAGGTAATGCTACAAAAGAGGAAATGAAAGAGAGACAAAAAAGAAATCCAAAAAGTGATTTTTGTTGGAGATGGTCTAAAGAATTATTTAAATTTGGTTTAGAAAATGGATTTATAGTAGTTAAAGGTAATCGTATTTATACAAAAACATATCAAAATGCAACAATATCAAAAGGAATAAATGGCTATTTTGTAGATTTGCAACCAAGAACAAAATCAGCAACAACTTTAGATTTATTGGATAATAAATTTTCAAATGATAATTCAAAAAAAGATTTATCTAAGATATTTGATAAAACAGTTTTTGACTACTCTAAACCTGTGGACTTAATTAAATATTTAGTGTTTTTAGGAACAACTGAAAACGACATTATCCTAGACTTTTTCGCAGGAAGCGGGACAACAGCCCATGCAGTTATGGCGCAAAACCTCGAAGATGGCGGAAATCGAAAATATATCTTAGTTCAACTGCCAGAAACGACAGAAGAAAATAGTGAAGCCTACAAGGCAGGATACAAAAAAATCAGCGACATCACAAAAGAGCGAATAAAAAGAGTTATAAAAAAGTTAGACTACAAAGACGGTTTCAAATCATACAGACTTGATAGCTCAAATTTTCAAGTGTTTAAAGAGCTAAAAAAACGACCGAATGATAGTTTTGAAGATATTATGAAGATGTTAAAGATGAGTGTATTTACTGAAAATATTTTAACTCAAGGTGCAAAGTATATTGATATAGTTTATGAAGTAGCACTCAAAAATGGATTTAGCTTAAGTGCAAAAAGCCAAGAGATAAAAACGCCAAAATATAGCTTTATAAGACTATACGAAGAGACAAGAGTATTTATGTTTTGTTTTGATAAAGAGATACAAACGGATATACAAGAGTTTATTCCAGAGGGTGCTAAGTTGATTTGTTTTGATAAAGCATTAAGTGATAGCACGAAACTAAATCTTAGAGAAAATCTTGATTTGGAGACATTGTAATGTCAAATATCATTTTAAAAAGTTTATATATAGATAACTTTAAAAGTTTCAAAGATAGCAAATTTGAATTTGGAAAGTTAAACTGTATTGTTGCACCAAACAATGCTGGGAAAAGTAATCTTATAGAGGTTTTTGAATTTTGCGAAACAATGCTATTTGAAAATATCGCTCAAGCTGTTGCAAATGTAGGTATTAGTGCTATTAGAAATTATAAATATAATCAAAATGAAGTAGTCATTAATCCATGTTTTGAGA
>NZ_JAHYJB010000015.1 GCF_019429335.1 Sulfurimonas sp. | reverse complement strand
AAAAAATCCAAGAGAAATAAAAAATCATTCGGACACTTATGCTAAAATATCGCCACAGAAAATATCTCTTCTTCAACTGTCCGAATGAAACCGACAGAGGTGTCCGGATAAACCGTTATATGCACCTGAGTATATGGCTGTTATGGGTATATCTCCATCTACTGCACTGATATGAAGCTTACCGCCTATCCATATTTCACGGTTGCCTTTGGAGTTCTGTTTTATACCGACTCCACACTCTGTTGACACAAGAGATAGCATCTCCTCTGTGGTTTTCATATCTTTTTGTTGTGTCAATATTGTAGGTTTGAGAGGCTCTCTCTTCTCGCCTTTTCTTGGTCTGCCTCTTTTCTTTTTAGGCTTCTCTTCTTTTTCAACTTTAAGAGGCTTTTGGCGTAGCGGTATTTTAGTGGCATCACTTGCGTTGTAAAGAAAGATGGTGTCACTGAGATACTCCCTTATAAACTTATCATGGGTCTTTGCAGCTAAATTTATCTCGCTAAACTCTTTAAATGCCCTGCTAAATGTAGATTCGCTTGGAATATCGGTTGCATATCTCCATCCACAAAGAACTCTGAGTGTTCTATCAATTTTGAGTCTGTCTATAAGATCACTTGTTGTTTGAAGATTATAAACACTTTTGGCAATAAAAGCTCGAGCAAACGGGACTCTGTCTTTTGGGATATTTGTTACATGTGTATCGTGAATAAATTGTTCTATTTCTGCAAAATCTAAAATCTTAATAAGTTTCTCTTCTTTAGAGCTGAGTACTCCTAAAGATGCTTGCAACTCTGGAAAAAGTGAGTTTTCAAGATTTGTAATTTTAAGCCACATTTTTGATAAGAATGGTATAATTTTTGTCACTGAGTTTCTCTTGTTTTTGGTATGTTGTTTGCAAAAGAATTTTACTTAAAACATCAGAAAACTCGGCTTTAATGAGCCTTTTTTAAACTTTCAAGAACCTTAAATTCAGAGGTGTTTTTGGGAATTTGAAAGTGGCTCTGTATATTACTGATTATAATATTTATTATCATTGACTATAATCAAGTTTAAAACGAATGGCTTGTTCTAGTTATCAATTTAAGAAGATTTTGATAAAATTTTGCCCATGAATAAAGAACAATATATAAAAGCGGTAGAGCTTCTTAATCTCTACTCATACCATTACTATGTACTTGATGACCCGATAACAACCGATGAGGTTTATGACAAGCTTTACCATGAAGTTTTGGAGTATGAAGAGCACCATGTGGAGGATATTTTGCCCTCTTCACCCACGCAAAGAGTAGGTGACACGGTCTCGGAGGGATTTTTAAAAGCTCCTCATCTTAGCCGTATGTGGAGTTTGGAAGATGTTTTTGACAGTGACGGACTGCAAAAGTGGCTTATAAAAACTTACAAACTAGATAAAAACATAACATTTTACTGCGAACCGAAGTATGACGGAGCAAGCCTAAACCTTATCTATGAAGATGGCAAGTTGTCTCAAGGCATAACCCGCGGAGACGGAAGTGTGGGCGAGCTGATAACGCAAAACGTAAAAACTATCCGCTCAATCCCGCTAACCATAGAGCATAAAGAGCGCATCGAGATTCGCGGCGAGGTCGTGCTTTACAAAGATGAGTTTGAGCGCATCAACCAAGAGAGAGCCGCAAAGGGCGAGGCAGTTTTTGCAAACCCGAGAAATGCCGCGGCAGGAAGCCTAAGACAGCTTGATTCTGCTATTACCGCTTCAAGAAATCTTGTCTTTTTGACTTACGGTGTCGGAGAAAACAGACTGGAGCATAAACTTCTGAGCGAAAAGATGGAATACATCTACTCTCTTGGCTTTAAAAAACCGCCGCTTCGAGCTACATGTAAAGATTTTGACGAGATTCAAGCCGTATATGAAGAGATGAACAAAAACCGAGACAGCTATGCGATGATGCTTGATGGCATGGTTATAAAAGTCAACGAAATAGCCGCACAGATAGATATGGGTTATACGGTTAAAAATCCGCGTTTTTCGGTTGCCTATAAATTTCCCGCAGTTGAGAAGATAACGACTTTAAAGGAAATAGTGCTTCAGGTTGGACGCACGGGTGCGGTTACTCCCGTTGCAATCGTCGAACCGACAAATATCGACGGCGTTATAGTCGAGCGGGCAACTCTGCACAATTTTGATGAGATAGATAGAAAAGATATCCGCATAAATGATAAGGTTATCATCCTTAGAAGCGGCGATGTTATACCAAAAATCATAAAAGTTTTAACTCATGATAGAGACGGAAGCGAAGAGAAATTTGAGCGACCGACAACTTGTCCTGTTTGCGGCAGCGAGCTTTTGGATGAGGGCGTGCTTCTAAAGTGTCAAAATCTCAAATGTGAAGCAAGAGTTATCAACTCCATCATCTATTTTGCCTCAAAACCGTGTCTAAATATCGACGGTTTGGGAGTAAAAATAGTGGAGGCACTTTTTGAATCAGGTTTTGTGAAGAGCGTTATTGATTTGTTTGATTTGACTTTGGAGAAGCTCTTAACTTTAGAGGGTTTCAAAGAGAAAAAGGCGCAAAATCTGCTTGATTCGCTTGAGGCCGCAAAGGGGTGTGACTACCGGCGGTTTGTAAACTCTTTGGGGATTGAGCATATCGGAGAGGTGGCGTCTAAAACTCTGAGTGCTCGTTTTGGAAGCTCATTTGTGGATGCTTCTAAAGATGAACTGGTCGCGCTTGACGGCTTTGGAGAGGAGATGGCGGAGTCCGTTTTGGAGTTTGTCAGAGTAAACAGAGAGACGATTTTAAAACTCCAAGAGATTTTGCGTCCGCTTGAACCGCTTCAAAGAGAAGAGGCAAAAGAGAACCCGTTTAAGGGCAAGAGCGTTGTTCTTACCGGAAGCATGAGCGAGTCAAGAGACGTTATAAAAGAGATGCTGGAAGCTTTAGGTGCAAAGGTGGTGAGTTCCGTTTCCAAAAAGACGGACTTTGTCATCTACGGTGAAGATGCGGGAAGCAAATATGACAAAGCAGTCGCTCTGGGCGTCGCGGTTCTTAGCGAGCAAGAGATGAGAGAAAAAATTGAGCAGGCTTGATAACTATCTGGTAGAAAATGGTTTGTGCGAGAGCAGAAACAAAGCGCAGACACTCATCAAAGAGGGATTTGTAAGCGTAAACGGCGAGCAGATTATCAAGAGTTCATATGCTCTAAAAGATAGCGACAAAGTAGCGGTTAAAGAGCATAAAGAGTATGTATCGCGTGCAGCTTTTAAATTGAGCGCTTTTTTGGATGAACTCTCTCTTGATGTAAAAGGGATGAGTGCGCTAGACATCGGCTCTTCAACCGGTGGTTTCACGCAGGTTTTGCTAGAGTGCGGAGCAAAAGAAGTTACTGCCGTAGATGTAGGTCGTGAACAGCTACATGTAAGCCTGAAAAACGATGAGAGAGTCCACTCATACGAGGGTTGCGACATAAGAGAGTTTGAGAGCGACGAAAAGTTTGACATAGTAGTAAGCGATGTAGCTTTTATCTCTCTGCTTTACATCTTGGACGATGTTGATAGACTCTCAAATGACAAAATTATCCTGCTTTTTAAACCGCAGTTTGAAGTCGGACGCGAGGCAAAAAGAGACAGAAACGGTGTTGTTACGGATGAAAAAGCAATTCTCGGCGCCATGATAAAGTTTGAGGATGCCTGCAAGATAAAAGGGTGGAAGCTGCTTTTAAAATCGCCTTCAAAACTTACGGGAAAAGAGGGGAATTTGGAGTACTGTTACTTTTTTGAGAAATAGATTTTAGATAAAATATAACAAATTGCAATATTTTTTGAGTTGGCTTATCCCAAAAGTTATAATGTTTGAAATGATTATAAAAGGCAAAACTGATGAAACCGCATGAATCTATCAAACTTTTTGAAGATAAAAAAGTAAGAACTCTCTGGGATGAAGAGCAAGAGAAATGGTATATCTCTGTCGTTGATGTCGTAGAGATACTTACGGAAAGTGTAAATCCTAGAAAATATTGGAGTGTTTTAAAAACACGACTAAAAGCTGAGGGAAGTGAGTTGGCTACAAATTGTAGTCAACTGAAAATGAAATCACCTGATGGGAAATATTATAAAACGGATGTAGCCGATACTGAGCAGCTTTTTAGGCTTATCCAGTCTATCCCCTCACCAAAAGCAGAGCCTTTTAAGCTTTGGCTGGCAAAGGTGGCAAGTGAGCGTATTGAGGAGATGAGCGACCCTGAACTTACCATAGATAGAGCATTGAAACAGTATTTGGAACTCGGATATAGCCAAAACTGGATAAATCAAAGGCTAAAAAGCATCGAAATACGAAAAGAGCTGACAGATGAGTGGAATAGAGTAGGAGTGCGAGAGGGAACAGGGTTCGCGACACTTACAGATATTATTACAAAAACTTGGGCAGATAAAACAACAAAAGAGTACAAAGTCTTAAAAGGTCTCAAAAAAGAGAACTTGCGGGATAATATGACAAATACGGAGCTGATTTTAAATATGTTGGCGGAAGCTTCTACCAAAGACATCTCAGAAGCGATAAATCCTAAAAGCTTTGAAGAGAGCAAAGATGTAGCCAAACAAGGCGGCAACGTAGCAAAAGTCGCACGAGCTGAACTTGAAGCCAAAACAGGTAAAAAAGTAGTGACAAGCAAAAACGCAAAAAAATTTACTTGAAGATAATGAAAAAAAGAAATAATTCTCGTTACAATCGTCTACGATGGTAATGCATACTTGAGTTTTTATGGCTGCAATATGCATTCCAACGCTAGAGCATTGGAACGAGAAAAAACAAATTAACAAACAAACCACGGAGAAAATAAATGAACAGTTTCGCAGTAGATGTCGTCGGTATCGTAGGTGTAGCAATGGTTTTGGTAACATATTTTTTGTTGCAGAGTGAAAAAATAGACTCAAAAGGCTTTTTGTACTCGTTTCTTAACTTCTTAGGCGCGCTGCTTATTGTCTATTCACTCTTGTACAACTGGAACCTTGCCTCTTTTATCATAGAGTTTTTTTGGATATTGATAAGCTTGTACGGGCTTAAAAAGTGGTATAGAAATAAAACGCAAAATACCTTTAATGATAAAATATAGACCTTTTTGATAGAATTCTGCATAAAAAAAAAGAAGCTATTTTAATCGAGAGGAAAAAGATTTGAAAAACAGCACATCCATAGCAATAGGCGGCTTTGACGGTATGCACGTCGGGCATCAGCAGCTTTTTGGAGCACTGGATGAGAATAGCACTATCGTCGTTATAGAGACTGGTTATGCAAACCTTACCCCAAAAAAAGAGCGTGAGCACTTTTCGCACTTTCCTTTTCTCTATCTTAAACTTGATGATATCCGTCACTTAAGCGGAGAGGAGTTTATAGCTTTTTTAAAAGAGAAGTTTCCAAAACTGAAGAAAATTGTGGTCGGGTACGATTTTCACTTTGGGAAAAACAGAAAATACTCCTTTAATGACCTAAAAACTCTCTTTGAGGGTGAAGTAGTCGTAATAGATGAGGTCTCACTTCACGGCGATTCCGTTCACTCTCATAAGATAAGAGCGAAGCTTCAAATCGGAGATATTAACGGAGCTAACGCTTTTTTAGGGCATAATTACACTATCAAAGGCAAAGTGGTTGCAGGTCAGGGCATAGGCAAAAAAGAGCTATATGCAACTATAAACTTAGAAGCAAAAGAGTTTTTGATGCCAAAAGAGGGTGTTTACGCAACACTCACACGCATAGACGATGAGGAGCATTTTCATCCATCGGTCTCTTTTGTGGGGTATAGAGTGACGACGGACGGAAGTTTTGCGCTAGAGAGCCATATACTTGACGGTGAGGTCTCATGCAAAGAGAAGGCGCGCATCAGTTTTGTCAACTTCATAAGAGAAAACAAAAAATTTGACTCGCTAGACGAGTTAAGAAAAGCTATAAAAAAAGATATAGCAATCGCTTCAAAGGAGCTAAAATTTCTACAATTATAAAAGAGCTGGATAGAGAGTATCTCCACTCCACGCAGGATATCGACTTTAAATTTTATCAAAACGAGAGGGATTTCGTAGTTGATGAAATACCGATAGAAGAGTTTTTAGGCAGAGGAAATTACCTAATTTTAAAAGTGCAAAAAGTTGAACTTACAACTTGGGACATGATTGCCATCTTTGCAGAATATTTGGCTATTCCAGCTCAAAAGATAGGCTACGCCGGGCTTAAAGACAAACACGCGACAACAACACAGTACCTCTCGGTTGAGACAAAATATGAGGCTCTGCTTAAGAAGTTTCATCACAATCAGATAAAGATACTAAGCAGCACAAGGCACTCTCACTCCATAAGAATGGGAGACCTTGCAGGAAACAGATTTAGCATAAATCTTTACGAGCTTGATGCGATGGATGCCGGCAAGATAGAGAAAGTTGCCAGAAAAATAGCAAAAAGCGGACTTCCAAACTATTTTGGATACCAAAGATTCGGGCGTGATGCAGACAGTATTGAGCAATCTAGAGAGATGATAAAGGGCGAGCTTTTCATCGAAGATGCGAAACTGAAGAGCTTTTTGATTTCTGTTTATCAGAGCTACTATTTTAACGAGTGGCTAAGAGAGAGAATAATGCTCACTAAAGAGAGTGGCTCTTTAGAGTTTATGCCTCTTAGCGGTGACGTTTACATGTCAAAAGAGGGCAAGCTCTCTACGCCAAAGCTGATACCCTCAAAAGAGTTCGCGGCAAAGAAGATTACTCCAACCGGACTTCTTTGCGGAAGAGATGTTTTTCGCGCCAAATATGATGCGGCGGAGATAGAAGCAAAGTACGATGATGAGTTTTTGCAAGAAAAAGGGCAGAGACGTGAAGCTCTTGTTTATCCGAGCGATATTGACTGCAAATATGTTAAAAAAGAGACAATGCTAAATATCTCTTTTACGATGCCAAAAGGGTCTTACGCAACTGTGTTTCTAGAGAGCATAGCAGGGAAAAACTACAGTGCTAAAGATGTAAAAAGAGACAAAAAGAGCAAAAAAAGGTAGAGAATTTTTTGATATTATAAAAGTTTAATTAAATCTTTACTATAATCACACAATTTTTACGAGACAGGGAGTACACCTATGGGTGAATTGTTTACATTTTTCGGTCTAATTTCTCACGATAAGACTTTTATCTACATGACGCACATGCTGCTTTCGGCAGGTATCGCTTTAGTGCTTGTCAGGATGGCTATGTCAAACTTAAAAATGGTTCCAACCGGAACTCAAAACGTAATGGAAGCGTACATCTCAGGCGTTCTTAAAATGGGAACGGATGTAATGGGTCAAGAGAATGCTCGTCGTTATCTTCCGCTTGTTGCGACTATCGGACTGTTTGTAGGTATTGCTAATATAGTCGGTGTCATTCCAGGCTTTGAGGCTCCAACCGGATTTTTGGAGATGCCTCTTACTTTGGCGCTTGCCGTATTTGTTTACTACAACTATGAAGGTATCCGCCGTCAAGGTGTTATCAAATACTTCAAGCACTTTCTTGGACCTGTTTGGTGGTTATACTGGTTGATGTTCCCAATCGAGATAGTTTCTCACATCTCTCGTTTGGTATCTCTTAGCTTCCGTCTTTTCGGTAACGTTAAGGGTGACGATATGTTCTTAATGGTAATCTTAATGCTTGCTCCTTGGTTATTACCAATGATTCCATTCGCACTTCTTACATTTATGGCATTCTTGCAAGCATTCATCTTTATGATGCTTACGTATGTTTACCTTGGCGGAGCGATAGCCGTTAACGAACACTAACGGCTAAAGACCATGCAAAAAGAGAAATTCGACAGAATTATTAGCTTTTTGTTTGGAGCATCGTGGGCGATTATCATCTTTGGTGCTCTTATCACTTTTAAACTCTTCTCTTTTTTAGGCTTTTCACTCGCTATCTTTATAACTATTTTCTTTGTCGTTATAGCATTTTTTCTTATTTTGGCTCTTGATGCCTTCTCCGTAAATAGAGAAAAGCTTTATGAAGCAAAAAAACAGACAAAACTTTTAGAAAAAATCTACTCTAAACATACCAAGTAAACCTACAATTATTTGCGCTTTATGAAACATAAAAGCATAATTGGGTAAAATCCAACACAATATTATAATTTTTTATCAAGGAAAACTATGTTTGAAGTAGTTATCGGACTTGAAGTCCACGTTCAGCTAAACACAAAAACTAAACTTTTTTGCTCATGTCCTACGAGCTTTAACCACAAACAAAATAGAAACACATGCCCTACATGTCTCGCACTCCCAGGGGCTCTTCCAGTGCTTAACAAAGAGGTGCTTCACAAGTCTGTTATGTTTGGTACGGCTGTTGGCGCTAAGATAAACCAGACATCATATTTTGATAGAAAAAGTTACTTTTATCCTGATAGTCCATCTGCTTACCAGATTACACAGCTCTACACTCCCGTTGTCGAACATGGAAAACTTCGTATTGACTTTGAGGACGGCTCACACAAGATTATTCGCATAAACCGTGCACACATTGAAGCGGATGCGGGAAAAAACATACATGACGGACCTGTCTCAAAAGTTGATTTAAACCGTGCAGGAACACCGCTTTTAGAGATAGTAAGCGAGCCTGATTTAAGAAGTGCCGAAGAGGTTACGCTTTATCTCAAAAAGCTTCACTCAATTATTCGCTACCTAGATATCGGCGATGCGAACATGCAAGAGGGCTCTTTCCGTGTTGACGTAAACGTCTCTATCCGCCCAAAAGGTGATGAAAAGCTCTACACTCGCGTCGAGATTAAAAACATAAACAGTTTTAGATTTATTCAAAGAGCTATAGAGCTTGAAGTTGCACGCCAGATAGAGGCTTGGGAAGATGGCGTTTATGCTAGAGATATCTGCCAAGAGACTAGACTTTTTGACCAAGTTAAGCAGGAGACTCGTTCTATGCGCGGAAAAGAGGAGGCGGCAGATTACCGCTACTTCCCAGAGCCTGATTTGCTTAAGGTCGTTATAACTGACGATATGATGAGTGAATTTAGCAAAATCCCTGAACTACCGGATGAGAAGATGGCTCGTTTTGTTAAAGATTACGGGATAAATGAGTACAACGCAAGCGTATTGACTTCAGCCGTGGAGATGGCTCACTACTTTGAGAGCATGATGCAAGAGGGTATTAGTGCAAAAAACGCTCTTACTTGGCTCACCGTAGAGCTTCTTGGAAGATTTAAGGGTGAAGTTAATATCTCAAACTCTCCCGTTGATGCTAAAAAACTCGCACTTTTGGTTAAGAGAATAGAAGACGGTACGATAAGCGGAAAAGCTGCCAAAGAGGTTCTTGATTTTCTTATGGAAAAAAGCGGCGATGTAGATAGCGCTATTGAGACTCTAGGGCTTAAGCAGGTGAGTGACATGGGTGCGATTGAGGCTATCTGCGATGCTGTTATAAATGCAAATGGGGACAAGGTTACAGAGTATAAAAGCGGAAAAGATAAGCTTTTTGGCTTCTTTGTAGGTCAGGTTATGAAAGAGTCAAAAGGGAGTGCAAATCCTGCTACCGTTAATGACATCTTAAAAGCAAAGCTGGGATAACAGTTTTGCTAAAACGCCTGCTGATAGACACCGCATATAAAATAAACACATCAAATAACTACACAAAAACAAAACACTTCTTCTATAACCTGCTAGAAAACGGCGACTATCGATATAAAAAGGTTTTTGACCTCTTTATGATAGCGCTGATTTTCTCAAGTGTTTTTATCCTCATCAGAGAGGTGAAATCGCATGTGAACGATGAGTTTTTGTTTTTTAACAACTATGTTATATCAGTCATATTTTTTATAGAGTATATGTTGAGATTCTGGGTAAGCAGCAGCGTTACTGAGATAATAATAAAACAGAGCGAGCATGACGCTCTGCTTGGTGATAAATTTAGGTTTTTAAGAGCCTTGCGAAAGATTTTACATGCTAAACTAAAATATGTTATTTCGTTTAAGGCAATCATAGATTTACTGGCTATTCTTCCGTTTTTCCACCAGCTCAGACTACTAAGACTTTTTATACTTTTTCGCGTCTTTAAACTATTTAGATACGCAAAAAGTATTCAGGTTTTTGTATCGGTAATATCTGCAAAAAAGTTTGAATTCATCACGCTTTTGGTCTTTGCTTCTATCGTTGTTTTTGTCTCATCCGTGCTTATCTACGTCATGGAGGCAAATAACCCCGCTTCTCCTATTAATACGCTTTTTGAGGCTGTGTATTGGTCGATTGTAACTATATCGACGGTAGGTTACGGCGATATAACTCCAATAACTGAAGCGGGAAGAGTTGTTGCGATGTTTGTTATTGTAGCTGGTATTGCCGTTTTCTCATTTACTACATCACTTATTGTTACGGCGTTTACGGAAAAACTAGATGAGATAAAAGATACAAAACTGATTAACGACATTTCAAGCATAAAAGAGTTTTATCTTATCTGCGGCTATGAGAGCGTCTCCAAAGAGGTTGCAAAAAAGCTTATGCAAAACAGCAGAGTAATCATCTTGGAAGAGAATTTGCAAAAAGTTTTGCAGGCAAAAAAAGATGGTTTTTTTGCACTCAACTATGACCCTGGAAGCATAGAGAGTTATAGAAAACTTCGCATAAATATCGAGGCTCAAGTAAAGGCGATTATCTGTTTAAGCCACAGCGATGTGGAAAATGTCTATACTACGCTGACAATCCGCTCTTTTAACAAAGATGTGTTTATTCTCTCTATTTTAAAAAATAAAGCAAACAGAAACAAGCTTGTTTTTGCAGGTGTAAACGAGCTTTTTTATGAAAAAGAGCTAGTCGGGATGGTTGCTAGAGAGTTTGTAGGAAAGCCCGTGGCGTTTGAGGCAATTCATGCTCTGCGTTTTAGCTATAACGGCGTGGACATGCAAGAGATTGTAGTCAGTGAGAGGATTTTGGACAGCTTCACGTCAGTCGGCGAGCTTGAGAATAAAAAATATAGAGTTGTATTGCTTGGTATTTATAAAAAGAGCGAAAATGAGTTTATGTTCAATCCGCCAGATAGTACAATTTTAGAGCTTGGGGATTATCTTTTGGTTATAGGAAACACTCAGTTTATAAAAGAGTTTACAAACAACCTCCATAAAAGGAAGCAGTAATGGAAAAAATTGCTTTAATATTTGGGTATAACGACTATACGTTTGAGATAGAAAAAAACATAAAATTTCACTACGAAAAGATATATATTTACGCTTTAGATGAAGAGATGGCGCAAAAAGAGAGCTATGGATACGAGATACAAACTTTCGATTTAAGCGAAAATTGGGATGAGCTAAGAAGAAGCGTTGAGATAGATGAGTGTGTTGCTTTTTGCATGCTTGAGGATATGGCGGAGAATATATTTTTAACAATTTCTCTTAGAGATACATTTAAAAATCTAAAAATAGTCGCACTCTCACAGGACAAGGAGAGTGCTGATAAGCTTTTGTTGGCAGGAGCAACCACAATACTGCCTACTACGCAGACGACGGCGAATGTTATTGTAGAGATGCTTGAAAAGCCTATAATAACAGAAGTTTTACACAATATTTTATATGAGAAAAGCAACCTTAAAATAGCTCAAATAAGAGTAAGTAGTATTGAGAGTTTTGACGGACTATATCCATCAGACATAGATTGGAGCAGGGAGCACGGAGTTATTGTGCTCTCGGTGGTCAGAGAAGACAAAAGCGCAGAGTTTATATACTCGTCAAAAGCAAAGCATCATCAGATAAAAACAGGCGATGTATTTGTCGTGGTTGGATATGATAAAGATATAGTAGATTTTGAGAAATTATTAGGGGGCGGATGTGACTAAAGTTGGCGTAATAGGAGCAGGTAAATGGGGGAGCGCTTTAGCTTTTGCACTAAGTGAGAAGTGTGAGGTCTATATAACCTCGAGAACACCAAGAGATATGAAAAATTTTGTCTCTTTGGATGAGATTTTAAAACTCCAATACCTTGTTATAGCAATTCCAGCACAGCAGGTTTCTTCTTGGCTGAGAGAGAATTTTAAGTATAGCAATCAAAAAATATTGGTTGCCGCAAAAGGGATAGAGGCGACAACGGGTAAGTTTTTAAATGAGATTTATGAGGAGTATGTCCCAAATGAAAATATAGCTTTTCTCTCAGGACCATCTTTTGCGACAGAGGTTATGAAATCTCTCCCGACTGCACTTGTCGTAAACTCTACAAATGAGGAGGTAAGCAAGAAATTTGCCTCATTTTTCCCATCATTTATTAAAACATACACTTCTACCGATGTCGCAGGTGCCGAGGTTGCAGGAGCATACAAAAACGTTATAGCTATAGCGGCAGGTATTTGCGAGGGATTGGGTCTTGGCAAAAATGCGGCAGCATCTCTAATATCCAGAGGTCTTGTAGAGATGCAGAGATTTGGCAAAGTTTATGGAGCAAAAGAGGAGAGTTTTGTTGGGCTTAGCGGAGCAGGGGACCTTTTTTTAACAGCATCATCAACTATGAGCAGAAATTTCCGCGTAGGGCTTGGCATAGCTGCGGGCAAATCTAAAGAAGAGATAGTAAGAGAGCTTGGAGAGGTCGCAGAGGGGATTGGAACTACGTATGCGCTCTATAAAATAGCTCAAGAGAAAGATCTCTACCTTCCCATAGCAAGAGAGGTCTATAGTATGTTAGAGGGCTTAGACCCGCATATCAGTTTGAGTAATTTTCTTGCAAACTAATAAACAGGTTGCTTTCCAACTAATGTTTTATGTATAATTATTCATACGATTATATGAACAGGAGTTAATTATGCACAAGATTAGGAGTACATTTACTGTTTCTGATTTTATTATTGATGAGTTAAACAGCGTCTCAGAAGAGCTTAACGAGAAAAAATCTCACATAGTAGAAAAAGCTCTTAGCATGTATTTTGATGCACTTGACGAAAAACTCTCAGACCAAAGACTTAAAAATCTTGAAAACAAAAAAGAGAAACTCATCCCCGCAAGTGAAGTTTTTAAAGAGTTAGGTTTATAGCTACATGTACGAACTTAACTTTTTAAGCAGTGCAAAAAAAGAGTTCGCCAAGTTAGACATAGTAGCTCAAAAAATTATAAAAGAAAAACTCCTCCTCTTAGTAACAAATCCCGACATTTTAAAAAACAATATAAAAGCACTAAAAGGCGAATACAAAGGCAAATTTCGACTACGCATAAACCAATACAGAGTTGTTTTTCAGGTTAGAGATGAAGAACTTATTATCATAGTTGTCCGTGTTGGGCATAGGAATGAGGTGTATTAGATGAGTACATGTAGCGTAGAAAATTGCAAAAATGAGTGTTTTGAGCAAGAAGATAAGTGTATTTTGCATTGTGAAAAAGATAATTGGTATGAAATTAAAGATAATAAAAAAGACTGGTCAAAATCTACAGACGAAATAAAATTGTTTTGGGAAAAAATACAAAAAGACATACGAGGGATTGATTATTATATTCCAAGAGAAAATGACGAATATCAACTTGAATTATCTTTAAATGAACTAAAAAAATACGAAGGTGTTATATTTCCTTTTTTTCAGGATTGTAAAGAAAATAATTATTGTAATTTTTCAACATGTAGTTACGAAGATACAAATGAAGAAAGTTCAATAAATATTTTTGGATTAAACAATGTAGAGTTCATAGAATGCCATTTTTTAGATATTGCAGATTTTAGTCAATACAATGTTTTCAGACCAATAAAATTTGAAGAATGTCATTTTCATAAAGGCATACCTTATGAAAATCATATGGAGTTTTACAAATGCCATTTTTATAAAAATGATATAGATTTAATAAATAGAACTTTCAAATTTCATTTATTTTTTAAAGATTGTAAAAACATTGGAAAGCTAAATTTAAAAAACTCAACAGTCAATGGTTCAGCAAGTTTCAGAGGTTCAAATTTCAGTGAAGTAGATTTTGAAAAAACAACATTTGAAGATATTTCTGTATTTACAGAAGCAACTTTTCATAATAATGTAAATTTTAAATATACGACATTTGCAAAGTTAGCTCTTTTTAGAAAAACTGATTTTAAAAAAACTGTTAATTTTGAAGATTCAATTTTTAAAGAAGAAGCAAACTTTTTAGACATGACAGCCAATATGGCAAACCGTGAAACGGCTAGAATTATCAAGAACTCTTTTGAACAGCAAAACAATATCATTGAAGCCAATAGATTTTATGCTTTAGAGATGGAAAAGCGGGAAGAAGAGTTAGATAAAGATATAAAAAGTGGTAAAAATATAGTTGATTGGTTAATATTTAAAGCACATGCAATAAGTTCAAATCACTCTCAAGATTCGGTTTTACCTATATTGTGGATACTAAATATAGCATTATTTTATTCAATGAGTATATCAACTTTTTATCATAATAATGTATTAGCATTTATATCAGCATTGTTTATGATGTCGTTTCTGTTTTCTAAAACGACATTATTAAAAATAATGTTACTCGCCAATTTTTTAGTATTCTATTTTTTATCATATATAAATTCAGATTACTTAACCGACAAAATAAACCCATTCTCCATAATGACAAGCAAAGAGCCTATCAATTTTGGACTATTACTTTTCAAAATAACCATAGCCTACCTAATCTACCAATTCATAGTCTCAGTTAGACAAAACACAAGGAGAAAGTAAGTGAGCAGAGATAAAGAACAGTTTAAAAAAATAGCGGTAGCTATTTTAATCGGCGCACTTTTTTTTACTATCTCCATCTCTATTTTTAGTGTGACACAAGCAACTCTTCTTGGGCTTATAGCATTTCTTGTAACTCTTTGGACAAATGAGGGCTTGCCGCTTGGCGTTGTCTCTTTGCTTCCTATCGTTTTGTTTCCATCTTTTTCTATTCTCTCAACAGCCCAGACAACCGCAAACTACTCAAATCCGATAGTTTTTCTGTTTTTTGGAGGTTTTTTAATTGCCATTGCAGTTGAAAAGACAGAGCTTCACAAGTGGATAACCCAGAAGATGTTTGCCATTTTTCCATCAACTCCAAAGGGGATAATATTCTCGCTTATATTTACCTCTGGCATACTTAGCTCGCTTCTCTCAAACACTACAACGACACTTTTGCTTATACCCATAGCTCTATTTATAACCGACGATATCAGGCTTAAGATGAGGTTTGTGCTCTCTATAGCCTATGGAGCAAGCATCGGCGGAATTTTGACTCCGATAGGTACCGCGCCAAATCTTATAATGCTGGGACTTATGCAGAACAATCAGATGGAGCCGATTCCTTTTTTGGAGTGGATGGTAATGGTCGCTCCGCTCGTTTTTACTATGTTTTTTGTAGTCGGAACTCTTCTTAGCATCGGTGTTAAAGGCATAGAGATATCGTTTGAGTCTGAAAAAAGAGCTCTTTTGTTTGAGCAGAAAAAAGTTCTCCTGCTCATCGGCGGAGTTGTTTTGCTGCTTCTATTTAATGCGCCGTTTAAACCCTACTGGAACGGGCTTGGGCTGAATGAAAACATTATACTGCTTGGTGCGGGACTTCTGCTTTTTGCTCCTCCTTTTGGCATACTAGAGTGGATGGATGACAAATCAAAAATTCCATTTAGGATTATGTTTTTATTTGGTGCAGGATTTTCGATTGCAACTGCTTTTAGCGTCAGCGGTCTTGCAAACGAGCTTGCTTCTTATCTTGTCTCCATGACTCACCTTCCGCCTCTTTTGATTATTCTGGGTATTGCGGCGCTTGTTACCTTTACAACCGAGATTACATCAAACACGGCACTTATTTCAGTGATGCTTCCCATTATATATGCGGTGGCACAGCAGAGCGGAATTGACGCTGTTTTGTTTATGATGGTGGCAACTGTTTGTGCGAGTTATGCTTTTATGCTCCCAATCGCTACGCCGCCAAATGCCATAGCCATGAGCAGCGGAACTCTAAGTGTTGCGCAGATGGCAAAGTATGGGATAGTGCTAAATCTTGCAGGCATTTTTCTAATAGCCATGATTGCGGAGTTTTTTTGGAAATACTATCTTTAAGAGCCGCTGTTTTTGTACATGTGGTAAAAATCTTTGAAAATAAGACCTGCCGTAAAAAACCATAAAATATTTAACAAGTAGTTATTATCAAGACCATTATTGTAAAGATATGGAAATATCAAAAAGTAAGGCCATTTAAAAAAGTAGAAAAACAGTATGCCCGAGCCGTAGAGCTCTCTTAGAATTTTTTTCATTGGGCTATTTTACACTTTTTACTGATGTTACGCAATAAAATGAACGCGTACGTTTTCTAAAGAAACTTCATTTTATTAGCAGGGACTAAAGTACCTATAACCTCCTAAAGCTATGAAAAACTTTGTTTTTTAAGAATTAAAAAGTAGTTTGCATATTTTTTAGCTAAAATTTTATAAAAAAGGACAAAAAGTGGTTGTTCATATAGTTATGTTTAAATTTCGTGATGAAAATAAGAGCGCAAATATTAAAGAGATTGCGAAGAGACTAAATGCTTTGGCAGAGCTTATTCCAAGTCTGAAATCAATGGAAGTCGGTGTTAACTTTACACTCTCTGATAGAGCGTTTGATCTCTCTTTGTACTCTGCGTTTGAAAGCAAAGAGGATTTGGATGCTTACGCAGTTCATCCAGAGCATTTAAAAGTGGTAGAGCTAATAAAGAGCGTAACATTGGAATCAAAGGTTGTTGATTATATTTTGTAGAGTTTTTTACATGTCAAAAAAAATGACATGTAAAAAATTTGTTTTATCTGCTTCTTCTGGTCTGGTGGTCCAAAAACTCCTGTTTGTCTACAACTCCGTCGCCGTTTGCGTCCATTTTTGAAAACTCATAGTGCTCTTTGACATTTTTTAACATTCTGCCATCATCTTTGCGCTCTTGAACTCTTTTTTCTCTTGCCTCATTGAGCTCAACTTCTGTGAGAGTACCATCGTTATTCAGATCAAAACTCTCAAATTTAGGCATATCACGCCCGCCATTTTGTGCCGAAGCAACAACAGGAACAGTAGCCAATAAACCAATTGCTATAAGAGATACTCTTATATATTTAGTCAACATTTGCATAATAACACTCCTCATTTTGGTCTTACAAATATTGTATCACATTAATAGCAAATCATAGATTTCTGATAATTTTCCTTGTCTCGTCGTATCCTATTTTTACAAGATCCTTCATCTGCGATAAATCTACCGCGTTATATTTGGAGAGGTCAGGTTGTATGAGAATATCAGCTTCTTTAGTCTGGATTTTTTTATTTGTTTTTACCAAAAAGGTAAAGCTGTTGTAGAGAACCTCTATGACATTTTTGGGTTTCCTGTAAGACTGCGTAGTGACCAAATCAACACCTATCTTATAATCCACTTGGTAGCTATTTATGCAACTAAGAGGTATATTTTCTATAATCCCGCCATCAACTAAAATCTTGCCGTCAATTTCAACAGGCACAAAAATCCCAGGTACGCTAGTTGTGGCCATTACCGCATCAGCAGCGCTCCCCTTGTTTAGAAGAATCTTCTCTCCAGTTGTGATATCTGTTGCAATCATGCAAAGCGGGATAAGTGCATCTTCTATATTTTTATTGCCTATGTTATGCTTTATCATCTCTCCTATTTTGTCGTTCGAGAGGAGAGCGAATTTTGAGAGTGTGAGCGATGAGAGATTTTTCCACTCAAACTCTAAAATGATTTTTTCTATCTCTTTGGCGCTCTTTCCAAAAGCATAAAGTGTTGCAACGATACCGCCAGCACTAGTTCCGCCTATGGCTTTTATATCAGCTTTTGACTCTTCTAGCGCTTTTAGCACACCGACATGCGTTGCACACAGTACGGAACCTCCGCCAAGCGCTAACGCTACGGTTTTATTTTTGAGTTTGTTCATGTGTTCTCATTTTTTTTACTGCTTGAGATTCCAGCTGTCATTATAAATCCTAAAGCCTCGTCTGTTTTCATATTTATTGGAGTTATATTTTTTTTAGGAATAAAAAGTGAGTATCCGCCTATCTGATAACTTAGTTGAAAATAGACAACGACAGGTTCCTCCATATCTAAAAAATCGAATCTTTTTAGATCTTCAGAAGTTATAAAACCCATTATTTTGGAATCCATCCATTGTGTATCGACAAGAACTACCATATTGTTTTCTTTGTTTTTGAGGTTTGAGAAGAAGTTTAAAAAGTCTTTTACTGCACCGTAGAGAGTGTTTACGAGAGGCATTCTATCGACAAGTGACTCAAAAAAATCTCTTATTTTTTGAACAATCCAAAGTTTTAGAAGCAAGCCTACAAAAAATACGATGGCGATGCCTGTTGCAAATCCCAAGCCTGTTATGTAGTACTCTTTTGGGAGCAGATATAAAATCAGATTGCCAAAAAAATTCTCAGTTGTCGTCAAAATCCAAATAAGCAGATATAAAACTAAGGCAGTCGGCAGAATAAGGCTAAGACCGTTTATAAATGTTTTCACATATGCTCCTTAAAGTATTTAAAGATTGTATCAAAAAAAAATGTTAGAATTGCGAAAAATTAAGGCAGTTACATGTTAATGACAATAATAGGAATTTATACTCTTTTTATACTCATCTCTATATATACGAGCGTTATGCAGATAGGCTATGTAAATGTGGCAAAAAATGGCAAAGCTGTTCTTCTCTCAAGCAATGATTTTATAAAAGCCGGAAATTACAGCGTTGCAAAAGAGAAGATGAGTATAGCGAGTATGTTTATTGACTATATTGTTTTTATTCTCTGGATAGGTTTTGGAGTTAAGTTTTTAGAAAATAGCATATATTTTGAAAATGAGGCGCTCTTAAACATCGCCGTCGTTATGAGCTTTTTGATTATAAACTCGATTATCTCTTTGCCTTTTGGCTACTATGAAAAATTTGTTTTGGACGAGAAGTTCGGTTTTAACAAATCAACCATGAAGCAGTGGATAAAAGATACGCTCATCTCATTTGTGATGACTCTAATTTTCGGCTCTCTGGTCGTTTGGGGCATCTATGCGATAATCTCAACTTTTGAGATGTGGTGGCTCTTGAGTTTTGTGTTTATCTTTGCGGTGGTTATTTTAATCAACATGCTATATCCGACTTTTAGGGCGATGTTTTTTGACAAACTTACTCCTCTTCAAAATGAAGAGCTTGACGCGCAGATAAAAGATTTGATGGACAGAACAGGCTTTGTAAGCTCAGGCGTATTTGTTAGCGATGCGAGCAAAAGAGATGCAAGACTAAACGCATATTTCGGCGGTTTTGGTAAAGCTAAGAGAGTTGTTCTTTTTGACACTTTGATAGAAAAACTTACTGCAAAAGAGCTTTTAGCTGTTTTGGGACACGAACTTGGACACTTTGCACACGGCGACATATATAAAAATATAGCGATGGTGGGCGGAATGCTTTTTGCGATGTTTGCCGTCTTTGGAAATCTGCCTAGCTCTATATACGACGAACTTGGAGTTACAAACTCGCCGTATTTTGTTATGATTTTGCTGCTTCTTTTTATGCCGGTACTCGGCTTTTTGATGATGCCTATTATGGGAATAGTGAGCAGACAAAACGAATATGCGGCGGACAGAACGGGAAGTGAGCTCGGCGGCTCTGGCGGAGCGATAGAGCTTGCAAACGCTCTTAAAAAACTGGTAAATGAGAACAGAAGTTTTCCGCTCTCACATCCGCTCTATATCTTTTTTCATTACACTCATCCTCCTGTTTTAGAGAGATTAAAAGAGCTTGGCGTTGATGTAGGCGATATCGATAAAAGTGCTTTGGGAGCTGCATGTCAAGCGGATATCTAGTAAAAGATATTTTAAAAGAGATAACTTTGGCGCTGAATCCTCACATAGAGAGGGCGCCAAGAGAGGCTCAGCTACTTTTAATGCACCATTTGGGCGTGGATGAGCTTTGGCTTTTGACAAATCAAAACCTACATGTAGATAATTACGAAAAGCTTTTTGAGTGGGCAGCGCGCAGGGCAAAAAATGAGCCGCTTGAGTATATAACCAAGAAGGTAAGTTTTTACAGCGAGGAGTTCTTCATTTCAGAGGGTGCGCTTATTCCGCGCCCTGAGACTGAACTATTAATTGATGAAGTTATCAAAAATGTAGAGGATAAAAATAGAAATTTAACTTTTGCAGAGGTAGGAGTGGGGAGCGGTATTATCTCCATAATGCTTGCAAAAACATTTCCAAACGCAAAGATAATAGCGGTTGACATCTCAGAAGCCGCTTTGAATATAGCAAAAATAAATATAGAAAAATTCTCACTTCAAGATAGAATCGAGCTTAGACTCGGCTCGCTTTTAGAGCCCGTAAGCGAACATGTAGATTATCTAGTTTCAAATCCTCCATACATTGCAAATGACTTTAAACTTGAGTCAAATCTCTCTTACGAACCTCAAAATGCACTCTTTGGCGGGGAGGTGGGCGACGAGATAATCAAAGAGCTTCTTGATGAAGTCTTAATCAGAAATATTAACTTTTTTAGTTGTGAGATAGGTTATGACCAACAAGATAGAATACGAAACTATTTAAACAAGAAGCAACTAAAAAAGTTAGAGTTCTATAAGGACTTTAGCGGTTTTAACAGGGGCTTTACACTAGGGTTGTAATTTTTGAAAAGAAATATTTTTATAGATTTTGCCTATCTTGTCACGTTAGCCGCTACGCTTGGTGCCGTTGTTGTTCTAGGTGCGATTGCCGCTCCTGTAATTTTTCATACCGAAACTCTTTTAAACAGTGCTGCTCTTGATAGCTTCAATGCAGGTATAGTAATGGGTGAGATATTTCACCGCTTCAGCTACTGGATATACTTTTTGGCTTTTTTTATTGCCGTGTATGAGATGGTTATGTATAAAAATGGACAAAGAGACGCGATAATATTCGGCAGTTCCGCAACTGCGCTGTTTTCAGCTTTGATGTTTAGCGCCGTATATTCGCCAAAAATAATATCCATGCAGAGATTGGGCGAAGAAGCAACACAGAGTGATACGTTTAGAAATATACACTTCGCAAGCGAACTTGATTTTAAAATTCTTGCAACGGCTCTTCTTATTCTTTTTATAAGAAGACTGATGCTTCTAAAACTTCGCTAGGGAGACTCTTTATAAGATTTCTTCTTTCACTGCTTGATATTAATCAAGAGTGAGAGTTGCTAAATGTACTATGATTTTGGCTAATACAACTTTTTGGGGGTTAGTGTAAAAAGTGTATTAAAGAGGGTAATAGAAAGTGGGTTGACATTAGTTTGACTAGGATGGGTACCTAGGTCAAACTATTTTGTGCAAACAGAGTAAAACATCAAATTCAGCGATTAATCATTCATGCAAACACTTTAGGATAAAATAATAAAAATTATTATCCAAGGGCTCTTATGTTTATAAAAATTATTATTTCTTTTTCTCTTTTGTTTGGAACCTTAAATTTGGGCGCAAACAGTTTTACAAAATCGGCAACAATCAAACCTCAGCTGGTTCAAAAGGGTCTGCAAAAAGAGTGGTGTCCAGTATGCGGCATGAGCATAGAGGTCTACTATAAAACTTCTCACACCTCAAAAATCAATAACGCTCATGAGAGACAATACTGCTCTATAAGATGCTTGGCGGTTGATATGCAGGAGTATGATATAAAGAGAGAGGATGTGAAAGTCGTTGACGCCGCTACTCAAAAACTCATACCTGCAAAGAGCGCCCTTTACGTTGTCGGCTCCGATATAAAAGGAACAATGTCAAAAATAAGCAAGCTTGCGTTTGCTTCAAAAGAGTCGGCAGAGGATTTTAGCATTGAAAACGGCGGAGAGATTGTCGACTTTAAAACCGCTCTTGTGATGGCGCAGGAGTCTCTTGGCTCTGACATTGAGTCTGTTCAAGCAAAAAAAACAAAGCAAGTCTATCCGATGGGTGAGAAGATATTTGACAAAAGATGCAAAAAAGAGATAGATATAAATGCGTATCTGCAAATCAATGAGCTAAAAGCTGCCATAAAAGAGAAGAACTTTTGCGGCGAGCTAAAAGAGGGTGAGCTTCAGTCTCTCTCCTTATATCTTTGGGAAGTTAAGAGATTTGGTGATTTAAAAAAGATAGGCGATGTTATCACTATAAGCAAAGATGAAAAGTGCCCCATCTGCGGAATGTTTGTATATAAGTATCCAAAATGGGCGGCGCAGATATTTTATCAGGATACTCACTTTTCGTTTGATGGCGTAAAAGATATGATGAAGTACTATTTTGAGCATAAAGAGGGGATATCTAAGATGCTTGTAACCGACTACTACTCGCAAAAGGCAATAGATGCAAGAAATGCTTACTATGTCATAGGAAGTGATGTTTATGGACCGATGGGAGATGAGCTTATCCCTTTTATAAATGAGAGCGAGGCGAAAACTTTTTATATGGACCATAAGGCTCGTAAGATAGTAAAGTTTGAAGATATAGAAGAAAAAGAGGTTTATAAGCTAGATGAGTAGAAGAAGCAGGCCTCTTTTTTTTACATTTTTGGCTCTTGTAGGAGCTTTTTGTCTGGAGGTTGTATATCTGCAGATGGCAAAGAGCATGGATTCTGACATGTTAGAATCAAAAAGGGGTTTTGTTTCGCTTGTCGGGCTTAGCGATTTGGCAATCTCTACCGAAGCAACTTATGTTAGACACAGAAGCGTGAGTGACCTTTTTTCCATATATAAGGATGACGGAAGCCTAAGAGAGTATTTTCCCTCTACCTACGTCTATTCGCACTCAGGCATCATAAATAAAAAGAGTTTTGATGCGCGCTAAAATTAACATGTATCTTTTTGAACATGCCGTAAACTCCCTATTTAGACAAAAATTTAAGACACTTTTTGTTGTTCTTGTTTTAAGCACTCTTATATTTTTGCTGACATCTGTTTTTTTTATCTCTAACTCCATAAAGCATGAGCTACAAAGTACGGTTGACGCACTGCCTGAGATTATAGTTCAAAAGCTCGGAGGCGGCCGCCACTATGATATAGAGACAAGTTCAGTTGATGAGATTTTAGAGATAACAGGTGTCAGCAGTGCAACTGAGAGAGTTTGGGGATACTACTACTTTGAAAATGCAGGCGTAAACTTTACTCTTGTCGGCATAGATGAGTTTGAAGAGCAGTACAAAAAGAGCTTTGCATCCGCTGCAAAAGAGCTTGATTTCTCAAAGCCGACAATGATGCTTGGCGAGGGTGTCGAAAGTGTTATGGATAAAAATTACTACAAAGAGTACTTTAACTTTATAAAACATGACGGAACTCTAAAGAGAGTCGATATCGGCGGAGTTTTCGATACCCAGAGTGAGCTTGAGTCAAACGATGTTATTGTTATGAGCAAAGATGATGCGAGAGAGATTTTTAACATGTCAAAAAATATGGCTACCGATATAGTCGTAAAAGTTGCAAACGAGGATGAGATAGCCACTGTTGCTTCAAAAATCAAGCTTTTATACCCAGATGTGAGGGTGATTACAAAAGATGATATAAAAATCAGCTATCAAAATATATTTGACTATAAGAGCGGGATTTTCTTAGCACTCTTTGTCGTCTCGCTTTTTACTTTTTTTATAATTATATATGACAAATTAAGCGGGCTAAGCAGCGAAGAGAGAAGGGAAATCGGAATTCTTAAAGCTATCGGCTGGAGTGTGGGTGATGTTTTAAAAGAGAAATTTTATGAGAGTTTTATAATCTCGTTTTTCTCTTACATGTCAGGAGTTGTTTTGGCTCTATTTTTTGTTTATATTTTAAAAGCCCCGCTTCTTCAAAATATATTTACCGGCTATTCTCAGTTAAAAACATCGTTTGCACTCCCTTTTGTCTTTGATATTCAAACACTCTTTCTCATCTTTTTTTTAAGCGTGCCTATCTACATAGCAGCTACAATAATTCCATCTTACAGAGGCGCTACCTTGGATGCTGATGAGGTTATGAGATGATTGAGCTAAAAAATATTACAAAGATATATGAGGAGAGCAAAGAGAACAGCGTAACTGCACTCAAAAATATAAATCTAACCGTTAAAGATGGAGAAGTTATTGTTTTAAGGGGAGCAAGCGGAAGCGGAAAGAGCACTATCCTCTCACTCATTGCCTCTCTTGCAAAGCCAACGAGCGGAGAGGTTGTCGTAGATGGGCTGAGGGTATCAAAACTTGTTGATAGTTTTGCATCGGCTTACAGACGTGACAACATAGGCATTATATTTCAAAAATATAACCTTATTCCATCACTAAGTGTGAGCGAAAATATCATTTTGCCGTTAGTGCCACTAAATCTGCATGTAAAAGAGGTAGAGGCTAAACTTGAGAGCGTTTTAGAGAAGTTTCATATAGTGCACAGAGCTTACGGGCTTGTAAAAAATCTCTCAGGCGGAGAGCAGCAGAGAGTTGCCATAGCAAGGGCAAATATAAACAACCCTAAAATCATTCTTGCCGATGAGCCTACCGCCAACCTTGATGAGAAGCTCTCTTTGCATTTTATAGAGATGTTAAGAGAGTTGAAGCGTGATGGCAAAACCATAATAGTAGCAACGCATGACCCTCTCTTTTTTGACCTTGATATCGTTGACAGAGTGTTGGAGATAAATCATGGAGTTTTGCTTTAGATGATTTTGACTCCAGAAGTTTTAGCCATATTAATCTTAAATATAATATTTACTATTTTTGCAATTATCGCTTTTGTATTAAGCGTTAAAATTTACCTAAAGTGGGATATAAACTCCACCTCAAACGCCCAGTATCAGCTTGAGAAACAGAGTGTTTTGGCGGCAACTATTATAAAATATATCTTTGTGGTAAAAATTCCGCTCTTTTTGTTTTTTATATTTACGCTTGATAAGATTTCAAATGTTCTAACAGGTGCAATGTGTGTGGCAGGCGTTGTTGATGCAACTGAGTACGGAACATATCTCATAATTTTAAAAATCATAAATCTCTATCTTTTTGCCTCTTGGCTAAAACTTCACGCAGAAGATATGAAAGATAAAAATCAGCCCTACACAAAGCTGAAGTTTGGGCTATTTATCGTCACTTTTTTTCTCTTTATAACCGAGGTCGTTTTAGAGGGCTTTATGTTTGCAAATATAGAGATAGACAAGATGGTAAGCTGCTGCGGGAGTATCTACTCAAGCTCTGCAAACTCTGCCATTTCTGCTATTTTTTCCATAACAACAACTTCGCTTTTGGCTCTTTTTTACGGAAATTATCTCTTGATTGCATTGTTCTATTATCTAAAAAACAGATATCTTTTTGCTCTTTCAAACATCTCTTTTGTTGTTGTTGCGATAGTCGCTCTTATACTCTTTTTTGGAACATATATATATGAGCTTCCATCACACCACTGCCCTTTTTGCTTCTTGCAGGCGGATTACTACTATGTGGGCTATCTGATATATGGTATGCTTTTTACGGGGACATTTTATGGTTTTGTTGTAGGCTTTGTAAATGGGTCTGATATAAACTACAAGATTTCACTTCTGATAAATTCATTCTATGCTATATTAGTGACACTGTTTGTGGTAATATACTATATGAAAAACGGTGTTTGGCTCTAGAGAGCATAGTCGGTAAAATTTAACTTAATGACGAGGTATTAAAAACAGCCATGAGAATACACTTAAAAAATATAGTTCTTTTTCAAAATGTTGATGAAGATACGATAAAAAAGATAGAACATTTTACAACTGAGCATAAAATATCAAAAGAGAGTATAGTATTTTATGAGGGTGATGCACCAAAATATCTCTATCTCTTGGTTAAAGGCATTATAAAGCTCTACAAGACGTCATCTAGTCATAAAGAGGTGGTTTTAAAATATTTCCACGATAACGAACTTATCGGAGAAGTCGCAAATTTTGAGGGTATGCCATATCCGGCAACTGCTAAAGCCTACAGTGATGTAGAGGTTTTAAAGATTGATTTTGAAAAACTAAAAGATGTTATTTTCTCAAATCCGAATCTAGCCTTTAACATTCATACATCTTTGGTGAAAAAGATTAAAAATCTTGAAAATCTAATATCAACAAATCTTGTTTTAGACTCAAAAGAGAGGGTTGCAAAATATATCTACAACCATACGGACGATTTCTTTGAGACTAAAAATATAGAAATCGCGGAAATTCTCGGCGTTTCTCCTGAGACACTATCTAGAATTTTAAAATTCTTCAAAGACGGTGAAATAATAAATATCAAAAAAAAGTATATAGACAGAGATGCGCTTGCCCAATATTTTTAAGTCAATAATATAAAATGTGTCCATTAGAATGGAGTCTATGAGTTTGGTTTGTATGAATTAGATGTTAATTTTTTGTTAATGGAGTGTTAATAGATATCATCCCACTCAAGCTTGATGATATCTATATTAAAAGAGAAGAATTTTAGTCTTGCTGGATTCTCATATAAGATGGAATATCAAGGTGGGAGCTATCTAAATCTCCGCCTACAACGAGTCTTGGACGTAAAATTTTAGCAGGAGATGGAACTTCGCTGACAAAACTCTCGTTGTTTGAGCGAGAGTTTGCATCTTTTTCAAACCCCGTCGCTATTATAGTTATTTTAATATAATTTTCAGGAAGAGACTCATCTGTCGAAGTGCCAAAAATTACATCTGCATCTTCATGCGCGCTCTCTTGAACAACACCCATAGCGTCTGATATCTCTATCATAGGGAAGTTTGGATGCATGCTAAAGTGTACAAGAACACCCATCGCTCCGTTTATAGATACATTGTCGAGAAGAGGAGATTCTATAGCCGCTTTTATAGCTTCATAAGCTGCATTTTCACCCTCATGCTCGCCTACGCCCATAAGCGCCATGCCTTTATGGCTCATAACTGTTCTTAAGTCTGCAAAGTCAAGGTTAATGTCATTGTCACCGTTAGATAAAATAACGCCTGCAGTTCCGCTGACAGCTTGTGCTAAAACGCTGTCAACAATTTTAAAGCTGTCTTTGATACCAAGTTTTCTATCAATTATAGAGAGAAGCTTGTCGTTTGGAATAACAACAATGGAGTCACTCTCTTTTTTGAGTTCTTCAAGTCCAGCTGTTGCAAGTTTTAATCTTTTTGGTGCTTCAAATCCAAACGGCTTTGTAACTATAGAGATTGTAAGCGCATCAACCTCTTTTGCAATTTTAGCAACAACAGGAGCCGCGCCAGTACCTGTTCCGCCTCCAAGACCTGCTGAGATAAATACTATGTCGGCACCCTGCAGGGCTGCTTTAATCTCTTCATAGTTTTCAAGAGCAGACTCTTTGCCTATTTCAGGCTTCATACCAGCGCCAAGACCTTTTGTCAACTTAACGCCTATTTGAATTGTAGTCGCATTAACAGTATCTTTTAGAGCCTGAGCGTCAGTGTTTATCATAATCATCTCAATGCCTGCGACACCGTTTTTAATCATATGACCTATCATGTTGCCGCCGCCGCCGCCAACACCGACTGCCACAATTCTTGCTCCGCTAATCTTAGATGCTTCTTCTATTAAAAATGGTTCCATACTCTCTCTCCTTAAAATAACTGGGTTGCCCAGTTCCAAAATTTGCTAAATGCTCCGGCTTCGTCACTCTTTTTCTCTTTTTTTAGGCTGATAGTCGCCATCCCATCTTTTTTCTCTGTGCGAAGTTGAGGAGTTGGAATATCGTGTTCTTCAGTAAGGTTTATACTTGTATGCTCTGTCAGCATCTCATTTGAATGCCTTACTCTTTTGTTTACATCTATCTCATAGAGAGTATACGCAGATGCTGAATATAGTATAAGACCTATTGCACTTGAATATTCAGGCGAGCGGAGGTTGTCAAAGAGGCCGTTCATCTCTTTGGGTTTTGCAAGGCGAACTGGAACAGAGCCAAAAGTCGCAACCGCCAACTCTCTTATCCCATCCATTTGAGAAAATCCGCCGGTTAGTACAACTCCGGCTCCTATTTTGTCTTTTAGTCCGCTGTTCTCTATAAACTGGGCCAAAATCATCAACGTCTCTTCAACTCTTGCATAGACGACATTGTGTACGACTTCAAGAGAGACTTCATGGGTAGAGTTTTCATCCCCGATAATAGGAAGCTCTATCAGGTCATTGCTTGGAGAAAGAAGTGAACCGTAGTTTATTTTTACGCTGTCTGCGATATTTAGAGGAGTGTGAAGCGCCATAGACAAATCGCTTGTCACATGGTTTGAACCTACTCCTAAAAAGTCGTTATATCTGATGGAGTTTCCTGAGTGGATTATGATATTGCTTGTGTTTCCGCCAATATCAATAAGTGCTACGCCAAGCTCTTTTTCATCGTCATTTAACGTAGCGATTGATGATGCATAACCTGTTAGTACAATGTTTTCAACTTCTACACCTGCGCCACGAACAGCTTTTTTTAGGTTGTTTAGGTTTGATTTTTGCGTTGTAATGATATGTGTGTCGACTTCAAGTCTTGAAGCATTCATACCAAGCGGGTCTTCAATATAGTCCTGATCGTCAACTTTAAAGTTAAACGGAAGCGCATGTAATACCTCGTACTCATTGGGTATGTTTGCATTATAAAGAGATGTCTGCATAACTCTCTCTATCTCTTTAAAACTTACCTCTTTGTTTTGGATATTTACTATTCCGCTTGAGTTCAAGCTTTTTGTATATGCACCGGATATAGATACTATAGCAGTTTTAACTTCACTTCCGGAGACTCTTTTTGCGTCATTTATAGCGCTTTTTATAGATCTTGAAGCAAGTTCTATATTTGTTATACTCCCTTTTTTAAGACCTTGCGCCTTGGAAGTTCCTGCACCTGTTATAGATATAGAGTTGTCGTTAGCTATCTCAGCGATAATTGCACATATTTTTGTTGAACCTATATCTACGGCTAAAACAGTTCTGCTCAACTTATAGTCCTTGGATAAAAATCTCTGTTTTGTACTTGTTTTGCAGGTTTTTAATCAACCCTTCGTTAAACATAGCACTCTTCAATCTAACAATCGGATTGCTCTGATTAGTGTTAGTGTTATTAAGCAGTTTTTGTTCCAAAACATTGTACATAACTATATTTCCGCTCTCCAACGTAACAAACCCTTTTTTTTGTTGTGATGTAAACAACTCGGCTAAAAATTCGTCGGCTTCGTCTTTGCTTAAGTCTGTTAGTTTGTTAGAGTCATTTCCTGTAATAAAATCGGTAGTTGTTCCTTTAAATGTAGCAAACGACTTGTTTGCCAAATCTAGCAGTTTTGTTCTTTTCTGCTCGTCAGTGTATAAATAGATTACATCTCTTTTTGCCTCTTCATAGCTTTTCGGCTGTGGCTGGTTTACCTTTACAAGCTCAAAAGTGTAGTAGTCTTCGCCTACCATTACCGGCTTTGAAAAAGGAGAAAGTAGTGTTAGTTTTGAGATTATTTCAAAAGCGTCTATGCCAAAAGGGTTGTTTGCGGGAGATATAGTAGATGCTTGTATCTCTACGCCATCCGCCTCGCCTTTTTTATACGCAACGTATGTTTTTAGAGCCTCTTTTTTGCTCTCTTTTGCATCAAGTTCCGCTTTTATTCTCTCTTTTACGGCATCAAAAGGGAGGATTTTCCCCTCTTCATCTTTGAAACTTGTTTTGTTATCGGTATAGTACTCGTTAAGTGTTGCATTATCATAATCTTTGGATACTCTAGGCTGTTTTATAAACTTTATATCGTAGCTGATTTGGCTCATAAAATCACCTTTTCTGCTCTCCCAAAAAGGTTTTAAAAACTCGTCTGGAGTCTCTACACTTATTGCGTTTGCATCTAAAACTTTATAGTTTATTTTATCGGCGATGCTAATAGCTGTATCTAAAATCTTTAACTCGTTCTCTTTTACATCGGCTGGCAGAAGGCTGAGAGTTTTTCTAATTAAAAGCTCTTTTTTGACATCCTCTTCATACTCTTTGATTTTTATATTGTTTTTTGTAAGAACCTCTTTATATCTCTCTTTGTTGAAGATGCCATCTACATGAAAAGGTGATTGTGCAGTTATCTCTGCCAAAACTTCAGTATCATCTACCTCTAAATCGTATGATTTTGCTAGGTTCAATACAAGTGCCTGTTGTATTAAATATTGAAGTGCTTGAGATTTTAAACCAAAACTGTTAGCCTTCTCTTCATCAAATTCCCCTTGAAACATTTGAGAATATTGAGCATAAAGATTTGAGTAGCTTTTTTGAAGTTCACCCATGCTTATATCAACACTGCCTACTTTTGCTACGGAGCCTGCTTTTTCTCCGTAATCATATTGACCCCATCCAACAAAACCTGCTCCGACGAAAGCGATAGTAGAAATCCATATGGTAATTATTAGATATTTTTTATGTTTTTGCATCCATGTAATCATTGAGTTAGTAGCCTTGTGTATGATATTTTTGTAATTTTATGTAAATTCGTATTAAACCTTGATAAAGAGAAGTTATACTTTAGATGTTACACGCTAAAGCTGCGAAAAACATTTTTAGTTATAAAACTAAGATAAGTATAAATGAAAAAGTTGTAAAATCAACCAACATATAGCAAGAAGGATTTTCATGAAGGATATTTTAAAATATTCAAATATTAAAGAAGAGCTGCCGAAGTTACCTGATGTGCTACTTAATACGATTCAATCGGATGTTTTAGAGATAAAAAGAGTTAATAAAGAGTGTGAAAAATACATTGAAGCATGTTCTAAAATTCCGGAGCTTAAAGGGGCGATGTATGTTGTTTTCTCAAAATATATCGATAAAGAAAATCACCAATTTGAAAAGTTTATATTTTTAGGAAAAGATGGAGATGAATTATTTGACGTAAGCGGTGCAGAGATGGAACTTTACGGTCTTCTTACATGTACAAACTTAAACTATACGGATGAGTACAGGGCAAATGCACCTATATGAATAATATAGAGTTGAAGAGTAGAGACTTGGATGTTTTGTGGCATCCATGTACTCAGATGAAAGACCATGAAACGCTACCTCTTATCCCTATAAAAAAAGCACATGGAGCCTACTTAGAAGATTTTGATGGCAACTTATACATAGATGCCATCAGCAGCTGGTGGGTAAACCTTTTTGGGCACACAAACAGCTATATAAATGAAAAAATCAAAGAGCAGTTGGACACTTTAGAGCATGTTATTTTGGCAGGATTTACGCATGAGCAGGTTGTTAGACTCTCTGAGAGGCTACTAAAGCTCTCTCCTGATGGACTAAGCAGATGTTTCTATGCCGACAACGGTTCAAGCGCCGTTGAAGTAGCCCTTAAGATGAGCTATCATGCACATAAAAACAGTGGCAAAGATAAGAAAATTTTTGTTTCACTTACAAACTCGTATCACGGCGAGACGATAGGCGCTCTTAGTGTTGGAGACGTAAAATTATATAAAGATACCTACAAACCTCTTTTGATTAAGAGCATACAAACGCCTGTGCCAAAAGATATGAGTATGGAAGCGGCAAGAGAGGCGGCGGCAGAGTTTGAGAAGCTCTGCACGGAGAGGTCGAATGAGATAAGCGCCATTATACTGGAACCGCTTGTTCAAGGCGCAGGTTCTATGCATATGTACCATAAAGAGTTTTTGGTTTTAGTGCGTGAAATTTGCAACAGATATGACATTCATCTGATAGCCGATGAAGTTATGGTCGGTTTTGGAAGAACAGGAGAGATGTTCGCATGTCATAGCGCTAACATAACACCCGATTTTCTTGTTCTCTCAAAAGGGTTGACAGGTGGCTATCTCCCGCTCTCTGTTGTGCTAACAACAAACGATATTTATTTAAGATTTTATTGCGACTACGGTGAACATAAGGCATTTTTGCACTCTCACAGCTATACGGGAAATGCTCTTGCATGCGCCGCAGCAAATGCTACTCTTGATTTGTTCGAGCGAGACAACGTGATGGAAAAAAACAGAGAAACGGCCAACTATATGGGCAGTAAACTCTCTAAATTTAAAGAGCTTAAAAATGTTGCCTCAGTTAGACAGACGGGCATGATTTGCGCAGTGGAGCTAAAGGGTTATGAGCCAGAAGAGAGAGTAGGGCTTAGGGTTTATCGGTATGGTCTTGATAACGGAGTGTTATTGCGTCCTCTTGGACATGTAATCTACTTTATGCCGCCATATATCATTACAAAAGATGAGTGCGACAAGATGATGGAGACTGCTTATGAGGCTATAAAACTGCTGCCTTAATCAAATAAGAAGTCGTTTTTAGTGTTCTCAAGCAGAAGCAGTCTGCAACTTTTTTCTAAAATGGCAATTTTTTTTGCCATCTCATGGAGGTCTCTGTTAAAAGTGTAGACTCCATAACCTCTAATAACCATGATATCCGTCTTCCTGCTTTGAAAATAGTAGGCAATTTCACTGATTGCTCTCTCATACCAGTCATCAAAATTTTTAGGGTCAACTATCTCTATTGAGCCAAGTTCCGTATATCCGAAATAATCTTTTGGAGTAATAATGTTGTGGTCAAGTGAATAGGCTGTCGTAAACGGAGGCATGCTAAAACAGATAAATTTTGCATCTGATATTTGAGAGTAGATGCTGTGATGTATGTCAGAATCAATGCTTGCCTGATTCCATCTATAATCTTTTTTGTAGTAAAGTTCTATAAGTGTGTTGCTATCAAGCGCATCGAAAATAGCCTCTTGTGTGTTAATGATAAAGCGGTTTGATTCTGTTTTTGCAGATATAGAGCCGTGGAAAATGCCGAAAAAATCTTTTCTAAACATAGATAGTGCCAGAGTTGATAGTTTCTTTTTAAGGTTATCTTTGTTCATTTGGTATCTCCATTCTGAGTTTTAGTTTTAACACAGCTCTCTATTTAAACCAGTTTTTCATCTTCTCTATCGCTGAGTCCAAAACGCTCTCATGCGGTTTTGACTCTATTCCAAAAGATTCCTGAAGTTTAGAGAGAAGCTCACGCTGCTCATCGCTCAGTTTTTTAGGATAGGTAATATTTACCTGAGCTATTAGGTTTCCTTTGCCGTGTCCGTGAACATCGTCTATGCCTTCGCCCTTAAACACAAAGTGTTGCTTGTCTTTTGTGCCGATATCTAGTTTTAACTCAAGCTCTCCTGTTAATGAAGGGATGGTGAGTGTATCTCCTGCAACGGCTTGTGTGAAAAATACAGGAATTGCGATATAGACATCATTGCCATCACGCTGAAAATGTTTATCCGACTGAACACTAAAAGTGACATATAAATCGCCTCTTGTTCCGCGCTTTCCTATATTTCCTTTTCCTGATACTCTAAGGCGGTTTCCGCTGTCTATTCCTTTAGGAACTTTGATAGTTACGTTGCCTCTCTCTTCGTGGTACCCTTTGCCATCACAGCTGCCGCAAGCCGCAGCAGGAGCTGAGCCGCTGCCATTACACACCGGACAAGTTTGAGAGAAAGTCATAAAGCCCTGTTTCATAAACACTTGACCCTGACCTCTGCATTGATTACATGTGGAGAGTTTAGCGTCTTTTGCACCCGTGCCCTTGCAGCTTTTGCAAGAGTTTTTGTACTTAAACTCTACCTCTTTTTCGCATCCGAAAATAGCTTCGTTAAAACTAATGGACATGTCGACGTTCATATCAAGCGGATATTTCTCCATATCTGCAGGATTTTGGCGGCGGCGTGAGCCTCCTCCAAAACCGTTAAACATCTCTTCAAAAATAGAGCCCAAATCATCAAAGCCGCCAGAAGAGCCGCCTCTGCCACCCATGCCTTGAAGTCCCTCTTTGCCGTAGCGGTCGTAAATGCTTCTCTGCTTTTCATCGCTGAGACATTGATACGCTTCGTTACATAGCTTAAATTTTTGTTCAGCTTCGCTATCACCAGGATTTTTATCCGGATGGTAAGTTTTTGCCATTTTTCTATATGCTTGTTTAATTGTTGTTTGATTTGCGTCTCGTGAGACTTCTAGTATTTCGTAATAGCTTAAATCTTGCATACTATTTTAATATCCTAACATCTAAAATTTTTGCAATTATATCGTTTTAAATTTAATGCACCTCTAAAAATAACTAAGGATTTTTAGAGGTCTCCTAAAGTATAATCTCCCTCATGAAACACGGCATACTACTTTTAACCATAATTTTACTCTTTTTAGGCTGCTCTAAAGAGCCGCATGTTACTTTTTCAAATATGCCCGATACACAGTTGCAAAAGAGTTATTTTGACAAACTTCCAAACTGGCATCAAGAGGATTATGCAACTGCTTTGGAGTCATTTGCGCGTAGTTGCAAAACGGCAAAAACAAGAGAGATATATGGAAGTTTGTGCGAGAGAGCTTTAGATGCCAAAGACGCAAAAGAGTTTCTGATAAAAAATTTTGCCCCGTATAAAATCAGCCAGCCAAACGGAGCTGATGATGCTCTTTTAACAGGCTACTACGAGCCAGAGTTAAAAGGCTCTCTTACAAAAAAAGAGCCATACATCCATCCTATATATAAAACACCAAAAGATCTTATTGTAGTTGATTTGGGTGAGCAGTATCCTGAACTTAAAAGCTACAGACTAAGAGGAAAAATAGTCGGAAACAGACTTGTGCCCTATTGTGACAGAGGGGGTACTGCTGTAAATCAGCTCGATGCAGAGATTATCTGCTATACGGATTCAAAAATTGATCTTTTCTTTTTAGAGGTTCAAGGCTCTGGAAGAGTAACGCTTGAAGATGGCAGTACGCTTTTTATTGGCTATGACAATCAAAACGGATATAAGTACAACTCAATAGGAAAGTATCTTGTTAACATCGGCGAGATACCTTTGAGCGAAATATCGCTTCAGAGCATAAAGGCATGGCTGGATAAAAACCCCTCAAGAATAGATGAAGTGTTAAACTACAACAAGTCGATGATTTTTTTTAGACAAAAAGAGAAACCTGCAAGCGGCTCACTTGGAGTGGTTCTGACACCAAAACGCTCAATTGCGGTGGATAGAAAATATATCCCTCTTGGGAGCATGTTATATTTGAGCGCAAGCACAAAAGAGAGAAGTTTTAACCATTTGGCAATGGCACAAGATACGGGTGGAGCAATCAAGGGGAGCGTTAGAGCCGATATATTTATGGGTTATGGCGAAGAGGCAAAAGAGGTGGCAGGAGAGCTAAAAGCACCTTTGTCGTTGTGGATATTAATGCCAAAAAACCATCCTATAAAGAATAGCTTAAACCAATAGCTATTTTTTATAGACATAGATAATGTGTTTCATTATTTGAGTATTTAAAAAGTATAAATGCTCAGATGATCAAATACAAAGATATAACCACT
>NZ_JAHYJB010000051.1 GCF_019429335.1 Sulfurimonas sp. | reverse complement strand
GATGTTGATCTGAAAGCTCAACAGCTCTGGGATGCTTACGCTTTGGCAAAGTATATGATGCTAAGTGCTACACATACAGACATTGCACCGTGGACCATCGTTAAAAGCGACAGCAAGAAAAAAGCCAGAATAAATACTATAAAACATATTTTAAACTTTGTAGAGTACCCAAACAAGATAGACGCAAGGGAGATAGAGGTGGATAAAGATGTGATAATATTCGGAAGAGATGAGACTATTGCTATGGAGAGCCAGTTTAAATTTTCATCTACAGGTGAGTAGTTTTTCTAATCATGCTACCGTAAGACTGGCGCTTATGAATATAAACCACAAGAAGTTTGAAGATATTTTCACTAAGTGGATGCAACACTATATGAGAAAAACGCATTCAGGCTAGATAGCGGTTGACGGTAAAGCGATAAAAGGAACAAAGCAAAAGAGGAGGAGTGTGCGCCCCTTGAGGGTATAAAAAACTGGCACATTTAGTCTCATTTTTTGCAAGTGTTTTTTAGAGATACTTACAGCCAGAAATACAGCTTCAAAAAGTAACGAAATCCCGAAGTGCGCGAAGTAGAGGTTTATGATGATTTTTACAATATTGATATGACTAAATTCTTTGTAATAGAAGAGATTGTCAAGGTCACAAGAAACAGATATTGAAAAAAACTTTGTTCTCTTTTAGAATGAATCAGCCGTGAGTATGAAATAGTAAAATTAAATAACACTTTTTGTAATCATCTCGTAATATGGAACAACTATAATTTTGTCAAACATTCAAAAAGGAAAACAAATGTTAAAGAAATTAGCTTTAGTTGCAATAGTCGCTGCATCGTCAATCACAACTTCGTTCGCCGCTGATAAAATGAACGGTGCGGGTGCAACATTCCCTGCTCCGATCTATTATGATTGGGCATTCAATTACAAAAAAGATACAAAAAATCTTGTAAACTATCAGTCAATAGGTTCAGGCGGCGGAGTTAAGCAAATAGCACAGAGAACAGTAAACTTTGGTGCGTCTGATGAGTCTGTATCTCCTCTTAAGCTTGCAAAAGACAACCTGTTTCAGTTTCCGGCAGTTATCGGTTCTATTGTAGTTGCGTTTAATGTAGATGGCATCGCTGATGAGACTCTGAAGCTTAAAAACGAAGTAGTTGCAGATATCTTTGCAGGAAAAATCACTATGTGGAATGACCCTGCTATAGCGGCTGACAATCAAGGAATTAACCTTCCAAATCAAAAAATTACCGTTGTTCGCCGTTCAGACGGAAGCGGAACAACGTTTAACTTTACTTATTACCTTTCACAAGTTTCAAAAAACTGGAAAGAGAACTACGGAACTGGTAAAGCGGTTGACTGGCCGGTTGGTATCGGCGGAAAAGGAAATGAGGGTGTAACAAGCTTAATAAAGCAGACTCCTTACTCTCTTGGATATATCGAAAATGCGTATAAAGAGAAAAACAACCTAAGTGCTGCTGTGCTTCAAACTGCGAATGGCAAATGGGTTACTGCAACCGAAGAGAACTTTAAAGCTGCCGCTAAGTATGCAAACTGGACAAAAGAGCAGCATTTTCACTCTGTTTTAGCACTTCAAGCAGGTGACACATCGTACCCGATAGTTGCGGCTACGTTTATTCTTCTTCCAAGAGAGGGCGGCGAAATGAATAAAAAAGTAACTGCTTTTTTTGACTACGCTTTCAAAAACGGTGACGAAAGTGCTAAAAAGCTAGGTTATATCCCGCTTCCCCAAGAGACTAAAAAGATGATTAGAGAGTATTGGGCAGCCAATCTTAAATAATCGTTAATCAACATCCATTCTCATATTTTCTCTCCTAAAAAAATCTCCTATAAGCCCTTGCAACTTCTCATAGCAAGGGCTTTTTTTTCGTTATAAAACATACATTGTAAAGCGCTTATTGTAATCTTTTTGTAACCTAATGATTTTATAATTCTCTAAACAAAAAAACAAGGGAATAAAAAATGAAAAAAATCGTTTTATCGACAATAGCTGCTTTAGCGGTTAGCGCGACTAGTTTGAGTGCTGCTCAGCAGTTTTATGTAGATGACAAAGGTCAAGTATTTACTACTTCGGCTCCGGACCGTGTTGCTCTTGAAAACAAAGAGAGTTCCGTTTTTTCTAAAGCTATGAAATTAGAGTTTAGCGGAACCCACTTTTTTGGTTATACATCTGCTAATCCAAAAACAACAGCTGCTGGAGCAGATACTTCTGTCCCTACAACAGTTGCCGTAGGTGATGACACTGCAAGATATGCTGCTCGTTCAAGTGGTTTTGAGCTTCGCCGCAACTATGTTCAGGTAAAAGGTTTTTTTAACGATAAAGATTACTGGCGTGTAACAATGGATGCTACAAAAGAGTTGGCATCTAGCAAATCATACGCAGATGTGTTTGTTAAGTATGCTTACCTTTATCTAGACAACGTTCTTCCATCTACAGGTGTTGAGTTTGGTATCGCTCACCGTCCGTGGATTGACTACGAGGAGCATAGCGGCTGGATGTATCGCTCATTTAACAAAGTTTTTATTGAGGAAAAAGGAACTGCTACCGAATCGGGCGTTGACCTTGTAAATTCGGCAGACCTTGGTATTAACTTTAAAACTAAAACAGATATCTTCTCTTCTGAAATCGGTATATTTAACGGTGAGGGTTACCATGCTGATAAAGCGGCTGCTAATCAGGAAAATAGCTCTGATTTATCACTAGAGTGGCGTTTAACGGGGCACTTAATTGGAAGCGGTAAAAAAGTTGGTAAAGTAGACCGTACAAAAGATAGTTACATGCACTTATCAACATTTGGTTTGATTTCAAAAAACCATAAAGATGACACGGTAGAAGTAAACGGTGCTGGCGAATACGACCGTACTTTCTATGGTCTTCACGCTGTTTATAATCAGCCGCTTTTCTTGATAGCCGCACAATATATTACAGCAGAAGATAAAGCAAAAAATAGTCTTATAACTGATGGAAAAGAGTACGATGCTTTTTCTATAAATGGCGAAATAAGACCGTTTAAAGATTGGACGATTGTTGGTAGATATGATGACTATAAAATTGATAAAATTGCTATGACGACTGGTGCTGAATCAGTTTCAGCTGATGGAAGCAAAATTATTGCAGCTTTGGCTTATAAATATAGCAAAAATGTAAGCTTTATCGCTTCTGGAAAATTTATTGATGAAGAAAAAGCAGATGGTGGCGATACTGGACAATCAAAAGATGTTTACATGTTAACTACTGAAGTTAAATGGTAATAGCATAAGAAATAATAATAATTATCCCCTTTTTCACACACTCCCTTAGAGATAGAGCCCTTTTGGGCTTTATGGACTTAAATAACTATTTTATCCAATTAACTGATTAAAAGTTTGTCTACTTTACGGGGGTCATTCCACTTTTTTGAAACAAAAGTTACATGCAAACTTAGGCACTCTGCTGAGTTAATACAATATAAACGTCATTTTGGATAGAATACCAAGAATTTTAAAGTAGCAATTATTGGAGAAGTGGATGGATGCGGCTAAATATATTTGGATGAATGGCAAGTTTGTGGGATGGGATGACGCGAAAGTTCATGTTCTATCACACACATTGCATTATGGCAACGGTGTAATTGAAGGAACTAAAGCGTACAAAACGGCCAAAGGTTACGCTATTTTTCGTCTGAATGACCACACCAAAAGATTAAAAGAGTCTGCAAAGATGACTCTTCTGGATATCCCTTACACTGTTGAGGAGTTAAATGAGGCTCAATTGGAGTTGCTTAGAAAAAATGATTTTAAAGGGGAGAATGTATATATCCGCCCTTTTGCATTTTTGGGCTATGGCGTTATGGGTGTTTATCATAAGAATGCTCCGGTTGAGAGCGCTATTGCTGCATGGGAGTGGGGCGCTTACCTCGGGGAAGAGGGTATGCAAAAAGGGATTAAACTTAAAATCGTCTCCATGACAAGACCTGCAAACACTTCAAATATGGGTAAAGCAAAAGCTGTCGCAAACTATCTCAACTCTCAGATGGCAAAGTATGAAGCCATTGACTGCGGATATGAAGAGGCGCTTCTGCTTGATGATCAGGGCTATGTTGCAGAAGCAAGCGGCGCGAGCTTTTTTATGGTAAAAAATGGTGTTCTTATTACTCCTCCAAATGACAACTCTCTAGAGTCAATCACTCAAAAGACAACGATAGAGATTGCTCAGGATATGGGAATAAAAGTAGAACGCCGTCGTATCTCAAGAGAAGATGTTTATACGGCAGATGAAGCCTTTTTAACAGGAACGGCTGCCGAAATAACACCTGTTCGCCATATTGACGGCAGAGATATAGGATGCGGTGCTCGCGGCGAAATGACAGAAAAACTGCAAAGTAAATATTTTGATATTGTTTTTGGTAGAGATAAACAATATGAGCACTATTTAACATATATTAGTTAAGAGTGATTGTCCTGCCACCTGCGTGGCAAGCTTTAGTGCCTTATCGGCTAGCGTAGTTTGGCGGAATCGAGGTGCCCCTTGAGGGTATACTTCCGACAAGCGTAATAAAATAGAAGGGTATAAAAATGAAGGATAACATAACAATGGCATCAGATATGAATGACTATTTCAACAAAAAAAAGAGCGAAGATGGCAACTTTGGAAGAAAGTCTAGCGGCGGCGGTACGGGAGGCGGCGGAGCTGGCCCTCAAATGCCAAAGATAGACTTTAATTTCGGCGGAGGAAAAGCGGGTCTTATGTACTTTATAGTCGCAATCATTATTCTTTTAGTTTTGGCAAAGCCGTTTACTATCATTGAAGAGGGTGAGCGCGGTATTTTAAG
>NZ_JAHYJB010000050.1 GCF_019429335.1 Sulfurimonas sp. | reverse complement strand
TAGAAGCATTTTCTCGCACCCTCTGAGTCAAAACAACGGCAAGTTCTCGTAAAACATCTTTGCTCATAAGCTCTTTTGCGCTTTCGTTATTTGCAACTGCCGTATAAAATGCATATTCAAAATCACTCAAACCCATTGCTTTTGGCTCTTCATCCATCTTGTGAATATCTTTACTGAGTTTTATTAACTCATCTATAACTTCAGCTGCGGTGAGTATTTTATTTTGATATTTTTTGATAGAATTTTCTAACATCTCCATAAGTGTTTTACTTTGAACAAAATTTGTTTTCATTCTAGTTTTTATCTCATCGTTAAGTAGTTTCTTTAGTACTTCAAGAGCTATATTTTTACGCTTCATCCCTTGAACTTCTAGCAAAAACTCTTCAGACAAGATAGAGATATCAGGCTTTTTAATCCCAGAAGCATCAAAAATATCTATCACCTGCTCCGTTACAAGTGCTTTATCTATGACTTGGCGGATGGTTGTTTCCATCTCTTCATCCGTGACACTGCTTCCAGTGCCATTGAACTTCACTAGTCGTGCTTTTACCGCTTGAAAAAATGAAACTTCATCTTTTACATCCATAGCTTCTTCATGAGGAACCGCGATAGCAAATGCTAGTGATAATGCTGTTACTTCATCTATGTATCTTTTTTTACCATCTTCAATGCCGAGTATATGTTCTTCTGCTTCGAGTATAAGGGTTAATTTACCTCTCGTATCTGTTTGGAAATAATCTTCATAAGCGAATCCATAATACATCTGCGATACAACTTCAAGTTTTTCAAGCATCAGTGCAACAGCCTTTTCTTGTGCAAGTGCAGGATCACCTTTACCGCCACTGTCACTATAAAACGAAAGGGCTTTTTTAAGGTAACTCGCAATCCCAAGATAATCAACAACGAGTCCACCCGGCTTGTCTTTATAAACCCTGTTAACCCTTGCGATGGCTTGCATGAGGTTATGCCCTTTCATCGGTTTATCAATGTAGAGTGTATGCATTGACGGTGCGTCAAATCCAGTCAGCCACATATCCCTAACGATGACGAGTTTTAGTTCATCATTCGTATCTTTCATACGAGAAGCCAAATCTCGTCTTTGTTGCTTTGTAGTATGGTGTTTTGCCATTTGCGGACCATCACTAGAACTGGCTGTCATGATAACTTTGATAACGCCCTTATTCAAATCATCACTATGCCACTGAGGACGAAGTTTAATAATCTCTTCATAGAGGCTGACAGCTATCCTTCTACTCATTGCTACTATCATCCCTTTGCCATCAAACACTTCCCCGCGAGCTTCAAAGTGGGTAACAATATCGTTTGCAACTTCTTTAACTCTATTTTGACTTCCTATGAGTGCCTCAAGCTGAGTCCATTTCGCTTTGGCTTTTACTAAAGAAACTTCGTTTTGCGTATCGTCCAGTTCCTCATTTCCAAGTTCGTCATCAAGCTCTTTGACAAGCTTTTTGCCTTCATCGCTCAACTGTATCTTTGCAAGTCGGCTTTCATAGTAGATTTTAACAGTAGCGCCATCTTCAACCGCTTGTGAAATATCGTAAATATCTACATAATCACCAAACACGGCAGGCGTGTTTATGTCACTGCTTTCTATCGGCGTGCCTGTAAATCCAAGATAAGTGGCATTTGGGAGAGCATCTCTGAGGTATTTTGCAAATCCATAAACAATCTTTTTGCCGATAACATTGCCGTCTTTATCTTTTTCATCAACCGTTTTAGGTTTAAATCCATACTGTGTACGGTGTGCCTCATCGGCTATGACTATGATATTTCGTCTGTCTGAGAGCTCATCATAGATATTTCCATCTTGGGGAGAAAACTTTTGAATAGTGGCAAATATGACTCCGCCGCTTGCAACTTTCAGAAGACTTTTTAAATGGTCTCTGTTTAGCGCTTGAATAGGCTCCTGTCTGAGTAAACTCTGTGAACTGGCAAAAGTATCAAAAAGCTGGTCATCCAAATCATTTCTATCGGTGATTACCAAGATGGTCGGATTGTTTAGGCTGAGAACGATTTTACCGGTATAAAAAACCATAGAGAGCGACTTACCGCTTCCTTGCGTATGCCAGACAACCCCGCCTTTTTTATCGCCGTCAATGCTGCTTGCCTGTGTCGTTCTCTCGACTGCTTTGTTTACCGCACAGTATTGATGATAAGCTGCTAACTTCTTTACTGTTTCAATGGTAGTGATTTGCGTTTTGCTATCTACCTTTGTACTCTTCTCATAAACGATGAAGTTTCGGACTAAATCAAGCAATGTAGCAGGATTTAACATACCATTTATAAGCGTTTCCATGTGTGAGACAAGCTTTGAAGCCTCACTCTTTCCATCACTGCTTTTCCAACTCATAAATCGTGATAAACCTGCGGATATACTTCCCGCTTTCGCTTCAAAGCCATCACTTATGACACAAAAAGCGTTGTAGGTAAATAGCGACGGTGTAACACTTTTATATGTTTGTATCTGCTTGTAAGCGGAACCAATAGTTGCATTTTCATCTACGGGGTTTTTCAGCTCAACTACCACTAATGGCAAGCCGTTTACAAAGAGGATGAGGTCAGGTCGCTTGTTGATACCATTTTCAACGATAGTGAATTGATTGGATACTACAAAATCATTACGGCTTACATCATCAAAGTCTATGAGTTTTACGATCTCGCCACGAGTGACACCCTCTCTTTGGACTTCAACCGTTATTCCCTCTGTAAGCATTTTATGAAAGGTTTCGTTATCCGTTAGAAGCTCGGTAGATCTAAGTCTTTGGCATTGTTTTATAGCATACTCGATTAGGTCATAATCCAGCGCAGGGTTGATAACAGTAAGTGACTTTTGGAGTTTTTCTTTTAAAATCACATCTTCAAAAGATTCTCTCATAGGAGTTTGGCTGTCAGGTGCAATGTTTGGTGCATAGATATACTCGAACCCAAGGCGCTCCAAAAGTTCTATGGCGAATAGTTCTATTTCATTTTCGGTTATTTTAGTCATCAGTTGGCTCCAAAGAATTTATATCATCTTCTAGTGCTTTTAATATTAACATTATTTCTTCAAAAGTAAGATACTTATTAAAAATCATATGTTCCATAGCATTGTAGTCTTTTCGTAACTCTTCGACTCTAAAATTAGGAGGCAAAAGTTTTAAACTATCAGGTGTTGCATCATCAAATTTTGCCCAAGCAGAAGGATAAAATTTCTTTTTAAACTCAACGACATTTTTTAAAAGTTCCAAATCCTTGATAGCCTCATCTTTTACGGTTGATTTAGCCATTACTGCCAAATCATAATAATGTCTTGAATATCTAGAAGGTAAAGGCTTTTCTTGAACTCTATGGGCTTCTTGATGTAAAATCGTAGTTTTTTCCCAAAATGTTCTTTTAGCAACTATAGCATTAACACTACATTTTGGTCTTTCAAACACCTTTAAAAAATGTTGTGCAGCATATGGCACTATTTCAAAACTATCATATGGCAACCAAGAAGCCAGAGGACCAATTTCGAGTAAAATCTGAGGTCTTAAATATAAATCATCAAAAGTAGCAGGATATTTTACATTGATATTGAATGCCTCACTTTTATCTATTGTGCAAACACATTGAGGGAAAACAATCTCTGAAATAATAGGCAACAATACATCTTTTATATAAGCTTTTGCATCTTCATTAACTTGCTCGTTAAACTTAACTTGTTTTGTTTTAGAATCTCGCTCTTCTTTTGGGTCTTCTTTTGTAACCTCTCTCCAGTCTAGTATCAGATCTATATCTTCTGAAAAGCGACCTATGAGATCAAATACCTTGGAAAGACTCGTACCGCCTTTAAACATCAAAATTTTATTAAGTCTCTCATCAGAAAATATCTTATCTAACACCCATACAACCCAAAAATCTTTTTCGATGATGGCAGATGTTGTGTTCATTTTTCTAGCAGTTGCACTAAAAAGTTGTTTTCTATTTTCTGATGATGCTAGAGCTATTTTATTCATGTTTCAACCTGACAAATCAGTTTAATTGTTTCATAAATCCATGTAGTTGAAGATTGAGTATCTTTTAAAATCTTCTCATACATCTTAGGTTCAATATTTTTTTGAATTTGCTTTATAACATCAGCAGTTATTCGCTCTTTACCTAAAGCTTTAAGAGCTTGAACTATCAATGAACTCTCTTTGTACTTAAAACCTATATCTTTTAAAGTGGCTTTTTTAAACTCTAGCGTTGTACCCAATATATCGTAGGTTCTATTTGCCCCATCATTGAGATAGATATACTTAGCAACAACTTGTGTAGATAACCCAAGCATATTTAAAGCACTATCACCTAAGATTTCTATTCTCCAGTTAAATTTTCTTGCGTATGCTATCGCTACTTGGTCTATATCTGGGCTTATATTTTCTCCTAAAAACTCGCTATATTTTGGGTAGTCGTAGATGCCTCTGCTTACTCTGCGTATCTTGCCATCTTTAAGAAGTTCTGAGAGAAGATTATCTGCTTGTGCTCTGCTAAACTTACCAAGTAAATCACCAGATGAAAATGCCCACCCCCTACCATGTCCAGATATAAAACAAAATGCTTTATTATAGAGGCTAGACATAGGTTTCCTTTTTATTAATATCTAGAAAAAAGTATATACTTTTCTAGATTTATATTTACTTTAATCAGTGTGTGAAAATAGTGTGACTTAAGTTTTTCTAAAAATTCAATTACAAACAATTCTATTTCATTTTCGGTTATTTTAGTCATCTGTTTTCTTCTTTATAATTATAAATTTCATCAAGAACTTCTTCAGTATCTTTGTGTCCTATAACATACCGATATGCATTAGACCAAATTGGACCATTATAAAAAGAAGCATGTCTGCAAAAAACGGTTCAAATCGGACACTAATGTCGGTTGAGTTCGGACAGTGATGTCGGTTCTAATCGGACAGTGGTGTCGGAAATGATTCGGACACTTTGGAGTAAAAACCGACACTTAAGTTTA
>NZ_JAHYJB010000049.1 GCF_019429335.1 Sulfurimonas sp. | reverse complement strand
TGCTGGTACTGTAGTCCAAAAAGGAAAGAAACCTGTTTATTATTAGCTTTTGTGAAAACTATGAGTCTTTAAGAACACACAACCATATTTTAACTATTTGGTTGATAGATATATTATACGAAGGAATCAAAATGAGAACTCTCGCCAAAGGTGAAACTTTTCTAAAGAAATGCAAGCATTTTGTGAGTAAAGATGATTTAGACTTGTTTAAATCATGTGAGATTATATAATGAAAGGTTCGCTAGAGAAATTTAACAAGCTTGTAGAGGCGCTGCAGGAACTCCCGACTATCGGCAAAAAATCTGCAACCAGATTGGCATATCATATGCTTATAAAGGAGAGCTTTGTAGGGATGAAAATCTCTCATGCCATAGAAGAGGCTTTGGGAAGTTTGAAACAGTGCAGTTCATGCGGAGGTATGAGCGAAGATGAGCTCTGTTTCATCTGCTGTGACGAGAGCAGGGATGAGGCGCTTCTTTGCATAGTCGAAAACGCAAAAGATATACTTTTGCTGGAGGAGAACAGACTTTTTGACGGCAGATATTTTGTTTTGGAATCATTAGCCGAGTTAAATCTCTCAGGTCTTGAAAAGCTTGTAAGTTCAGGCGTTAAGGAGGTGGTTTTTGCTCTAACGCCCTCCATTGCAAATGATGCGGTTATGTTATATATTGAAGATAAATTAAGTAAATTTAATATAAACTACACAAAGATTGCTCAGGGCGTGCCTACCGGCGTGAGTTTAGAAAATATAGACTTGTTGTCGCTAAGCAGAGCATTGACAGACAGAGTAAAGGTGTAGGATGAGACTATTTTATATAGCTCTATTTTTATCTATTATGTTTACTGGGTGCTCTTCAAAGACTCTGCATGAGCCAACTGAGGCGATAGTCTCGCAGAGTGTCGGCACGGACGCAGAGGATGATGAACTTGACGAGTTTGCCGATGAGATGGAGGTCAAAGAGATATATGACCCATTTAGCGGATATAATAGAGCAATGACAAATTTTAACGACGGTGCGTATGAGTATGTTTTTAAACCTGTAGCAAACGGTTATAAAGCTCTCTTTCATGTAGAGATAAGAGAGAGTGTTTCAAATTTTTTTAATAACCTCTATTTTCCAATGCGTCTTGCGAATAATCTCTTGCAGGGAAAATTCCGCAACGCTTCAGAAGAGACAGGCAGATTTGTCGTAAACAGCACGGTGGGCGTTTTAGGACTTTTTGACCCTGCTATAAAACATTTTAATCTTCAAGCACACGAAGAGGATTTTGGACAGACGCTAGGTTTTTATGGAGTAGGAAGCGGACCGCATATTGTACTGCCGCTTCTTGGACCTTCAAACCTGAGGGATTTGGTAAGCCTGTATCCTGATGCTCTTCTTAGCCCAATTGACTATACAGAGAGAAGCTACTGGACTTTAACCGATACATGGCCTGAATATTTGGGCGCAAAATCGCTTGAAAAAGTAAACTATATATCTCTGGATATGGACAGATATGAGAAGATGAGAAAAGATGCCGTTGATTTGTACCCGTACATAAGAGATGTGTATGAGCAGTATAGAGATAAACAGATTGAGGAGTAGAAGTGAAAAGTATCTATAAAAAAATTTTAGTGTTATGTGCGGTTTTGTTTTTTGCACAGAGTTTGGTTGCGGATGAGGCATTAGAGCTAAGAGAGCATTTTTTAAAAAAAATAGATGAAGTTATACTAATAGTAGAAGATACAACTCTCTCAAAAGATGAGAGAAACGGCAACATAGTAAGATCTTTAACACCTATGTTTGATTTTGAGCTTATGGCAAAACTGAGTCTAGGCAATACATGGAAAGAGCTAAATGCTGCTGACAGAGAGAGATTTGTAAGACTTTACGTAGAGAGAATGAAGCAGTCATACTCATCAAAAATAGATGCTTACAAAGATGAGAAGGTCGAGGTTAAAAAGATAGAACAGCCACAAGCAAACAGAATAGCTTTTTTTACGGACCTTGTCAGTAAAAGCGAGAAGCTTGAGATTGTGTATAAATTTCACAAGCCAAAAGAGAAGACGGCTTCCAAAGATAGTTGGCTTGTATATGACGTAGAGATTTTAGGAGTAAGTATTTTAAAAACCGATAAGGCTCAATTTAGAGAGTTTTTACGCACTAAGAGCATAACTGAGCTGATGGACGCTCTAGCTAAGCAGTCGTAGATATTATGCTAAAAAACCTATATGAAAATTATCTTCTAAAATATCCAAAAGCCATTCTCTCTTTAATGGCTGTTTTTGTAGTAGTAATGGCGCTTTTTGCGCTTAAACTGGAGATAGACGCAAGTGCTGAGACTCTTCTGCTTGAAGACGACAAAGATTTAGAGTACACGAGAGATGTACTGAAGCGTTTTGAAGCTCCAAACTTTCTGGTTGTAACATATACGACCGATGATGATTTACTAAGTAAAGAGAATATTGAAAACATAAAACTACTTGGTTCGCGTATTGAGACTCTAAAAATAGTCGAATCAGTAAACTCGATAGTCAACGTCCCGCTTCTGCAATCTCCTCCTGTCCCATTAAAAGAGCTCTTAAGGGATATACCGACACTTGAATCGCCTCATATAGATAAGAGCCTTGCAAGAGAGGAGTTTTTAAACAGCGCCGTTTATAAGCAAAATCTCGTAAGCGATGATTTTATGACAACGGCTCTTATGGTAAACCTAAAAAGAGATGAGAAATATTTTACCCTTATAGATAACAGGGACAAGTTTATAAAGTTTAAAAAGCAAAGAGAGCTGAGTGCGGATGAGAAAGCAAGTTATAAAAAAGCCTCCGCAGAGTTAAAGGCGTACAGAGATACTTTAAGAGAAGAGAACCACCAGACAATAGTTCAACTAAGAGAGATATTAAAGAGTTTTGAAGAGGGCAACCAGAAGGTAAAACTCCATCTTGGCGGTGTTGAGATGATTGCCGACGACATGGTAGAGTTTGTAAAGTATGACTTAAAAACATTCGGATTTTTAATAATAGGGCTTTTAATAGCCATCTTGTATATCCTCTTAAGAGAGATAAAATGGGTAGTCATCGCACTCTTTATCTGTACAATTTCGCTTGCTACCACAAGCGGCTTTCTTGGGCTTTTTGGCTGGGAAATTACGGTAGTTTCATCAAACTTTATTTCTCTGCAGCTAATCATGAACATGTCGCTTGTGGTGCACCTGATAGTAAGATATAAAGAACTATTTGTAGAGCAGCCGAATCTTACGCAAAGAGAGCTTGCACTTGGTACCGTTCTCTCAATGGCAAAACCATCTTTTTTCGTAGTTATCACGACTATTGCAGGATTTAGTTCGCTTGTTTTTAGCAATATTCTGCCTGTTATAAATTTTGGCTGGATGATGAGCAGCGGTGTAGCGGTTTCGCTATTTATGACATATGCGCTATTTCCTGTTATTTTGATTTTGTTTGACAAAAAAGAGGCGCATAAAGTTGTGAAAAATTCCCCGCCCTTTACCTCTAAAATGGCTTATGTTGTTCATAACTACAGAAAAACAATTTTGGCAATGACGGCAATGATTGTAATATTCTCAATCTCGGGAGCAAGCAAGTTAAGGGTTGAGAATAGTTTTATTGACTACTTTAAAGAAGACACACAGATATATCAAGGAATGGCGCAAATTGACCAAAAACTAGGCGGAACTACGCCGCTTGATATTATTTTGACGTTTAAAGAGCGTAGCGATGAGGTAGTTTCTGTTGAGGTTGTTGGCTCTGATGACGAAGAGCTTGACTCGTTTGCTGATGAGTTTGAAGAGAAAGAGGGTGAGAGGGAACAGTACTGGTTTACGCAAAATAAGATGCAAAAGATAAAAGAGGTTCATGACTACTTAGAGTCGCTTGAAGCTGTCGGAAAGGTGCTCTCGCTCTCAACTGCAGGAGAGATTTTAAAAGTTTTAAATGACGGAGAGGAGGCTGATGGTCTCACTCTTGCACTTATGTATAAAGAGCTGCCCGAAAAATACAGAAAAATAATCTTGACTCCGTATGTGGATATAAAAAACAATCAAGTAAGAATAAGCACTAGAATAATCGACTCAATGCCTAATCTGCAAAGAGACAAGCTTATAAAACAGATAAATAGTGATTTGAAAATGATGTTAAACGAGGAGTACGAAGAGCATAAGGTTACCAACCTTCTGGTGATGTACAATAATATGCTTCAGTCTCTTTTTGATTCGCAGATTAAGAGTATCGGCATAGTTGTTTTAATACTATTTATAATATTTTTTGCTCTCTTTAGAAGTTTTAAAATAGCAATTATCGCTATGATTGCAAACTTGATTCCGGTCGCTACTATTTTTGGTTTTATGGGGTGGATGAACATACCACTGGATATGATGACTATAACCATTGCGGCAATCAGTCTTGGTGTAGCGGTTGATGACACCATCCACTATATATATAGGTACTCTCTTTTGTATAAAGAGTCAAATGATGCCACCAAGACGATGTTTAGGACGCATGAGAGCATCGGTGTTGCGATGTATTACACTACAACTATTATTATGGTAGGGTTTTGTATATTAGTGCTCTCAAACTTTCTGCCGACTATCTATTTTGGACTGCTTACCATGCTTGCCATGTTTATGGCAATTGTCGGCGACCTTTTACTGCTTCCTGTTCTTCTTCTGATTTTCGGTATTTAATGTTTGGGGCATAGCCCCTTACGCGATGATAATATAATTTTTTCTTATTTAGCAACCATTTTTTTAATTTTGATGTACAATTCGGATAACTATTTTAGGAAATACATTGAAATATATTCTTAGCTCACTTCTGTTCGCATCACTCATCCAAATTTTTTTATGGCTAAACAGCAGTGACAAATCGGTTCTGCCGCCAAATGCTGAAAACAGAATTGAATCTTTTGCATATAACGGTTTATCCGGACACCTCTGTCGGTTTCATTCGGACAGTTGAAGAAGAGATATTTTCTGTGGCGATATTTTAGCATAAGTGTCCGAATGATTTTTTATTTCTCTTGGATTTT
>NZ_JAHYJB010000048.1 GCF_019429335.1 Sulfurimonas sp. | reverse complement strand
GCGGAGATATTGTAGGACGCCATACTGTAGGATTTTACAATGACGGTGAGTTTATAGAGCTAAACCACACGGCAACTTCAAGAAACACATTTAGCAAAGGCGCGATAAGAGCTGCTTCTTGGCTTGTTAACAAAGAGAACGGTCTCTACTCCATAAGCGACTGTTTAGAACTATAAAATCAACTCTGTTTAATTTGCTTTGAGTATAATTCCATTAAATATTCTCGAGGAGAAAATGTGCTAGAAGATATGAATGAAAAGTGCGCGGTTGTAGGAATCTATGGTAATAAAGAGGCTTCTAGACTAGCTTATTTTTCACTGCATGCACTTCAACATCGTGGTCAAGAAGCAGCCGGAATAAGCTCTTCAGATGGAACCAAACTTCAAACAATAAAAAAACGCGGTTTAGTTATGCGCGTATTTGACGAGAAAAAACTCGAAACTCTCAAAGGCTCAAGCGCTATAGGTCATACCCGCTACTCTACTGCAGGCGATGACTCTATTTTGGACGCACAGCCGGTCTTTGCAAGATACGACTTGGGTGAAATGGCAATTGTTCATAACGGAAACCTCACAAATGCCGAAGAGATTAGAAACAAACTCATAGATAAAGGTGCGATTTTTCAAACCTTTATGGACACCGAAAACCTCATTCACCTCATTGCAAAAAGCGAACAAAGAAAACTCCTAGATAGAATTATTGATGCCGTTCAAAAAATAGAGGGTGCATTTTCACTTGTTTTTCTAAGCAGAACAAAAATGTTTGCAATGCGTGACAGACACGGCTTTCGCCCTCTAAGCCTTGGAAAAATTCCAAGCGGTGGCTATATCGTAGCAAGTGAGACTTGTGCGTTTGATCTTGTCGGTGCAGAGTTTATAAGAGACGTAGAACCTGGTGAGCTTCTCATATTTAGCGAAGATAAAGAGCCAAAAAGCATAAAAGTTTTTGAGCCTACTCCTAAACACTGTATTTTTGAGTATGTCTACTTTGCAAGACCTGACTCAAAAGTGTTTGGACAGAGTGTTTATCAGACTAGAAAAAATATGGGCAGAGAATTGGCACTTATTAAACCTGTTGAAGCCGACATGGTAATTCCTGTACCTGATGGCGGTGTTCCTGCAGCCATCGGATATGCTCAGGAGAGCGGGATTCCTTATGAGATGGGAATTATGAGAAATCACTATATCGGGCGGACTTTTATTGAGCCTACGCAGGAGATGAGAGACCTTAAAGTTAAGATGAAACTCTCCCCTATGACAGATATCATTAAGGGCAAAAGAGTGATTGTTGTGGACGACTCAATAGTACGTGGCACTACATCAAAAAGAATTGTAAGAATGCTAAAAGAGGCAGGGGCAAGCGAAGTTCACATGAGAGTATCTTCCCCTCCGACAACCGATCCATGTTTTTACGGTGTTGATACGCCAAACAAAGAGAAGCTAATAGCTGCAAATATGTCCCTTGATGAGATATGCAAGTTTATCGAAGCGGATTCGTTGGCATACCTTGATGAAGCATCGCTTCTTAGAAGCGTAAACACAACAAAAGACAACTACTGTACTGCTTGTTTTACAGGAAAATATATAGTTTAATGGAACAAATTTATACCTTTGGCAACTACTTAAAAGATAAGTTTGGTTGCAAAGCCTACAAAGTGGGCATAAACATATCCGGTTTTACATGTCCAAATATAGACGGTACGGTCGCCAAGGGCGGATGCACATTTTGTGAAAACGACTCCTTTAGCGCAAGTACCGGTGAAACACAAGAACTTAAAGGGTTCTACCTAAACCTTAACTCAAAAACAAATCCAAATCTAGACAAACAGCTTAAGCAACTCCAGATGCAGTTTAATGCAATCAGCAAAAGACAGCGCGAAGAGTATGGAGCCAAGAAATTTCTTGTCTATTTTCAATCATTTACAAATACATACGCCCCGCTTGAAACATTAAAAGCTCTTTATGAAAAAGCCCTCTCATTTGATGATGTTGTCGGTCTTAGCATCGGCACGCGCTCAGACAGCATAACCGAAGAGACATTAGAGTATCTGGCAAAACTGAATGAAAAAAAAGAGATATGGATTGAGTTTGGAATACAGTCCATATATGACGAAACTCTAAAGAGAATAAACCGCGGGCATGACAGCGCAAATGTCAAAGAGTGGATTTTAAAGGCAAAAAGCAAAGGTTTAAATGTATGCGGGCATCTTATTTTCGGACTTCCGAACGAGAGCGAAGAGATGATGCTAGAAACTGCAAAAGAGGCCTATGAATGGGGGATTGACTCCGTAAAATATCATCCGCTTTATGTAGTGAAAAAAACTGCTCTTGCAAATGATTTTTTAAGAGGAGCTTTTTCTCCTATAACAGAAAATGTTTATCTGCATGTGCTAATAAAATCTCTTCTTATGAAGCCCTCAGACGTCTCTGTTCAAAGGATTACTGCAGGTATAGATGATAACTCTCTTTTAGCTCCTGAGTGGTGCAGAGACAAAAACAGCCAGATTAAAAAAATAAATGCCGCACTCAAGCCTTTTGGGCTTAAGTATTAATGAGCGTAGACTTTTGAGAAGTGAGAGACCCCGCTAAAGTAAGGCGGATAGTCGAAATAGACTCTAAAATCCTGAGACTCACCCGGACGCAAATTTTTAGCCACTACAAACTTATGTACAATCTGCTGCGGTCTGTTTTCTTTTCTGCTGCTTCCATCTGCCTTAAAACCGAAGAAACTCATAAAGCCTGTAGGAGAGTAGAACGAGCCACCTTTTACGTTGCCGCTAACGTGTCCTTTGTTCACAAGTTTTATCTCAAAAGTAACTTCGCCAATCTCAAATTTTCCCTCATTTTTTACTATGCCTGAATATATAATTTGCTCTGTGCTTAAATTTCTTTTATTTTCAAGTTTGTAGAGCTTTGCCACCTTTGTATATTTATCAACAACTGCTACTCCTATTCCGCCTAGCATAACTGATATTATCATGATGGTAAAAACAATTGGTAAGATAAAACTTCTATTCTCCTGTTTAAATGCATAAACAACACCTGCAACGATGGTAACCGTCATAAGAGCAATAACAAGATAGTGCCAATAGTTAAAGAGTGTAATCATCTGCAGTCAGCTCCAAGTGAAATATTATAATCGTTTTTGTAGGTAAATGGCTCAATAATAAGCTTTATATCGCGCTCATCACCAATACATATATCATTCTCAATTATCGACATTCTAACAATGGGCTTAAGCCGATATAGGTAGTTTCTCAGCTTATTACCGCTTGCCTTATAAGCTGTTGCGGTTACTTTGCAGTTTTTAAAATCTCTATTAGATATATTTTTTAGCTTTGCATATACGACAACCGCATCGGTAAAGTTCAATCTCTGTTCGCTAAGGAGAACGGTTTCGTTTTTAAAGAGATGTTTATGCATTGCGATATAGCCAAAAAATGAACCCGCAAAAAGAGTTATAAATGCGAAAAATATGATTAAAATAGCCAAGATTATCCTGTTGCGCAGAAATACGCCAAGTACAATAAAGAGGATAAAAAAGAGCAGCAGAGAACCAAAGAGAATGAAATCATAGATTATCAGCTCTTTGATAAATTCTGTGACTACATCCATCTTTTGCTACGCTTCTCTTGAGTTTTTTTCTGCTATTCCGCTCATGTCAAATCTGCGGGCAAGCTCTTGTTTTACTCTATCCGGAGAGATATTTTTTGCGGCAAGAGCCACAAGAACGTGATATGTCAAATCAGCAGCTTCATAGATTATCTCATGTTCATCGTTATCTTTGTATGCAAAACTAAACTCTCCGGCTTCCTCTACAACTTTTTTCAAAATCGTATTTTCACCTTTGCTTAAAAGTTTTGCCGTCCATGAGGTAGTCGGGTCAGCATGTTTACGCTCCTGAATGGTGTGATAAAGGGTATCTATAACACCATAAATAGCTTCGCTCTTTACTTCAACTTCACTCGTAATCTCACCTGATTCAAGCTCAGTAAAAAAGCATGAGCGTCTCCCTGTATGGCACGCAACGCCATTTTGTACGACTTTTATCAAAAGAGTATCGTTATCGCAATCTATGTTGAAGGATTCTATTTGCTGAATATGCCCACTGCTCTCGCCTTTTTTCCAGATACGTTGTTTGGAGCGAGAGAAGTAGTGCGCTGTTTTTGTTTCAAGAGATAGCTTTAGAGCCTCTTTGTTCATATATGCCATCATCAAGACCTCTTGGCTTGTGCTGTCTTGAACAACTACCGGCAGAAGGGAAATCTTTTGCCAGTCAATTCTTTGTATTACCTCTTGCATCTGTCTGCTTACTCTGTAACTGAAGATGTTCTCTGTTTAGCATCTTTCATGTCAACCCAGATATTCGGAGTTGAACCGCCAGGTGTTAAGAAAATCTTAGCGTCTTTATTCTCTTTAAGTGCATCGTTAAATTTACCCTGAACCTGAATCTGCTCTAACTGCAACAGTTGATTAGTAAGTGATTTTGAGATTAGGTAGTTAGCTTTTGATTTTGCATCAGCTTCAATAGTAACCGCATCTGCCAAACCTTGAGCCTCAATTCTAGCTTTTTCTGCAATACCTCTTGATTCTGCCGCACGTCTAAGCGCTTCTTGCTCCGCACGAAGAACCTCTTGCTCTGCACGTTGAACCTGCTGTTTTGCTATCTGAACATTCTCTATCTGCTCTTTTACTTTTGGAGGAAGTAAAATTTCACGAAGCTGAACAGACTGTAGATCGGCAGGAGCGTTCTCCAAACCTGCAACACTTGCTCTTATACCGCTCTCTATCTCAGCAGCTATTGAGTTTCTCATCTGCGGAAGAACTTCTGCATCATGTTTACCTACGACATTACGAACTACGTCTCTTACAACCGGATTGATGATTTTATCTTCCCAGCTGAAACCCCAGTTTGATATTGTCTGAGCCGCAAACTGAGCATTAAGCCTGTATTGAACAGTAAGTTCGATTGAAACCGGAAGTCCGCGCTTGTCAAGAACCGTGATAGCAGGTTTTGCATTTATTCCAGATGCCACGCTTCCGCCACCTGCCTCAATGCTTGACGCATAGTTGATGATACGTACTTTTGTATCTACTATGTAAACTTTTTGGATAACAGGAAATATAAAATGCAATCCCGGAAGAAGTGCTTGGTCCTGATACTTACCGTTAGTACTTAAAATACCGCGCTCACCCTCTTCAATGATAGTAAACGGCTTTGCCAAAACTAAAAGAATAATGATTGCGACTATAAAGTACATAAGACCCGCTTTTCCTCCGCCGAAATTAAAGTCTATCTTTG
>NZ_JAHYJB010000047.1 GCF_019429335.1 Sulfurimonas sp. | reverse complement strand
TCCGCATGTGTTGTTAAGAGTTGAAACGCCGCAGTTGCAAGACCGAAATATGGATTTTTCTCACTTGCCTCATGTTGCGAGTATGTCTTAAGGAGCATCGAAAACACTGCACGAGTCAAGATATCATTATAAGAGTACCTAAATTCGCTGAATATTACCCTCTCTATATCGCCCACAACAGATGTTTTTGCAATCTCTTTTGAACCTGAAAATATTGCCAAGTATGGCGTTGCCTGCTCTCTTGGTTCCATTTTCGGAAGAGCAATTCCCATATAGAGAACTTTCTGTGATGCCATATACATCGGAATATTTATCTTATACTCTTTTTTTATAGGAGCAAGACCGTTCTCATAGATTACCCACACGTATCTCTCTCTTATAGGCACTCCATCAAGCGCACGCTCAACCATAAGAAAATCAGATTTTATTGTCTCATTTTGCGGCATCATCCCGTACGCCTCTTTTAGAAGCGAGGATGATTTTGCATAGTCTCCCTCTATTAAAAAAAAGAGCCCTGCAAGATATGTCGTAAATGGGTTTATAAAATCAGGATACGCTTCAAACTGCTCAAGCGATGAGTAGTTTGCTCTTACTATATCCTTTATCTGAGGGTTGTTCATGGTCTTATCGAAACCCTCTATTTTTTTCTCCCGCCTTTTTTGGGCTATAACACTCTTCTGTTTTGCAATAAGCTCGGCATAGGTCTCTTTTGCGCGCCGCTGTCTGTCAATCGCACGGTTCAACTCTACTCTGGCCTCTTCAAATTTCCCAAGCGCCATATAATCAATAGCTTTATATGTGTTTACCATTACAGCTTCGGAGATTGAAGCACTGTATGGAATCGCGGCATCATTTATCATCAGTTGAGCCATATACTCCGCCGCGCTCTGCGCTGCCATCTTTTCATGCTGATTTTTAATAACCGCTTCGGACTCGTCAAGCAGAGCTATGCTGCGCTTATAATCATTTGCGTAAAGATAGTAGTTTCCAGCCCTTAGCATCGACGAGAGGTTTTCTTTGTTTTTGTCGGCAAGAGCGGCGGCATGAGCGTAATCACCCTCAATAAACATACTCTCCTGCTCGGCTCTTTTGCCAACATCCATGCCGACAGAGGTTGCAAGATTTGAGAAGCAGCCTCCAAAGATAAGAGGTACCAAAACAACGAAAGATTTAGCAAATTTCAAAGGATAACTCACTTTTTAACTGCCCAGATATAGAGCTCGCAGCTCTTTGGATCAAGCCATAAATCTCTCTGGACTACACCATCAAGCCTCATTTCGCTTCTGATAATTAAAGATGACTCAAATATTTTGCCAGAAGTGTCGTTGTATGTTATCTTGAGTGCTTCATGCTCGGATGCTATTTGCGACTGAACCCTCTTTGCAAGAGCTGATTTCGCCAAAGCAAATGCTGCGCTTTTTTGCTTTAAAAAAGTAACTCCCTCCTCTTTTTCCGCTATTCCCACACTTCCGACCACACCGTTATAGTTTGGTCTAAAAAACCATACGGGCTTGTTTTGATAAAGCCGTGATTCAGTATCTATGCCTTTGAGTATATCCTTTGAATAGCATCTGCTCTGCATCAATATCTCTTTTAAAAAAGGCTCCGTCTTTAGCGCTGTCAATGCAATATTAGAGCTGTTTTGAGCTTTGATACCGAGGAGATTGCTTATTCTCTCTTTTGAGCTGCCCATAAGGACGTAGAGCCTCTTTTTTGAGTCTATATACGCGTCAACCTGATAACTCTCGTTTAAAAATAACTCTGAAAATGCGTTTACCTTGTCGTAAACTTTGGTTGAGGAGCTCTTTTTTGTTGATTTTGACTCCATTTCAAACTCCGATGTGATGTAGGATTTTATGTTGTGCGCCAAATCGCCTTTTGCTTTGTTTATCGCTTCAAGATGCTGAGTGTAGATGCCCTGAAAATTTACGCCGCTCGAGCCTACTGCATGAAGCTCTGGAGGATTGTTTACCCAAGATGGCAACTCCTCGGCTTGAGAAATATTTGGCTCTTTTGGTGAAGTACAGCCCGTAAAAAAATATACAAAAATAACCAAAATCGCTCTGTACATCCTGCTCCCTGATTTAAAAACTCTCAACCCTACTCTTCTCTATAAAGTGTCCCTTTTGAAACCTCTTCACCGTGCTCATTAAACTGCATGTAAAGCAGTTGTGTGTTGCTTAGTTTTTTTAAGCTTACAGAGCGGTTATCTATGCACTTATCGGCGCCATATGTAAGTCTCTCTTTAAACTTTACCAAGTCAGCCCCCTTCTCCTCTATGATAAGCTCGCCGCCGCAGTGAAGCGAGTCATAGTTTATCGTCGCTTCTCCAGAGTCTGTTATCTTAATCATAATATCGCCGCTTCCGCCGCTTCTTCTCATAACAAATCCGCTCCATGTGCCGTAAAAACCGCGCCTAACCTGCGCTATCTTCTCACTTGCACCGTTGCCGCTCTTATCAAACAGAATCTCAGATTTTAACATCTCTCTGTTTTTCAAATCCTCATCTGTCGCATACGCCTCTATGCTAACTACGATATCTCCGAAATTTTCGCCGTTTCCAAACTTAGGCTCGCCCTTTATACGGACAATTCCGCCTGATTGTTCACGCACTACGTCATCTAAAATCTTGCCGTTTGCCATCACAGTCTCAGAGATTACAACCTCGCCGTAAATCTCTTTTGCGGCAGCGTTCTTCGCCTCTTGCAGAGCAATCTCTTTTACCTGCAAAAATGTCTTGTCCGCATACTGCATCTGGTTTATCGTAACCGTTTTCAAAACGCTTTTATCGGCAAGAACAGATGTTAGAAAAAATATGCCTATTAGTAAAAAATATCTCATTGTCTGCCTTTTGTCTGCTCTATTTTGAAAACAATTCTAGTTAAAAATTATTTAACATCATATTAACTTGCTAATCTTTTTCGCACTTTTAAGCGAGGTGAGTTTTTTGCTCTCTATCTCAAAGATTATCTTCTCGTACCTCTTCTCACCGCTTAAAACAAGAATAATCATCAGCTCATCAAGAGATTTTGCCTCATCTATCTTTTGGTGAAAAATCTCTTTTTTATCTTTTGAAGCAGTGCTCTTTTTTATCTTTATCTTGGCGCACAAAAAACCGACTATAAAAACCAACATGTAGTTTAGATATGAGTAGTCAAATTTAAAGCTCTCCTGTTCTGCCTCATCAAGTAGCTCCTCTTTGCTAAATCCGCCCTCAACCTTTACATTTATGGCATCAACGCCAAGGCTCTCTATCTTCTGGGATATAAGATTAAAATACTCTATATTTATATCAGGAATTGTAAAATCCTTCTCAGATACAAAGGCAAACTTCTGGCTCCACTCTCCGCGCTCGCCATCTTTGCTAAGGTTGTAATTAGCAACTACATCTCCCGCAAAAACCTTAACACCCTCTATCTTAAGCTCTATGGGTTTTACCGCGCTGAAATTTCCAGCACCTTTTATGAGTATCTGCATATGATATGGCTCATAAGCTTTTACACGCGGCTCATTTTTTTTAACTTCTATATCAAACTCTCCGCTAAGGGAGTTGTTTGTCTCTTTTACTTCCAGAGTTAAGAGCTCCTGCTTTAAAACCTTTTTTACAGACTCCTCTTTTTTTACATTGTCCCGTCCTATTACCATCTCTTCAATGGCATCTCTGGTCGTCTGTTTCATAACGGTTTCAAATTCAAGCTCAACCCGGCCGGCAACTTTTGCAAAAAGAACAAATTCGTAGATGCTTATCTTTTTTCCATCCACGATACTCTCGCTCTCTCTTAGATTTTTCAGCAGATACTTTTCATACTCTCCTGCGGGCTTAAACTCTATACTTACAAGCTGTGCACCGTCGTCAAATTTGCATATATATTTTAGATGAACAGCCTCGTTTACGTAAGCCGTTGTTTTATTTGCGTACGCACTCCATGTATAAGTAGAGGCAAAAATTTCCACATGTAAAAAAATAGACAGCACTAAAATCACCCTACCAAGGTTTTTTTTCATCTACTCTCCTCTTATTTATAAGTTCATACTGTTTTGAGCTCAGCTTTGCATTGCCGCCCTCTAAATTTATCTTGTTTTGAGATTTGCTCTTTTTGCCATCATCATCCGCTCCGCCGCCTGCCTGCGCACTTACTTGCATATTTGAGCCGCCGCCCTCTTTTTGCCTCTTCTCACTCTGCTCTTTTTTCACAAGTGCAGACTTCTCTTTGCTCTGCTGCTCTGCCGTGCTCATCTCTTTTTTCTCACCGACATCTTTTATAAACTCCAAGTTCTCATCAGCCTCTTTGGAGTAGAGAAGCGTTAAAGATTTCAGGTAAGCCTCTCTTGCTTTTTCAAACTGCTGCAGCCGCACAAGCGAGTTTGCAATATTATAGTAGATTATCGACTTTGTCTCTATATCGGCTGACTTTACCATCTCAAAGTTCTGCAACGCCTTTTCATACTCGCCGCTTTTGTAAAAGTGCGTCGCTTTGTTGAAAGACTCCATGTTCTGTGTTGCGCTCAGATGCACACCAAAAAGAAGCAAAAACGCCACAACAAATCTCTTTAGAGTAGTCACGCTTACCAAAAATGTAATGATAGCAAGCGCTATAAAGTACTGAAAAAGCTCCATGTTTCTTATTACGGTCACTTCGCTTTTGTAATCCTCTTTGCCTTGAGAGTACAGGGCATCAAGCAGTTCATCCAAATCTTTTGTATAAATCCCCTCCGTAGCATCAGCTATCTCTTTTATCGCGCTGTTTTCGCGGCTTACTACAATATCTCCAAGCTCATCTTTAAGCAGCTCGCCGCTCTCCAATCTCAAAGTTCCGCCCATAGTCGAGGCTGTCATAAAAATATTTACTCTCAAGTTGTTCTCTTTGGCAAAATACGCCTCCGCTTCGTAGCCAAGCTCATCAGCCCCGTCGCTAAAGAGCACTACGGTCGCTTTTTTTGAAGCAGACATCTTTCTTGCAAGTTTTAGTGCGGAGAAAACATCGCTTCCTTGAGTGATGATAAACTTTTCATTCAGCGAGCCAAATAGATGCAAAAGAAGCTCTCTGTCCTCAGTCAGAGGCGAGAGCACAATAGCGTTTGTCGTAAAGCCCAAAACGCCGAACCTGCTCTTTTGCTTTGCCTCCAAGAGCTTCTTTAACATCTCTTTTGAATATGCTAATCTTGTAGGCTCAATATCCGTCGCCTGCATAGAGTATGAGAGGTCAACGCCGATGATAACGTCACTTAAAATCTGCTCCGACTTTATCGGCTCCTGCTCTATAATGGGTCTGGCAAGCGATAAAACTATAAAAACAAAAGTCAACATGTAGCCGTATGCACTTATCCTATACTCTCTAAAATCTTTTTTGATAAAAAGCGGCAGAAGCAGTAATAAAAACCAGAGATAATAGGAAGATAAAAAGGTCATTTTCTAATCTCCCTGTATAGCAAAAATAGCAAAAAGCCAAGTGCAAGAAGCAAAAATATATGATAGTA
>NZ_JAHYJB010000014.1 GCF_019429335.1 Sulfurimonas sp. | reverse complement strand
TTATGGGATTTGTTACAAACGTAAAAGTATCAGAGGGCGACGAGGTTAAAAAGGGAGACCTGCTCTATACCATCGACTCAAAAGAGATAGATTCTGCACTAATTCAAGTTGAGCTTGGAATCTCTCAGGCACAGCTCTCTCTTCAGATGTATCAAAACCAATATACAAATGTTAAGTTAAATTTGGAGAGACATAAAAGACTATTAGAAAAAGATATGGTCTCAAAATTTGAGGTTGAAAATCTCGCTCTTGCCGAAGCAAATCTGGCGACTATGATTTTTATTGCCACAAAACAGGTCGCTCAGGCTCAGGCACAGCTTGAAGAGGTAAAAAACCAGTACCGCTACCTAAATATTACCGCTCCAAACAACGGCGTAATTGTTAGAAAAAACATAGAAGTAGGCGAAATGGCAATGCCTGGGATGCCTGCACTTGAGCTCTCGGACCTAACAAACCTAAAAATTTCTGCAGAGATATCAGAAGACAACCTATCTCTAATCAAAGAGGGGAAAAAGGTAAAAATCAACATTCCTTCGCAAAACATAGAAGCAATCGGCACCGTAAGCGCAATCATACCTAGCTCAAATCCTATGACACACTCATTTAAGATTAAAATATCATTTAAAAATCTCTACAAATCTATTTATCCCGGTATGTACGCAACCGTTGTAATCGATTAAAGGTTAAAATATGAGCAGTTATGAACCCACAGATATTGCAGGAAAACTCGCGGCAGGATTTTTGCGCAATCCGCTAACCGTTGTTCTTGGCATATTTTTGCTCTCCATCGGATATCTCGCACTAAATGTTATGCCGCGCGAAGAGAACCCTCAGATGGTAGTAAGCGGCTCAACCGTAATTGTCGCACTTCCCGGAGCAAGCGCCGCCGAGATTCAAAGAGTTATTGTCAAACCCTTAGAGAGAAAACTAAAAGAGGTCAAAGGCGTTGAGAACATCTCAAGCATGGCTATGGACAGTGTCGGCATCGTAAACGCAGCGTTTTTTATAGGAGAGGCAAAAGAGAACTCAAACCTAAAGATTTATGACAAAATCATGCAAAACTCTGACATGTTTCCTCGTGGTGCGATGAATCCGATAATCAAACCGCTTGATATCGACGTAGATATCCCAGTTGTATCCGTAGCTTTTTACTCAAAAAACGAAAACATGAGCAAAACAGAGCTTTATGAGAGGGTAAAAGATATTCAGCACCACATTAACGGGCTAAAAAACGTCGCCGTGACTGAGTTAAAAGGCGGAAACAGAAGACAGTTTAACATCGAAGTAGACCTGAACAAACTCTCAGGATACAACATCTCAATGGGGCAGATTGTCCAAGGGGTTCAATCGCTCTCATACAGCGTTCCTGCTGTAAAAAACAGAACCAAAGAGAATGAGATAATAATGCTCGGGGTTAAAAATGCCATCGAGAGCGAAGATGATATAGGCAATATCATTATCGCAAAATATATGGGCTCTGCGATTTATCTAAGACAAATCGCAAAAGTTACAAGCTCTTACGACATACAAAATTTCAAATCGGCAAGCATAAGCCAAAAAGATAATAACGGAGAGTTTTCGCCGCTGCAAAACCAAGTAACGCTCAGCGTCTCAAAACTTCAAGGCACAAATGCAGTAGTTATCGCGGATGCAGTTAAGAGCGAGCTAGAGAGTTATAGAGAGTTTTTACAGAATAACGACATCGGCTACGTTATAACAAGAAACGACGGAGAGAGAGCAAATGAAGCTGTAAACGAGCTTGTCTTTCACCTTCTTTTGTCCATTGTAATCATAGCGATTTTGCTAGTTCTCGTGCTTGGCTGGAGAGAGTCTCTTATAGTAACCTTTACAGTTCCCGCGATTTTGGCAATTACCATTTTTGTGGCTTATCTGACAGGACAGACCATCAACAGAATAACCCTTTTTGCATTCCTTCTTTCACTTGGGCTTTTGGTTGATGCGGCTATTATCGTTATTGAAAATATTCACAGACACTACCACTCAAAATCCTCGGCAAACAAAAGTGTTGACGACATAATGATAGAGGCGACGGATGAGATAGGACCGCCGACAAATATAGCGACTCTGGCGATTATTATGACGATGATTCCAATGGCGTTTGTCGGGCAGATGATGGGACAGTTTATGAAACCGATTCCCGCAAATGTTCCCGTTGCTCTTGTCGCTTCACTTTTTGTAGCATATATTTTTACACCATATTTGGCGGCTAGAATGTTAAAAAAACCTGATTTTCACGCTGAGGAGAAGCACTGATGTTTAAAAAATTTCAAGATACGGTTTTTGAGGGTATCCAAAACCCAAAAAAAAGAAACCTAATCTTAGCAGCGACGCTAGCGGCATTTATACTCTCCGTGCTTATGATTGCGCCGAGCAAGATGGTTTTGGCAAAGATGCTTCCTGGGAAAAATAACGACACATTCACTATCTATGCAACTCTCTCAGAGGGAAGCTCAATAGAGCAGACTACCAGAGTAGCTGAGTGCATATCCGGTCATCTTAAAAAAGAGAAAGAGATAACCGATTTTGAGATATTTTTGGGCATGGGAGCTCCGCTTGATTTTGCAGGACTAATCAAGGGTTCTCACTTTAAAAACAGCGAAAATGTGGCGGAAATAGTCGTAAATCTTACAAAAAAACACCACCGTGACGAGCCATCGTACTTTATGGTTCAAAGAGTAAGACCGCTTATCCAAAATGAGTGTACGCAGCTCCATAGCAACACAACCATCACATTCGTAGAGCCTCCTGCCGGTCCTCCTGTTTTAGCTGCAATTGTGGCGGAAGTTTATGGTCAAGAGAGTGATGGCATCAGAGAGCTCTCCCTTAGAGTAGCTGATGTCTTTAAAAACACGGCTGGGCTTGTTGACGTAGAGATTATGCAAGATGATATTTATGACACGTTTGAGGTTGAAGTTGACAGCACAAAAGCATCACTCTCGGGTGTAAATATAAAACAGCTAAACGACATTTTATACCTTGCATTTGAGGGGATGCAGATAGCTGTCAAAAACTCTGATGTGGCAAACGACCAGATACCAATCTACCTCTCTTTGGGCCTTGAGTCCAAAAAATTCTCATCAAAAGATATAAATGCCATTAATGCAAAACTATCATCTCTAAAACTGATGAATGAGATGGGCATGATGACGCCTATTACGGAGCTGGTCTCTATCGTGCCAAAAAAATCAAACCCTATGATTATGAGCAAAAATCTCCACAAGATGACAAACGTAATGGCGGAGACGGATATGGTCTCTCAGGTTTACCCTCTTATGGAAGCAAGAGATACGATATTGAAGACATTTGACGACAGATATGAGATAGAAAAAACAGGTCTCTTTAATCTTAAGCTAACTGATAAAGAGAGCAGACAAGTTTATGAGCTGATTTGGGACGGTGAGATGGAGGTAACTCTTGATACTTTTGTCGAGCTGGGAGCTGCTTTTATCGCAGCACTTGTGCTTATATTTTTACTGATGGTTATCTATTATAAAAGCTACACACTTAGCGGCATCATACTTCTAGGCTCATTTTTATCAATTATCGGCGTAATTGTAGGACACTACATAATGGATCTCTTCACCTCGGATACATTCTTTTTAACTGCTACGTCGCTCATAGGTTTTATAGCGCTTATCGGGATAAGTTCAAGAAACTCTCTTTTATTGATTGACTTTACAGCCTCTTTGATGAGAGACGAGAAGATGCCAAAAGCTGAAGCGATTGCATACGCTACGGCAACGCGCGCAAAACCTATTTTTCTCACCGCCGCAGCCATTATACTTGCTTCGACTCTTTTAGCCGGTGACGCAGTATTTGGCGGTCTTGGAGTTGCTCTTATATTTGGAACAATTGCAGCGGTTATCGCATCCTTGATTATCGTTCCGATACTGCTCTATAAAGCTGATTTAAATAGACATTTTAATTTGGATGATGAGTAGAAGTTTTCTAAAAAAAATTAAAGGGAAGCTTATTTCTCACACATCCTAATGATGTGTGTAGCCTTAGGGGTTTCTCCCTACCTAACAATATGGGCTTTGCTCATATTGTTAGTTTAGTCTATAATCTAGCGTACTGAACGCTTAAACAAGCGTCAATTTTTAGCAGTTCGCTTAGCGTTACATCACTTATAATGCTGTCAACCAAAATAACGGCGAGTGCCTGTTTTTTGTCGTTTCTAGCAAGCGAGAAGTCCGCTATATTCACATTGTGTTTTGCCAGAGTAGAACCGATGTTTCCGATAACACCCGGAACGTCTTGGTTTTTAAGTATTACCATGTCGCCTTTAATAGCAACCTCGATATCAAAGCCGTCTATTGATACGATTCTAAATACGTTATCATCAAAAATTGTAGCGCTGATTGTAGTCGTTCCGCCCTCAGCCGTAGTCAGTTTTATAGTGATTAGATTTTTATAAACAGATGAGTCGTGAAGCGCTTCAAACTCAACCTTGATACCTTTCTCTTTTGCTATAAAATCAGCATTTACATAGTTGATAGTGTCATCACTTACTTGGCTCATCGCGCCTACTGCAACAAATGTAGCAAGAGAGTCTACATATTTTGCAATCTCTCCCTGCCCGCTTACTTTTATGGAGATAATCTGGGATTTGTTAAGCTGAGATTCTAAGAAACCAATCTTCTGCCCCATCTCCAAGAACGGTTTTACAAACGGCGGTATTTTGCTCTCGTCAATCGGAAGATTCATAGCGTGTGCGTAAGAGATTCCCTTAGCTGCAGCAATTGCGTTTTCAGCCGCCTGAACACCGATGTTATACTGAGACTCATATGTATTTGCACCCAAGTGAGGAGATACAGTTACATTGTCAAGGTCAAGAAGCGGATGATTTGTAGCAGGTTCTTTCATAAATACGTCAATTCCTGCAAAACGAATTTTACCGCTTGTTAGCCCCTCATAAAGAGCATCTTCGTTGTAGAGACCACCTCTAGCACAGTTGATTAAAACCACGCCGTCTTTCATCTTTGCAATCTCTTTTTTGTCTATCATATTAACAGTCTCTTTATTTTTAGGCGTGTGGATAGTAATAATATCGCACGCTAAAATATCTTCAAAGTTCTTAGTGTATACCATATTGCAGTCTGTTACTTTTGAAGGGTTTATATATGGGTCGTAAGCGACGATATCCATCTCAAACGCCTGAGCTCTTTTTGCTACGCGGCTTCCGATATTTCCAAAACCGATAACACCGAGCTTCTTACCCTTCATCTCATATCCGTACCACTTCTCTCTTTTCCACACTCTATCATGTTTTAGATGGTTGTGTGAATATGGAAACATTCTCATACATGAGAGCATATGCGTCATGGTTAGTTCAACCGCCGCAATAGTGTTTGCAGTAGGAACATTCATAACAATTATTCCCTCTTTTGAACACCCTTGGATATCAACATTGTCAACACCAACGCCTGCTCGCACGATAGCTTTCATATTTTTTGCTGCAGCAATAAACTTATCATCAACATCAGTCGAACTTCTTGTTATTGCGACATCAGCGTTTTTGATAATGTCTAAAAGTTTTACTTTGTCTTCATCAGCAGCCATAACAAAATTTATATTCTCATCATTGCGAAGCATCTCTAAACCCGCTTCGTGAATATGATCACAAACAACTATAGTATATTTTTGCATTACGTATCCTCTTTGTACAGCCCGACATTGGCTGAAATTTGATAATTTTTTAACACTTCGACTAGAGAATTTAGTTTATCTCTGTCCTTTGAGAAAATTAGCAGCTCAGCACCGCTCTTATCTTTTTTTAGATAATACTTTAATCGATGTTGCTTTAACTCCTCTTTTAAACAGAAGAGTTGATATGGGTCCAATATCGGTGCTGAGAGTTTGTATACAGTTTGGCTTACTATTTTCTCATTCAAATCAACTTGAATAAAAACCTCATTGACAGGATAGAAGTATCCCAGTTTTTCTGACTTTGAAAAATGGTTCAACCAAACTTTTTTAGCCTCTCCTACTGTTGCGCTGCTTTTGTGCTCTAGCGGAGAGAGTCTTATATAGGTCTCATTTGAGTTAATTGAAATAAGAAAAAAAATGATAAAAACAGCTACCCCTAACGCTATGAGAGGAGTGAGCCATTTTAGAATCTTTCGCACTATTTTTGCTTAAATTTATCTTTAATTAAATCGCCTAAAGAGTGTGCTTCATCATCGTTAATCTCATCAAGCATTGCTTGATTTTTAATATAGTCAAGTTTTTTAACAGATAGACGGATACGGTCACGTTTAGTATCTATAACAGCGATTGCTGCTTCAATTTTTTGACCTATCTCTAAAGAGGCTTTTTCAAGCGGAGTAAGATCTTCGTCGCGAATAAGCGCATCAACGCCGTCTTCTAAAGATACGAAAACACCGAAATCTTTAATATCACGAATTATTCCTGTAACAACGCTGTTTAACTTATGGTTTTTAGCAAAAGAATCAATAGGGCTCTCTAAAAGAGCTTTTCTGTTTAGTGAAATTTTTTGGTCTTCTGGATTGATTTTAGCTATTTTAACTTCAACTTCATCGCCGACTTTTAAAATATCTTTACACTTAACATTTTTGTCCCATGAGATATCTTGGTTATGTAACAGCCCTTCGATACCGTCTATACGAACAAATGCGCCGAAATCTGTAAGAGACGTTACAGTTCCTTTTATTAAATCACCCTCTTTGTAGTTTTTCATAAACTCATCAAAAGGTTTTGCAAGAAGTCTTTTTAGTGAAACGCGAAGCTTGTGAGTTTTAGGGTTTATCTCTATAACTTCAACATCAATCTCTTGACCTACTTTTAGGTAGTCATTTGGATTTTTAACGTTTTTATCCCATGAGATTTCAGATATGTGTAAGAAACCTTCAATGTCGTTTCCTAAGTCAACAAATACACCGTATGCTTCAATGTTTGAAACAGTAACAGTAATTGTATCGCCTTCGTCTAATTCGCTCTCAACTTCTGCCCAAGGGTCAGACTGAACAGCTTTGATAGAGAGAGAAAGATGTCTTTTATCTTTATCATAAGAGATAGCTTTAACCATAACGGTGTCGCCCTCTTTATAAAGTTTAGAAGGGTTTACAGGACCTTTGTAGCTGATTTCGTTGTAGTGAACTAAACCGTCTACTCCGCCAACATCAACGAACATACCGTAACTAGTAATTTTCTTGATGGTTCCCTCAATAATGTTGCCATCTTCCATCAGCTTGTCGATAACCTCTTTTTTCTTTTTGCGCTCGTCATTGAAAAGTTTGCGGCGAGATACAACAATAGAGTTTTGCTCCTCATCAATCTTGACAACCTGAGCCTTTATTTTGCGCCCAATAACTTCATCAGTATCTTTAAACGCAGCAAGTGAACGAGGCATAAAGAATGCAACATCGTCAGCTTCTACAACATAGCCGCCACGATTTTTCTTTGTAATAACACCGTCAATAATAATATCTTCAAAGTCTTCTTTGTGCTTATCAATAAAATCTATAGTTTTTTGTTGCTCTTGAACTTTTTTGTATGATATCTTAGGACGCTCATTGTAGTATCCGGTAACCATTACCTTGATTTTATCGCCAACGTTAAACTTTAACGTACCGTTTTCGCTAATTTCATCTAGACTAAGAATACCTTCTAGTTTATCACCTACTCCTACTAATGCTCTGTTTTCATCCGCTTGGATTTCAACAATCTCACCCTCTACGATACGAGTTGTCTCTTGCTGTTTCTCGCTTGCAGCAAACATCTCTGCAAAATTTTCTTCTTCTTCAAATGATTCGTTATCGAACGCCATTACCTATCCTCTGTTACATAAAAATTTCGTGAGTATATCCAATTATTGATAATATTTTTATTAATTATGTAAAAAACAGGCTATGAGGAGGAATGGAGTTTAGAAAAATTGTAGAAATTATTAAAAAATAATCTCTCTAAAAGAGAGAAATTAGCAGTTTTTTTGTATTGCGTTGACAACATTTTGAATAATCCAGTCGGGGGTAGATGCACCTGCGCTGATTCCGCAAAACTCTTTAGACTTAAACCATGAACAATCCAAGTCATTCTCATCTTCAATATGGTAGCTGTCTTTGCAGTTGTCGTGAGAGATACTGAAGAGCTGTTTCGTATTTGATGAGTTTTTCCCGCCTATAATTATCATAACGTCAGCTTTTTTAGAGATTTTTCTCACAGCTTCCTGATTCTCAAATGTTGCATTGCAGATAGTGTTAAATACTCTTACCTCTTTATAACGAGGAATAAGATAGTTTGCAATCTCTAAATAATCTTCAACTTTTCTGGTCGTTTGGGCAACAAGCGCTATCTTCTCTTTTAGTTTTAAATCTTCGAGTTCTAGCGGGGATGTAACAACTCTTGCACCGTGTGTCGCATAGCTTTTAACACCCTTGATTTCTGGATGGGCTTCATCGCCAAAAATTATGATATCGTACCCCTGCTCGCTCATCTCCTGACAAATCTGCTGCGGTTTTGTAACATAGGGACATGTCGCATCTACAACGTTTACCCTGTTTGCAACAAGCTCTTCAAGTTCATTTTTCGGAATGCCGTGCGTGCGTATAACCGCCTTCTCCCCTGAAGCAAAACTTTTGTGGTCATCCGTCAGACTAACCTTGAAATCTTTCTCTAAGCGTTCAATCTCTTTGGAGTTATGTATAAGCGGACCGTAAGTCGAGGAGTTTTTATTCTCTTCAGCTATTTTAATAGCCCTTTTTACGCCAAAACAAAAACCGTAACTCTCGGCAAGTTCTATCTTCATGTTTGTCTCCTTTTAAAAAGAAGTGAATTCTTTTAAAATTCCCCTCACTAAAGCTAAGCCTGTCGGCTAGAAGCTTTTTATTCTTTCTAATATATCAAATCAAATAGTAGTAATCTTTCGCAAAATATCAAAAAAGTTTGGAAACGACGTGTTTATACAATCAACATCATTCACGCTCATACCGCATTTAAGCCCCGCAATAATAAAGCTCATAGCAATTCTGTGGTCTCCATGGCTGTCAATCACAGCCTCTTTTAGCTTACCGCCCCTTACGCTGTAGCCGTCATGAACTTCATCAACTTCAATGCCGCAAGCTCTTAGACCGTTTACTACGGTAGAGATTCTATCACTCTCTTTTACACGAAGCTCTTCGGCGTTCTTAACTACACTCATACCCTCTGCACATGCAAAAGCTATCGAGAGAGCAGGAAGTTCATCAATAAGCCAGGAGATATTGTGTTCAACGGTTATCGCTTTTAACGGCGCATATTTCAGATGTATATTTCCAATTGGCTCATACTTGTTTTCAGTAGTCTCGTATCTTATATCAGCACCCATTCTCTCCAATGCCTTAAAGGCTTCAATACGCGTAGGATTAAGCGTAACACCCTCTAAAATTACATCAGAGCCAGGAGTAATTGCCGCTGCAACTGCGAAGAAAAACGCGCTTGATGGGTCAGCGGGGACTCTGATTTTTAGCGGAGAGAGAAGTTTTTTCATAGGTTTTACTCTTGTAATCAACCCATTTGCCTCTATCTCTGCACCCATCCCTTTTAGCATTCTCTCGGTATGGTCGCGGCTAAGCTCTGGTTCGCTGTAACTGCACTCGCCATCAGCCCTGAGTGCTGCCAAAATCATGGCGCTCTTAACCTGTGCGGAAGCGATTTTACTCTCGTAATTAAAGGCTCTAAGAGAAGCTCCTCTAATGCTTAGCGGAGCCAAATCTCCGTTGTTTCTGCCGTCTAGTTTTGCACCGATTCCTTGAAGCGGAGAAGTTACTCTCTTCATCGGGCGACGTCTAAGGTACTCATCTCCAGTTAGCACAAAATGACCCTCTGCTGAGCTTAAAAGCCCGCAAAACAGCCTCATTCCTGTCCCTGAATTTCCGCAGTCGAGTATCTCGCTGCTCTCTTTTATCCCATCAGAACTTATCTTGATGGTTACACCGTCATCTTCAACTGTCGCGCCAAGATTTTTTACTATATTTAAAGAATTGAGAGTATCTTCTGCTCTTAAAAAGTTAGTTATCTCGCTTGTTCCATCTGCTAACATAGCAAACATAGCACAGCGGTGAGATATTGATTTATCTGGTGCTATTTCGGAAATTTTAAGCGAAAAAGGCGATGCCTTTATAACTTTAACGCTGCTCATCTAATTTCTATACCAAGCTCATTTTTAAGTGCAGTTAAAATCGCGTCCATTGAACCTGTTATGTCATCCTCTTCCAGTGTTTTATCAAACGACTGAAGAACAAAACGAATCGAGAGGCTCATATTGTCACCCAAAGAGGCGTCACTGTATCTATCAACAGGATAGAATCTTACAAGATTCTTTGTTTGTGATAAATCGATTACGCTCTTGACCTTCTCATAACTCATCTCTTTTGGCATAACGATACTCAAATCCCTAAAAGATGCCTGATATTTTGAGGTCTGATTTGCAGTTTTTAAACCGTATGGCAATTTTTCAAAATCCAGTTCGCACATGTAAGTTATGTCCAAATCATAGCTCTCTTGTACGCTTGGATGAACTCTAAAGAGCTCACCTACAACTTCGCCCTCTATCAATATTTGAGCGGACGCAAATGGGTGAGAAAGAGAGTGGCTAGTCTCAACCGCTCTTAGCTCAAATGCTCCGATAATGTCAGAGACTTTTTGTGCAAAAAATACAAAATCAACCTTTGATGGCTTACCGCAATTTGAGATACTCTCAGCCTCTTTATCTCCGCAAAAAAGCATAGCCATTTTCAGAGACTCTTCTCTTTGAGAGTTAAATACAGACCCGACCTCAAAGAGCTTTACGCTCGAATAACCGTTTTTGGAGTTATTTGACGCAGCTCTCAGCAGTCCGCTAAGAAGCGTAGTTCTTAAAGTGTCAAGAGTATTTACAATCGGATTTAAAAGCTCTTTGCTCTCATCTACAGTAGCAAATCCATGCTCCTCGAGTACTCTTTTTTCGTCAAAAACAAAGTGTACGGACTCAAAAAAGCCGCTGAAAGCTGCTTTATGTCTATATGTCTGTCTCTTTTTGTATTTTGTATAGTCGTCACTCAGCCTGTTCTCTTCTGCAAAGATAAAGGGCTTTGATGGAATATTGTCAATACCGACTAAGCGCACTATCTCTTCTACGATATCCTGTTTATTTGATATATCGTGTCTAAATTTCGGAACTGAGACAACAAAATTGTCGCTTGATGATTTTGTGGTGTCAAAACCTAAATTTTTAAGAATCTTAGTTATCTTCGCCCTATCTATAACAGCGCCTATTATCTCATCAATCTCTTTTTTGCTGACACTTATAATTTTATCTTCGTTTACTTCGCCAAGCTCTATAGTGCCGCCGTAAACTGTAGAAGCAGAGTTTGCTTCTAAAACACTAATACAGTAGTCAAGGCCTTGATTTAATTCAGGTTCGCTTCCTCTTGATGCTCTATAGTATGCCGGGCAAGCAGGCACTTTTTTCTCTTGCATCCTCTTGGAGATAACATCAGGCGGGATATAAGTAGCTTCAATCAGAATAGTGCCTTCGCTGCCTACAACCTTTGAGGCATCATCTTGACCCACTCCCACGATTGAGGCTTTTTTATTCTTTGATATAATCGATGCGAAACCGTTCTCATCTTTACCAAGAGAAACTCTTGCCATTGTCTCGTTTTTTGCACGGAAAAAGTTAAAATCGTAGGCTCTTAAAATTACGCCCGTACTGTGAATAGCATATAGAATAAGGGACTCTATATCCGACTCTCTCTTATCCTCTATTTGCACCAGTCTCAGCTTTGTAACAAACGGAATATTTAGATTTTTCAGCTCTATTGCTTTATATCTGATATTTACGTCGAGATTGTTCTCATGAGAAAGCGTTAAAATTCGCCCAATTCCGACTCTTTTATCTTCATCCTCTTTTGTGTTTATCTCTCTAAGCGGCTTATCAAAAGCAGCGCTCAAATCTCTTGCAACTCCTCTGATGCTTAGGCAATCCCCGCGGTTTGCTGTGAGTTCTATCTCTATAATGTCATCGTTAAATATAGGATTTGTAGATACATCCTCTCCTATTTTATACTTTCCTATACTGCTGTCTAGCTCTATAATTCCGCTGCAAACATCTCCTAGACCAATCTCTTTTGCTGAACAGAGCATACCATAAGACTCTACGCCGCGAAGCTTTACAGGCTTAATTACCATGCCATCTGGCATAACGGCACCTATGGTTGCAACAACAACATCAAGTCCAACTCTTACGTTTGAAGCGCCACATACTATCTGGCGTGTACTTGTTCCGATATCTACCTGACAGACATTTAGCTTATCGGCTTCAGGGTGTTTAACACACTCCACGACTCTTCCAAAGACGATTTTTTCAGGAACTTTGTTGTTTACAACGCTGTCAACCTCTAAACCTATGGAATTTAATTTTTTTAATAATTTATCAGTAGATATAGAACTTAAATCTATCCACTCGTTTAACCAACTTTTAGTAACTATCACTGAAACTGCTCCAACAACTTAATATCTCCCTCAAAGAGTGAGCGAAGATCTCCTATCTGATGAATAAGCATCGCAAATCTCTCGACTCCTAGGCCAAACGCATATCCGCTTACGTTATCATATTTAACCGCTTCAAAAACGTTAGGATCTACAATTCCGCAGCCCAAGACCTCTAGCCAGCCTGTTTTTGAACAGACTCTGCACCCTTCGCCCTTGCAAAATACGCAAGAGATATCTACCTCCGCAGAGGGCTCCGTGAAAGGGAAAAAACTAGGTCTAAAACGCACTTCGACATCACCAAACATGTACTTTAAAAAATCCTCTAGTATAAACTTCAAGTTTGCAAAAGATACTTTGCCATCTTCATCAACCAAAAGCCCCTCGACCTGATGAAACATAGGGGTGTGTGTAATATCGTAATCTCTCCTAAAAACTGCTCCCGGAGCTATCATGCGAATTGGCGGTTTTGTGCTCATCATCGTTCTTATCTGAACAGGCGAAGTGTGTGTACGAAGCAGCATCTCGTCTTTGAAATAAAAAGTATCTTGCATATCGCGTGCTGGGTGGTGTTTAGGCAGATTAAGCGCCTCAAAGTTGTTAAAATCATCTTCAACCATAGTTCCGGTTTTTACGGCAAAATTCATTGACGAAAAATACTCCACAATCCTATCCATAGTCTCCATAACTGGATGAAGCGCGCCTGCTTGGGGCTTTTGTCCAAACATAGAGACATCGATTGCCTCCGCTTTCATATTTTTGATAAGCTCTTGTGTCTGAAGAACTATCTTTTTAGCAGTCAGCTCGTTCATAAGTCCATTTTTATGAACGTTTAACTCTTGTGCAATTTTTGATTTTTCCTCATCCGGTGCTTCTTTCATTCTAGCAAATTCTGCTGCCAAAACACCCTTTTTGCCGAATACAGATATGCGAATCTCTTCGATTCTATCAACACTCTGTGCTTCTTTTATTGCGTCGTACCACTCTTTCAATAGACTCACCCGTATTTGAGGGAATTACCCTCTTAAATTTTAGAACGATTATAGTCAAAAATAATTTACATATAGCTTCATTTGTCAATTTATATGTTACAATAAATAAAAAAAGAGGGTCAAATGTGTATATTTTGTAAAATCGTGAACAAAGAGATACCGTCAAATGTTATATTGGAAAACAAAGAGTTTCTGGCGTTTCACGACATTAATCCAAAAGCTCCCGTTCACATATTGGTTATCCCGAAATTACATATAGATAGCTTCAATGAGGTTACGGGGCAAACTATGAAAAATATGACCGGTTTTATACATGATGTTACAAAAGAGCTAAAGATTGAAAAAAGCGGTTACAGAGTTATTACAAATGTTGGCGAAGATGGTGCTCAGGAGGTAAAACATCTCCACTTTCACATAGTCGGAGGTGCTAAACTCGCATGGTCGCACCTAAGCGATGCAGACCCAAAAGGAAAGTTTTAAAAAAGCCATCTTGTGGCTATAGGCAGAAAATATGAGTAATAAATTTTTCATCTCACTTCTTATCTCTTCAATGCTATATGCCCAAAGCGCGTCTGAATTTAAAAATGCTCAGATGCAAAGTTTTGAAGATGCAAATAATGCTTTTGGGGACTACAAGCAAAGCGTTGAGGAGGAGTTTGAGAGTTATCAAACAAATCTGCAAAAAGCCTATGACGACTATAAAAAAGAGATTGCCATTTACTGGGAAGAGCCTCTGATGTCAACTCAAAAAAGATGGGTTGCATACACTAAAGACAAAAAAACCAGAACTAACGTAGATTTTGAAGAGGAGAAAATAGTTCTTCAGACAATAGCATCTTCAAAAGAAGAGGCGAAAAAAAAGCTTCAAGACGCACTCTTGCATGCAATTACCGCAGACACCAAAAAAGCCCATGAAAGCGACCCTTTAGAGCAAAAACTATCAGAGGTAAAAAAACCCTCAGGAGTTGTTGAGAGCGAGATAAAATCGGAGCCGATTCTCTCTAGCGTAATTTTTGAAAAAGAGCCGACAAAAGAGAAACTGATAACCTACATAGATAAAAATACACAAGATAAAAATATCCAAACAACAGACTCAAGCAAACTCAAAAATACAAAAATATATACGCTTAATATCTCATTGCCGAGCGATACAATGATTAAGAGGTCTAAAATATATTACGAAGAGGTAAAAACACAATCTCAAAAGCAAAATATTCCTCTCTCGCTTGTCTTTGCCATTATGCACTCGGAGAGCAGTTTCAACCCAAGAGCAAGGTCACATGTGCCTGCTTATGGCCTAATGCAGATAGTTCCTAAAACTGCGGGCATCGACACTTATCACTTCTTGTACAAAGAGAAAAAACTCGTCTCAGGAAGCTATCTCTACGACAGCAAAAACAATATAACGATGGGGAGTGCTTATCTGCATATACTCTACTACAGATATCTAAACCAAATAGAAGACCCTCTCAGCCGCCTATACTGTACGATAGCAGCTTATAATACTGGAGCTGGAAATGTTGCGTGGGCTTTTGTCAGAACTAACAATACTAAAAATGCGGCGCTCGTAATTAATAACTTGACGCCAGAGCAGGTTTACAACAAACTTCTTAAAGATTTAAAATATGACGAACCAAAAACCTATCTTAAAAAAGTAACGCAAAGAGTTAACTCTTACCGTAAAGTGTACGGCTTACTATGATAGACAGCTCTCTATCTTGCCCATGTCCAGAATGCTTCCGCCGCCTGAAATCATCTTTTCATTCTCTCTAATTTTATTGCCGTTATGAGTTATAGAGTACGTTATTGCAACACTGTCTCTTATGGTGTTAATCGTTGAGCAGTATGTCTCTAGCGAAGCCATGACCCACCTTGCTGCGACTATGTCATCACCATCCGAATTAAAACCGTAATCCAGATGAAGAGTGTTAAACTTTTTCGGGAAATCCTCGTTTCTTATAGCATCGCCGCTGATTACTAAATTTGAAACTGTTTTGCCCTGATTTTTGGGAAGCAACACCATATCTGTAGCGCTACATGAGATAATCCCAGATAAAAAATACTCCAGCGGAGATATCTGCGGAGCGTCGATTATAAAACTGCTCTTATCTGTTTTTGCTTCAAACTTCATTCCATCTAAATGTGATACAACTACTCTCATAATTATTTCTCCAAGAAGTTTTTAAAATAAGCCAACTGCTCTTCTGTTCTTTGTGTAGATGTTCCGCCTGCAGAAGTTCTGGCATTCATAGAATTCTCGATTGATAGAAATTTCAGAACGTCTTGACCTATTCTGCTATCTATCTCTTGAAGATATTTCAACTCGATATCGCTCAAATCAATTTTTAGCTCTTCGCTTTTTGCCACAGCTTTTCCCGTAATAAAGTGAGCCTCCCTGAAAGGAATATCACACTTTTGAACAAGATAGTCAGCCAAATCAGTAGCACTAAGATGCCCCATTTTACAAGCACTGCTCATATTATGAGCCTTAACCTGCATAGTCTTAATAGCCTCTTTTAGTATTTCCAGTGAAATTTCAGCAGTCTCAACCGCATCAAAGACGCCCTCTTTATCTTCCTGCGTATCTTTGTTATAGGCAAGCGGAAGAGCTTTCATAACGGTAAGAAGACCCATCAGAGAGCCGTAAACACGCCCGGTCTTTCCGCGAAGAAGTTCCGGTACGTCAGGATTTTTCTTTTGTGGCATAATTGAAGAACCAGTAGAGTACTCATCGCTAAGTTCGATAAATCTAAACTCATAGCTAGACCACATAACAAGCTCTTCACTAAGGCGTGAAATATGCATCATCATCGTAGATATGTTAAACAAAATCTCCAACGCAAAATCTCTGTCACTTACCGTATCAAGGCAGTTAACGCTTACACTGCTAAATCCTAAAAGCTCCGCCGTCATATCTCTGTCTATTTTATGTGGAGTTCCAGCAAGTGCCGCACAGCCAAGCGGAGAGACGTTGTTTCTAGCATGTGAGCTCTCAAATCTCTCAATATCTCTTTTAAACATTGACAGATAGGCGCCTAAATGGAAAGCGAAGTTTATAGGTTGCGCATGTTGAAGATGCGTCATTCCTGGTAGAAGCGTCTGGGTGTGCTTTTGTGCAACAACGAGTATCTCCTGCATCAAAAGCTTTACGGCACCCACTATTTCCAAATTTTTACGCAATACGTAGCGGCGAAAATCTACTGCAATCTGGTCGTTTCTGCTTCTTGCAGTATGGAGTTTTTTACCGGCATCGCCGATAATTGCAGTCAAGCGCTTCTCAATGCCCATATGGAGGTCTTCATCCGATATTTTCCACTCAAATACCCCTGACTCTATCTCCTCTTTTATCTGGGAGAGCCCTTTTGTTATTTGAGATAGTTCCTCAGCAGTTAAAATCCCCTGTTTTGCAAGCATCCCAGCATGTGAGAGAGAGCCCTCGATATCTTCGCGATAGAGTTTTCTGTCAAACATAATAGAAGCATTAAATTGATCTAGAAGAGTTGATGCACTCGCAGAAAAACGACCTGACCACATTTTGTTCATAATAATTTCCTTGAAGTAGTTAAAAAAGTTTCGTATTTTAGCCAAATTAAACGATTTTACAAAATGAAGAGGGTAATTAAGATAGAAAAAATCTATCTTATTTTAAGAGAGTCGAATTCCTATCCTGCTTTATGACACTTAACACATTTTATCACAAACTCTTTTTTACCCTTATAGACCGCCGCATTTGCGTAAAATGAGGTAAGAACAAATATGGCTAAACAGAGATAAAAACCTTATTCATGCACCAAGTCCCTTATAATAATGGATTATGCTGTATTACCATTTATTATATTAACCCTATAGCCAGCAACAAAGATACTAAATTATCACAACTGAAACTTTTCATGCACTTTTTCGTTCAAATCCCAGATGCCTTTGCTCTTTAAAGAGTCTATAACGCTTTGAGTACAATCAACATCATCGGGCCATCTTCTCTCGAATCCATCAAGCATGTTTTTGTTTGTCCCATCAACTCCGACCATTAAACCTGAGATAAAAATATCTCTCTGAGCATCTATGTTGTTCGTGACTCTCCAAATCAACATGTAGGAATTAAAGATATCATTTTTTTGCGCATCAACAAAAACTACGATCCTGATATGCATGCTAAGTTCTACAAGAGCGTCAAAATATTGCTTTGCATTTTTTGTTTTATTTACAGATATCACGGTTATAGGATTTTTTGTTCTTCTCATGTATTGATGAAGATTGAGCGCATCAGGCATAACCTCTTTTACTCTTGCCAAAAGTTCTTCATCACCTAGTAGCTGAGGAGCATCTAGCTTATACGCAGCGGTTGCATCAATCCCAAGTTTTCCACCAACTAGAGTCTCCGGAGATGAGTGGTCAAGCGCATCCAAAATCCCTTCGGTAATAAAGAGAGACTTTGGCGTAAACCTATCTAGTACATAAGCAGTTACAGCTTCGTAGCTTTCAAGTTTAGGAGCTTTTTCATCCAGAAATATTGCATGTTTTACAAAACTCATCTGTCCTGCACCCCAAAAAGCGTGCATAAACTGTTTTGCATGTCCTTTATAGTGAGGCTGCATCTTTGCAAGAATAAGATTGTGAAAACCTGCATTCTCAGGCATATGGTAATCAAGCAGATCAGGAGCGGTTGTTTTTAAAAGCGGGAAAAATATCTTTCCTGTTGCCCAGCCCATATATTTATCCTCAAGAGGCGGCTTGCCGACAACTGTTGCTAAATATGTGCGCTCTTTTTTCATCGTAATCGCACTCACCTGCATAACCGGATATGGCTCTTCAAGGGTATAGTAACCGGTATGGTCGCCAAACGGTCCCTCAATTTTCATATCGTTAGTATCTACCCACCCCTCAATAACGTAATCAACATCATGCGGTATATAGAGCGGAGTGGTAAGCGACTTTACAAGTTTTGCGCCCTCTTTTTTTATAAGTCCATACATCAAAAGCTCGTTTACGCCGTATGGAAGAGGAGCAGTCGCACACCAAGTGTAAAGCGGATCTCCGCCGATAGCAATGCTGACCGGCATCTTTTTGCCTGCTTTTTGATACTGGTCAAAAAAGTGTGAAGAGTCTTTGTGAATCTGCCAGTGCATACCCAAATGATTTTTATCATAAACCTGAAGTCTGTACATTCCAAGATTTATCATCTCGCCATCAAGACTCTGTGTATAGACCTGCCCCATAGTTATAAACGGACCGCCGTCTTGCTCCCAAGTAGTGAGAATAGGGAGCTTATAAAGGTCAATACTCTCATCCAAATATTTTAACTGCTGACATGCGGCCTTAGCCGTTGTACGTTTTGGGAAAATATTTTTAAGTGAAAAAAGTTCTCCTGCCATTGAGATTTTGTCAAAAAATTTCTCAGGAGGTTTCATATGCAGCAGCTTTGTTATCTCCTCTGCAATAGACTCTATTGTTCTGCCAAAGATAAGCTCGCAGCGCTTATATGAACCAAAAACGTTCATCAACACGCCCTCTTGAAACTTTATGCCGTTTTTTTTGTCTACAACGTTTGTAAAAAGTATCGCCTTGCCGCCATCTTTTTTCTTTACTTCTGCGTAAGCTAAATGAGGAATCTCCAAATATATATCAACTTCTTCTTCAACTACTCTTAGTTCATTATTATTTTTTAGTAACGCGATGGTTCTTTTCATATTTATTTATTTTCCATCATCGCTTCAGCGCGTAATAGCAACTCTTTGGCACCTTTTGAAATAAATTCAGCAGCCATCTCTCTGCCGATATTTTGATAATCTCTTTTGGATGTTAGTTTAGAGTCACTTAGAATCTCTGTTCCATCAGGAAGCCCTAAAATTGCTCTAATACTTATATTTCCATCTTCTAAAACAGATGCATTCACACCTATTGGAACCTGACATCCGCCCTCCAATTCATCAACAAAACATCTCTCGATTGTAGTCTCTATTCTGCTGTATTCATCCTCAAGACATGCTACTATTTTTAAAACTTCTGCATCATTTACAGCCTCTATGCCAAGCGCACCCTGTCCCATAGATGGAACCATCTCATCAAGAGATATCGGATATACATGTTTTACCGCATCCAAGAGAGAGAGTCTGTTGATGCCCGCTGCTGCTAATATAATCGCATCAAACTCGCCATTTTTGAGTTTTCTTATCCTTGTATCAACATTTCCTCTTAAATCTTTTATAATCAAATCAGGACGTATCTTTTCTATCTGCATACGGCGGCGAAGCGATGAAGTTCCTACTACCGCACCCTTTGGAAGAGTATCTATGTTTGCATATTTTTCAGATAAAAGCGCATCTCTGCAATCTTCTCTCTCGGTAATTGCAGCTAACAGCAGACCCTCTGGCATAACAGTCGGAACGTCTTTGAGCGAGTGGACGGCTATCTGCGCCTCGCCCTTTAACATTGCCTCTTCAAGCTCTTTTAAAAATAGGCCTTTACCGCCGATTTTTGAGAGAGCCTTATCTTGAATCCTGTCTCCAGTTGTTATGATAATGTTAAGCTCAACCTCAAGACCTGGATTTTGTTCTTCAAGAACTGCTTTAATATGGTTTGACTGCCAAAGTGCAAGCTGCGACCCCCTTGTTGCTATTACCAATTTTTTCATCTATTTTGCCTCTTTATACTTATTTTTTGTTTTATCTATATGCCCGTCAAAGAAAATTGTAGGAGTTCCGTTAACCATGAGCGCATCCGCTATAGCCAAGTCACTTTTTAAGTGTGCTACAACCTCTTTTGACATAAGTTCAAACATCTTGATATCTGATTTCATAACTTTGTTAAACTCTGCCAATATCTTCTCGTTCGACTTCTCTTTAGGATCCACTTTTACCTTGTAAAGGTCAAGAAGAACATCTTTTCTACCCTTTAACTCAAGCGCTATAGCGGCCTTAACCAGCTCTACGGCAGCAGGATGTAGCGAATCTAGCGGAAAGTGAAAATAGTAGATTGCAAACTTGTTTGGCTCTTTTTTCATGTACTCTATCGCCTCTGGGACAAAGGTTCTGCAAAACGGGCAGAGCGGGTCTGAAAAAATAGCAACTTTATATTTTGCGTTTGCATTTCCGTAGATTAGATTCTCTTTTTTATAAAACTCATCTTTAAAAGGCACTGAGACAAACTCGTTCAAATTTTGACCGCTCTGCAAATCAAAAAGCTCTTTTGAGATAATCTTACCGTCTGAAAACCAGACCATCTTCTGAACAACTTGGCGCTTCTCTTTTTTAAGCATCGCATCAAGCTCGACATAATATGCACTCCAATCCTCAAATCCCTTAACTTCTGTTACGTTTGTAACCTTAACGTTTATCGATTTTATATTCGGGTTGGCGCTATAGGTGTCTTTTAAAAACTTCTCAACCTCTAGAGTTGAAGAATCTGCCCACAAGAGGCTACTTAGCGTGAGTGTTGTCGCTAATAATTTCAACATCGATGACATTAATATCCTTTTCTCTATTGTTGTTTTCGTAATCTTCTTTACATCTGTTTGATTTTACATTATAACGATTAACAAGCATAGTGGTAAATACGCTAAATTGTAACAAAACACCTATTATATCGGTTAAAAATCCAGGAGCAATAAGCAGTATCGCTCCAAAAATCGTAAAGAGGTTTAGACTCTGGAACTGTTTTAAATCTATGCAGCTGTAAGAGACCGCCGTAAAATTTTCCCTAAGTGTTGATTTGAAATTAACAAGTATCGCTATTCCAAAAAAAGCGCTTAAAATTATCTCAAAAAAAGTTGCTAGCCCCCCGATTGCCGATGATATATTGACGGAAATAAGAACCTCAAAAAAGAGATATATAAGAAAATAAATCATATTACAAAAGTTCCATTATTTTTGAGTAAATCTCATCAGCTTTAACGGAGAGACTCTCTTTTGCTCTTCTGTTAAATATCTGCACCAGTCCGCTTTCAAGCTCTTTACCTATGACAATCGTGTACGGGAAACCGATAAGCTCCGCATCTTTCATCTTAAATCCAAATCTCTCTTTGGAGTCATCAAGCATAACATCTACATTTGAATCTTTGAGTTTTGCATATAGCTCTTCACCAAGGCTGACCTGAGCGGCGTCTTTAATATTTGAAATCATAATATTTACCAAATAAGGCGCAGTCGCTTTTGTCCAGATACAACCGTTTTCATCATGATTTTGCTCAATAACAGCTGCTACAAGCCTGCTCACACCTATGCCGAATGTTGCCATCTCAAAAGGTTTAGTTCTGCCGTTTTCATCGCTGAAATGTGCTTCTAGCGCAGCGGAATATTTTGTGCCCAATTGAAAAATATGTCCTACTTCAATCCCTTTTTTAAAATGTAACTCGGCTCCACATGAGCAGCGTTTTTCAATACTTAGCTCTTGAAGTTCATCATAAGATTTTGCTCTAAGCGTATCAATCTCCTCTTCGCTCTCAAATATAGTCTCGATATTTGCGCCGTAATCGCATGCCTCACATACGACAAGAGTATCTTCACCGCTGTTTGCCAATACGTGAAACTCCTTGCTTCCTTCTCCGCCTATTGCTCCGCTATCCGCCGCAACTACTCTAAAGTCAAGCCCTAGTCTTGTGAAAATCTTTTTATATGTCACTTGCATCAAGTCAAATTCTCTTATCATATCTTCTTGTGATGAGTGAAAAGAGTAACCGTCTTTCATTAAAAATTCTCTTCCGCGCATAAGCCCGTATCTTGGTCTTGCTTCATCACGGAACTTGGTATTAATCTGGTACAAGTTTAGAGGCAAATCTTTATAGCTAGTTACTCTGTTTTTTACCAGCTCAACCATAGCCTCTTCATTTGTGGGACTAAGCACAAACTCGTTTTCGTGTCTGTCTTTTATGCGAAGCATCTCTTTTCCCATTGTTTCACAGCGACCGCTTCTCTCCCATAAACCGATAGGAGTTACAAAACTAAGCTGAACTTCCAAGCAGCCGGCATTGTCAAGCTCCTCTTTTACGATAGCTCTGATTTTTTCAAGCACTATCTTTCCAAGTGGCATAAAATTGTAAAGTCCGGCACCATGTTGATTGATAAAACCGCCCCTTATTAAAAATTTATGCGACGGCAAAGTTGCATCAGATGGCGCCTCTTTTGCTGTAGGTATAAACGATCTGCTTCTTCTCAATTATCTTCCTTCTATAATGTTTAAGGCATGCTCACACCTATACTTGTCAGGCATGTCACTCTTGTCTTTTTGTATTAAAAACTGTAAAGCGCTTGTCACCATATCCGCTTTTGATTCCTCCGATACGCTGCGCATTTTTGATGTCATTTTATGCAGGAATCTCTTCATAACCTGCTCGCTCATCTTGCGGATTTGAGCCTCATACTCTTTTGGAACATAGCCCTTTTTAATAACTCTGCTGCACTCAATGGTTGCCGCATCAAAAGCTTTTTCATATATCTCTTTAATTATAGGCTCGATATTTAGCGTATTTAGCCACTCGAAGAACTCTACCGTGCTTCGCCCTACAATACCGTGAGCTTTTCTTGCACCGTCTTCACGCATACTGATATTTTCATCTACTATATTTTTTAAATCATCAATAACATAGAGGCTTATTCGCTCACCCTTGTGATAGCTTATGTCGCGAGGCATTGCCATATCAAACCAGTATCTGTCAAAATCGCAAGTTTTGATAATCTCGTCGGTAATTATAGGCTCAGAAGCCGACGTCGCAGTAAAGAGAATCTCAAATTCGTTTACCGCTTCTGGAAGCTCACTCATATCTAAAACCTTAGCGCCGCACTCCTGCGCCAGCTTTTGGGCTTTGGCTTTTGTTCTGTTCATTATATAGACGTCTGCAGCGCTTGAAAGAAGATGTTTTACAGTTATCTCAGACATCTCTCCAACGCCGATAACCAAAGCTTTTTTGCCTTCAACACTATCAAGAACAGATTTAAGTTTTGAAACTGCTACGCTTGCTATTGAGACGGGTTTTGAAGATATATCCGTAGCATTTCTGACTTTTGCAGCACACTTAAAAGCATGATGCATAGCGCGAGCCAATTTTTGACCGCAATAGCCTTTGTCGTACGAAAATCTAAAAGCGTCTTTCAGCTGTCCTGCAATCTGTGTCTCGCCTACTACCATCGAATCAAGCGATGAGGCAACGGAAAAAATATGGTGAATAGCACTGCTGTCGTCGTATATATTTGCTCTTCCCTCTAACTCGTCTATCGAGATTCCAGACCTTGCGGTCAGCATATCAAAAATATGCTGTGTTGCAGCAGCCACATCGCTACAGCTGCAAAAGACTTCCATACGGTTACATGTAGATATCAGAATCGACTCATTGATTGTAGGACTAGAATTTAACTTTGTAAGACACCCTCTTTTTGAGTCATCATCCTTGTAAGAGAGCTTTTCTCTGACTTCCATAGTCGAATTTTTATGTGAAAAACTTATGTTTAAATAGTGCATTAGTAACTTCTTTTTATCATAGTTTGTAAAATACCTACGAGCTCCGTATCTTCCCTCACCGCGCTCATAGCCTCATTTGAGAGTCTGCTTGCCAATTCAAAAGATTTCTCGATTGTTTTGTGCTCTTTCATCTTTTCTCTAATCCAGAAACTCTCTTCTTCGCTCAAAACTTTTGCATGAAGCAGAAGCAGCCTCTGCTTGTCGCTATCATCCAAAGCTCTGTAAAGATAGATATAGGGCAGCGTACATTTTCCCTCTACAAAATCGTTCATCGCTGGTTTTCCGAGCGTCGCTGCATTGCTCGTGATATCCAAAATATCGTCTATTATTTGAAAAGATAGCCCGAGATTTCTTCCATATAGCGCATGAGACGGGGCATCTTTTCCAGCCAAAATAGCTGAGGCTTCAGCGGCAGCCTCAATTAAAGTTGCGGTTTTTAGATACAGCATGTCAAGATACTTCTCTTCGTCCGTGTTAAACTCGCCTGCCATCTTCACATCCATCATCTCGCCCTTGCTAAGAGCGGTTACTGAAGATGCAACTATTTTTGCCACATCTTTCTCAAACGCGACAAGTTCAGTAAAGGCTTTTGAGTAGAGAATATCGCCAAGCATCACTGCTGTTTTGCTGCCGTCCGTTGCATTCACCGAGGCAACTCCGCGTCTTAGAGTCGCTTCATCTATCACATCGTCGTGAAGCAGGCTTGCCGCATGTATAAGTTCTACTATTGCAGCGAGCATAGGCGCATTTTCGTTAGCAGGCGCAATCTTTAAAATCAACTTTGCGCGAAGCCTTTTTCCGCCAGAAAGTGTCCCAAAAAGACGGCTTACTTCATCGTAGTTTATCTCTTTTATTACTCTTGCTATTTCGCTCTCTACTCTTTGCATGTGCTCACTTTATCTATTTTTTAAAATCTTCTAACAACACTTGACCTTTGCTATCAAAGAGAAAAATATCAAACACCGCCTCTTTGCTATCTTGTTTAAACTCTTTGAATTTAACAAGCAAATAAGCCGAGTTATTATAATTGGCGCCTTTTGGCATAAGCTCAACTCTAAAACTCTGATTTTCATGTCTCAAATAGAGTAGATGTTGAGCAACAATTCTATCGTATGACCTAAAGAGAACAAGTCCGCCGTTCTTATAAAGAGTCCATCTGAAATTAAAAAGTTTTTCTTTATCAGCGTATTTTACAAGAATTTTCTTTTGCTCATCTTTTTTTAGCACAATTTCTTCGATTTCTCTATAATCACTGGCAAATATGAAACTAAAACCAAGTGTGAAAATAGCAGTTAGGCGTAAAAAACTTCTCAATTATTCACTTTGTGATAAAATCGCACCCATTAACTCGATATATAAGCTTTTCGAATGATTCTCAACTTCATCGCCGTTTGTGTGCATATAGCTTTGAATCTCTTTATCCATATCTTGGCTAAATTTATCTGCCATCATAAGCTCGATTGCCGCAGTTCTGTCAATAAATTTTTGCAACTCGTGCCTCACAACATCATTATTGGCATTAAAAATAACATCCATCAATTTGCTCTTAGGAGATCCCATAAATATATCATCTTCGTCTTCAAAAAGTCCGTACATTCAACATCCTGTTTATTATATTATGGCGATTATAACATCACTATTGTAACAATTGCTTAACACCTGACATTAAGTCATATTTTTCTATAATACGAAAATGAAAACATATGACTTTTTAATTATCGGAGCCGGAAGTGCCGGCTGTTCAGCAGCTTACTTTTTAAACAAAGAGGGCAAAAGCGTAGCCATTATTGACAGAGAAGGCATTGCCGGAGGTGCAAGCGGAGCCGCCGGAGCTTTCTTGTCACCTCTTCCTGGGCAGAAAAATCCATACAACTCTCTTGTCAACGACGCTCTTAATTTCTCTTTGCCTATTTATGAAAAACTGCTCCCGCAAGCGGTAGATAAAAGAGGTGTCCTCAGAGTTGCAAACAGTAATTTTGATGAAGACAAACTCTCACAAAACAGTATAAAATATGACTATTTTGAGAGCGAAAAACTCCATAGTATCTCAAAAAACTTCAGAGATATTGAGGGTTATTTTTATGAAAATGCGGCGGTTATAGAACCGATACAAATCTGCAATAAACTGATAGAGGGGTGTGACTTTTACAAAATAGATGTAGAGAAGCTGATTTTTGAAAACGGTTTGTACATGTTAGAAAATATAAGAGCCAAAAATGTCATTCTGTCTCAAGGTGTTGGCACTTCGTTAGTAGAGATTCCATATATGAAAATAGCTCCTATTTTCGGACTTAGAATCGATGTCAAAACAACTACAAAAGTTCCTTTTAACGTCCACAAATCTATCTCAATCTCCACAAACAAACAAGACGGAACTATCTCCATCGGCGCAACGCACGAGAGACACGAAAATGAGAAAATAGAGTGTTTGACAACCTGCGATAAATGTTCTTTTTATGTAAACAGTGAAGATGAGCAGATAAAGACTCTTTTATCTCAGGCGGACGAACTTATGAAACTTGATGATTTGAAAGTAGTAAAGATTTACAAGGGAGCCAGAGCGACCATAAAAAGCTACTTTCCCGTTATAGGTCAAGCAGTAGATTATACGAGCACTCTAAAAAAGCACCCATCCATCAAAAACGGCACAAAAATTCCGCCTGAGAGTCTGGACTATTTTGTAAACCTACATGTTATAAATGCGTTAGGCTCAAGAGGGTTTGTTTTTGGTCCATATCTTGCAAAAATACTTACTCAAAATATTCTCTACAGTGAGCCGATACCCCAAGAGATATCAACCCTGAAACTTTTTTATAAAATGGCTAGAAAAAGCTAAGAGAGAGTTTTTACAAAACTATCTGCGTGCCGACTCCGGCAGATGTAAACAACTCCAAAAGCATGGAGTGTTCTATTCTTCCGTCAATTATATGCGCTTTTTGGACACCGCCCTCAACCGCTTCAAGGCAAGCATCGACTTTTGGCACCATTCCGCCGTGAATCGTACCGTCAGCCTTTAGAACCTCTATTTCATCTTTTGTAAGTGTGCTCAAAAGCTCTTTGTCTTTGTTTAAAACCCCTGCCGTATCGGTCAAAAATATAATCTTGCTAGCCCCAATAGCCTTTGCAACGTATGAAGCGCACAAATCGGCATTGATGTTGAATCCAGGGTGCCCCATCTCGCCACCAGCAGCAATTGGAGCGATTACGGGGATAAATTTCTCAGTTATAAGATTCTCTATTACCTCGGCTTTTACATCAGTGATATTTCCAGTAAGTCCCCATTTTGCGAAATCTTTTGCTTTTGCAGATATAAAATGGGCATCTTTTCCGCTGATTCCTATCGCTTTTGCCCCGTGAGAGTTTAATAGAGAAACTATCTCTTTGTTTATCTCTCCGCTTAGAACCATCTCAACAATTCGCATAACTTCTTTTGAAGTCACACGCTGACCGTCGATAAACTTAATATCAATTTTAAGCGCATCAAGCATCTCATTTATCTGTCTGCCGCCTCCGTGAACGATAACAGGTTTGATACCAACCAGATACATGAGCAAAACATCCTCTGCAAACTTCTCTTTTAGCTGCAGAGACTCCTGAGCCGAACCGCCATATTTTATAACAATAGTCTTGCCTCTAAACTCTTTTATAAAAGGCAGCGCTTCAAGAAGCGTCTGAACTGTTTCAATCTTTTTTTGCATTTTTATTCCCTATATAATCATCTACTATTTTAAAAATATTTTCATCAACTTCTACATGTAAATCCAGTAATGAGAGCGGCAGATTAAACTCTTCAAGCTTTACAAAATCTTTGTATGTCACCAAAATTGAGCTTGAGCCGTCTCTTTGAAGAATATCCAAAACCTCATTTCTGACAAACGAGTGGTGGTCTTCGAAATAGTTTTTACTCACAACCTCGGGCAGGTATGCACTCAGCCTCTGCGGTCTGGCTATGGCAGTTACGAGTGACATTTTATCACTTTTATTTTTAAGTTCAACCACTCTTTTAAAATCAACTCCCTCTTTTACGATAACAGCCTCTTTTGCGCTCCACAACCTCTCTCTAAAGGGTCCTGACGGCAAACAAGATGTGTTTTTGCTTTGCACATCTATAAGAATATCCAGTTTTTTTATATCGTGTTTTGAGTATGCATCATCTAAAAATAGAATTTTTGCACCCATTTCTTTGGCTTTTAAAATAGCATCTACCCTATTTTCACCGACTATTACTTTTGCGTTCGGGAGTTTATATGCATAAATCATGGCCTCATCGCCGCTTGCATCTACACCGCATAAAATTTTGCCGCCGCTGCTCACCACTACTACTCCGCTGCTTTTACGCCCATATCCGCGAAGAATTATCCCAACGTCTTTGTATCTTGAAGCAAGTGCAGTCACCAGAGGCGTTTTGCCGCTTCCGCCGACACTTAAATTTCCTATACTGATTATGTCTATGCCGAAATCTCTGCTCTTGAGGCTCTTAAATCTTAGGTACATGCAAAAACAGTAAATCCAGCTAAGCGGCAGGAGTAAAAAGGAGAGTGCTTTTTGTACTAGGCTTGGGTTGTAAAAGTACTTTTCAACCCAAAAAACGACTATTTTACGCATCTACGAACAAGTCCGTTAATGCTACACTAGCCCTCGACCAAGGAGGATAAACCGCTTTGCCACTAAAGCTAGCCGCATAAAGCGGCAGATAATCTAACATAGAACTAAACTCTTGTTGAAGCAACTAATTTAATTTTGTCTATAACGAACTGAACCTCTTTATCCTGCATACTAGAATATATCGGAAGAGACATAACCTGCTGATACGTCGTAAGTGCGACTGGAAAATTATTTACTTTTAGTGCATATTTGTTTTTATAGTATGATAAAAAATGAAGCGGTATATAGTGCAGACCGACTTCAATGCCGTGTTTTTTAAGTTCAAGCGCAAAAGAGTCTCTATTTTTATCCACTTTTATTATATAGAGAGAGTATGGATGCTCATCGCTATTTGGCCTTGGTATAGCGATGTGAGCAACACCATCAAGAGCCTTGTTGTACATCTCTGCTATCTCTTTAACTCTCTTTAGGTTTTTATCCTGCTCCTTAATTTTTGCTCTTATATATGCGGCATCCAACTGGCTCATCGAGTAGTCAAATCCGATATCGATAACGTCATAAACATAATCTAGCGAATCTTTATCTCTTGTCATTCCGTGCGAATTTAAAAGTTTTGCACGCTCTATTATCTCTTCGCTGTTTGAAACAAGCATACCGCCGTTGCAAACATCTTTTTTTAGGTGAGACGAGAAGTTAAAACATGTTATATCTGCTCCAGTAGAACCTATTTTTTTGCCTTGATATGTCGCACCCAGAGCTTCGCTTGCGTCCTCTACGATTTTTACGTCATATATCTTTGCCATATTGTACAATCTGCTCAAATCAACGCATTGACCTGCTACGTGAGTAACTATAACTGCTTTCAGTTTCTTGGCTTTGTTGTCTTCTAGATATGTCTCCAGCTTGTCAAGATTTATATTATAAGTTTGGGAATCAATATCTATAAAAACAGGCTCCGCATCAAAATGGCGGACAACCTCAGGAACTTTAGGGTGCGCATTTACGGAACAGACAACTTTGTCGCCGCGTTTTAAATCAAGTGCCAGCATTGCCAAATGAAGCGCAGAAGTCCCATGTGAAGTAGCAAGCGCGTACTTTGATCCTATATATGAGATAAACTCTTTCTCAAGCTCTTTCACTTGATCACTATTTTCGCCGTCTAAAACGTCACTAACATTTGAATGTGCATCTCTGCTACTCTCATATTTACAAAATTCAACTTTCATTGCTTCATCCTTATAGTCTAATATCTCTTGGATAGTTAAAATCGTGGTTTATCGTTCTAGATGTCAATTTAGCGATAAGAGGCATCTTTCTCTTAAACTGATTGCGAAATATTCTCTCAATTATCATCTCAATCAAATCTTTGTCGCATCCCATCTCAACAATTTCTTCTTTGCTCAATCTGTCTTCAACATAGAGCTTTAGAGCTTTGTCAAGCTCTGCGTACGTATAGCCCAAATCGGCTTCATCACTCTGTCCGCTCCATAAATCGGCAGATGGAGCTTTATTTATAATGCTTTTTGTTACACCAAGATACTCTGCCAACTCGTAAACTTCACTCTTATACAGATCGCCTATCGGGTTTATTGCGCTTGAGAGGTCGCCAAAAAGGGTTCCATAACCAAGCATAAGCTCGCTCTTATTGCTTGTTCCCAAAACCAAAGCTCTCTGTTTTGCCGAAATATCAAAAATAGTACTCATTCTAAGACGTGCGGAGAGGTTGCCGCATCTTAAGTTGTCCATATCAGGATTTAACTCCTCATAAGCTCTAAGCATTGGCTCAATGGAGACAGTTATGGCATTGATATTAAAGTCACGGCATAACTCATCAGCATCATCAAGCGAACTTTGTGAAGAGTATTGCGATGGCATCTTCACGCACAGCAAATTACCCTTAAAGACCCTTTGGGCAAGCAGAGCAACTACGGCCGAATCTATCCCGCCGCTAAGTCCTAAAACAACATTTTGTATACCTGTTTTTCGAACTTCATCACTTAAAAAATGTTGCAGATACTCAGATATCTGCTCATACTTTTTCATCTTTAACCTTTAATGAACTTTAATAAATAATATTATATCAAAGATTTGTAACGATGCGCGAAACGATGCTATTTGCATCTATTTATATTACTAGGCTACAATTTTCTCAAAAAAGAGAAGTTTTAAGTATGAAAATAAAAACAAGAGCTATGGGTGAGTATCAGACAAACTGCTATATCGTGAGTGTTAATGAGATGGATTTTATTATAGACCCGGGCATAGGTGCTACTGCATGGGTTATCCAAAATGTTAAAAATCCGGTCGCTATACTAAATACACACGGACATTTTGACCATGTCTGGAGCAATGCCGAGCTGCAAGAGAAGCTAAAGATTCCTCTTTATACTCCAAAAGAGGATGTTATGCTTCTTAAAGGAAGCAGCTGGAGTCCAGATCTGCCACCCTCAAAACCTGATATAGAGGTGGAACCGAATCAGGAGTTTGATTTTAACGGCCTAAAAGTTAAGTTCAGCCATTTTCCTGGACACACTCCTGGATGTTCTACAATAGAGATAGAAGATGCTATGTTTAGCGGAGATTTTATATTTGAACGCTCTATCGGACGTACTGATTTTCCATACTCTTCACCGCAAGAGATGAGGGAGTCTCTTGAAAAATTCAAAAAACTAACCTACGATAAAACTATATATCCAGGGCACGGCGGGACAACTACCATAAAACAGGAGCAGCAGTACAGCGACTACTGGATAGCAAACCTATAATCAGTTTGCTACTCTTCGTCATCCTCTTCGCCGCTTAGTTTAAGTTTTAAAACATGTCTCTCTGTTACGACTGTTTTAAACTCCCCTTCAAAAACCTTTATGTCCAGAACATTTCCTATTACATGTACATTTCTTTTTCTACCCTCTTTATGGCGGACTTTGGCCGTAAAATAGACTATATCCCCAAATTTTACAGGAGAGAGAAATTGACACTCACTTGCCACTAAAACGACATTTTTCTCATTAACCGCAGCCATCGCGGCAAAATCAGCCGCACTAAAAATAAAACCGCCGTGAATAAGACCTGTTGAATCAACTATCATTTCAGAGACGGTAACAAGCTTTAACTTTACAAACCCCTGCTCAAGTTTTTCCAGCTCTCCACAAAGCTCCTGATTTATATTTTCGTGAGTTTTTAATAAAACGTCGTCCTTACCTCTATACTCGTTAATCTCAAGCTCTTCATCATCATCTAATATCTCTTCTTTTTGATCGCTCATCTTTTTCCCTTAATCAATTTTACATAAACCCGAGCAGGTGCCGGATACCCCTCAACTGTTCTGCTGCTGTCATTTTCATCTAAAAAATTCTCCAGCGACTCGCCCTCTATCCATGAAGTTTTTCTCTGCTCGCTACTCTCTGTTTTAGAACTCTCCAAAACCTCAAAACTGCTAAATCCAGCCCTTAAACACCAATTTCTTAGAGCCTTTACAGTAGGCACAAAGTAGATATTTGGTATCTTTGAGTAGGTGGACTCTGGATAGAGACACATCTCATCATCACCCTCTATATAAAAGGTGTCAAGAAAGACTTCTCCCTCTTTGTCTAAGCCCTTATAGAGAGATTTCAACATTCCGACAGGGTCACTTCTGTGATACAAAACACCAAGACAAAAGATAGTGTCAAACTTCTCTTCGTAAAACTCCAGATGTTCAACGCCTAAAAGTTCATAAACAATATCGCTTTTTACAAAATGGTTTATAAAATCAAATTGCGTTTTAAAAAGAGGGGATGGGTCAAAACCGACAAGCGACTTTGGCTTGTCCTTAAGCATCCTAAAAAGATAGTATCCATTGTTGCACCCTATATCGGCAACTCTTTTATCTTTTAAATTAAAATATTTTCGCAAAAGGTTATATTTTACGTTACTTCTCCATTCGGAGTCTATATATGTGTCAAAAAGCTTAAACGGACCTTTTCTCCACGGCATCATAAGTCTCGCCGTCTCTTCTATGTTTGCTGGGGCTTTGCCTTTGACTGTAACCGCATCATCCAGCTCAACATCCCACGAACCCTCTTCTAAACTCTTCAAAGCCTCTCTTAGTGGAGCTATGTTTTTCCACCCCATCCACCTTAAACGCTCTTGTCTTAACTCTTTTATATTCATTTTAATCACTATAATATATTTATTCTATTATAATTGTACCCTAAAACCGATAGGACCAAAGATGAGATTGGAAAAAAAAGCAACTGTTGTCTCGACATCTGTTGCGTCGCTGCTTGTTATTATGAAGATGACTGTCGGAATACTAAGCGGTTCGATAGCCGTCTTGGCATCAGCCATAGACTCTCTTTTGGATTTAACCGTATCCCTCTTTAACTACTTTGCTCTTCACAATGCCGAAAAAGACCCAGATGACAACTTTAACTACGGACGAAGCAAAATAGAGCCGCTGGCAGCTGTTATTGAGGGGACTGTAATATCGCTCTCTGCCGTTTTCATCCTCTATGAAGCACTTGTTAAAATAGCACATCCTAGGGAGATGGAGTTTGTAAGTGTGAGCATTGCAGTGATGCTAGTTTCTATAATAATCACGCTCTTTCTTGTCATGTTTCTAAACAGAGTTGCCAAAAAAACGGGCAATATGGTCATAAAAGCAGACGCTCTTCACTATAAAACAGACATCTTCTCAAATGGCGCAGTTCTGCTAGCACTTGGACTTGTTGCTATGACCGGTGAGCAGCTTTTTGACCCAATTCTTGGCGTAGGTATCGGGATATATATGATCTACTCGGCTATGCCAATCATTAAAGAGGGAATACTTATGCTTCTTGATGCGGCACTTAAAGAAGACGATATACAAAAGATTAAGGATGTTATAGAGAGTGAGAAGACGGTAACAACTTACCATCATTTAAGAACAAGAGAGTCGGGATCGCACATATTTGTCTCAGTTCATATCGTCTTTAACGTCAGCATATCACTTTATGATGCACATCTTGTATCTGACAAATTAGAAGAGAAAATAAAGAGGCTGTTTGCAGATAAAAAAGTACATATGCTTATGCATATGGACCCGTATGATGATTCAGAGATTAATGATATAGAGGATTTGTACTAATAGACTTTTTTTGTGTTCTGCAAGTGTCCGCCTATTTTTTAAAGCTTGGCGGCACGAGTTTTATTACTTGGCAAATTCAACCGCTCTGCTCTCGCGGATTACGTTTACTTTTATCTCGCCAGGATATTGAACTTTCTCCTCAATCTCTTTAGCTATCTCTTTAGCCATCAAAATAGATTCGTCATCATTCACAAGAGAAGCGTTTACGATTACCCTAACCTCTCGACCTGCATTAATCGCATAGGCCTGCTTTACACCAGTATGTTCAGAAGCTATCTCTTCTATTGCAGTAACTCTCTTTAAGAAGCTCTCAAGCACCTCACGTCTAGCTCCAGGTCTTGCAGCCGAGAGCGCATCAGCGGCACAAACCGCTCCGCACTCTATTGAGTTAATCTCTTCATGACCGTGATGAGCATAGATAGCATTAATAACCACACTGTGTTCATTGTAACGGTTACAAATAGCAACACCCAAGTCTACATGGCTTCCCTCGTGTTCATGGGTAAGTGCCTTGCCGATGTCATGCAGTAGCCCTGCTCTCTTTGCAAGCCTGATATCTCCGCCCATCTCGGCAGTCATAATTCCTGCCAAATGTGCAACCTCAAGAGTGTGTGCTAGAGCATTTTGACCATAACTTGCACGATAGCGAAGTTTGCCTATGAGCTTTATAAGTTCAGGATGCATAACACCTATATCTAGATTCATAACAATCTCTTCACCCTCCGAGAGCGTCTCCGCCTCAAATTCATCACAAACTTTGCCGTAAATCTCTTCAATTCGAGCAGGCTGGATACGCCCGTCTTTTATCAATAGCTCAAGAGTTTTGGTAGCAATAGCGCGACGATAAAGATTAAAACTGCTTACCAAAATAGCATTTGGAGTGTCATCTATTACGATATCCACACCAAGAAGTGTTTCAAGGGTTTTTATATTTCTACCCTCTTTTCCTATTATTCGCCCTTTTAGCTCATCATCTGAGAGATAAACAAGATTTGTAAGTCGCTCCGCTGCAAATTCTCCGGCAAAGCGGCTTGTTGCCTGAGCCAAAATATAGTTTGCCTTTTTCTTAGCTTCTACTTTTGCCTCATTTTCATAACGTCTCACTACATGCGCTATATCTGCACGCGACTTCTCTTCTACTTTCTCAAGTAAAACAGCCTTTGCCTCGTCTTTAGTCATTCCAGCGCAATGCTCAATTGCATTCAGCGCTTCATCTATCTTCTCTTCATATCTCTTTTTCAGCGAGCCTAGAGATTTTTCATTTCTTTTCAAGTCAACTTGTCTTGCTTTTAGAGTAGCTACTTCATCCTGAAGTCTTCGCTCTTCATTTTGTTTATATCGTTTGAAACTCTGCTCTTTTCTTACAATATCTTCTTCTCTTCGAGAAAGATCCGCTTTAGCTCTCTCTTTTGCATTTTCATACAACTTTGTAGCTTCTAGCTCTATCTCCTGAGATTTAATATTGGCTTTATATAAAAGCAACTGTGCTTCATTTTCAATGGCACCGGCTTGAGCCTTAGCTTTTTCGACATATATATCAAAATTAGCATTAGTTATTTTTTTAGAGATGAAAAATCCAACAAGCCCACTAATAGAGGCAATTGAGCCCCCTATTAGTATCTCGTTTAACATTTTATTTCCTGTTTATAACCATATTTTTATTTTGCACTCTAACATGGGGCGTAATTATCAAATCACAAGTAATGTCATAATCATCACAAATGAGCTCTTTGGTGTAACAATATTCTGATTGTATAAAAATCGTGTACGGTCTCTTTTTTAACTTTGCAAAGAAACGATCATACATCCCTTTTCCAAAACCAACTCTTTGTAAGTTTCCATCTACGCCGACAACGGGCACTATGGCTACATCTATTTTTTTAATTTTTCTTAAACTGTTTCCCGCTTCATAAATACCAAATTTTCTTTTCTTGAGCGGTAATCTAAATGGTACCATCTTAAAACTTTCGCCTTCCATAAACGGAACAAAAATTTTATATTTTTTTCTCAAAATATTTATAGATTTTGCGGTGTTTGCCTCAAAAGGCAGGGATGTATAAAAAAGTATTTTTAAATTTTTAAATTTTTTAAGCTCTTTTATCAGCTCTTTATTTATCTTTGCATTTTTATATATGCGGTTATGTTTTGGGCTGTTTTTTATTTTATCTAGACAATTTTGTCTAAAAATTGCTTTTGTAAGAGGCATATAAAATCTTTGTGGCTATAATTTCGCTCATTCTACTAAAATTAAGGTAAGCAAATGTTTAAAAAATATGTTTTTCTCCTATCCATGCTATCTGGAGTTCTATTTACAGGATGCTCTGAGAGTAAAAAATCAGATGTAAACGATATGATATCTGTAAATCAGTATGTGCTAACTTCACTTGACAAAAAAGAGTATGTTGTAAAAAAAGAGTCTCAAGGTTTTGTACTTGATGGTGCTGAGGGGAAGATAGTAATATTTGATATTTTTGCAACATGGTGTCCTCCATGTCGCGCTGCAGCTCCGCATCTTGGCTCACTTATGGAAAAGTACAAAGATAATCTTATTATCATCGGTATAACAATTGAAGATGGTATTGAAGATGCGAAACTCCAAGAGTTTGCTCAAACTTACGGCGCAAAATATACTCTTGTAAATTCCGCGCAAAACCGCTCTCTTATAACCGCACTTGTAAAAGAGCTCGAACTCGGCGATAGATTTCCTATTCCGACAATGGCGATGTATAAAGACGCAAAACTAATAAATTACTACGTTGGCGCTACGGAGGAGGAGTTTATAGAGAGTGACATCAGAAATGCTTTAGGCAAATAGATGTTTGGATTCATAAAAAAATCTCTCAATAAAACCGCAAATGCTATAAAATCTGTAGTTCCAAAGAAAAAGATATCTTTTTCAAAAGAGGAAATTGAAGATATTCTACTTGAAGCTGACGTTGAATATGCACTTGTAGAGATTATTTTAAATGAGATATACCAAAGCAATGTAACACGCGATATTTTACGCTCAAAACTGCTCGCAACACTTGCCTACACATCGTACAAAGAGCCTGAATTCACTTCTCCGTTCGTAGAGCTTATTGTCGGTGTAAACGGTGCTGGAAAAACAACTACTATCTCAAAACTTGCAGCCCGTTACAAAAGTGAGGGCAAAAAGGTTATTCTTGGCGCTGGAGACACTTTTCGTGCAGCTGCTATCGAACAGCTTACTCTTTGGGCAAAAAAACTTGACATTCCCATAATCTCTTCAAAACAGGGACATGACAGCTCTGCAGTTGCTTACGATACCATAGACTCGGCAAAATCAAGAGGATTTGACCATGTTATTATCGACACGGCTGGGCGACTCCACACACAGACAAATCTCGCAAATGAGCTAAAAAAAATAGCCAGAATATGCGATAAAGCTCATAGCGGCGCGCCACACAGAACTCTTCTTATCATTGATGGAACACAGGGAAACTCCGCCATAGCTCAGGCAAAAGCCTTTAATGAAATGGTAGGGATTGACGGCATAATTATTACAAAACTTGACGGAACGGCAAAAGGCGGAAGCATCTTTAGCATCGCCTATGCGCTGGAGCTTCCGATTTTATATGTAGGAACCGGCGAACAACCGGAAAATTTAACACCATTTGACAAGTATGAATTCGTTGACGGATTGCTTGATGCTATTTTTATAGAAGAGAACTAACGTTATGCTATATTGAAAAATTTTAGTATATAAATATTCAAATATGGCAATTTGCCATATTTTTATCATCTTCAAAACTGTGAGTGTATAATTCTTCAAACATCTACAAAAGGCAAACTACATGTCAAAAAAAAAGATTCTCTTTGAGTGTCAGCACTGTGGACTCACAACACCAAGATGGATGGGAAAATGCACAAACTGCGGAGCTTGGGACTCGTTTGTAGAGCTTAATGAGCATCAACAAGAAGTTGCAAAACAGACCAAATCAGCTTCTTCTTCATCTTCTAAAGCTCAAAGCATAAATGATATAAAAGAAGAAGAAGTATTTAGGTTTAGTTCAGGAAGCATAGAGCTAGATATGGTGCTTGGCGGAGGCGTTGTTCCTGGGTCTTTAACGCTTATCGGCGGAAGTCCCGGTGTTGGAAAATCGACTCTGTTGCTAAAAGTAGGCGGAGACATAGCTTCAAGCGGACAAAATGTTCTATATGTAACGGGAGAAGAGTCGAGCGGACAGATAAAACTGCGTGCAAACAGACTGAGCGCAAATCATAACTCTCTCTATCTGCTTAGCGAAATAAGGTTGGAGCAGGTTTTGATTGAGCTTGAACATAGGAATTACGATTTTATAATTATTGACTCCATTCAAACTCTCTATTCGGAAAACATCTCCTCCGCTCCCGGTTCTGTAACGCAAGTAAGGCAGATAACTTTTGAGCTGATGCGAATAGCAAAAGATAAAAATATAGCTATCTTCATCATAGGTCATATAACAAAAGAGGGGTCAATTGCAGGGCCTAGAGTTTTGGAACATATGGTTGATACGGTTTTATATTTTGAGGGGGACTCATCGCAGGAGCTAAGAATACTTCGCGGTTTTAAAAACCGTTTCGGTCCTACAAGCGAGATAGGAGTTTTTGAGATGCGAAGTGACGGGCTCGTATCCGCTACTGATATAGGTTCACGCTTTTTCAACCGTGATTCGGAACAGGCGGGCTCCGCACTTACCGTTATCATGGAGGGTTCTCGCCCTATAATTCTTGAAGTTCAGGCACTAGTGTCAGAGTCACACACCGCAAATTCAAAGCGGCAAGCGACAGGTTTTGACACAAATAGACTCAACATGTTACTTGCACTTTTAGAGAGAAAACTAGAAATTCCGCTCTCAGGATATGATGTTTTTATAAACATTACAGGTGGAATTAAAATAACCGAAACATCGGCGGATTTGGCAGTTTTGGCCGCAATTATAAGCAGTTTTCGCAATCGTGCCATCTCAAAAAAAACTGTTTTTATAGGAGAGGTCACTCTAGTTGGCGATGTGAGAGAAGTATATGCCATGGATATCAGATTAAGAGAAGCGAGCATGCAGGACATTTCAAAGGCTCTAGTCTCAAAAAAACCGCTTGAGAAAACAAATATAAAAACATTTGTTGTTGATGAAGTTACAAAACTTTTAGAATGGTACTGATTTTGCAAATATTTAAACCCGCTTTACACTATTAATAGTATAATTTGCGAATTTTAATATTATCAAAGGAATAAGTGTAATGGATGCAAAAGTAAGAAGTGAAGAAAAATTCTCAAAAATTTCTATATCATATGAAGGCAAAGAAGAGGCAGAGCTTGTCTGCTCTACAATAGACAAAATAACTTCAAAATACCCTATAAAACCAGAATCATACACTTGCAGAATATCAAACAAAAAAGATGTAGTAGTTATTGAATACCAAGACGATGTAGACCGTATGGCAGGCAAAATTTTTGAAGAGATTATAAAAACGTTAAACATTACTATTTGCGACTAGAGAGCTCTAGTTTTATAAAATAGCATAAATTTCGATATACTAACAAAACTAAACCCAAGGAGGGAATATGCCTGCTGATAAAGAGAACAAAGAAGATACCCAAAATGAGGGTAAAAAATCTAAAAACCTGTTGATTATAGTCATAGTTGCCGTTATGGCACTTATTATAATAGCGGTTGCCGTAGTTGCCGTGCTTTTAATGAGCGATGATGAGCAGGCGACAAACACAGTTCAGCAAAACAGCACTCAAATTGAACAAAGAGCTTCATCTAGCAGATCTAGGGAGGACTCGAATGACATGGGCTCAAGAAAGCTAAGCGAAATAGGTATTTTATATCCTCTTGACACTTTTACCGTAAATCTTAAAAGCGATGCTGGGCGACGTTACCTAAAAGCTACTATCTCGTTAGAGTTAAACGGTAAAGAGTTAAGCAGAGAGCTTGATAACAAATCTCCCGTTATAAGGGATAGAATTATCAGAATTTTAACCTCTAAAACGCTAGAGGAGATATCTTCCAAAAAAGGGAAGCAAAAAGTTTCAGAGCAAATTATTGATACGCTAAACTCCATGATAACTGACGGCAGCATAAAAGGCATCTACTTTACGGAATTTGTCATACAATAGATGATTGGCATAGACCTAATTAAAACTTCTCGCATGGAGCGCTTCATGGAACGCTTTGGCGAGAGGGCACTTCATAAATTTTTATCTTCCGATGAGATACTTCTTGTTAAAAACTATAAAACTGCATCAGGGTTCTGGGCGGCAAAAGAGGCCTGTTCTAAAGCTCTTGGGGTTGGAATCGGCTCCGAGTGTAAATTCCATGATATAACTATATATAAAACTTCTTACGGCGCTCCAAAACTAAACTTATCTCAGAGGCTGCTCAAAAATTTTAATATTTCAGACTGTAGCCTATCTATTACACATGACGGGGATTACGCAATAGCAGTTGTGGCGGTTGAATCATCCTCCGCCGACAAAATCAAGCAGCTCTAACTTATCCATATCGTTTAGTATATTCTCACCCCATTTATCCTGTTTTACTATCTCCATATTGACAGCCGCTGCCATCACCTTGCCTGCCAAACCAAGCTCTTGAAGCACCTTCTCTAAAGTTATATTTTCACTAAACTCTTTTGTTTCACCGTTAATTATAAGTTTCATACATACTCTTTTCTTGTAATAATATCTTTTTTTATTGAATATAGAATCAATAATGGATATAATCATTTGGAAAAATTATATTAAAGAGTGGTAATATGCTGAATTCTAAAGAGTTATTGGTTTACACGAAAAAATTATCTATTCTTTTTGTAGAGGATCATGATGATATTCGAGATAATACGAGAGAGATATTAAAAACATTTTTCAATCAAGTCGACAGCGCCAAAAATGGCGAAGAGGCAATTAGAAAATATAAAGAGCACTACACAAAAAAGTCAAAATACTATGACATAATTCTCTCAGACATTCAGATGCCACGCCTTAACGGAGTTGGGCTGGTTGAAACTATCTACGGCATTAACCCAAACCAAATCGTAATCATTATATCTGCTTATGATGAGGCAAAATATCTGCTTCCCTTGGTAAATCTTGGCATTGAGCAGTTTATAAAAAAACCTATCGATTACCAAGAGCTGCTAAAAGTGCTTCTAAGAGCAGCGAAAAAAGTCACACTTCAAAACAGCGAAAACAGCGCTCATCACAACTCTGCCATTATAAAGCTAAACAGCTCTGCTACGTTTAATAAAGAGACAAATATACTACATGTTCACGGCGCGATGGTTACTTTGACAAAATATGAGATAATATTTTTACAGCTTCTAAGTGACAACATAGGCAAAATATACTCAAACGAGGATATTACAGACTACTACAACTCGATTAATGAAAATCTCGACATTATTAACGTTAGAAAACTTGTCTCAAAATTGAGAAAAAAACTGCCTGCTAACTGTATTGAGAGTATTTACGGAATCGGCTACAGAATAGTGCCGCACTTTGAAAAGTAATTTGCGAAAATTATAACTGCTTACCCGATATGACAGAGCAAGTCGCTATGCACGAAAGCATTGCTGCTCGCTATGATATGATTATCAAGCGTATACTCTTCACCTTTCTCGTTTGATATTTTACTAAGAGCTTCTTCTGCTATCAACATCCAAAGGCTTGAGATTGCACTCACAGTATGCTTCAAACTTTCCGCATCCAACATAGCACATCCAAAGCATGGTTATTGCAACATAAATATCTTTTTTTAAGAGAGTTGCTATATAATTAAGGCAACTCAATAAAAAGGTGCAACGTCATGAAAAGAGATGAAATGATTGAAGAAGCTAAAAAACAGTTAGTTAGGTTCCAAAAAGAGATAGCCGAACTTAAAGTGGCAAGTTCACATCTAAGTGAAGAAGCTAAAAAACAATTTGACATAGGTGCAAAAGAGCTGGAAACTCTTTATAAAGATGCACACACAAAATTTGAAACTCTTTCAAATAAGGCTGAAGAAAATTTCAAAGAAGTAAAAGAATTTGTGGAGCTAACAAATAAAGCTCTAAAACACTCTTTTCACTATTTTATGTCACACTATAGAAAGAAATAGTATAAAAGATTAATTTTTTTACTGAAAGTTCGTTGTTAACGGAGCTTGAGAGTAGTGGGTTCTGAGTGAATCGAGCACTCGACTGCGCATAGCGCTCAAACTGGCCACCAAACGCGCAGAGCATCCGGCCACCTCTGAAGAGATATTTTCTGTAGTGTCATTTTAGCATAAAGTGGCCGGATGATGTTTTTAATAAGGGCAATTTTGCATCACTGAATTCATTTTTCTCATGGACTCGCCTTGGAGTTCTATTCTGTGTGAAGA
>NZ_JAHYJB010000046.1 GCF_019429335.1 Sulfurimonas sp. | reverse complement strand
CGGCAATCGGAACGATTGCAACCTGAGTCGGAGCGATAAACATTGGAAACTCTCCAGCGTAATGCTCCGTTAATATACCAATAAAACGCTCAAACGAACCTAAAATTGCTCTGTGAATCATAACCGGTTGAATTTTATCGTTATTCTCGCCGTTATATTCAAGCTCAAATCTCTCAGGTAGATTAAAGTCTAACTGTATTGTACCACATTGCCACTCGCGTCCGATTGCGTCAGTAATCTTAATATCGATTTTAGGGCCGTAAAAAGCCCCTCCGCCCTCATCTATTTCATAAACAAGATTGTTTTTATCCATCGCATTTTTAAGTGCCTGCGTAGAAACATCCCATACTGCATCGCTTCCGACAGCTTTTGCCGGTCTTGTTGAGAGCATCATTTTGTAGTTAAATTCAAAAGTTGACATGATTTTATCTACAAAATCCACAACCTCTATAATCTGCTCTTCAATCTGGTCTGCTCTACAAAAAATATGTGCATCGTCCTGAGTAAACTCACGAACGCGGAAAAGCCCATGAAGTGCACCCGTCATCTCATGTCTATGCACAACACCGTACTCAAAATATTTAAGTGGCAAATCTCTGTATGAGTGCAAATCTTCTTCATATATCTTAATATGACCGACACAATTCATCGGTTTTACACCAAACTCTATCTCGTCAATATTTGTAAAGTACATGTTCTCGCCATAGTTTTGGTAGTGACCAGATGTTTTCCAAAGGTCGCTTCTAAGCATTTCAGGACCGCGAACAGGCTCATAACCGCGCTTACGGTGAGCTTTAAATAGAAGTGACTCTAACCTTGCACGAAGTCTTCCGCCTGCCGGAAGCCAGATTGGAAAACCTGCCCCAACCTCTTCACGGAACGTAAACATCTTCATCTCTGCGCCAAGTTTGCGGTGGTCTCTCTTCTCTGCTTCTGCCATCATATCAAGATATGATTTTAGAGCCTCTTTGTCTGCAAACGCTATTCCGTAGATACGTGTAAGCATCTCATTGCTAGAGTCTCCACTAAGGTAGGCGCCGGCAATCTTGGTAAGTTTAAAGTATCTGATAAGTCCAATATTTGGGAGGTGCGGACCACGGCATAAATCTTCAAAATCACCCTGCTTGTAAATAGAAACAGTGTCACTTAGGATGCGTTCCATTACCCTCAGCTTAAGATGGTCGTCTTTAAACTTCTTTTTTGCCTCAGCCATAGAGATTTCATACTTCTCTATCTCATACCTCTTTTTAGCAAGAGAGATCATCTCTTTTTCAATCTCTTTTAAATCAGACTCTCCGATTTCACTAGAAGTTTTAAAATCGTAGTAAAAACCCTCTTTGACGTTTGGTCCTACAAAAAACTTTGCATCAGGATAGAGTGATTTTATCGCCTGAGCCATAAGGTGAGCTGTTGAGTGGCGCAAAACCTCAAGCGATTCAGGAGAGTTATCCAGATGAATCTGTTCACCCTCAAAACCTTTCTCTTTGGCAGTCTGTAAATCTATAATTTCGCCGTTATGTTTTATTGCTATCGCGTTCAAAATTTTTATTCCTATCTCTCTATATATTTATTTCTGCCTCATAAGAGGCAAGCTTTAGTGCCTTAGCGACTAGCGTTGCAAGATGGGCTTTGCTCATCTTGCGTACAAATCATTAAAACTCAGTCTTTAAAACTGCCCCGTTTGAAGCATTTGAGACTAAAAGCTGGTAGCGCTTGAGCCACTTCGATTTAACCTCGTTTTTATGAGGTTTATAGTTCTCTTTTCTTTTTGCTATCTCTGCATCACTAACATTTAGCTGCAAGATATGCTTATCAACATCAAGCTCTATCTCATCACCGTCTTCTATAAGCGCTATCAAGCCGCCCTCTGCCGCTTCAGGAGAAACATGCCCGATGCTTGCGCCTTTGGTTGCTCCTGAAAAACGACCGTCTGTTATTAAAGCTACACTATCGCCAAGTCCCATGCCTTGAATAAGTGCCGTAGGTGCCAACATCTCCTGCATTCCAGGTCCGCCTTTTGGGCCCTCATAACGGATAACTACCACATTGCCAGGCTTTACTTTATGCGACATTATCCCAGTTATTGCCTCAGCTTGAGAGTTAAAACAGATTGCCGTACCTTTAAACTGGCGCATACTCGGCTCAATTCCTGCAGTTTTTACAACCGCACCCTCTAATGCTAAATTTCCAAAAAGAATTGAGAGTCCGCCGACTTGAGAATAAGCATTTTCATTCGTATGGATTATGCTCTCATCCAAGATGCTAGCATCTTTTATGCGCTCTCCGAGAGTCTCACCTGTTACCGTAGGGTTGTCAAGATGAAGCAATCCGCCTCTGCGGCTTACCTCTTTCATAACTGCGTTTACGCCGCCTGCACGGTTAATATCATCCATATGAACAGTTGTTAATGATGGAGATATTTTAGCTATATGCGCAATATTATCGGCAATATTGTTTATCTTCTCAATAGGAAAATCAACCCCTGCTTCTCTTGCAATAGCCAACATGTGAAGAACGGTATTTGAGCTTCCGCCCATTGCCATATCAACTACAAACGCATTGTGAACAGCTTTTTCATTTAAAACATTACGCAGATTATATTTGCTGTCATCTGCCTTTGCCATCTCAACTATTCTCTTAGCCGCTTTTTTAACAAGCTCTATTCTGGCAGGCGTCATGGCTAAAATAGTTCCGTTTCCAGGAAGTGCAATTCCCATAGCTTCGCAAAGAGTGTTCATTGAGTTTGCCGTGAACATTCCAGAACAGCTTCCGCCGCTTGGACATGCGTTGCACTCAATGTCGTACAACTCTTCATCTGTCATTTTCCCCTCAGCATGAACGCCGACTGCTTCAAAAGCAGTAGCCAAATCTATCGGTGTACCGTCTTTTTTATGACCTGCGGGCATTGGACCGCCTGAAACAAAAACAGTAGGAACATTTACGCGAAGTGCACCCATAATCATACCTGGAACAATTTTGTCACAGTTTGGTATACATATCATTGCATCAAGCTTATGTGCATTCATAACAGTCTCAATTGAGTCTGCGATAATTTCACGAGAAGGCAGAGAATAGAGCATGCCGTCATGCCCCATTGCGATACCGTCATCAACACCGATGGTATTAAACACAAAAGGAACTCCGCCTGCTTCACGAATAGCCTCTTTTACAATCTCTCCGTATTCATGCAGGAAAAAATGTCCAGGAATTATGTCTATGTAGCTGTTTGCTATCCCTATAAAAGGTTTATCAAAATCTTCGTCTTTTAGACCGGTTGCACGAAGCAATGAGCGGTGAGGAGCCTTATCAAAGCCCTTTTTTATGGTATCGCTTCTCATTAAAATCCTTCATTTATAGTTGTTATCTTTTATTATTGATGAGATTATAGCATTTTTTTCAATTTTTTCTATAAAAACTCTTTACAAACAAAAATAAAGTGGCTATAATTCCGCTCACTTAAAAAGTTTAAGTACACAAAATGCGGGAATAGCTCAGTGGTAGAGCACAACCTTGCCAAGGTTGGGGTCGCGAGTTCGAACCTCGTTTCCCGCTCCATAAGTTAAAATATTTAAAAATATCCGATATCTTACAAGATAAAAAAAACCCAAAGCCCGGGTGGTGAAATCGGTAGACACAAGGGATTTAAAATCCCTCGCTCGTAAGGGTGTGCCGGTTCAAGTCCGGCTTCGGGCACCACTATTATAAAAATTTGTTGAAACTGGTGCCATCGCCAAGTGGTAAGGCCGCAGCCTGCAAAGCTGCTATCCCCAGTTCAAATCTGGGTGGCACCTCCAAAATTTTATGATAACTTCGTTTCACAAATGTGGATCTTTGGCAGAGTTGGTCGATTGCACCGGTCTTGAAAACCGGCGAGGGTTATACCTCCCAGAGTTCGAATCTCTGAGGGTCCACCACATTTTTACACAACCCCCTTTAACACGACACCTTCAGACATTTTTCATAACTATTTCTTATATCAATAACTTTATTCTATCTATTCACTTTTTCAATATTTTTTTACTTTTAAAACAATTTTGGTCGCAGTTTTGTCTCTATAAAAATGTAATCATTCGACGGGAACGCTGTTTGAGATTGTGGGCAACTCGCCGGTCCACTTTGTCAGGTTATAATGATTTTAGTTGTAAATTTGATATGGAAAAAATTGCATAATTCTAAAATCTTTATTTTTCACTAACATATTCCAATATCACTAAGCTTTACTTTTAGCTATAATTACTTTTATGACAATGTAATTTTATAAATTGGAATACATAAATAAATATTAGGATGATAATTATGAGCATCAAAAAAACACCGCGTCGTATATTGGCTCAGCCATATGATTATTCTGTACAAGATATAGTTGATAAGATAAAGTCAGGTGATATTGATTTAAAACCAGATTATCAAAGAAATGATGTTTGGGGCGCTAATGATGAGAAAGAGCATAAGCGTTCACGTTTGATAGAGTCTCTTTTGCTAAATATCCCGATTCCTGTTATATATTTTGCTGAGCAAGCTGAAACTTTAAAGTATGAAGTAATTGATGGACAACAGCGATTAAATACTTTTTCTAGCTTTCTTAATGATGGATTTATATTAAATGGTCTAGAAATTCGTGATGATGTGAATGGGAAAAGTTATTCACAACTTGAACAAAGAGATAGAGATGAAATTAGAAAAAGATCAATTAGGGCAATTGTAATTTTAAATGAATCTGATGAAGAAATTAAATATGAAGTTTTTGAACGTTTAAATTTAGGTAGTGTACAATTAACCCCACAAGAAATACGAAATAATACTTTACGAGGTTCTTTTAATAATTTACTTAAAGAATTAGCAGAAAGACCTTTACTTAAAAAAATGTTGAATTTAAAATTAAAACGTGACGAAAGAAATATGGCTCATGAAGAATTAGTACTTCGTTTTTTTGCATATCATGATAGTGGTTATAAGCGAGCAAAAAATTTATCTTTTTTCCTTACAGAATTTTTAAAAAACAATCAAAATCCTCCTGAAAAAACATTAAAGACTTTTGAAAAATTATTTGATGATACAATTGAATTAGTGTATAAGTATCTAGGGGAGCATGCATTTTCAAGTTATGGAATAAAAACAGGAAAGTGGACTACTAACTCAAATAGGTCATTATATGATGCCGAAATGTTAGCCTTTTCTGATTTTACAGATAAAAAAATTCATATAACTCCAAAACAGTTTATACAAGAGCTTGAAAAATTAATGGTTAATGATGAATTTAAAAAAAGTCTTCATTCTCAAGCAGGTGGAAAAATGATAGAAAACAGGGTTGCTAGTATCAAAAAAATAATTTTAGGACAAATTACATAACATGACACAAGGTAAAAATAGAATTTTGGAAGTTCTTAGTAAATTTACTGGGCGAGATGGGGAGCCAAGCGGTGATGCTGAAACCTATATTTTAAAATCTATGTGGCTGATGATGCTTTCTGAATTTGAAGCAAGCGTTAAAATAAAAGTAGAAAATTATATTGATGAAATCAAAACAAAAGATATTTCAAATATACGTATTTGTCTATTAACTAGAAGTTTTTTAGGAGATAAGCAAGAAGAATTAACTCTCAACAAAATTGTATCATTTTATAAAAAAAATCCACAAGAGATAAGTTATCGTAACTTTACTCAAGATAGGGTCCCAAAATATAAAACTCCAGCGATTGAAAAATTATTTAATAATTTAGGTATATTTTTTAACGAAGCTGAATTAACTTCTTTATCTATTTTAGACAGCATAGCATCAACAAGAGACGCTATTGCTCATGGAGATATTGGCGTACAAATTACAAGAACAGAATTAGAAGTAAAATTGCAAAATTTAGAAAGTGTTTTAACACTATTAGAAAGTAAGTTATAATTAATAATAATGTCACAACTAAACATCTATACTGATCTGAGATTTTAAGGCAATAATTCTATCTGGCGAATTTGGTTATAATAATAAAATTACACGAGGAAATAAATAAAGGGGACAGGCTACTTTGGAATATATCCTATAAACTAGCCTGTATTAGATTGAGCGACTTAACAATAAAAATGAGCAAAAATCATCTCGCCAATTTCCTAATCCTGCGAGGACATCCTCAAAAGCACCATACCCGTCTATGTTTCAAGCACTTTGACTAAAATGGTCTGACTCGTTTCCTGTCTTTTTTTGATGATTTTTGACGTAAAGTT
>NZ_JAHYJB010000013.1 GCF_019429335.1 Sulfurimonas sp. | reverse complement strand
TTGCAAATCCTTACAAACATAGCCAATATCAGCAATAATATCAAGATGAGTAAAGAATTACACCAACTTGTCGCTCTTATCGGAGCTTACACCAAAAAAGAGCTTGGTTTTATGTGCGAAAGTTGAGCTTGCATTATTTATGCAAAAGCCATAAATAGGTTATATAAAGGCATAATACATTCGCAAAAATATCAGCAATTAATATATAAAATAGATAGGTCTTAAACATTGAATGAAACCATAATAGGTCAAATAGACAAAATCCTTTTTGAAGAAGAGGCTTTTTTTATCGCCGTTTTAAAGAGCGGGGAGAAGGTTAGCGGCTCATACTATGAGAGTGCGGTCTCACACTTAAAAGATAGTGCCATTACACTAAAAGGGCACTGGGAAGAGCATAAGAAGTATGGCAGAACTTTTAAGTTTGAGCAGATAAAAGTGAACCAAAATGAGCTTTTTTTCTTTCTGAACAAAATCATAAAAGGGTTTACAAAGAAGCTGACGGCTGAGCTTATAGAGCATTTCGGAAATGAGGGGCTTGTCGAGGTTTTAGACAACGATATAGAACAATTGCTAGAATTTAGCGGTATAAAAGAGAAACGTCTCAAAAAGATACAAACAAGCTGGAAAAAGTTTCGCTCCATGCGTGAGATAGGGGAATTTCTAACTCCTTATGACGTATCTCCCGCACTTCTTACGACCATTGCAACTGCGATGCGCGACGTTGATGAGCCTTGTGCAAAGATAAAAAACAACCCCTACATCTTAACCTCCATAAACTCCATAGGTTTCAAACGTGCCGATGAGCTAGCTCTTAAGATGGGAGTGAGCCCAAACGATGAAAACCGCATAAGCTCGGCGATGGATTATGTTCTGCTCAACTACTGCGAACAGCAGGGCAACTCCTGCGTGGCAAAAGAGATTTTGTTTAGAGAGCTGAATGAACTGCTTATGTTCAGCGACAAAAACCATCTTTACGAAGCAACGCTTATAGAGCGCGTTGCAGAGCAAAGCGTAGTCCTTATGAAAAACAACCGTGTCTCTCCCGCTCGTCTTTATGATGCGGAGAAGTATTTATATGATGAGTTTAAGAGAAGAGCAAAGTTGGACAACGGCGGCTTTGTGAAAGATTTGGATGAGTTTTTAAAAGATAAAGAGCTTCAGTTGGGAGAGCAACAAAAAGAGGCGGTAAAGAAGATAAACGAGGGCGCGTCTATACTCTTTTTGGTCGGTTATGCCGGAACGGGAAAGAGTACTACGTCCAGAACCATACTTGATTTGCTAAATACAAAATATGACAAAAAAGAGATAATGACATGTGCTCTTAGCGGTATAGCTTCGCAGCGCATTGCAGATACGACCGGTTATGAGAGTGCAACAATACAGAGTTTATTGGTTAAGTTTGAAGACAGGGACAATTTTTCTTACTCGGTTGTTTTAATAGATGAAGCCTCCATGATAAACTCCTCTCTCTTTGCAAGGCTGGTTTCAAAAATAGATAAAAATGCCGTCTTGATTATCGTAGGCGATGATGCGCAGCTGCCTCCCATAGGTGCGGGAAATGTACTGAGTGATGTTTTGACATTGGAGCTTGCACCAATTGTAAAGCTTACAAAAATCTACAGACAGAGTGAAGACAAAGCCATAACGGTTATCGCAAATGAGATACGAATAGGTAATGTTCCCGAGTATAGAAAAATATATGAAGATTTTGAGTTTTTGGATGTTTCTATGCAGAACTATTATGTTTTGAAAAACCAACTCTCTCAAAAAGAGTTGCAGGATATGAGAGAGAATAACTCCGCGCAAATAGTTGCCGAGATAGCCCACAAGGTCGTAGAATCAATAGAAAAAGCAAGGTATAGACTGAATAATAAGCAGATTAAAGAGTATCTAAACTATTTTCAGGTTATTACCCCGATGAAGGGCGGAACTCTTGGCGTAAACAACTTAAACAGTGTTTTGCAAGATTACTTCAACCCAAATCCTAAAAAGTGCGTAAAAAAGGGCGGCGTAGAGTTCAGACTTATGGACAAGGTTGTTCACACTAAAAATGAAAATATGACATCGTGGAGCGGCGAGGGGTATAAAAACGGCGAAGATTCGGCACAGAGACGCATATTTAACGGGATGAGCGGACTTCTTTTTAAGATAGAAGATGAGGATGAACAGGCGTTCGTATTCTATCCGAACGAGGATGTAGTAGTCGTTTATGAGTATGAGGAGTTAAAGTCTCATCTGATGCTCTCTTATGCGCTTACTATTCATAAAGTTCAAGGCATGGAGTATGACATTGTCGTCATTCCCATGAGTTTTTCACACTACATTATGCACAATACAAAGCTCATCTATACAGCCGTTACGAGAGCAAAACACAAGTGCATCTTGATAGGCGAGAGCGGAGCTTTTGAGAGTGGATGCAAGAAGTTTGAAGCAACTGCAAGAGATACAGTTCTTTTGGAGTTATAGAAATTATAAATATACTAACGTATGTTACACACTTTTCATTCTCGAAAAAACAAAGTTTTTTCGTAGCTTTAGTGGGTTGCAAGGGACATCTGTCCCTGCCACTAAAACGGACATGTTCGTTTTAGTGTGTAACATCAGATAGCAGTAAGGGCTTTTTTATAATTATAAATCTATAATCGAAGCAGAATGTAATCTCAAGGAGTTTTATATGGCGATAGGAAATAGGCTTAAAATTGCCATTTGCGGCAAGAGCGGCTTGGTCGGCTCAAAACTTGAAGAGTTGTTTACTTCGCAGCATAATGATGTTATCGGCGTAAAGATTCGCGACAACACATCCATAGAGGAAGTGGTTGCTCAGATAGAAAAATGCGATATTCTCATAAATCTTAGCGGCACGACTATTTTGGCTCCATGGAGCGAGAGTTATAAAAAAACGCTCTACTCAAGCCGAATAGAGACCACAAAAAAGCTGGTTGAGGCTATTGGAGTTTGTAAAGAGAGACCTAAACTTTTTTTAAGCGCTTCGGCGGTCGGAATCTATGAGTCAAATATAGCACATGATGACAACTCCAAAAACTATGCAGATGATTTTTTATCAGCTCTCTGCAGGGATTGGGAAGCTGAGGCGAAAAAAGCAGAAGCTTTTGATGTCAGAGTCGTGCAGATGAGATTCGGGGTAGTATTTTCCAAAGAGGGCGGTGCTATGGATAAAATAGTGCCTCCGTTTAAAATGGGAGTCGGAGGAGAGCTTGGAAGCGGAGAGCAAATGGTCTCATGGATACACATAGACGACCTGCTAAGAGCGATTTTGTTTATCACAAAAACACCAGATATCTCAGGTTCGGTAAATTTTACATCTCCTTATCCGCTCTCAAATAAAGAGCAGACAGATATTCTTGGCAAAGTTTTACACAGACCTACTTTTTTTAGAGTTCCTGCATTTGTTATAAAGCTGATTTTTGGAGAGGGCTCAAGAGTTGTTCTTGATTCAAAAGAGGTTTATCCTAGCAAGCTTTTAGAGAGCGGGTTTGTTTTTGAGTATGATAAATTTGAACCTGCGCTCAGAGAGATTGTAGGATAGTCTTTAAGATTTGATTTAGTTTTTTATAAAGCTCAAAGTTGTACAATTTAGAGTTTGCCAAAAAAGGAGTCGCTATGCTAGATACTATTGTGCTTAGAATTGCTAAAAGCTCTATACTTAGAGAGTTTAACGGCTCGTATGATTTCGATAAAAGCAAGCTCTTAGAGAGCTACCCTTTTTTAAAAAAAGATGGTGCGTCATTTGTGACTCTAAAGTTTGATGAACATTTGCGAGGCTGTATCGGCTCCATTGTCGCACACCGCTCACTTATGAGTGACATAGTCGCAAATGCTGTATCTGCCGCATTTCATGACCCAAGATTTCATCAGCTGCATGAAAATGAGCTATCACATATCTACGTTGAGGTTTCAGTTCTTAGCGAGCCAACGCTTTTGGAGTATGAAGATTTTGATGATTTGCTAAAAAAGGTCGTTCCTGATATTGACGGACTTATTTTAAAACATGAGGGAAATCAGGGCACATTTTTGCCTCAAGTGTGGGAACAGCTTCCATCACCAAGAGAGTTTTTGGAGCATCTTAGCATGAAGGCGGGTTTAAATCCCTCAGTTTATGCCCAGCATCCGACTATCTACAGATACAGAGTAGAAGCCGTTAAGGGCAAGTTTGATGAGATATTAGAGTTGGAACGAAAAACAAAATAGCAGGCCAGGAGTGTAGTTATGAAACGAAATATGAGTGTTGCAGGTACTTTTTATCCAAGAAGGGCGGTTGAGCTGGAGAGATATTTTGAGCATTTCAGCGCTATATATGATGAAAATTTTACTCTGCCAGAGGTGAACACGAGAGCTATTATAGTTCCTCATGCGGGTTATATCTACTCAGGATATACGGCAAACATCGCATATAGAGTTTTGCAAAAAAGCTCAATTAAAAAATTCGTAGTAATTGGGCCATCTCACAAAATAGCTTTTGATGGAATCAGCCTTTGCGAATTTAGCAGTTACGACACCCCGTTTGGCAAAATTAGCGCTATAGAAGATTTGGCGTTAAAACTCAAGGATAAGTTCTCCATCTCATGTATTAAGGAGGCTCACTTTGAGCACAGTACCGAGGTGCAGTTCCCTTTTTTAAAACACTATATTGAGGATGTCAGTATACTCGAGCTTGTCTATAGCTACGCAAATGCGCACTATGTATCTGAGATAATCGATTTTGTTTTACAACAGCCCGACGCAGGAGTTGTAATCAGTACGGATTTGAGCCATTTTTACAATCTCGGTGAAGCACATAGACTTGACAATATCTGCCTTACATCTATTGAAAAACTTGATGTCGGAATGCTTCACAGCGGATGTGAGGCATGCGGAAATATTGGAGTTGAGGCGATGATACTAAGTGCAAAAAAGCTCTCTCTCGCATCTCACATACTTGACTACAGGACAAGTGCTGATGCAAGCAACGACACTAGCAGGGTTGTCGGTTATACAAGCGCATATTTTTCATGAAAAAATCAAATATATTTGAGCTGATTCCATCAACGCTAAAAGATGAGTTATTTGAAAAGATTGTCTCAAAAGATGGAGTAAAAATAGAGCGGATAGTCTCTTTTGGTCATACCACACCGCAAGATGAGTGGTATGACCAAAGAAGCAACGAGTGGGTAATTTTACTCCAAGGAGAGGCAATAATCTCTTTTTTAAATGGGAATGAGGTCAGATTAAAAGCCGGAGATTATATAAACATCCCTGCCCATAAAAAGCATAGAGTCTCCTGGACGAAGCCTGAAGAAGAGAGCGTTTGGCTTGCGGTTTACTATTAAAGTATAAGTGATTTTTATTTTACTTTTCTTCTTGTATATTCCAAAGAGATGTCTTAGTAACCTAAATATGATATACTTTCAGCTCTAAAAAATTTAAAGGAATTTTATAATGACCCAAAGCGACCCGGCCTCGCGTAGTTCAACCCTCGTTCGCATAGGAATAAACCTATGATGATATTGATAACTTATCTCTCAATCGCAATTTTAATATCGTTTCTCTGTTCTATTCTTGAGGCGGTTTTACTATCAAGTACAAATTCTTACATTGAAAGTTTGTCCAAAAATCACAATGAAAGTTTAGTAAATAGGCTAAAAAAGCTAAAATCAAATATTGATAAACCTATCTCTTCTATACTTACTGTAAATACATTTGCACACACCATGGGTGCGGCAGGCGTAGGAGCTCAGGCACAGATACTCTTTGGTGAGGAGTGGCAAGCACTCGTTGCCTTTGTCGTAACGCTTCTTATCTTGTACTTTTCAGAGATTATCCCTAAAACAATAGGTGCTATTTATTGGAAAAGACTTTTGGTGCCATCGGCGTACGTTATCTCGGTTATGATGACAATAAGCGCGCCTTTTACGTGGGTTTCATCATTTTTAACAAATTATATATCAAGAAACAAGAAACATCAAAATAATTTTTCTCGCGATGAGATTATGGCAGTCGTTGCAATGGGCGAGAGAGAGGGAACAATTCTTAGCAAAGAGAGTGATCTTATAGAGAATCTCTTAAAGCTTAAAAATATAAAGGCAAAAGATATTATGACGCCAAGAAGCGTTGTTTTTGCAATGCCTAGTTCAACAACCATTGAAGAAGCGGTAGAAGATGACCGTATGTATATTCATTCGCGTATTCCTATTTACAGAGAGACGCTTGATGACGTTGTTGGAATCGTGTTTAGTCAAAGAATTCTTGAAGAGAGCAATGAAGATCATGACAGTATGACTTTAGAGAGTATTTCACACGAAGTACATATGGTCTCAGAAAACATCCCTGTTCCTACTCTGATAGACCAATTTATAAAGCGCAAAACGCACCTCTTTATCGTTTATGACAACTATGGGCAAACTGTCGGTGTTGTTACGCTTGAAGATGCGATTGAGACACTTTTGGGTGTTGAGATTGTTGATGAGATGGACGAGATTGAAGATATGCAGCTTTTTGCAAAAGACAGAAGTAAGCAGTTTCAAGACAAGATGAGATTTGAGAGAAAAAAAATAGAAAAAGCTAAAAACGCTTAAACGGGACAAGAAGATGGTCAAAGTCAGTGCAATTCAGATGCAGATGAGTGAAGATAAAACTTCAAACGTTGATAAGGCTGAGAGATTAACTAGAGAAGCCGCAAAAGGCGGTGCTAAAATCATTCTGCTTCCGGAGCTTTTTGAGGGTTACTATTTCTGCAAAGATATGGATGAAAAGTACTTCTCATGGGCATCTCCAAGGGAAGGCAACAAACTAATAGAGCGATTTAGCACGTTAGCGAAAGAGTTGCATGTAGTTATTTTAATCAGCTATTTTGAGAAGAGCGACGAGGGCTATTTTAACTCTTTAGTCGTAGCAGATGCAAATGGTACTATTATGGATAACTACCGTAAGACGCACATTCCAGACGGCCCAGGATATGAGGAGAAGTTCTACTTTAAACCTGGTAATACGGGATTTAAGGTCTATAATACCGCTTATGCAAAAATTGGTGTCGGAATCTGCTGGGACCAATGGTTTTGTGAGACAGCAAGAGCTTTAACGCTTATGGGCGCTGAGATTATATTCTATCCGACTGCAATCGGAAGCGAACCTGAAATCCATCTTGACTCAAAAAAGCACTGGCAGAGAGTTCAGATGGGACATGCTGCGACAAACACCGTTCCAGTAGTTGTTGCAAATCGTATCGGTGAAGAAAAGGGCGTTGCATGCAGTCTGAATTTCTACGGTTCATCTTTCATAACAGACTATACTGGTGCAAAAATTGCCGAAGCCTCAAGAGATAAAGAGGAGATAATCTACGCCGAGTTTGACATAGATGAGAACCAAAAACAGAGAGACTACTGGGGACTTATAAGAGACAGACGTCCAGAGATGTACAAAAATATCTGTTAGCAGAGACCACTGCACAATGATGCTTTTGCCAAATTTCTTCGTTGAAATTTAGTAAAATCTCGTCATTTACTACAGTAAACTCCTCAATTTGACTTTCGTTTCGCCTCAAACTTGAACAAAATCCTCTATCGTGCATTAGTCCCTAGTTTGGAACTATTATTGCTCTAATAGAGTAAAATAATCCAATAAAGGTTAGAACATGGAGATTGTACTACGCAATAATCTTATTCTTATCACTACGGACTTCGATACACTCAATACTTCGTGGATGAGGGAGTTTTTACACCATCACACCAGAGGTATGCTTTTTCTGCCAAAGGCCGTGCTTGTTTTTAGAAATGAGACGCTGATGGAGGTCAGAGAGGAGTTTTTAAACCAGCTTAGCCAATACCATGCCGTAAAACATGACTTTTCACATGAATTTTTTCTGCGCTCAATGCTCAAATACGGAAACCAGCCTATAAAAATTGAACTAAACAAACTTCAAGAGCCCGAAAATATAAATGTAAATCTCTACGCATACAACAAAGATACCGTCCTCATAACTCTTGACCATCCAAACTCATGGGTTATAAACTATTTACGCTCGCAACTTGAAGTTTATGTCGAGAGAGGTACGGATATCTCTTTGGTTGTTGACGTATCGGATTACAGGGCAAAAGCAAGGCTTGAGAGAGCATTAAACAAGCGACATATTCTGCACTATCAAATCAGCTACAGTTACGACAACCACTTTATAAGCAAGCTTTACAGCGATTTTGCAAGTTACAGCTTCGGCAACCTTTGCAAAGATGAGGAAGATAGAGAGAAGAGCTACTTCTACACTATTTTAGAGTGCCCGATTGGAGCTAGTCAGGATGTGCTTAGAAAGAGCTACAAAAAACTTGCCAAAGCTTACCACCCTGACAAGATTGAGCATGAATCCCCATATATGATAAGGCACTATACCCAGAAGTTTCAGCTTCTTCAAGAGGCTTATTCAGCACTTCGCGCTAGCTAAAAAAGTTATCTATAAGCTCCTCTTTTTTTATGTTTTTAAGCAGCGCCTCAAAATCTTGTGCGCTGTAGAGTGCTAGTTTTTTGCTCTGCCGTGCGAGAAGCTCTTTAGAAAACCCTCTTTTTGAAAATAGAACTATTTGAGTGGGTTCAATACCAAGTTTTTGGCACTTCTCTGAGAGTTTATGCCACTCTTTTTTATTTACCTTGTGATTTGACCATTTACACTCCGCCGCATATACTTTCTCTTGCATTGTTATGGTAAGAATATCTATCTCGACGTTAGCATCCCAATAACTGCCTGAGCTTAGTATCTGTGCGTCTCTAAGGTTGTAGTTAAGCAGAACTTCCGAGAGCTCCTCAAAAACAAGGCTCGTGTAGCTGTGGCGTCTTATTTGAAAATCTTTAAAAAAGCTCTCAAACTTAAACTCTTTTATCTCTCTTGCATGCGGCGCTATAAAGTAAAACCAAAATCTTATAAACGGATGGGTAAAGAGAACTTTATGCGAGATTCTGTGCCTTGCGACCTCTCTTTTTAGCTTGCCCGTGGGGCTTAGAGAGCGAGCAGGCTCCTCTCTTGAAAACTCTATTTGGATGAGCCCTTTCTCTTGCAGAAAGTTAAGAGCGCTTCCGCCGTTTGCGTTGTTAAGTCCTGCCCTATTAAACGCTGAAAAAATCTTTCTGTCCCCTACCGCCAAAGCACGCAAAAGACGTAGATATTCTCTGTTTGAGAAAGTTAAATCCTCTATTTTTTTGTTTATCTCTTCATAGTTTTCAAGCAGAAGTTCTTGGATTAACAGCTCTATTGATTTCGCAGTGTCTATCTCCCATCCAAGACCTCCAAAGATTGCAAAATACTCGATTTGCATCTCCATGTCATCAGGATAGTTTCTTGCATAAAAGGAGCGAAACTGCTCTAGGAGTCTGTTTTTTATCATTGATTTATTCTATCATAATTCACTTCCCCATTTCAACATATCGATACCGTATTTTTCTCTTATTTCTTGGGAGTGTTCCGTTAGTTTTCTCATCTTTTGCTCCTCTGCAAAATTTATAAGTGAGAGCTCTCTTTTTGACTCTCTCGTAAAGCTTGAGCAGTTTATGCTGATTCTAATGACATGTAATCTTTTATGCACATCTGCTTCATTAAAAAGAGACAGACACAGAGAGTCAAACTTTTTCTCAGTAAAGATTTCGCAAAGCATTATGTTTTTGTGCGATTTTTGATTCATCTCATAAGCGATGGATAGATGAAAAACCGTAGGCGTAACCTTTAGTTTCAAGATGGCAAAACTGAGATGGCGGGCAAGAACATGAACTCTTCTTCCTAGCTCATCTCTTTTGAAAATCGGGTCGAATGTTCTTGAGATGCCGATGGATTTGCGTACATGTTTTGTATGAATCTCATCATCGCTAAGTCCGCAAACTCTGGCGTAAAGCTCTTTTGCGTAGGATCCCCACGACTCTAGAGTTCCCTTTCTTTTTTTTAGTTCTCCAAGCGTGTGGATTTGAACACCTAGAAGTTTTGTTTTCATACTCTTGCCGATGCCTGCAAACGCGCCGACAGGAATATTCTCTATAAAATTATCAAGCTCGCAAGGGCGCACAACTCTGCAGCCAAAAGGCTTTGCATGTGAAGTGGCAAGTTTGGCAATGTAGCGGGTCGGTGCCGCACCGATGGAGACGGGGAGTTTTGTCACCTCTTTTATCTCATTTTTTAAATTTTTTATAAAATCCTCAACATCCACGTCTTCAACCCAGCCCTCCAAATCGCAGTAAAATTCATCTATGCTTGCCTGTTCAACAAGCGGGATTTTGGATGACAAAAAGTCGTGAAGCTCATGTGAGAGCTTTTGATAGAGCGACATGTCGGGAGCTTTTATGATGAGATGAGGGCAGAGAGTAAGCGCTTCATTTATGCTCATGGCAGTCTTTACGCCATACGCTCTTGCTTCGTAGCTTGAAGTGGTAAGTATGCCTCGCACGCGCCCATCCTCATCTTTAAAAGCGTCTATGTCGTCATCCTTTTCTTCATAAGCTTTGTAAAAAGTAGGCACAAAAGAGCCTGAGTTCTCGAAGTTGACGGTCTGTTTTTTTGCATCTTTGTTAAATATTTTCGTATCACTCCGCCCGCCGATTGCTACAGGCTTGCCTTCAAGCAAAGGTTCTTTAATGCGAGCGGCACTGACAAAAAAACAATCTATATCTATGTGTATTTTCATAAATGCTATTGTAGATAAATTTCTACATGTAGGTTTAAAATATGGCAAATTGCAAAGATATTTTGTACTTCTTTATATTTTGATACAAAAGCAGTATTTAATATATATTGACGCAAAATTATTTTAAGATACATATTGTAACATTGGACATTATTATGACAAAATTATCACATTATTATTGACTAAAATATAAAAAATAATAATAATTAGTAAAGTTTAATATAAAAGGATCCAAATGAGTGTAAATGTAGATCAGATGAGATTAGAAGAGCAGAAAAAGAACCCTGTGGTGGCGTATATATTATGGTGGTTTCTTGGACTTTTTGGAGCACATCGTTTTTATATGGGTAAAAGTAATGCGGTTACTATGCTAGTTATTACAATAGTAAGTTTTTTTACTATGATAATAGTAGTTGGTTATATTGGATTAATTGCAATGTTTATCTGGTGGGTACTTGATGCAATATCTCTTCATAAATGGGTTAAAGTTTATAACTTAGAACTTATTAATAATTATGAAAAGGCAACAGTAAGTAATAATTAAATACTAAAATCCCATGTATCTGGCGATGTGTATGTAATATATTTTCTATATTCTATATAGGAATCATACATGGGATTAGGCTATAGAAACCCTCTGGAGCTAGAAATATGTTCTCTAGCTCTTTATACTTGCTCTTAGTAAAGTCTTTAGTTCAGCTATCTCCTCTCTTAGCATTGCGAGTTCGCTTTTTGTGTGATTTTCTGCTACATGTACTTCTTGCACGATGTGCTCTTCTTCAACTTTGTTTATAATCGACATCGCGTCAACTACTATAGCTACTATGAGGTTTATCATAACAAAGGTTACGACAAAAATAAAGGGAACAAAGAACATCCATGCCAGCGGATAAACCTCCATAACAGGGCGTACGATTCCCATAGACCAAGACTCTAGCGTCATGATTTGAAAAAGTGTATAGAAAGATTCGCCCAATGTTCCAAACCACTCTGGAAACTTCTCGGAGTAGAGCTGCGTAGCCATGATGGCAAATATGTAAAAGAAGAGTCCCATAAGTGCGGCGATGGATAGCATACCGGGGATAACGCTTATAAGTGCGGTGACTATTTTTCTCATTTGAGGAACGACAGTTATAAGTCTAAAGAGTCTCAGTACTCTTAAAACTCTTAGTATCTCAAAACCTGCACTTATCGGGACAAGCGAGATAGCCACAATGCTAAAGTCAAAAACACTCCACGGGTCTTTGAAAAAAGAGAGCCTGTGAACATAGATACGCATAGCAATCTCTATGGTAAATATTGAGATGACAAGAGTGTTGAAAAGCGAAGTAATTCCGCCAAAATTTGCCATAAACTCTTTTGAAGTCTCCAGCCCCATGGTTATGCCGTTTAGGATAATAAGATAAGTTATAAAGTTAACAAAGCTTTTGCTCTCTACAATCGTCTCGATTTTGCCGTACATGAGATTCCTTTAATTTTTTTTGAAATTTTATCAAGCTTTAAATAACACATGGCAGTTAATTTTATGTCGGTACAATTCGATTATGAAATATATATTACTGATTTTTACTCTTCTTTTTTTTAGTGCATGCAGCATCAAAAACTATGAACATACGCAGACAAAAATCATTACTATAAAATCACCAAAGATGAAGTTTTCAGACGCAGGGTACCTTAGAAACAGCTCGGATGCTATAGAGCTTGAACTATTTATGGCTGGCAAAAACATAGAGAAGATAAGTGTCAATCATCTCATCTGCACGAGTGGTGGATGTATGAGCAAAAGCGGATTTAACAAAGAGTATCTAAATGGTGCCTATCCCGATGATACGCTTCAAAACATCCTGCTCTCCCGTGCAATTTACGGCGGTGCAAACCTGAGCAAAACTCCTGACGGTTTTTCGCAGAGTATAAAAAACGAACATGTAGATATCAGCTACAAGGTAGACTCAAGCGGAGTCTATTTCAAAGATAGAAAAAACAGCATAATTTTTAACATAAAGGATATAGATGAATAAATTTGTAGGGGCACATGTAAGTGCAAGCGGAGGCGTCTTTAATGCGGTGACAAACGCAGTGGCAATCGGCGCAAAAGCGTTCGCACTATTTACAAAAAACCAGAGACAGTGGAACGCCAAAGAGCTTGATGGTGAGACGATAGATAAGTTTAAAAAAGCTTTGCAGACAAGCGGGATTTTGGCAAAACATATACTTCCCCACGACTCATACCTTATAAATCTGGGTCATCCAGAGACGGAAGCTAGGGAGAAGTCGATGGAGGCATTCTTGGATGAGGTGCAGAGATGCTCTCTTTTGGGGCTTGACAGACTTAACTTTCACCCTGGAAGCCACCTAAAGAAGATAAGCGAAGATGAGTGTCTGGGCAATATATCAGATGCTATGAACAGAACGCTGGAGAAAACAGAAGGTGTCAGTTTGGTTCTTGAAAACACGGCAGGGCAGGGAAGCAACCTTGGCTTTAAGTTTGAACATCTGGCGCAAATTATCGATAAAATAGAGGACAAAAGCCGTGTTGGTGTCTGCATAGATACCTGCCACATGTTTAGCGCGGGTTACGATATAAGAACAAGAGAAGCGTACGATAAAACATGGAGCGAGTTTGATAAAATCGTAGGTTTTAACTACCTGATGGGGATGCACATAAACGACTCAAAAGCAAAATTTGAATCGCATGTGGACAGACACAACTCTCTTGGCAAAGGTGAAATCGGGCTTGATGCTTTTAGGTTTATAATGAACGATGAGCGCATGGATGACATCCCGCTTATTCTTGAGACAATCGATGATAGCATCTGGAAAGAAGAGATAGCGCTGCTTTACTCTTTTGAGAATTAAGAGGATGGGGGAGAAGTGAGAAATATTACTCTATTTTTAATGTTGGGAAGCGCTTTGTTTGCGGGGGGATATAAGATACCAGAGACCTCTTTGAACTCGGTTGCTCTTAGCGCGGCAAATGTTGCACATGTTTCAAGTGCCGATTCGGCATACTGCAACCCTGCAAATATGGTTTTTATGAAAAATGAATCTGTTATGGAAGCAAATCTGATGTACATCGGACTTAGCGATGTAAACTATGACGCGGCGGGCATAGATATAGAGTCGAAAAAAGAGAACTTTGTCGTCCCCTCTCTTCACTATGCCTCACATGAGATTGGCGGTGCACGTTTTGGACTTAGCGTAGTCTCTCCTGCAGGACTTTCAAAGAGGTGGGATGATGCTCCTGCTATTTACAGTGCGCAGGAGTTTTCGCTTAAAACCGTTGAGGTAAACCCGAGTGTTGCGTTACCGATAGGCGATAAAATTGCCGTTGCGCTGGGTATTAGAGCAATCTACTCAGAGGGAGTAGTTAAAAATAGTCGCCCCGGCGTCTCGTTGGCTATGGATGGTAACTCCATAGATTTTGGCTATAATGCTGCCCTTACATATAGACCCGCATCTGAGTTTGAGCTTGCACTAACATACCGTTCAAAAGTGGATTTAAGTATGGAGGGTGATGTTGTTATAAACTCTCTGCAAAGTAGCGCATCGGTAAGCGTACCGGTGCCTGCCCTTTTAAATATTGCAGTTGCTTATACATTGGAGAGTAAAACAACGCTGGAGTTTGTATATGAGAGAAATTATTGGTCTGCATATAAGGAGCTCGATTTTGATTTCGGGCAAGGTTTGCCAGATCCTGCACCAATAGCCAAAAACTGGAAAGATACAAATGCTTTTCGTTTTGGCATAACACAAAAGCTAGATGCACTTACCCTCATGGGCGGTGTCGTTATAGACGAGTCGCCGGCACCTGATGCAACGCTTGGGTTTGAGATGCCTGATAGCGACTCCGTTTCGGTCTCGCTTGGCGCGAGATATCAGATAAATGAGAAGATAAATGTAGGTTTGGCTGCACTTTATTCAATAAGAGAGGACAGAAGAGTTTCAAACGCCACTCTAGATGGAGAGTTTTCAAACGCAAACGTGCTGATGGTCTCATCGGCTTTAGAGTATAAATTTTAAGGATATATTTGGAAACATTAATCGATTTTTTAGAAGCAAAAGATATAGAAAAAACGCTTATTTACGCGCAGTTAAAATGCAGCAAAACAGAAGCGCAGCTGTTGCATGCGTTGACAAAAAGGTATATGCGCGGAGAAGATGACGTCCTCATCCTTGAACTGCTGCAGGAGATTTATGGCGATGAGAAGTATGAAGGAATAAAGCATTTAAACGAGGTTAAGCTTCTTTTGGAGCTCGGCTGGCTTCATCAGCAGAGCTTTACGCCGCTTAAAATATCAGAGGTGACGCCTTTGGAACTTTTAAACAGCGCGGTGGGTTTATCTTCGTCATTTTTAAAGCTTCTCCAAGACGGCGCAGCCGAGAGTGAACTGCCGGATATTAAGCCATATACAGACCATTTAGAGTATCTGCAGGACCAGTTTCTTCGCATAGAGCTATATCAGAAGATGAGTGCCATCCGCCAAAATGTCCATGAACACTCGCTTGGGATTGACAGAACGCAGGCAAAACTTAAGCTTCTTGAAAAGCGCATAGAAGAGAGGGTTGAGCAGACCACAGGCAAGCTTGTGCTGGATAAATTTTTTAAACAAAAAAAGATGAGCTCAAAAGAGCAGGTGATTTTTCTAGCCCTCCTTCGCGAGGAGTACAGCGCAACCGACGCCTCTTTGCGCGAGATGAATACGCTTATCGAACTAATATCGCTTGATGAGTATGAGCGTATCAAGAACCGTTCACTCTTAGAGGACGGCTCAAACCTGATTAATGACGGAATTATAGATTATGAGGAGATGCTGAATCCTTTTGGTGGCATTTCACGCGCTTTTTACATCGTCGATGAGGTGCTTCACAGCATAATTCATCCGCAAAAAAATAAAAAGGTTCGCCGAATAAAACTTAATACGCTTATTGACGAGCAGGATATTTTTGAGCTTGTTGAACCCGAGACCTCGCTAAGTGATGTTGTTTTGGCAAGCGAGACACAAGAGACACTTAAAAACCTTATGAGACAGCTTGATAAAGAGGTTGTCGGAAGACTCGTAGAGTGGGGCATTAAAGATAAAAAGAGCGGTATTGACGCAAGAATAATCTTCTACGGCGCGGCAGGAACGGGTAAAACTATGACTGCATATTCGCTTGCAAAGTCGCTTAAACGCCAAGTTTTGGCATTTGACTGTTCAAAAATTCTCTCCATGTATGTCGGAGAGAGCGAGAAAAACGTAAGAAAGATTTTTGACACTTTTTACGATTTGTGTGAGAAAACAAAGAGTGACCCTATACTTTTGTTAAACGAGGCAGACCAGTTTTTGGGCGCGCGCTCAAGCGGAGCAAACAGCGGGGCTGACCAGATGCACAACCAGATGCAGAATATCTTTTTGGAGCAGATTGAGAAGTTTAGAGGCGTGTTAATTGCGACTACCAATCTGCTTGAAAATATAGACAAGGCATTCTCAAGACGCTTTAACTATAAAATAGAGTTTAGAAAACCAAACAAAGAGCAGAGACTCTCTTTGTGGAACAAGATGCTTCCTTTGCATGCGCCATATGAAGAGGGTTTTGACCTAAACGAGCTTGCTGAATACTCTTTAACAGGCGGACAAATAAGCTTAGTGATTAAAAACACTGCATACAAGGTAGCTGTAAGAGAGGAACCTGTTTTTTATTTAAAAGATTTTGAACATGAGATAAAAAAAGAGAAGAGTGCAAGTTTTGACAGTGAAAAATTGATGGGATTTATAAATAAATAAGATTTTTATAAAATTATATTGATGAGTTGTCAATGAAAAATTATCTCAGTTAGATATAGCAGTAGAGGAGAAGAGAAGATGGATGGATATATACTTCTTTCACATGGAAGTAAAGTAAAAGCTTCAAATGAAGAAAGTTTTAAGGTTTTAGAAGAGCTTAGAAAAAATATTCAAAACATAGAGTTGGCCTTTTTGGAATTAGCTGAGCCTGATTTTGAAAATGCCGTAAAACTTCTCAAAAAAGCCGGTGCAACCTCCATAAAAGTTTTACCTCTTTTTTTGGCTCCGGGAAAGCATGTAAAAGAAGATATTCCCTCTCTTAGTGAAGTATGCAGTAAAAAATATAAGATTGAGATTACTGTTTTAGAGTATATTGGGGCAAACAGCGGATATGTAAAGTTGATTGAAGATATCTTGTTATCTGGTAGATAGCATGAAAAAATTTATGCGTCAAGCCGTAAAAGAGGCATTTAAGGGTGTAGAACAAAACCACGGCGGACCTTTTGGAGCCGTAATAGTAAAAGAGGGCAAAATTATTTCAAAAGCTCATAATGAAGTTATAAAACAAAATGACCCGACTTTACATGCCGAGATAAATGCAATTAAAAAAGCTTCCAAAAAACTCCAAACTTTTGATTTAAGCGGATGCGAAATTTATATTACATGCATGCCGTGCCCTATGTGTATGGGAGCGATAAGATGGGCAAATATTAAAACAGTTTACTACGGAGCAACAAGTGACGATGCGGATGCTATTGGTTTTAGGGATAAAGAGTTCTATGAAAAAGAGTTTTTGGAGTTAAAAAATATTGACAGAGAAGAGTGCTTGAAACCATTTGAAGCATGGAGTGCAAAAAGGGATAAAATACTCTACTAATAGTTCAATAATAGTTTTTCAATACTCATAATCAACACCCTATTTTTAAAAAGCTTTTATTAAAGATAAACCAAAGATAGCAATTTTTGGATTGTTAAATCTTTTTGATTCGGTTATTCTTTTAAAAATAAAAGATTGGAGAAAAAGGATGAGTTTTATATCAAATGCAAGCTTGGAAGTTGCAGACAGTGAAGTTTTTTCAATTATTGAAAAAGAGCTAAAGAGACAAACCAATCACTTAGAGATGATTGCTAGTGAGAACTTTACAAGCCCAGCCGTTATGCAGGCTATGGGAAGTGTTTTTACTAACAAATATGCGGAAGGGTATCCATATAAAAGATACTATAGCGGTTGTGAGGAAGCTGACGCTGTTGAGCAGTTGGCGATTGATAGGGTTTGTAAAATCTTTGGCTGTGCTTATGCCAATGTTCAGCCTCACTCAGGAAGTCAAGCAAATGCTGCTGTTTATGCGGCACTCCTTCAAGCAGGAGATAGAATTTTAGGTATGAATCTCTCTGATGGCGGACATTTAACTCATGGAAGCAAACCATCTTTTTCGGGTAAAAACTACTCTGCATTTTATTATGGCGTAGAGCTTGATGGAAGAATCAATTATGATAAAGTTTTAGAAATTGCAAAAATAACTCAACCAAAAATCATAGTTTGCGGTGCTAGCGCATACGCAAGAGAGATAGATTTTAAGAAATTTAAAGAGATAGCCGACGAGGTCGGTGCTATTTTATTTGCCGATATTGCGCACGTTGCAGGTCTTGTTGCTGCTAAGGAGCATATGAGCCCATTCCCTTATGCAGATGTTGTAACAACTACTACACATAAAACTCTAAGAGGTCCAAGAGGTGGCGTGATTATGACAAATGATGAGGAGATTGCTAAAAAAATCAACTCAGCCATTTTCCCCGGAACTCAAGGCGGACCGCTTGTTCACGCTATAGCTGCGAAGGCAGTTGCATTTAAAGAGGTGCTAGATTCATCATGGAGAGAGTACGCAAAACAGGTAAAGGCAAATGCTAAAGTGCTCGAGAGAGTACTGCTTGAGAGAGGATTTGAACTTGTTTCGGGTGGAACGGATAATCATCTTGTTTTGGTCTCATTTTTAGACAAACCTTTCTCTGGTAAAGATGCAGATACAGCTTTAGCAGATGCGGGAATAACTGTAAATAAAAACACAGTTCCGGGAGAGAAGAGAACACCGTTTATAACCTCGGGTATCAGAATAGGAAGCCCTGCAATAACGGCAAGAGGCATGAAAGAAAAAGAGTTTGAGTTTATCGCAAATAAAATCTGCGATGTTTTAGATAATATTGAAGATAAAGTTCTCCATCCTAAAATAAACAAAGAGTTAGAAGAGTTAGCCGGGAATTTTGTGATTTATAATCAATCGACTTACTAAGGTTTTTTTGAGAGTTTGGAGAGGCGATGCATACTTTTAATAGCAACTATATACAGATAGAAAAAGCAATCAAATATATTGATGAGAATTTCAAAGAGCACCCTTCAATTGATGAAGTCGCTAAAAATATCGGCATGAGCAAATACCACTTTATAAGAGTATTTAAAGAGTATGTAGGCGTTACTCCTATGCAGTTTTTACACAGCGTAACACTAAACTATGCAAAAGAGCATATAAAAGAGTCTAAATCCATACTTGAGAGCAGTTTAGATATGGGGCTCTCAAGCTCAAGCAGACTGCATGAACTTTTTGTAAACCTAATCGGGGTAACTCCAAAAGAGTGGAGAGAAAAGGGCAGAGATGTTTTAATAACTTACGGATTTGGAGAAACTCCTTTTGGAGAGGCTTTGATAGGATTTACGGACAAAGGCATCTGTTATTTGGGTTTTATTGATAATAATAAAAATGAAATTTTCAACAGATTTAAAGAACTTTGGGAAAATGCAAATCTTTGTTTCGATGAAAAAGCCGCAAATGAGTACTTAGAGAATATCTTCATAAAAAATAAAAAATACTCCCTATTTGTAAAGGGAACAAATCTTCAGATAAATGTCTGGAGGGCTCTTTTAAATCTGCCAAACAGGATAGTCGCAACCTACCAAGATATAGCAAACTTCCTAGATAAACCAAAAGCAACCAGAGCAGTAGCAAGTGCCATCGGAAGAAACCACATAGGATACTTAATCCCATGTCATAGAGTTCTAAAAGCGGAGCCATGAGCGGTTATAGATGGGGAATTGAGCGTAAAAAGATACTGATTGCTTATGAGTCTTTAAACAAAGAAAAATAGATCACTTTTAAGGGGAGAAATTTCCCCTTTATTTATAATACCTTCCGACACATGTTAAAATATCCACTCTTATAACAGCGGTTGCATTTATCATCTTAAGAGGCATCTCTCTATCTGCCAAATGTGGTGTAAATTTTTCTACGATTTTAGATAAAGCGATTTTTTTCTCATCAAAATCAGTAACAATTGAAGCCGTGCCCTTAGCGATAATGCTATTGAATGCCGTGTTTACATCACAAGGGTTTTCAACACCTTCATGCAACAAAGAGAACATTTCATCTATCTCAAAACAGACATTTGGGTTAAACGCAATATTGTCAATTTTTTTGCCCTTTGGCAAGCCATGCATATATATTTTATCTTCAAAATATACAAAATGCATAGGCAATATATATGGAAAAGCATCTTGAGAAAAAGTCCCAAGTCGTCCAACTTCAGCTCTCAAAAACAGCTCTTCTATCTGCTCTTTGCTTAAGAGGTGTGTTTTAGTTCTATGTCGCATGTTTGCCCTTTTTAAATATATAAATCTAGCACTATTATAGACTAGTTATAGAACTTGAGTCAATCCAAAAATTGCTAACTCTCTTTTGATATTTTTCTTAACTACAGCTTTCTACAGAAGATTTTGAGCAAGAGATTAAAAAAGAGAAAGATGCTAGTTTTGACAGTGAAAAGTTGATGGGTTTTTTAAATAAGTAATTTTTATAATTTTAACAACCTTATGATATTATGTTTAAAATAAATCAGGGGATATTTATGAAAAAAAAATATTGCAGCTCTATATTCTTGTTTTTTAATCGTTAGTTTGGCAGAGGCAGATATGACAGAGAAAAGTTTTTCTCTTAAAACAGTTGACTCGTTTGAAGTTGGAGTGCAGTCATACATGTATGAGTATGAGGAGGAGGTAGAGGGTTCTTTTTTTATGTCTAACAAAGGCACAAAATATGGATTTTCTGCCTCAGCAACCAAAACAATGACAGACGACTATTATCTTAAGGGTGAATTTCGTTATGCCACGGGAGATGTGGAGTACAGGAGTGATTCTGGAGTTGGCGATGTTTCTGATGATTTGTATGAAACGCGTCTTGTTGTCGGAAAAGAAAAAATCACAGACGGTTTTCTTTTAGGTTCATATATAGGTATCGGGTACCGTGTGTTAGAGAATGATTTAAGAGACCTCGGGAGCGGAGGATACCGCCGTACAAGCCAGTATCTATATATCCCAATAGGTATCAATCAGCGTTTTAAAGTCGGCAATAGTGCTCGCATCTCAACAAATATTGAATATGACTATTTTGCATGGGGTGAACAAAAAAGTTATCTTTCTGACGTAAACCCATGGCATGCAGTTGTATATGGTGACCCTGTAAATGAGCAAAAGCATGGCTACGGCTTTAGAATCAGCTCCGCATATGAGCAGCAGAACTGGTCCATAGGAGCTTTTTTTAACTACTGGAAAATAGAAGACTCCCAAAAAAACTATTACTATGACGGTGTATATATACACACGCTGTATGAGCCCAAAAATACGACAAAAGAGGTCGGAGTAGAGTTGAAATATAGATTTTAAAAAAGAAGACAGAGTAGATTAAATGAACAAGTTTATGTATCAAGCCGTTAAAGAGGCTTTTAAGGGTGTGCAACAAAGCCACGGCGGACCTTTTGGCGCAGTCGTCGTAAAAGATGGCAAGATTCTCTCAAAAGCTCACAATCAAGTTCTAAAAACCAATGACCCAACGGCTCATGCCGAGATAAATGCTATAAAAAAAGCCTCAAAAAAATTAAAGACATTTGATTTGAGCGGATGCGAAATCTATACTACATGTATGCCTTGTGCGATGTGTCTAGGCGCTATAAAATGGGCAAATATAAAAACAGTCTATTATGGTGCCTCAAGCAAAGATGCCGACAAAATAGGCTTCAGAGATCAAAAATTTTATGAAAAAAATAATTTAAAAATAATAAACATTGACAGAGCAGAATCCTTAGAGCCTTTTAAAGTGTGAAGCGCGAAAGAGGATAAGATTTTATACTAAGCCATGCATAGGTAAGCGATAAATGGTGATTTTATGTTGCAGACTCTTTGTTTTCGCTTTTAAACTGTTCCGATTTTGACGCAATCTGAAACAATTTTATTTTTGTTTTAAACACCCATCAATAACCCATTAACTTATCTGCAATAAACTCTCCCATAACAAAATTAAAAAGGAATCACATGTTAAAAAAATATATTAAAAAAGGTTTTATCCCTCTGCTTGCCGTAGCATTTTCAGGCAATGCCTTCGCCCACTGCGATACGCTAGACGGTCCTGTTCTCAACGATGCAAGGATTGCTCTAGAGAAAAAGGATATTACTCCAGTCTTAAAATGGGTCAAAGATGCCCATCAGGAGCATGAGATTACCCATGCTTTCAACAGTGCCCTGAAAGTTCGCACAAAAGGAGAAGATGTGCAGGAGATGGCGGACCGTTACTTCTTTGAAACGCTTGTGCGTGTTCACCGTGCAGGAGAAGGCGCCCCTTATACCGGTCTTAAACCTGCCGGCAACGTTGAACCTGCAATAGCGGCGGCCGACAAAGCACTGGAAGCGGGTTCGGTTGACGCTCTTGCCAAAAAAGTAGCCTATGCAGTCGAAACAGCTATCAAAAAGCGCTTTGAAGAGGCTAAAGAAAAAGATGCCCATAAAGAGGAGAGCGTCAAAGAGGGTCGGGACTATGTGGAGGCGTACGTTAGGTACGTCCATTTCGTTGAGGGCATACACAACATGGCAGCCGGCAGCGGCGGACATGACCACGGTTCAAAAAAATCGCACGATAACCATTAAAAAAAAAGGGGGGGGGCGAAGAAATATTGCTCACCCCGTGAATAAATCTCTCAAAATCCGTTGATAGGTAAAGTGATAAAAAGCAGAGATTCTCCCACAGTGGCACAAATGTGTGTTTCGGCTTTACACAAGAGTAATAAAAATTCAAAAAAACATGTAGTATTTAGTAACAGCAACTACTTCAAATAACCTGTTAATCTTTTATTTAATACTCTTTTTGCTACAATCCACGTAAACTGTTTTTTCAAAAAATATGTGAAAATATTTAAGTCAAACGGCTTATGTTTTTATGCGTTTTAAAACAATAACAATAACAAAGGTAGGTTATATGGAGCATGTAGTGACTTCAAATCCGTATTTTGGGATATTTGTACTTTTTCTTCTGACATTCGGTGCATTTACGGTTACGACAATCGTAGCTCGTTTGGCAAGCCGTGCATTGGCAGCTAAAAACAGTGAAAAGATTAAGTTGTCGGTTTATGAGTGTGGACCTGAGGTTACAAAGCAGCCAAACAGAATCTCTCCACAGTTTTATCTGTTTGCACTGCTTTTTTTGCTCTTTGACGTAGAGATAATCTTTATGTTTCCATGGGCAGTTGATTTCAAGTTGCTCGGATGGTTTGGCTTTGCTGAGATGTTAATGTTTATACTGCTTTTAACTATCGGTTTTGTATATGCATGGAAAAAAGGAGCGCTAGAATGGCACAACATAAAATAAATTATACGCAAAACGGTGGCTTGCCGGTTGCTCTTACGAGTATAGATAAAATAGTAAACTGGGGTCGTTCAAACTCTATTTGGGCGCTTACTTACGGACTTGCTTGCTGCGGTATCGAGATGATGGCGTCAGGCGCTTCAAGATATGACTTCGATAGATTTGGAACAATCTTTAGGGCATCTCCTCGTCAAGCGGATGTTATGGTCGTAGCAGGAACGCTTACAAAAAAACATGCTGAGTTTATTAAAAGACTTTATGACCAGATGGCAGAGCCAAAGTGGGTTATATCTATGGGTTCATGCGCAAATACAGGCGGTATGTTTAATACTTACGCTACCGTTCAGGGAGTTGATAGAATCATCCCTGTTGACTTGTATCTTCCAGGGTGTGCTCCTCGTCCAGAGACGCTTCAGTACGGTGTTATGTTATTACAGAAAAAAATTCGTGCCAACAAAGCTTCAAGAGCACAAAAAGCTAAAAGGTTGATGTAGATGAGAGCTTATAAACCTAAAGACGATGTACAGAAAAAAGCGTACTATACAGACAGATTTTATGTGTCACCTCAAGTGCCGAAATTTTCGGTTGAAGATGATGAGGTGTTTGCTCATGATTTAGAGGCTATAAGAGCAAAAGTTGAAGTTCTTGACGCATATATACAAGTAGGTCAGATGGTTGTTTTCATCAAGCCAGAGGATAACTATAAAGTTTTAGAACTCTTAAGAGACAGATGTGAATATACGCAGCTAAGTGAAATGAGTGCGATTGACTGGCTTGCAAAAAGAGGCGGTTTTGAGGTTTTTTACCAGATGCTTAGCATGAACAAACGCAAACGTCTGCGTATAAAAATGTTCATTAACAAAGGCGAGGCTGTAAATTCCGTTGAAAAGCTTTTCCGCTCGGCAGACTGGTCTGAGCGTGAAATGTTTGACATGTTCGGCATTGAAGCAAACGGACATCCGTTTATGAAGAGAATTCTTATGCCTAATGACTGGCAGGGACATCCGCTTCTAAAAAGTTATCCTCTGCAGGGTGATGAGTTTGCCTCATGGTATGAAGTTGACAAGATTTACGGTAAAGAGGCGCGTGATATTATCGGGCCTGAACTTCGTGATACTGCAAAAGTGGACAGATACGACTCTGAGAGATTCGCACGTCTTGGACATGAAGTACCTAAGGGGACTAAGATAACGGGCAACGAGCCTAAGAATGAGCAGAACTATCAAGAAGATGGCGGTGTTTTTATGATTAAAAAATTCGATAAAAAAGATTCGGTCGTTATTGACGACCCTCAAAGATAGGGAGTACCATGCAAGTAAAAAACAGATTAACCCCGTTTTTTGAAAATATCACTTTTGATAGAGAAGACAATGAGATGATATTAAACTTCGGTCCTCAGCATCCCTCTGCTCACGGACAGTTACGTTTAATGCTCCATCTTCAGCAGGAGATGATTGTAAAAGCGCATCCGGATATAGGATATCTTCACCGCGGTATGGAGAAGATGGCTGAAAATATGATCTATAACGAGTTTATGCCTACAACCGACCGTATGGACTATATCGCATCATCTGCAAACAACTACGGATTTGCACTCTCAGTTGAGAGACTTATCGGTCTTGAAGTTCCTCGCCGTGCAAAAGTTATCCGTATGATGCTTCTTGAGATTAACCGTATCATGTCACACCTTTTCTGGCTGGCAACAACCGCTCTTGATATCGGCGCTATGACGGTTTTTCTTTTTGCTTTCCGCGAGAGAGAGCATCTGATGGATATTATCGAGGGGTACTGCGGAGCTAGACTTACACATGCTGCTATTCGTATCGGCGGCGTCCCTCTTGACATTCAAGATAGTTTTATCGCTCAGCTTCGCACATTTTTAGACAAGCTTCCGGCGAATATCAAAGATTATGAAGATCTTCTTAATACCAACCGTATCTGGCTGATGAGAATGGAAGAGGTCGGAATAATCTCAAAAGAGATGGCGCTTTCATGGGGTTGTACAGGTCCAATGTTAAGAGCTTCTGGCGTTGCTTGGGATATCCGTAAAGAGGAGCCGTACGAGCTTTACGATGAAGTAGAGTTTAAAGTACCTTACTCTGACAAAGGTGACAACTTCGCAAGATACCGCATCTACATGGAAGAGATGAGAGAGTCCGCAAAGATTCTTTACCAGACAATCGACATGTACGAGAAATGTGTCAAAGACAATCAGACAGAGTTAATGGCTCATGCGCCGAAATATGTCTCTGCTCCAAAGCTTGACATCATGACGCAAAACTACTCTTTGATGCAGCACTTTGTTCTTGTAACGCAGGGCATGAGACCTCCTGTAGGAGAGGTTTATGTAGCAACCGAGTCTCCAAAAGGTGAACTTGGTTTTTATATCAACTCTCAAGGCGGACCATACCCGTATAGACTAAAACTTCGCGCGCCCTCATTCTGGCATACCGGAATATTGACCGACCTTTTACCTGGTCACTATATTCCTGACGTTGTTTCTATAATCGGCACAACAAATATCGTTTTTGGAGAGGTTGACCGCTAATGAAAAATTTTAATAATATTTCTCTCATCGTCAGATGTAGCTTTAGTGAGGGGAATTTTGCAAAGAATTCACTTCTTTGTAAAAGGAGATATATATGAAAAGATATGATTTAAGACATTTAAAAGATAATTTTGAGCCTAGAATGAGAGAGATTTTATCATCTCATAAAGCTGGTGAAGTTGCAATCTTTCTGTTTGAAATCGGTGATTTTTCGCCTATACAGAGATCTGCGGATTTGGTAAAAGAGTGTGGATATGAGCTATTAAACTCATTAAAATTCAACGAAGTCGACTGGACTATCGTAACAAAAAAATAAGCAGGATCTGAATTTTGAGCAAAGTATATTTTTCTACTTGGAATGGCGAGTTTGTCAACAATATTAACACGCCTGCAGAGGAGTGGAAAGAGTCAGCCTATAACCTGCCGGCACAATATGACAGCCACCGCGAATCAAAAGCTTTTATAGGCTGGGACGGAGTTGCGCTTTTTGATGAAAACGTAGATGTTATCCGTCTTGCAATGGAGTACGCTGCGCAGTATCAAGAGTACTCTGAGGCATGCGGAAGATGTGCGCCTGGGCGTTGGGGAGGCAGAATTCTATATGACCAGCTTGACAAGATTGCACGCGGTGAGGGAAGCAGAGCTGATTTGGACCATTTAAAAGAGATCGGCAAAAGTATGCAGATAACTTCAAAATGCGAGATTGGAAAAACTGTTCCAAACCCTATTATTGATCTGATGACGCACTTTGAAGATGTGTTTTTGGAGTGTATAGATAAGCAAAAGCCCTCAAAGCACTATCATGAGACAATAGGTTACATTGCAAAAATAACATCGCCATGTTCTGATGCTTGTCCTTCACATGTAGATATTCCTGCATATATTGAGGGAGTAAGAGACCTTAGAATGGACGACTCTCTTATGGCTACCCGCCAGACTATGCCGCTTGCACATGTTTGCGGACGTGTCTGTCCTCATCCTTGTGAAGAGGCTTGTCGCAGAAGTAATCTTGATGAGCCGATATCGATTATGTCGCTTAAGCGTTTAGGTGCCGATTGGGAGACTGATCATGGATATGATTTCTTCCATCCTATGGAGAAAAAATCAAGCATCGGCAAAAGAGTTGCCGTTATCGGCGCTGGTCCTGCGGGTCTTACAACCGCCTACTATCTTGCGGCTGAGGGCATAGAAGTTGATGTTTACGAAGAGCTTCCGGTGCTTGGCGGGGAAGTTGCAGTAGGTGTCCCTGAATACAGAATGCCGATTGACAAATATAACAAAGATATTGAGTGTGTCAAAGATATGGGTGTTAATTTTTTAGTAAACTCTAAAATCAACGCCGATGATATGAGAAGATTTGAGAGCGAGTATGATGCGACAATGGTTGCAACGGGTACAAGAATCTCTAAAAAAGTATATTGTGATAACGAGAGAGCTGAAATAAAAGGCTATTGGGGTGCAATCGACTTTTTGGACAAGGTAAATCTTTATGAGAAGTATGGCTATACAATCACAAAAGCTGAGCAGGAAGAGAATCTTTTAACAACTGATTATGTTGATTTAACAGGTAAAACTCTTGTGTGTGTCGGCGGCGGTTTTACATCTATGGACGTTGTTCGCTGTGCAATCCGCGCTAATGCGAAAAAAGTTTATATGATTTACCGCAGAGATGAAAAAACAATTATTAAAAATACTACCTATGAAGAGTACCGCGAGGCTGTTGAAGAGGGCGTAGAGTTTCTTTTCCACTCTGCAGTTGCACAGATGAGAGATGAAGATAATATCTTAAAATCTCTTTTGGTAGACAAGTTTGAACTGGTTCCTAATCCAAACGGAGGACGTGCAGAGCTTGTAAAAATCGAGGGTGCTTCTTATGAAATAGAGGCTGACTATATTATCCCTGCGGTTTCTCAGTCGGCTGACCTTGAACTTCTCCCCCAAGAGTGGGAGATTGAGAAGACCTCTTGGGCTACTATCAAGACAAACGGCAAGGATTATATGACATCGCGCAAGGGCATTTTTGCTTCAGGTGATTGTGAATACGGCCCGATGACTATTGTAAATGCGGTAGGTCAGGCAAAACGTGCAGCTTCAGTTATGGCTCGCTATGTTCAGAGTGGCGAGGTTAGTTTAAGTGACGATGAGATTATGGAAGACCACTTAAGAAAGCTTCGCGTTTATGACAAGAAAGAGAAGATTACAGGCTGGTTAAAAGGTGTTGCTAGAGAGCACTCTACGGTACTTGATGTTGATGATAGAAAACATAACAACAAAGAGGTAAAGCTGGGCTTTACTCAAGAAGAGGCCATGAGCGAAGCCCAGCGCTGTATGCGTTGTTACTATATCGCGATGGTACAGGCGTAGAGGATGAAGGAGATGAATAAATTGATTAATTTTAAAATTGACGGTATCTCTGTAGAGGCGCAAAAAGGCGAGACTATTTTAACTGTAGCGCGCAAAAACGGCATCTATATCCCTACTATGTGTTATATCTCTAAAACTACTCCGTGCGCATCTTGCCGCATGTGTGTTGTTGAAGCTGAGGGGGCGGAGGGTTTTATTCTTAGCTGTAACACTCCTCCTACTGAGGGCGTGGAGATTATCACAAACAATGACACTCTTCAAAATGAGAGAACAAACATCATGAAACTTTATGATGTTAATCATCCACTAGAGTGCGGTGTTTGCGACAAATCAGGAGAGTGCGACCTACAAAATAAAACTTTAGAGTTTAACGTAGAGCGCCAAAACTTCTCAGCTCGCGACCAGCTTCGTCCTACACAACATTGGGGATTGATAGACTATGAACCTTCACTCTGCATTATGTGTGAGAAGTGTGTACATGTATGTAATGAGGTTATCGGTGATGACGCAATCGAGGTAAAATTCGGCGGATACAGCTCGACTATTATTCCAAAGAACAGCGAAACTCTTGACTGTACATTCTGCGGAGAGTGTATCGCGGTTTGTCCTGTCGGCGCACTGACTAGCAGCGGTTTTAAATACAGAGCAAACGCTTGGGAGCTTGATCGCATTCCTGCAACGTGTGTGCACTGTTCGGCTGGATGCCCTCTTGAGTATGAGACAAGACACAGCTCTATCAACGGCGCGGATGAGATATTTAGAGTTAAAAACAACTTTGAATTTAGTTCACTTTGCGGAGCGGGACGTTTCGGTTTTGATTTTGAGAACAGAGAAAATAGTGATGAAGCTGCATTTAACAGAGCAATAGAGGCTCTTAAAAATGCAAAAGCTATACGTTTTTCTTCTATGATAACAAACGAAGAGGCTCATATTTTAGAGCTTTTAAAAGAGAAGCTGGGAATCAAGCTCTTTAACGAAGATGCAAGAGTCTTTGGTGAGTTTATGAGAGCTTACAGCTCTGTAAGCGGAAAACTTCACCATAGCGGCTCGCTTGATGCCATCAAACAATCAGATTCCCTGATAATAATAGGCAGCAGAATAGCTACCGACAATCCTGGTGTAAGATACGCCATGACAACCGCTTCAAAACATAACGGTGCAAAGATAGTTTATGCGCATCCTATGGAAGATACGCTTATGCAAAATACGGCTACGCAGTTTATGAAGTATGAAGTAGGAACTGAAGAGGGCGTTATGGCGCTTCTTGCTCACACTATACTTCAGGATGCAGATTTGGATGAGAGCGAGAAAGAGTTCTTTGACGAGCTTGATTTTGGTTACCTATACGCTGAGACAAACATCGGCGAAGAGGAGCTCTCTTTTATGATGAAATCATTTGCAAGAGCAAAAAAACGAACTCTTATAATCGGAAATGACCTTATCGCTCATGAGAGAGCAAGCAATATAGCAAAACTTGCCGCACTTATAGAGAAGTACAGCGATTTTGCTTTAGTAATTGTTCCTCGCGATGTAAATACGCTTGGCGTATCGCTTATAAACACACTTGAATATGATGAGAATATCCCTGGCGTAGTCGGATACAACGCAAGGGGAGAATTTGTAATCTCATCACTTGAAGGCGCAGATTTGGCAGTTGCCTCGCTTAATCAGCAAGAGGGAACTTTTGTAAGCATAGACAACAGAGTAGTGCCTACAAACGTTGCTTTATCGTTTAATGGATATACGCTAAACGATATTGCTAAAGCGTTTGGACTTGATAAAGAAGAGACTGTAGATTACACGTTAGAGTTAAATAAAAATGCAGGATTTAAGAGCGTAGCGTTTGATTCTCTGGAAAACTTCCTCTCTCCTTTTGGAGATGATGAGCGCGGTTATCTGCTTGATGAAGTTACATGTAAGTCTGATGGCAAGCTTGAAGAGCTTGATGATCTGCCTGAGTTCAACGGTACTATTATCTACCATTGTGACCCTGTTCTTCAGTTCAACAACTATACTCTAAGGAGAGAGCACCTACCTCGTGAGAGCTATCTTCTGGGTTCTGTGCAGTTTGCTGTTGCTGCTAGAATTGAAGACGGAGATAAAGTCGAGATAAGCTTTGCAGGAGAAACAATCCAAAGAGAGTTTAAGATAGATGGTGAACTCAAAGGAACTGTAGCTCTAAATCCTACATTTGATATAAGCGTGGATGCTAGCAGATATAGATTTGAAAAATCCAAAATAGTGAGAGTGGTGCAATGAATAAAATCAGTATAAACATTGACGGAAAAGAGATACAGACGCAAGAGGGCGAGTATATATTAAATGCTGCCCGTGCAAACGATATCTTTATACCTGCAATTTGCTATTTGACAAGATGCAGTCCGACACTTGCATGTCGTCTTTGTCTTGTTGAGGCTGATGGCAAGCAGGTTTATGCTTGTAATGCGAAATCAAAAGAGGGGATGAACATTACGACTTCGACTGAAAATATCATAAAAGAGCGCCGTGCGATTATGGAGGTTTATGACGTAAACCATCCTCTTCAGTGCGGCGTTTGTGACCAGTCCGGCGAATGCGAACTTCAAAACTATACATTAGAGATGGGCGTTGATGCTCAGAACTATGCGGTGAAAGATGTAAACAGAAAAGATATAGACTGGGGACATATTCACTACAATCCGGGTCTTTGTATCGTCTGTGAAAGATGTGTTACTGCATGTAAAGATATGATAGGCGACAACTCGCTTAAAACTGTGCCGCGCGGTGCCGATGCACTTGAGGCAGAGTACAAAGAGAGTATGCCAAAAGATGCTTACGCGATGTGGAACAAACTTAACAAATCTCTTATCGGTTTGACAAGCGGCGAAGAGATGCTTGATTGTACAAGCTGCGGCGAATGTGCTGCTGTTTGTCCTGTCGGAGCGCTTGTTGATACACATTTTATATATACCTCAAATGCGTGGGAACTTAAGCAAATTCCTGCAACATGCGGACACTGTTCAGCGGGTTGCCAAATAAGCTACGACGTTAAACATACCGGCATCGACAATACGGATGATAAAATCTACCGCGTGATGAATGAGTGGAACTATGTCTCTCTTTGCGGTGCGGGGAGATACGGCTTTGATTATCAAAACAGAGTTGAAGCAAAAGATACGGCAGCATTTTCAAAAGCTCTAGAGGCATTTAAAAAAGCAGACACTATCAAGTTTACTTCTACTATCACAAACGAAGAGGCTTTAGTTCTTCAAAAGCTAAAAGAGAAGTTCGGCTACAAGCTTGTAAACAGTGAAGCAAAAGCGTTCCAGACATTTTTAAATGATTACAGTCAAGTAAGCGGAACTAAACTATACGGTTACGATCTTGAAGCTACTCACAACGCAAACTTTGTTATCTCGGTTGGAGCTGCATTAAAAAGCGACAATCCAAATGCGCGCTATGCGCTAAACAACTCCGTGACGGTAAACAAGGGCGCGGGTCTTTATTTTCATCCTGTAAAAGACCCTATTATAGAGGGACTTGGCAAGAGCATAATGACTATGTATCACGCTCCGCTTCAAGAAGAGGCTGTGCTTTATCTGATTCTTGACCTGTTTGCAGACAAAGAGAAACTTCCCTCAGAGATAGTTTCGTATCTTGCATCGTTTCACTCGCAAAAAACTGTAGCTCTCGAAGAGATAATCAAAGAAGAGGTTACCGAAATAGTTAAAGTTATGAAGAAAAACGAAGAGAGCGGCGAAGAGGAAGAGGTAGAAGAAGAGAAGAAGAAAATGGTTCCCAAAAAAATCACCAAAGAGGTTGTAGTAGATGATAACCGTCTTTTAGATATTTTGGGAGCTGATGAGAAGTTTATGGAAGATTTGGAGAAGAACCTTGCAAAGAAGGAGAGCTTTGTTTTAATTGCAGGAGCTGACCTATACACTCATCCAAACTCAAAAAATCTTGCTCGTCTTTTGGCGTTGATTGAAAAATACAGCGCATTTGAGCTTGTGATGATACCTGCTTTAACAAATTCGCTTGGCGTCTCACTTATCTGTGAACTTGATGATGAAGCCGGCTCGTATGCAATCGGTTATAACACTAAGGGAGATTTTACTCTCTCGGCACTTGGTGATGGCGATTTGGATATGCCTGCAATCAATCAGCAGGAGGGAACTCTTACAAGCATCAACAAAAGAGTCAATCCTACAAATGCGGCAATCGGATATAAGGGATATGAGCTTAACGATATCGCAAATGAACTTGGTTTAAAAGCTGAGCTGGTTGTTGATTATACAAAGATGCTGCCGACAAGCAAAGGTTTTAAAACCAGAGAGTTTGACAGCCTTCCGAACCATTATGACAATGACGGCACGGAACATCGCGGATATCTTCTTGATAACGTAGCAGTTGCTGTGAGCGGCGATGAGTCTGTAGCTGCAATAAGTTGCGAAAAAATGGAGGGAACGCTTATCTATATGGCAAATCCTGTTAGACAGTTCACCCCATTTACCTATAAAACTACAAACCTTGATGAGGCGAGCGGTGTTTATATGAGTGAAGAGTTTTTAAGCAAATCTGATTTCAACGAAGGAGAGAGCGTGAGAGTTAAAAGCCAAAGCGGCGAACTTGTAGCAAATATCGTAAGTGACAATAAAATCAGCGGTGACATAGTACTGTTGCCGACATTTGACTCTAAATTAAATTCAGAGGCTCTCTTTAGCGATTACCGCTTTGTGGCAGCTTCGATAGAAAAGGTGTAATATATGGAAACAGCATATTTAATAGAGACGGTTATTAAAATAATCGTTATTTTACTTATATTTTCTGCATTAGCGGGAATCGGAACATATTTTGAGAGAAAAGTTCTTGCGTTTATGCAGCGCCGTCTTGGGCCTATGATTGTCGGTCCTTTTGGGCTCTTGCAGGTTGCTGCGGATGGTATCAAGCTCTTTACAAAAGAGGATATTGTTCCGACAAACGTAGTTGGACGCATCTTTAAAATTGCACCTGTAATAACTGCTGCAACTGCATTTATGGCGGCAGCCGCAATTCCATTTTTGCCTTCATTTACGATTTTTGGATACGAAGTTCATCCGATAGTTGCGGATATCAACATCGGTATATTATATATTCTTGGAATTATGGGAGTCGGTCTATACGGTCCTCTTCTTGGCGGTATGGCTTCTGCAAACAAGTTCGCACTTCTCTCTGCTGCGCGCGGTGCAGCGGTGTTTATCTCTTATGAGGTTATAACAGGCTTATCTATTTTGGCTCCGATTATGATGGTTGGCTCACTTTCACTTATTGACTTTAACGAGTATCAGTCAGGTGGAATTACAAGCTGGATACTCTGGTCACAGCCTGTTGCGTTTATCCTCTTTTGGATAGCAGCTTTTGCTGAGACGGGAAGAACGCCGTTTCACTTGGTTGCAAACGACCATGAGATTATTGACGGATTTGGAACTGAGTACTCAGGCATGAGATGGGGACTTTTCGCCATCGGTGAGTATTCCAACATGTTCTTTATCTCTTTTGTAATCTCTCTAGTTTTCTTGGGCGGATATGGAGACGGAAGCTTGCTTGGAGCACTTGGGCTACTTGGAAAAGTTGCGTTTTTCTTCTTCTTTTTCTTGTGGACAAGAGCGGCTTGGCCAGATGTTAGACCTGACCAGTTAATGTGGTTGTGTTGGAAAGTTTTAATGCCAATAGCGGTGATAAATATAGTTATCACCGGTATAGTAATGATGTAAGGGGTGAGTATGCATAACGAACATGTAGAAGAACATTTTAGCAGTAGAAATGTTACGGAATTAGACAGCAACTACTATATGGTTGATATAGCCGACTATCCTGTCGATGGCTGGGGCAAATTTAAAAGAGTAGTGCAAAGATCTCTAAGAGGCGAGCTGTTTGTCGGTCTTTGGGTAGTTCTGCGCGAGATGATAAAGTTTGACATTCATACCGTTCAGTATCCTCAAGAGAAGATGCCTATCGGTCCAAGATACAGAGCGGTTCATGAGATGAAGCGACTCTGGGAGTCAGATACAGAGCGCTGTATCGGGTGTGGTCTTTGTGAGAAAATATGTATATCAAACTGTATCAGAATAGATACAAAAGTTGATGAGAACTCTCGCAAAGAGGTGACAGAGTACAGCATAAATCTTGGTCGCTGCATCTTCTGTGGATATTGTGCAGAGGTTTGTCCTGAACTTGCTATCACGCATGGCGGCGAGTATGAGAACGCTAGTGACCAGAGAGAACACTTTATCATGTATCAAGATATGCTCACACCGCTTGATAAGATGAAAGCCGGAACTCAGTTAGAGTTTGAAGGTTTTGGCGCAATTACACCACATGAAGACGAGCGTGTTAAAAAAACACCTCTAGCATATTAAGGAGTTTGGTTATGTTTGAAGCAGTTGCATTTTATCTGTTCGCTTTTTTGACAATTTCAATGTTTTATATAGCGGTAACAACGTCACAGGCGCTATATGCTCTATCGGCTTTGGCGGCAGGAATGATTTTTATATCGGCATTTTTCTTTATTTTAGGTGCCGACTTTTTAGGTGCGGTTCAAATCGTAGTTTACTCTGGCGCAGTCATGGCTCTTTATGCTTTTGGTATGATGTTTTTTGACACAACAAGAGAGGTTAAAGAGAAGCAGGGCAATAAGGCGATAGTTTTAGGGCTAAGCATTATCTCTGCAATCTTGGTTGTTGTTATTGTTGCGGCACCGATTGTAGGAAACAACATAGAGGCTCTATATCCTATGACAGAGGGAGCAGGCAATACTCAAGAGGTCGGTATGGTTCTTTTTACTAAGTATCTTGTACCTTTTGAGGTTGCGGCAGTTATGCTTCTTGTGGCAATGATAGCGGGCATCGTGCTTGCAGGAAAGAAAATGGATCTCTCTCTTACTCTGATGAGCGAAGGCGAGATTATGATTATGAAAGAAGAAGATAAAAATAAAAAGGCTCTCTCATGATGGAAATCGGATTAAATCACTATCTTGTACTCTCAACTATCCTTTTTGCTATAGGTTTAGTTGGGGTAATGAGAAGAAAAAACCTGCTTATGCTATTTTTTGCAACTGAGATACTTTTAAATGCGGTAAATATTTCATTTGCTGCAATTTCACACTATTACGGTGATTTGACAGGTCAAATTTTTGCATTTTTTGTTATAGCTATTGCCGCGTCTGAGGTAGCCGTTGGTCTTGGGCTTTTAATAGTCTGGCATAAAAAACATAACAATATCGACCTTGACAATATGTCAACGATGAGAGGATAAACAATGGAACTCTTTTTATATACCGCGCTTTTCTCACCGCTTGTCGGCTCTTTGTTTGCGGCTCTTTTTGGAGCATCACCAAAGACTAAGGTTGCAGGAATCATCCCTAGCGCACTGCTTGGCATCTCACTTATAAGCAGTTTTATTCTTCTGCTCTATGTATTTAGTACAGGAAATATTTTACATGTAGAGATGATGACTTGGATGGCAACCGGAGACCTTTACATTCCGTTTGGGTTTGTAGTTGACCAGATAAGCGTTACGATGATGATGGTTGTAACACTTGTTTCAACCGTTGTCCACGTTTATGCTATCGGCTACATGGACCACGACAAAGGGTTCAATAGATTTTTCTCGTGGCTATCGGCGTTCGTTTTCTCGATGATGGTTCTTGTTATGAGTGACAACTTTGCAGGACTATTTATCGGTTGGGAAGGCGTTGGTCTTTGCTCATGGGGACTTATCGGTTTTTGGTACCATAAAGAGAGCGCAACTTGGGCTGCAAACGAAGCGTTTATTATGAACCGCATTGCCGACCTTGGTATGCTTATCGGTATCTTCTTGATTTACTGGAATACGGGAACTCTTCAGTATGCAGAAGCTTTTGCGGCAATGCCCTCTTTAGAGAGTGATGTATTGACATGGATGGGAATCTTCCTTTTCATCGGTGCTATGGGTAAATCGGCTCAGTTTCCGCTTCACACTTGGCTTGCAGACGCGATGGAGGGACCGACTCCGGTTTCAGCTCTTATCCACGCTGCAACGATGGTAACGGCAGGCGTTTATCTTGTTGTGCGTGCAAATCCTCTTTATGATTTGATTCCAAATGTCGGGTTGTTTATTGCATCTCTGGGAGCGTTTGTTGCACTTTTTGCTGCATCTATGGCGCTTGTAAACCGCGACATGAAGAGAGTTATCGCTTACTCTACGCTATCTCAGCTTGGTTACATGTTCGCAGCTGCGGGTCTTGGTGCATACTGGGTTGCGCTTTTCCATCTTATGGCTCACGCATTCTTTAAAGCGCTTCTATTCTTGGGTGCCGGAAACGTTATGCATGCCATGAATAACGAGCTAGATCCGTTTAAAATGGGAGGTCTAGGCAAGGTGATGAAGGGAACGTTTGTTATGATGACAATCGCTTCTGTGGCACTTGCCGGAATCTTCCCGCTTGCGGGCTTCTTCTCAAAAGATTTGATTTTAGAGGTTGCGTTTGTTGAAAATCACTATATCATCTACTCCGTGCTTCTCTTTACTGCAGGTCTGACGGCGTTTTACTCATTTAGACTTGTAGCACTAATCTTCCACGGAGAAGAGAGATACAAACTATTCGGTATCCATCCGCATGAAGCATATAAATTTATGCTTGTTGCCATGAGCCCGCTTCTTATTTTGGCAATTATCGCCGGTGCGTTTAAGATGAGCTACTATGAGATGGTTACGCAGCTTCTTCCTGCAGCTGAGTACCATGTTCACTCGGTAGCAACTTACTGGATAATGACAATCGGAACTCAGCTTTTTGTTGCTTTTGCGATTGTTTATGCGTATAAAAAATATACGGCAAGAGATATCAAAGTGCCGGACGGAACTTCTAAAATGGAGAATAGTTTTGGATACAAGCTTCTTAGCAACCAGTACTATATTCCTTATTTTTATGAAGAGTATATAGCAAAATCGTATAGAGAACTCTCGGAAGTATTTTGGACAAAAATTGATCAGAAGGTTGTTGATGGCACGGTTGATGGCATTGCAAATATATTCTATCAAACAGGCGAGAGAACAAGAGTTATGCAGAGCGGTAATCTATCGACAATGCTAAAATGGATGGTAGCGGGTACGGTTGCTCTGCTCTCATTGGCTGTAGTTTTTGGAGTTGCAGCAAGATATTCAGGAGAAATAAAAACATTTCTCTCAGGTTTAGGAGTTTAATAGATGTTGGATCATATCTTATCGATTTTAATTTTCTTCCCGGCACTAGCAGGTGTGTTGGGATTTGTAGTTAATAAAAGCAGCATAAGAGCTTACGGTGTAGCAGTTGCTACTATTGAGTTTTTGCTAGCTTTATGGCTCTGGGCTGCATTTGACAATAATGTATCTGGGATGCAGTTTATGGAGACTATCGCACTTGTTCCGACGTTTGGCATCAACTATATAGTCGGTGTTGACGGAATTTCGCTATTTATTATTATCCTAGCAGCGTTTTTTACGATGATTGGCATCGCATCTCTCGACGAGATAAAAGATATAAAAAACATGATTGTGACGCTTCTGTTTTTACAGATGACAATGGTGGGCGTATTTGCTGCGCTTGATGGAATAGTATTTTATCTCTTTTGGGAGCTTTCGCTTGTTCCAATGCTTTATATCATCGGAGCATGGGGCGGACCTTTAAGGATTTATGCTTCAGTAAAGTTCTTCATATATACTTTTGCCGGTTCTCTTGTAATGCTTGTAGGTCTGCTTTTTATGGCATATTTTTACTATCAGGCAACAGGAGAGTGGAGCTTTGCCATTCTTGACTGGTACCGTCTGATATTGCCTGAATCTTTCCAGCTTTGGCTCTTTGCGGCATTTTTCATTGGTTTTGCAGTCAAAGTCCCTATGTTTCCGTTTCACACATGGTTACCGTATGCTCACGGTCAAGCACCTACAATCGGTTCGGTAATACTTGCGGCAATCCTGTTGAAAATGGGAACATACGCATTTATTCGCCTTTCGCTTCCGCTGTTTCCGGATGCGTCGGTCTACTTTATGTACCCGATAGCAGTGCTGGCAATAATTATGATTATCTATACGGCGATGGTTGCCTATGCGCAAAAAGATATTAAGCAGGTTGTTGCTTACTCATCTGTTTCTCATATGGGTGTTATTATCCTTGGTATATTTGCTCTAAACGTTGAGGGAATTACCGGCTCAGTCTTTCTTATGATAGCTCACGGAGTTGTTTCAGGGGCGCTCTTCTTCCTTGTCGGTGTAATTTATGACAGAAGACATACAAAGCTGATGAGCGAGTTTGGCGGATTGGCTTCCGTTATGCCTAGATATGCGACTATTTTTGGAATTATGTTGATGGCTTCTGTGGGTCTTCCTCTGACAATCAACTTCGTAGGCGAATTTTTAAGCCTGCTTGGTTTTTACAAACAGTCTCATATTTTGACGCTTTTAGCGGGAACTGCTATTATCGTCGGCGCCATCTACATGTTAGCGGCATATAAGAAGATGTTCTTTGGGGTTGTGACAAAAGAGGAGAATAGAAATCTTCCAGATGTAAACAAAAGAGAGCTTGTTGCTCTTATTCCGCTGACGATTATCACTATATGGCTTGGAATCTATCCAAAACCAGTGCTTGATACAATAAATACAAGCGTTGAATCAGTTGTCGGATTAATGCATGAGAAAGCAATAACGCAAGAGGCAAAATTTAGAATTCCAAATATTTTCAAAGATGTGAATGTTGTTGCAAATTCAGCAGAGGAGGCACGCTAATGTTATCACCGGTAAATGTTTCAATTGAGTCGTTAAATCTAGCCACTCTAGTGCCCATGTTAATCCCAATTATTGGTGCGCTGTTAATTATTATGATTGATCTCTTTAATAGCAAAAAGGATAAATCTCTCTATGTAATGTTAAGCTTGCTTATCTTGGGGGTTGACTTTGTCGCTTTGATGGATTCGGCTGGCGTGTTTAGCCAAAACGGCACTGTCATGGGTATTTTTGATGTAATGCTTATAGACGGTCTTGCTATTTTGTCACAGTTTATAATTGTCGGCGCATCTATGCTCTTTATCCCGCTTGCACTTACACACAAGAGATTCCATGAGTTCAGCTACCCTGAATTTTTCGCGCTCTTCTTGTTTATGATTGCAGGATTCCAGTTTATGGTTGCAACAGACAACCTTATCCTTATCTTTGTAGGACTTGAGACTGCTTCACTGGCACTATATACGCTTATCGCTATGCATAACCGCGACAAGTCGTTTGAAGCGGCTGTAAAGTACTTCACCATGGGCGCTCTTGCGGCAGGTTTTTACAGCTTCGGTGCAATGGTGTTTTATGCGCTCACAGGTTCAGTTGAGATAAACAAGATTGCTGAAGTATTGGCTGCAAACAACTATGCAGATATCGGCTTTGTGCTTGTTGGCGTTGTCTTCTTGCTTGCGTCGTTTGGATTTAAGTTATCTATGGTTCCGTTTCATACATGGACACCTGACGTTTACGAGGGTTCATCAGCGGCACTTGCAGGCTACATGTCAATTGTTCCAAAGATAGCTGGATTCGTTGTTGCGATGAGACTCTTTGAGTTCTTAATCCACAGCGGCGTTGTGTGGCTGGAGGTTATTCTCTATATTGGTGTAGTTATGACTATGACTATGGCAAATGTCTGGGCATTGGTGCAAACCGATGTTAAGAGAATGCTTGCGTACAGTTCAATCTCGCATGCAGGTTTTGTTATGGCGGCGATTTTAATCGGCACAACTCAGTCAAACAGCGCACTCTTTTTATACTGGATACTCTTTAGCTTTACAAACCTCGGCTCATTCTCTATGCTATGGATAAGCAGACAAAAAAATCTTCCTGCGCATCAGCAGTCGGACCACAGCTATGACAAGTTTGCTGGAATGGTTAAGACCTCTCCTATGGCGGCGTCAATTATGGCTCTGTTTATGTTAAGCCTAGCTGGACTTCCGCCGTTTGCTCTGTTTTGGGGCAAGCTTTACTTGATAAGTTCTGCTGTTACGGGCGGATACACTGTTCTAGCGTTAATCATGGCGTTAAACTCTGCAATTGCCGGATATTACTACCTTAAATTGATAGTTTACATGTTTATGAAAGAGCCGATTGTTGAAAACAACGGTCACGTATATGTGGCAAATGCTACACTTCCACTTAAAACAATTATCGGTTTTGCTGCCATAGGAACTATATTTGCTTTTATGGCTGTAAATCAACTCTTAGAGTTTGTCACGGTATTTGTATATAATAGCGGCTACTAAAATATGAAATAAAGGGTGTCTCATTTGTTAAAAGCACTGCTCTTTATTTTTCTCTCTATAAACGTTTTTGCCCTTGAGATATCTCTCCAAGGCGCAAAAGAGAATCATCAATCATACTCAACGCTTCACCTAAGCGATAAAGACAAATTTTTATGTCAAGAGTTTAGAGATGACTTTAACTCTGTTGTAAAAATAGTTTGCGCATTTCCTAAATCTCCGGCGCAAAAAATCCAAAAACTCCAAAACAGTTTTTTTGAAATTGACAGTGAGATAAAAAAAGAGACTTTTTTTCTTGTAATCAAGCCTTTTGAAAAAATGAAACTCTTTCCTATTGTTTTTAATTTAGTAAAGGAAGACACCGTTTTTAGCGCAAAAGTAGAACTATCAAACCGCTGGATGATTGTAGGATACAAAGATAAACTTCCTTACATTGAGGCGCAAGAGAAGTCGGACGCTGCTATAAACTTTCCTTTTACATTGGGCGAGGATAAGTTTCCATACGTCGGAAGTCTTGATATTGAGGGAAATCCCGTCCATATAAAAAGAGTCGGCGACGTAACAGAATATATAAAGATAAAAAAGCTCTACGAAGAGAAAAATTATGAGTTCACTTTGGAGCTGATTAATGATATTATGAAAGAGTACCCAGACACGCTCTTTAAGCCAGAGCTGCTTTTTTATAAGATCAGAGTTCACTCTAAAATGGATGAGAATGAAAAACTTATAGAGGTTGCAAAAGATTATCTAAGAGAGTACTCTTCAGATGAGAATGTTCCGGAAGTGCTCTCGCTTCTTGCAAAATCTTACGGCAAAGTCGGCTTAAGCAGCGATGCGGACTACTTTTATGACAGACTCTTTAGCGAGCATTCCGATTCCGTATATGCAAAATGGGGATATATATATTTAGCAGAATCGCTTGAAGCTGCGGGCAACTTCTCAAGGCCTCAAACGCTGTATGAAAAGGCTATCAGAGAAACAGATAACATTGAAGTTGCGGTAGAAGCGGCTTTTAGATTGGCAAAAATCCATATGTCAAGTTCAAAGATTAAAGAGGCTGCTGAGCAGGTAGATAAGATTGCAAAGGCAAAAGCAGACTATTTTTCAGAGCAAAAATTTAAGTCGCTAGATATGATGTATGACTTTTATGACAGCGGAGATTATATCTCGGCTACAACCATCGCAAAAGCGATTTTTGAGCATATTGATCCAAATGACGAGGAGTACGAAGAGCTCTCAAGAAACATAGGAATATGGCTAAGCCAGTCTGAGAATAAAAAAGAGGCGTTAGAGGCTTTAAACAACTATATAGAGCGTTTTTCGGACGGCATGTATATTCAAGAGGTTCAGGTAGCAAAAGATTCGCTCTTTTTTGACGTAAATGATGAAAACGCAAGCTCTAAACTCGCAAACTATGAAAAACTGATGGACGAGTATGCGGGAGACAGCATAGGCGACAAAGCCATATATGAAAAAGCAAAACTTTTAATAGCCGAGGGAGCGTTTGCAGATGCTCTTGGCATGGAGACAAAGCTTCTTAAGCTTGATACCGTAGAGTATAGTGATATTCCTACGCTCATAACAAAGGCTGCTATAGGAACCATGAAGCAATCCCTTAAAGATAAAGAGTGTAACAGCGTACTTGTAGTCTCGTCAAAATATAAGATAGAACTCTCAGCCGAGTGGGATGATGGAGTTTATGAGTGTGCCATGAAGGGTGCGGATTTTGAGCTTGCTAAAAAAATGGCAGATAAAAACCTCAAGTCAAAAGATTTAGAGCAGAGAAAAAAGTGGCTCTACAGATATATTAAAGTAGATTTTGCGACAGGAAACTACTCTAATGTAATAGAGGCTTCAAAGGAGTTAATAACTCTTACGCAGAGTGAGGTAAACTCTCCGTATAGGGATGTTTACAGATATATTTTTGACACATATCACAGGCTTGAAAATTCAAACAATATGATTGAGTCTATCGCAGATGTGTTAAAAGCTTACGGAGACGACTATGTCGATATTGACAGATATATAGCCGTAATGGCGGTTGGAAGCGAGAAAAAAGACAACAACCTAGTCATAGAGTACGGCGAGAGAGTTATGAGTATACAGCGCATCTCTGCTTCGCATCCGCAGAGCCCTTTTGTTGAGTTTACGCTCTATCAGGCATATACCGACAAAGAGAATTACGACAGGGCGCTTGATGTGATAAAATCACTCGATACCTTGGAGCTAAATAGCACTCAAAGAGCAAGACAAAAGTATCTCTTAGGAAGCGTTCTTGCCAAACTTTGGAGAGACGATGAGTCGCAAAAGGCTTATCAAGAGGCAATAGATGCTGAACCTGCATCTGCTTGGGCGAAACTCGCAAAGAGCGCAAAAGAGATATAGTAACTAAAACAAAGGCATAAAATGCAGGATGAAAATTTACAATACTTTAAAGAAAAACTTGAAAACTTAAAGAGTGAGGTTGAGGGCGGCATCGCTTCTTTAAAAGAGAGAACAAAGCCCGTAAGTCCTGATGTATCGCTAGGAAGGCTTACAAGACAAGAGGCTATGCAAGAGCAGAATATGTCTCTTGAAAATCTGCGACAAGCAGAGATAAGATTGAAAAAAATCAACTCCGCACTCAACAGAATCCATAACAAAACCTTTGGCGAATGTATAGACTGTGGCGATGACATCGCAAAAGAGAGACTTGAGATAATGCCAGAAAACGGGCTTTGCATAGAGTGCGCCTCCGTTAAGAGATAACACATCTAAAAACTCAACAGTTTTAGGTAAAATATAACAAAACTAAAACTTTTGGTGTTGGGGCGGTGTTGTGCATGAGTGAACTAGCGATACAAACAACCATAAAAACAAGTATCCAAATCATAAATAGCTTTGTAAAGATGAGACAATTTCTTTCGCAAAATGCAGATATGTTCAAGCAGGGGATAATTTACGATGAAAAAGAGATTTACCACATAGGAGCAAGCCTAAAAGACCTCGGCAAAAAATGGTTTGTGTTTTCACTTTTGGAAGTGGAGAGTTTTGGGTTGATGGGTAGAGTGAAAGAGGTGGTTGGGAATGAGTGAAATAAAACTGTATAAAGGGGTCAGTAAATGAAAATCAAAAAAGTTTACATAGAAAATTTCAAAAGCTTTAAAAAGCTAGAGTTGGATTTGGATAGTGGCATAAATATATTAGTTGGAAATAATGAGCTGGTAAATCAACTATTTTAGAAACTATTCATTTGGCACTTACAGGGCTATTGAACGGTAAATATTTAAGAAATGAGTTAACAGAATATTTATTTAATGTTGAATGTATTCAAGAGTATTTAGAGAATCCAGAAATTTTACCATACATACTTATCGAAATATTTTTTTAAGATGGCAAATACCCACTATTTGAAGGTAATTTAAATTATGAAAAAAAAGACAAAGAAAGTGGTATTTCATTTAAGATAGCATTTGATGAAAAACATCAAAATATGTACAATGAGCAATGTAAAAAAGTCTCAGTCGAAATTGATGAAATCAGCTTGAATTGTAGTTATAGAAATAATGAATTTATTTGTCAATTTTCTTCTACATTATTTCCAAATTATTCAGTTCCTTCATCAAGTCAGAATGATGAAGTAGAGCATAAAGGGATATTTTTTATAAAAGAAAGTGATATAGATATTTATTTAGCACAATATCAGCCTTTGCAATTGGTCTGGAACAGAGGAACGAAGGTTAATACAAGTTTTTCAGTTATGAACTTTGGAGAGTCAAAAGGTTTAGGCTTTGATAGAGTTTTGATATACCCAACGAAACCAATATTGGATTTTGTTTTAAAAAATAAAAATCTTGATGGCACAAGTCGTGCAAAATTTTATGTTGCTATTACAAGGGCAAGGTATAGTGTAGCTTTTGTTTATGTGCATATAACGGTTTATCCGGACACCTCTGTCGGTTTCATTCGGACAGTTGAAGAAGAGATATTTTCTGTGGCGATATTTTAGCATAAGTGTCCGAATGATTTTTTATTTCTCTTGGATTTTTTCT
>NZ_JAHYJB010000045.1 GCF_019429335.1 Sulfurimonas sp. | reverse complement strand
ATTTGATTGATGTTTTGTATTGTTTTTTTGGTAAAAAATTATACCATTTACACGATTTCAAAAGGCTTTTTAAAATTTAAATTAGCTTAAATTATTGGTTGTTTGTGGGAATCTGCAAGTGGCTCAAATATATTAATATTTTTTTCATCACAATTATAAATCTCATCTATAACTATTTGAACTTGATTAAATAAATTAAAGTCATTAATCTTTAAAACATTTAATAATTCAAAAATGTCTTGATGTCTAGGTCTGCTTTTTATTCTTCCATTAAACTGTAATGCTTTTATATGAATCTCAAAATCAAATCCATTATTAAGTGTTGCTGGTCTTTTAAGATATACAATTTCTTGATTTATTTTTTCTACACAATATATTGCTTTAGTTGACAAATCTCCTGTTCCTTGTCCGGCAGGTTCATTTTTAAATAAATCTACAACACCATCTCTTATTATCTTTCTGCTAGATTCCAAATTACCATTATTTATTTGAACAAAACAATTTACCTTATCAACTACAATAAAATTATCTCTAAACCCATTACAATTCAATTTTATTCCTTACCAAAATTTCACTTATCTTTCCACGCCCACTACTCTTGCTATTAATGAATCTATTCGCCTGAATATTTCTAATTTCAAACTCTCTATAAAGTTCTTTAATAAAATCTGTATCAGAGTTTGAGTGTACGACCTTACACTCTTTTTTATCCAACTTTTTAAAAACTTCAAAAAGTTCAATCTGCTCTTTATCTAAAAAATTGAATTCACTATATGATGTAAAGCTAGACGTAGGCGTTAACGGATAGTAAGGAGGATCAAAATAGACAAAATCATTTTTTTTGACATGTAGAGTTACATCTTTGTATGAAGCATTTAAAATGGTGGCTTTTTGCAGAGCTTCACTTGCGTTATAAATTACAAGTTCATCACAAATATTTGGGTTTTTGTAACTTCCAATAGGTACATTGTGATAACCTTTACTATTTACCCTATAAAGCCCGTTGAAGCAGGTTTTGTTAAGATAGATAAATCTTGAAGCTCTCTCTATCTCGCTTCTTTGTGAAAAACTCTCATCTCTATCCCAAGCTCTGGTTTCATAATAAAACTCTTTGGAGTGTTTTTCTTTAAATTCTTTGAGATTTTTTATAAGTTCTGATGGATTCTTTTTTACAACATTGTAAGCGTTGATAAGTTCTGCGTTTATATCGAATAGATAAACTTTTTTATCTTTTAAAAGTCCAAGCGAGTAGAGTTCAAAAAAGAGTGCTCCGCCGCCTACAAACGGCTCAAAATAGTTATTAAACTCTTTTGGGATAAGCGGAATAATTTGAGAAAGCAGACCTCTTTTGCCGCCAACCCATTTTATAAACGGCTGATACTTTGTAAAGTTGGATTGGTTTAACGGTGCGGTCATCTTCTCTCCCATAGTTTATATCAACGAAAGTCTAATAAATTATTTTTAAATATCTACAATATATGACAAATTGTCATATATTTACGCCTTAACCCTCTTGTTTCTTTCAACTTCTTGAGCCTTGTAAAGTTCTGCACATCCTTTGGATAGTTCGCGGATTTTTAGAATGTAGTTTTGACGTTCTGTTTGGCTGATGGCTTTTCTGGCATCTAGTACGTTAAAAGTGTTTGCTGCCATCATACATAGGTCGTATGCGGGAAGAGGAAGTCCCGCTTCTATGGTTTTTAAACACTCCTCACTCTTTGCGTTAAACTCTGCGAACAGCATCGCCGTATCCGCAACTTCAAAGTTGTACTTGCTAAACTCTATCTCAGCCTCTTTGTGAACATCGCGGTAGAGTGTTTTTCCATGCTCATTTTCGCCCCAAACTATGTCAAAAACAGTATCCACGCCTTGCAGGTACATGGCTAGCCTCTCTGTTCCGTAGGTTATCTCAACCGCTACGGGATTGCACTCTATGCCGCCTACTTGTTGGAAGTAGGTAAACTGTGTCACTTCCATGCCGTTAAGCCAAACTTCCCAGCCAAGTCCCCATGCACCGAGTGTCGGTGATTCCCAGTTGTCTTCGACAAAGCGGATATCATGGTTTTTTACATCAAGTCCGAGATACTCCAGCGACTTTAGGTAAAGCTCTTGAATGTTGTCGGGTGAGGGTTTTATAAGTGCTTGAAACTGATAGTAACTCCCCAAGCGGTTCGGGTTCTCTCCGTATCTTCCGTCTGTCGGGCGGCGAGACGGTGCCACATAAGCAACCGACCATGGAGTAGAATCGAGTGAGCGCAAAAATGTAGCCGGATGAAACGTTCCCGCACCTGCAGGAATGTCATAGGGCTGAACAATATTACACCCCTGTTTCATCCAGAATTCTTGTAGTTTTAGTAACATCTCGCTAAAAGTTATCATGAAAGCCTCTTGTAAATAGTTGCGCAATTATAACAAAGCAATACTTTAATTTATAATTCAAAAAAACGAGGCTGCTTTTTTATTCGTTTAGTTTATTTTAAAAATTACCTATTATAATACACCTACATTTTATTATGAAAGTTGACGCCATGAAACATATATTTTTTATTTTCTCTATTGTTGTTGCAGCCCTGAATGCTCAGGAGTACAAAGCGGTTTTTAACTGCAACTCAAACGACATGCAGTATGTGGCGAGTCGTATGGTGTTGGTTGAGAGAACTATTGACATGATTGAGAAAAACGGCGACACGACGAAGTTTGCCATGACTATCCATGGAGGCTGTGCTCCGATAGTTTCAAAAAATTATGATGAGATAGTTTTAGATGAGAAGGATTTGGCTTCAATTGATTTATCTCAAAAACAACTTGTAAAATTAGCAAAAAAGGGCGTGGAAATAGTTGTTTGCGCTATGAGTCTAAATGCAAATACTATTGATGAGGGCGACGTGATTCCATCTGTCAAAATATCGCCAAACAGCTTTATTGAGACAATCTCCTACCAAAACAACGGCTATGCGCTAATGGTTTTTGAGTAATTATATTTCTGCAACGTAGTGAAGCCTTAGTGAGCGTGTTTTAAGTTTTAAAACTTTATCAAGACATTTTGCAGATTATATCGCCGACCTCTTTTTGTAGAGAGGCGGCAACTACAACGCACTTTACCTTTAGTAAAAAACAGATATCACTTCTGTGTGATGGGCTCATGCACTCATAGTTTCCCATCCCTTTGCTTATAACCAAATCGGCTCCGTCAAAAAGCTCTCTTGAGTAGTCGTTTGCTCGATAATAAGTAAATCCCGGTGTATTAACTCCGCTGTCAACCACTTCGCATATCTTCTCAAATCCAGCCTCTTTAGCCTCTTTCATGGTAACATCGTTTATAATAGGATTGCCTCTGACCATATAGTAAAATTTACTCTCGGGGTAAAGCTCGCTTAATGTCTCTATGAGCATGTAGTCAAAAATATGCTCTCCCACATTGTCACCGACGATTAAAACGCTCTTTGCACTGTTCAGTTCCTCTTCAAACAGAGCGAAATCGTCATGCGCAAAATCGGTATGAAATATCTTCTCAAGCTCCTCATGTAAGTCAAACTCAACCTCTGCGGCGAGGTCTATAACATTTCCTGCTATTGCGATTTTTGTGGCAGTTAAAAGTTTATCTTTGGAGTTTGAGAGCTCTTTTTTTAAGAGAGGAACAAAAGAGAGCGCTTTTTTTGTAGAGAGTTCTTTTACTTCATCATACAAATCTGTTTTATTGGCAATAAGCGCCATTTTTTCATAAACATAGGATGCAATTTCGGGAGGAGTATCATCATAAGAGAAGCTCTCACTCATCTTAGTAACGGTAGATATTAACTCATCTGCAAGAGAGGAAGATGCGTGAATAGCATTTGTGACCTTAACGCTCTGGTTTATTATACAGCCTACACAGGCTTCATCGATAGTCATATTTTATAAACCTTTTATTTCTCAAAACTTCGTTTTGTAGCTTTAGGGGGTTGTAGGGACTTTAGTCCCTGCCGTTATAATGGGCTTTGCTCATTATAGACTATCATGTAGTGTGCTCTTCGATAGCCTTGTTCCACATAAGTTTATATTTTCTTCTCATAAACTCAACTTCTTGTTGTGAAAGTTTTAGCTGCTCTTGAAGCGTGTGTATCGTTGTTCTGTCTTCATCGTAAAGCTCTTGCAAAGAGCCGAGAGCCTCTCTTAAAAACTCATTCTCAACGCGCACGGCTTTGAGAGTTTCATCTTTTGCATCAAGAACTTTTTCATGAAGGTTTATGATGGTGCCTATTGTTTTTTCTACAAACTGAGGCTGGACAACCATCTCTTTGGTGTTATGAGCAGAGAGCTCTTTAAGTTGGGCAGGAACGACTTCTCTCGTACCTTTTGACGGGTCTATATATCGCACCCCATCCTCAACTTTGAGAGTAAGTTTTCCCCTATCTGCCAAATCATCAATAGCAGATATATCAAGACCGGTTAGTTCCATATACTCTTCGTCGCTCATCCACTTCATAGCCATTCCTTTAATTTATTTCATAAATTCAAGAGAACTTTTGCGTATTGTTTATAACGACAAAGGAAGTAATTCCTTTGTCTACGCTAACGCTTAGTTTCCCTCGGCGGGAAGCCCGCGACACTAGTGTCGTTTACAATTTATTTTCTATTTATTACGATAGAATCGTCTCTATCTCCATTGAATCCATCTCAACTTTTTTAGCCTTTGCGATGCGATCTTCTTTTAGCTTGATAGCAAGTTCTTCATTGTCAAGTGCAAGTATCTGCATAGCCAAATAAGCAGAGTTTATCGCTCCTGCTTTTCCTATGGCTACAGTAGCAACAGGCATTCCAGCAGGCATTTGAACCGTAGATAAAAGAGCGTCAATACCGTTAAGAGCAGATGCGCTCATTGGAACTCCGATAATCGGCTTAACTGTTTTAGAAGATAAAACACCAGCTAAGTGCGCAGCCATTCCGGCAGCCGCTATAAAAACTTGAGCGCCTTTTTTTTCAGCCGTAATTATATACTCTTTTGTTCTCTCAGGAGAGCGATGAGCTGAAGAGATAATCATTTCATACTGCACACCAAACGCCTCAAGTGTGTCTGAACAAGACTTCATTATCTCATAATCACTTTTACTGCCTATTACAATTGAAACAAATTTCATATACTATCTTCCTTTTTTTTGATTGGCGATTATATCATAGCTTATTAAGCTTTCGGATATGTTCCCATATCAGAATTTGCGGGAATTCTCAAAAAAGTATATGGCGGAAGTTTTGTCGGCAGCGTTATCGGGTTTAAATTTCCGCTGTGAACCTCACTCAAAATTTTCTTATTTTCAGCCAACAGCTGCTTTAGCTTCATATAAATTTTTCCCTCACGCTCGTAAGTTGTACCTATCTCGTTATCCACAATTTCTATGATGGAGCCAAGCGGAGCGACTATCTCAAGCTCGTCATTTGGCAGAGTTTTGTACTTGCATAAAAAGTGCGTGCCCTCTTCATTTACAACTCCGCTTACCTGATGCGTACCCAGCTGCATTGTAAAGTCAAGGCTCTGCGTATCATGTTTCTCAAAAGGTCTTGAGATAAGATATGCATCGGTATAACCGCGGTTTTGAAGAGATTGAAGTTCATATTGATACTTCTCTACGTCATTTACTCCGTTGTAGTAATCATCAATCGCCATTCTGTAAGCTTTTGCCGTAACCGCCGCATAATAAGCGGTTTTTGTACGCCCTTCAACTTTGAGAGAATCAACAGCACCACTGTCTAAAATCTCTTTTACATGCGAAGCAAGATTAAGGTCTTTTGAGTTCATAATGTAGGTTCCGACACCCTCATCCTCTTCAAGTCTAAACAGTGTTCCAGTCTCTGGGTTTGCCGCGTACATCTCATAAGGAAATCTGCAGTCATTTGCACAGCTTCCACGGTTTGGAACACGTCCGCTTTGAAGAGTAGAGATAAGACATCGCCCGCTGTAGGCAAAACACATCGAACCGTGCACAAATACTTCAAGCTCCAAGTCAGGAAGCTCTTTTTTTATCTCTACCAAATCGCGAAGCGATATCTCTCTTGCCGTAATAATGCGTGTTGCTCCCATATCGTAGTAAACTTTCGCATCAAGCACGTTCATAACATTCGCCTGAGTTGAGAGGTGAAGAGGCATGTGTGGTACTAACTCATGGCATAGCTTAAGCACGCCGGGAGTTGCGACTATAAAAGCGTCGGGTCCCAAATCCGCCATAGCTATAATATGTTTTTTTAAAAGGTTTAGCTGAGAGTTAAAAGGAAAGCCGTTTAGTGTCGCATAAACTTTTTTGCCCCGTGAGTGTGCATACTCAATCCCCTCCGCAAACTCATCCATACTAAACTCTTTGCCTGAACGTATACGAAGAGAAAAGTGGCTTACCCCGCCATAAACGGCATCGGCACCGAAGTCAATAGCAATTTTCAATTTTTCTAATGTTCCCGCAGGAGATAACAGTTCTACCTTTTGCATTATTTTGAAAATTGTGCCAAAAGAGCTTCTATATCTTCATTAGATGCTAATTCGTTGTGTGTATCGCCGACAATGTGCTGTGCTGAGGAGACTCTTTTCTCATCTGCTATTCTGCCCTCAAAAAGAGAGTTCATGTAGTTAGAGAGTGCACGCATAACGTTTATAACACGCTC
>NZ_JAHYJB010000012.1 GCF_019429335.1 Sulfurimonas sp. | reverse complement strand
ATTAAACTTAAGTGTCGGTTTTTACTCCAAAGTGTCCGAATCATTTCCGACACCACTGTCCGATTAGAACCGACATCACTGTCCGAACTCAACCGACATTAGTGTCCGATTTGAACCGTTTTTTGCAACATATTAACAAACACTATACATCTAAGAATCTTAATTAAATATAAATAAATCTTAAAATATTTTTAATGATTTTAAGGTAAACTACTATTAGATACGATTGAAGGATTTCTACATGTCAATGCCTTTTATAATTCTCCTTATTTTAGCTCTACTCTTAGTTTTAATGTACAACTCGCTTGTCGCAAAGAAAAATCAGGTTGAAAATATCTTTGCAAGTGTTGATACTATTCTTAAAAAAAGATATGATCTTATCCCGAACCTTGTCGCAACTGTTAGCAGATATATGGAGCATGAGAAGTCGCTTTTAGAAGAGGCTACGAAACTTCGTTCAGAAGCTACAAAACCAAACTTAAGTGACGCACACAAAATCGCGCTTGATGCAAAAATCACATCAGCTCTTGACTCCATAATGGTGGCTGTTGAGGACTATCCTGAGCTCAAGGCAAACGAAAACGTTATGCACCTTCAACACACCCTGCATGAGGTAGAAGAGCAGATATCTGCGGCGAGACGTGCATATAATCAGTCCGTAACAGACTACAACAACGCAATCGAAATGATTCCTACAAATTTTATGGCTTCTTTGATGAGCTACCAAAAGAAGCAGGTTTTTGAGATTGTTGAGGGTGAACGTAAAAATGTAGACGTTAAAGAGCTATTTAGCTAAAGGCTTAAAAGATGAAAAGTGTAAGTTATCTTACAGATTTTTACTACAAAACACTATTTCCTACTTTGGAGAAACTAGAGAGAGATAGGAAAAATCTAAGACACAAAATCATAACAGTCGCAACTGCATACACTGCCATATGCGTTGTTATCGCTTATTCTTTGGGAAGTTTTTACGAATTTGTCCTCTTTGCATATATTGCTCTCGGCGCAATAATATACAAATTTTTGGTTCATGACTACACGCATGAGTTTAAAGCAAGCGTAATCAAACCGCTTATTCATGCTATCGACCATACCCTGCTCTACTCATCCAAGACGCATGTCTCGGAGTATCTTTTTGAACACTCGCAGCTCTTTGAAAAACCTGACAAAATGAACGGAAACGACTATGTAAAAGGGAGCATTGACGGGATAAATATACAGTTTTCAGATATTCATGCCCAGAAAAAACATCAAAACAGAAATAGCAGAGAGAGTTGGATTACCATATTTCAAGGTCTCTTTATAATTGCTGATTTTAACAAACTTCTTAGCGGCAATACTGTCGTATTGCCAGACACGGCACAAAACAGATTTGGAGATGTTATAGGTCACTGGATGCAGTCAAATAATATTGCAAGAGATGAACTTGTCAAGATGGATGATCTAGAGTTTGAAAAAGAGTTTGTCGTCTACTCAACAGATCAGATAGAGGCAAGATATATTTTGTCGCATTCACTTATGAACAGACTGCTGACATTTAAACAAAAATCAAAACATCCTCTTTATATCTCGTTTATAGGCTCACATGTTTATATGGCAATCAGCTATAATAAAGACCTCTTTGAGCCGTCCGTATTTCGCTCGCTTTTAGATTACAAGGTGGCTATGGAGTATGTAAAAACACTTCATTTGGCAATCAGTATTGTTGAAGAGTTAAAATTAGACCAAATGCTTTGGAGCAAAAGATGAACGAGAAAGATATAGTACTGCTTAGTATCAAGGATTTTTTGACACTCAAAATGCTCAAATTCTCTCTTATGCCACTTATCGTCAGTTTAGTAGTTATGTATACGCTCTTCTTTGTGTTAGCAGGCGTATGGGTTGATGAGCTTGGCACTCTAAATGTTCAAAGTACGCATACAACCATTGAAAACGGCATACCGCACACACAAAGCTTGGATGCAAAACTTGAAGGTTCTTCGATTATTCAATTTTTGATGAGCTACGCCATAACTTCCTGGCTTGCAACTTTTCTCATCTACGCTATTGGTGGCTTTTTAACTATATACGCCTCAATTTTCGTAGCGGTTATTGTTGTTGGTTTTCTAACGCCCTTTATTCTCAAAGAGCTTCAAACAAGACACTATAGAGATGTTGAGATGATTGGCCACTCAAACGCGATATATACGCTTTTGCTGACTCTAAAGTGGGTGGCGACGATGTTCTTGCTTTTTATTCTGCTTATACCGTTTTACTTTATCCCATTTATCAACATAGTAGCCATAAATATTCCGCTCTACTATTTTTTCCACAAGATGCTGAAATTTGATATATCATCAACTATATCAACGGCTGATGAAGATAAGCAGATATCATATTTTTATGCAAACAGACTAAGGGTAAAAACGCTTGTGCTATATCTTTTATCGCTTATTCCGTTTATGATATTTTTTGCGGCTGTTTTTTATGTAATATATTTGGGGCACACATATTTTATAGAGGTTAAGAGAGGCATAAAAAAACCTCTCTGTGGGTTATAGTTTTGAGATATGCTCTGAGAGTGTTTTTATATCCTCATCACTTAGTTTAGTAACTTGACCTACCATTAGACTCTTCATAGCGCCGCCATATGTTCCTGCTTTATAACCATGAAGTGAAGCTGCGATTTTTGCCGCATCCCACCCTTTGATGATTTGCGATTTTCCAAGAGCCGACTTTGAAGCATCTGCTCCGTGACAGCCTGCACACGCTTGGTAAAGCACCGCGCCACTTTTTTGTGTTGAAGCCGCATCTTTAATTTCTTCAACCTTTGCAACAGTTGCCTCTTTAATCTCTTGAGCCTTTTCTGCAGTTGCCTCTTTAATCTCTTGAGCCTTTTCTACAGTTGCATCTGTCGCATCTTCAGCTTTTGAAACAACCTCTTCTTTAACTTCTACAGCCTTATCCTTTGTTGTCTCAATCATCGCCTCAGCTTTAACTTTCGCAGACTCCGTACTTGCAGGAGCCTCTGTCTTCTCTTTTGTATCACTGCCACACCCTACTAAAAATAGCGCTAACGTCACCGAAATTAAAATTTTCATCTCTCATCCTTATCTTGTCGATTCTAGATTATACTCCAAATAAGGAGCAGTTTTTACTCTTTATCCTCTTCTTTTAAGACCATTGCTCTATAAGCCTCGTCTTTTGGCACCAGACCGGCCTCATATAAAAATTGTGATGGCAGGAAGTTAATCTTTTTTATTTTGTCATACTTCGCATAACTCAGACAAAGAATATCTTTTGCCCTTGTAACTGCAACATAAAATAGACGTCTCTCTTCATCCAAAGAGCCCCCGCGCTGCATAAGTTTTCTGTTTGGAAAGCGGCCGTCCATCAAGTCGACTATATAGACCTCTGTATACTCTAAACCCTTAGAGGCATGCACGCTCAGCAGATTCACACCCTCGCCTTGCGTCAAATCCGATGAGCCTAAAATCATAGCGTTTAAAAATCTCTCATGCTCAGAGTATGGTTTTGAGAGCTCTTCCAAAAGAACCATCTTTCTTTCTATTCTAGAGAGAGAATCAGCTTTTTGCTTCTCATCAATCGTGCCGTCTTTAAGCGTTGCTCTTTTGCTTGCCAAACTTTCAGATATATATTTGTAAATCGCTGATTCGGCAATCTTTTTGACAATAACGCGAGGTTGTTTGACACCTTTTAAATCGCGGAAGAGAAGATAAAAATCATGTAAAAATGTAGCGCTCTCTTTTGTCAGTTTTGGATGCTTTAAAATAGGATTTTTCATAAACTTATCTTCAAATCCAAGCCTGGCAAATTTTCCAACACTGCCAAGCTCCAAAAAATCATCAAACAGTCCAAGCTGATGGTTAAGTTTTCGTTTCTCAAAAGGATTGCTTATAGACTCATCAGGCGCATAAAGCCCATAAAACATACTCCTATGCCCCAATGTTTTAAGCCCGATATAGAGCTCTTTTGCCATAGCGCTTCCTATGCCTCTGGCAAACTCAAAAAGATGTATAAAAGACATCATATCTGACTCATTTATCAAAAGAGTATAAAAATCAAGAACTGCTTTTACTTCGCGTGAGTCAAAAAAACTGGTTCCGCCTTTTCTCTTGCATGTAATTCCGAGTTCTCTTAGTCCGACCTCGATGCCATCGGCAGATGAGTTGTTTCTAAAGATAACGGCAATATCATCTCTTGGTGTTTTTGTATTGTTGATTTTATAAGCAATATCATGATACTGATCGAAGAGTTCATCATAAGCCAACAGCTTAGGCGGCTCTGAGTCATGAGTGCGTGTGACCTCAAGTTTTTTTGGGTATATCCTCTCGTTATGTTCTATAACCTTTGTCGCAAGAGATAAAATCGGCACCGTAGAGCGGTAGTTTTTTGTAAGAGTATGAACTTTTGCATTTGTAAATTTTTGAGAGAAAGTACCGATAATGGAGATATCTGCGCCGTTAAATGCGTAGATACTCTGGTCATAGTCTCCGACGCAAAAGAGTGATGGCGGGTTCATAGCGTCTATGAGAGTGCCTTGAAGCGCGTTTGTATCCTGATACTCATCGACCAAAACTTCTTGATATCCCAGCTCCTCTGTTTTACACATAGCTCTAAAATGCAAAAGCAGGTCATTAAAATTTACAAAACCATACTCTTTTTTCAGAGCTTCAAACTCATCTACAATATCTGCATAAATCATAGCAAAGAGCTCATGTTCAGGGTATTTGCCCTTTACCCACTCTTCAAAATTATTTACAAGTTCTGTGTTTTGGTAAAAAGAATAGACGTCATAAAGATAATTTCCGCCGTAAGGTGAAATTTCAGCGCTAATGTGGCCAAATGAGCGTTTTTCATAAACACTTCTAAAGAGTGTCTTTAACTCTCTTTGCTGTTTTAGAACAATTTTTTTGTCATGTTTTTTTAGCCATCTGTAACTTACCGCATGAAAAGTTCCCGCATCTATATTTGAGGCCACATCTTTTCCGAAAAAGTCTGCAACCCTTTGAACCATCTCTGCGGCGGCCTTATTTGTGAAGGTAAGAAGAAGTATCTCGGATGGTTTTACGCCTTTGCCGAGCAGATATGCGATGCGTCCTACAATAGTAGATGTTTTGCCGGTTCCTGCTGAAGCTATGATAAGATTTTGTTCGCTTGCAGAGGTGGCAGCTAGATATTGTTCTTCATTTAAACGCGAAAGTGGCAAAAAAACTCCTATAAAACTAAGAGTGTGATTATACTGATTTAAGCTTATTTAATCTACTTTTAAAAACATAGCACTCATGTGAGCATAATGTATTTTAAATGTCTTTATATTAAACCAAAAGTATATATATTTTACGATAAAATGTGATAACTACGCATTAGGATTTATAATGAAAGCTGACAGCAGATTGCTTGAAATCATTTCTCATGAAACAAAAAATACCATAAATGGCATGGATGTTGTTACTCCAACTATGTATGCCTCTATATTCTCTAAATTTGCCACTCTGCATGACGCCGACATTGATGAAGAAGAGAGTATAACTGACAACTTATTGAATGATAAAATTACACAATTAGCAAATATGCAAAATCAAACATCCGAAAATACCAAAAAACTAAGTGACTATACAGACAAAGCTATCTTTGCTATAAAAAATGAAAATGAAAAAATTCTTACAGAAGTTTTAGAAGAGACACAAGAGCTTAAAGAGGAGATAAATAAATTAAAAGAGATAATGTACAAAGATGTGCTTACTAATGTTTACAATAGAAAGTGGCTGCTTGATACTCTGCTTGATGAATCCACTCAAAGTTTCAAAAATTCCGGTACGCTTGCCATTATGGATTTAAATTTCTTTAAAATAGTAAATGACACATATGGACATGTAGTTGGAGATAAAGTTCTAATTTTTATTGCCAACCTACTTAAAAGAGTGGAAAAAAATGTTCTAAGATACGGAGGAGATGAATTTATTATTATTTTTTCCGAAGGGACCACAGAAAAAAACGCTCTGCTAAAATTAAATGCTGCAAGAGAAAATCTATTAACCAAACACTTAAAAATTAAAGATATCTCATTCAAAGTAAGTTTTTCAGTTGGTGTTCAGGAGTTTAAAAAAGGTGATAGCTTAAGCGAAATAATTGAAAAAGCAGACATAAAGATGTACGACGATAAAGCAGAAATTAAAAAAAGAATTCCCAATCTCAAATAAACATTAATTTTATTCAATGAGGCACTTTGAGATATTGCCTCCAACCGCATTGCTTTTGGCTACTCGTTTTTTATAGTTTTTGCAAGCAGATTTGCTTTAAGCCTCTCAGCTGGAATCGGCTTGCTAGTTTTTTGACATATCCCATACGTGCCGTCTTCGATACGTACAAGTGCTGCGTCAATCTCTAAAATTTTCGCCTCTAGGCTACGAAGAAGCGCCTGATCTACTACATTCTCAATCTGAAGTTCAGCCATATCGATATCGTCGTCAATCTCGTCTTCAAAAGCAAGAGCCTCCGCCTCGTCTCTAACTGCTTGCAGGTTAAGCTCCACCCTCTTCTTTTCTGCTTTGAGTTTTTTTTCAAAATCTTCAAAATCTAAATCTGTACGAGCACTCATACTAAGCCCCTTAATTTATTTTAAAAAATGCTCCAAAAGCTTGTGATTTGGGATTTTTGCCAAGTCTGAAAGAAGATTTTTCTTCAAACTCTTTTTGTTCTCCTCGTTTAAAAGCTCTACTATTTGGTTATTTATAGCTTTTGGCGCTGCAAGTCCCCATGTTTCATGAGTATGTCTTTGAAGGGCATCAGTTATCTGTTCCCCTATCTCTTTTACTCTTCTGCGTTCCCACTCAAGAACAAGATTGTGATCTTCACCTGCACCGCTACCACCTACACTCTTAAAATTACCCTGCTGGTCAGAGACTTTTTCGCTTAACTTTTTATGTGTGTCAGCGCTCTCAGCACTCTCAAGAAGCTCTAAAGAGAGTCTGCCCAGAGGGTCTTTTTTTGTTTCAAATAGTTTAAAATACTGCAAATCTGTAATAACGATAAGTTTTGGTGACATAGAAACTCCTGCTAGCTCATTGAAAATGAGTTATAATTTAAGATATATACAGCTTCATTCTATCAAGAAATTATAAAAACAATCTTTAAAAACAATAATCAAATTAGAATACCTCGTATAAGCATATCCTCACTACAGTTGAGATATAATCGAGAAATTATTTATGCGATTTAAGGTCAATTACATGTCATCAAACAGCTACGAGCCACAACTTACCGAGAGTAACTTTTATAAAATTTGGGAAGAGCGAGGCTACTTTGAAGTAGATGCGAACAGCTCCATCCAAGAGGAGGGCAAAAACTTCTCCATAATGATGCCTCCTCCAAATGTCACAGGTCGTCTTCATATAGGTCATGCACTGACTTTTACGCTTCAAGATATTATCACTCGCTACAAACGTATGGATGGATACAAAACTCTTTGGCAGCCGGGAACGGACCACGCAGGAATTGCTACTCAAAACGTTGTGGAGAAGCAGCTTCTTGCACTGGGGACGACTAAAGAAGAGATAGGCAGAGAGGAGTTTTTAAAACGTGCGTGGGCTTGGAAAGAGGAGTCTGCGGGGATAATGACTTCTCAACTTCGCAAAATGGGCGTCTCTCCCGCATGGAAACGTGAGCGTTTCACTATGGATGAGGGGCTCCAAAAGTCCGTAAAAGAGGCGTTTGTACATCTCTACAACCAAGGACTTATAGTTCGCGGAAACTACATGGTTAACTGGTGTACGCATGACGGCGCACTTAGCGATATTGAAGTCGAGCATGAAGACCATGACGGAAAATTTTACCACATAAAGTATCCTTTTGCTGATGGAAGCGGTTTTGTGGAAGTTGCAACTACAAGACCTGAGACATACTTCGGTGATACTGCGGTCATGGTGCATCCCGACGATGCCAGATACAAAGATATCATCGGTAAAAAGATAAGACTCCCTCTGACCGAGAGAGAAGTCGCAATTATCGCCGATGAACATGTGGATATGGAGTTTGGAACAGGCGTGGTTAAGGTAACTCCCGCACATGATCAAAACGACTATGAAGTAGGTAAAAGACATGATTTAGAGTTTATCACCGTGTTTGATGAGAAAGGTATTTTAAACGAATATGCCGGAGAGTTTCAAGGGTTAGAGCGTCTTGAAGCAAGAGAGATAATCGTGAAAAAACTTGAATCCGAGGGCTTTGTCGTAAAGATTGAAGAGCATAAACATCAGGTCGGGCACTGCTACAGATGTAAAAATATCGTTGAACCATACATCTCAAAACAGTGGTTTGTAAGAAGCGAAGTTGCTAAAAAATCAATAGAAAAAACAAACAACGGCGAAGCGAAATTTTTCCCGCCTCACTGGATAAACTCCTACAACTCATGGATGGGGGATTTAAGAGACTGGTGTATTTCGCGTCAGCTTTGGTGGGGGCATCAGATCCCTGTTTTTTACTGCGGGGATTGCGACCATGAGTGGGCGAGTTTAAAAGATGTTGAGCATGAGTGTCCAAAGTGCGCTTCAAAAAATATAGCTCAAGACCCTGATGTGCTAGATACTTGGTTCAGCTCTGCGCTATGGCCCTTTTCAACTCTTGGCTGGGGTAACGGCGATGTTGATATGGACAAACTTTTCAGCTCACAGGATATGAAAGATTTTTATCCGAACTCGCTTCTTATTACGGGCTTTGACATACTCTTTTTCTGGGTAGCGAGAATGATGATGATGGGCGAGAGTTTTATCGGCGAGCTGCCATTTAACCACATCTACCTTCATGCGCTTGTTCGCGATGAGCATGGACAGAAGATGAGCAAATCAAAAGGCAATGTTATCGACCCGCTTGACATGACAGAGAAGTACAGTGCGGACATTCTGCGTTTTACTCTTGCTATCAGTGCAGCGCAAGGTCGTGACATAAGAATGAGTACGGATAAGCTGGAGCAGAACCGCAACTTTACAAACAAGCTCTACAACGCGGCAAAATTCCTTCAAATGAACGTAGACACATTTCCTGATTTAAAAGGTTTTTGTGTTGAGAGCGACCTTGGAAGATACATGTTATCCCGTCTAAACATGGCTACGCTTGAAGTTCGCGCATGCATGGATGAGTACAGATTTAACGACGCTGCAACTGTGCTATACCGCTTTTTATGGAATGAGTTCTGCGACTGGGGAATTGAACTTAGCAAAGCTGACAAAGGTGCGATTGTAGAGCTTGGAGCGATTTTCAAAGAGGCTATGAAGCTTCTGCATCCGTTTATGCCTTTCATCACAGAGTATCTATACCATGAGCTCTCAGGCACAAATCTAGAGAGCGGTGACTCCATTATGCTTATGAAATATCCGTTTAAAATTAAAAAACGTGAAAAAGACGAAGCAAAATTTGAGCTTATTATGGATGCAATTATCTCTATCCGTCGTGCAAAAGTTTTAGTTGATTTAGCAAACCAGAAGATTGAGAAAGCTTATGTCAAAATAGACGGGATTTCTGAGGAAGAGAAGGAGTCAATGAAGCCGTTTATTTCAAGACTTGCAAAGGTTGAGAGCGTGGAGTTTACGGACGTAAAAATAGAAAATGCAATAAGCGACATCTCTCAAAAATGTGAGACTTTTATCCCGACACAGAGCATTGACCTCGCACCAATTATAGGACGTTTGAGCAAACAGGACGAAAAGCTTCAAAAAGAGATTGATAAGCTGGGCGGTATGTTGAGCAATGAACGTTTTGTTGCAAATGCACCGGAAGATGTTTTGGCAAAAAACAGAGAGCTTTTAGCGGATGCAAAAGATAAACGAAACAAAGTAAAAGAGCAGCTTCACTCACTGCAAAACTAAAATAAGGAAAAATAAAATGGGTGAACTTTTTCAACCTAAACTTCTTACACTTCTAAAGTCTGGGATAAGCAAAGAACAGCTTATCTCCGACATCTTTGCAGGTATCGTTGTCGGCATTGTTGCACTTCCTCTAGCCATTGCATTTGCCGTAGCCTCCGGTGTCTCTCCTGAAAAAGGACTGATTACTGCCGTAGTTGCAGGTTTTATTATCTCGTTTCTTGGCGGGAGCAGAGTTCAAATCGGCGGACCTACAGGAGCATTTATCGTAATAATATACGCGATTGTTCAAGAATACGGAATTGACGGGCTCATTATCTCTACCATGATGGCGGGAGTTATTCTCATACTCTTTGGGCTTTTGCGTCTTGGCGATCTTCTCAAATACTTTCCGCATCCGCTTATCGTAGGCTTTACAAGCGGTATCGCGGTAGTTATCTTTTCAACACAGATAAAAGATGCTTTTGGTCTGCCTATCGAAAAACTGCCTTCCGAATTTTATGAAAAATGGATTGTTTATTTTTCAAACCTAGGCGAAGCCAATATTTATGCTGTTGCTATCACAGTTGCCACAATACTTATAACAATATATTCAAAAAAGATAACAGCTAAAGTTCCGGGTTCCTTTGTTGCTATTGTTTTTATCACCCTTATTGTTCAGCTTATGGATATTCCGATAACGACAATTGAGTCATTTTTCGGCGAAATCCCAAATACTTTTAATTTTTCGCTACCCAACATTGAGATGAATAACCTATACATTTACATTGCCCCTGCCCTAACTATAGCACTGCTTGGAGGAGTAGAGTCTCTTCTTTCTGCCGTTGTGGCAGATGGAATGATAAGCGGTAACCACCGCTCAAATACGGAACTTATAGCTCAGGGAATAGCAAATATAGTTACTCCGATATTTGGCGGCATAGCGGCAACGGGAGCAATTGCAAGAACTGCTACAAATGTAAAAAACGGCGGAAGAACCCCGATAGCCGGAATTGTTCACGCTCTAACCCTGTTGCTTATCATGTTCTTTTTTGCAAGTTATGCAAAACTAATTCCAATGGCATGTTTGGCAGGAATTTTGATTATCGTTGCTTATAATATGAGCGAATGGCGCTCTTTTATCTCGATTTTAAAAGGCTCTCCTTTTGACATTATAGTTCTGCTAAGTACCTTTTTGCTTACCGTGTTTATAGATTTGACCGTAGCAATAGAAATCGGGATTGTTCTCTCATCACTTCTATTTATGAAAAGAATGGCAGATATCGGCATAAAAACTCCAAGTCATGTTGATGGCGACTTGCTTGAGGATTACTCTGATTTACCTGAGGGTGTCTCCATATACGAAATTAGCGGTCCGCTCTTTTTTGCTTCTGCAAAACAGTACTCGGAAGTGATAAAAGAGATAGGTCTTAAGAGCAAATTACTAATCATCCGCATGCGCCATGTTCCTTTTGTGGACTCTACCGCACTTCACAACCTTGAAGAGATGATTAAAACATTGCAGAAATCAAATGTTATGATAGTGCTCTCCGGAGTCGAAAACTCTGTTTTGCAAGATTTAAAAAAGCATGGCATAACGTCACTAATCGGAGATGAGAATATACTTGACTCATTTGACAAAGCGTTAAAACATTCAAAAACGATAATTAACTAAAGATTTAAACACTCACCAAATACTCTCTCGGCTCGCCAAAATGGTATCCTTGGGAGTAGTCAACACCAAGCTCCTCTACTTTTGCCTGCACATCAGCACTATGAACAAACTCTGCAATCAATTTGATACTGCTCTTTTTGCATAACAAAACCAAAGCTTCTACAATAATTAAACTATTTTTATCGGTTAAAATATTTTTTATAAAGGAGCCGTCAATTTTTATATAATCGGGTGAAAACTCTAAAAGTCTGGAGAAATTTGAGCTCTCTGAGCCAAAATCATCTATCGATATCTTAAAACCGTGATATCTTAGTGAATTAAGCTGAGCAAGTATCTCAGGCGTGTTAAGCGTGTCTATATTCTCAAGCATCTCCAAGGAGACCCTAGAGGGTTTTATGCCATATTTTTTTGCACATTTCAAAAGCTGCTCTTCTAAATAATCAAGATACAAATCAGTGCTTGTTATGTTTATTGAAAACTCATAATCAGTACTGCTGAATTTTTTAAAACTCTGCTCTATTACACTTTTTGTAACAAGAGAAAGCGTACCAGTTAATTTTGAAGCCTCCATAAATCTGACAGGAGGGGTAAGTATTCCATTGTCAAATATTCTGATTAGGCACTCATACTTCTCAATTTTTTTTGTTTTATTGTTATAAATAGGCTGGTAGTATGTGACAAGATGCTCTTTTTCAAAAGCATCTTTTATTTTGTGTATCCAGTAGATATTCTCCTGCTGTTTTTTTATAAATTCAGAGTTTGGGTCATACATTTTATAAGATGATCTTCTATGCTCTCTTAACTCTTTTATTGCCGTTCTTGCATGATTAAGCGTTTCGGTGCCACTGCCAATCGCTATGCCTATACTGATAGATACTTTCAAATCTATTTCATCTGTGAGCGCTATTTCACTCTGGTCAAAAAAAGATATCATGGAGCTTGCCGTTTCTGCAAGTCTCTTTGAGCTCATGGCATCCAAACATACAACTACAAACTCATCTGAGTTCAACCTGAAAAGCTTCGAGATTGAGGGCTTTGCTATACCTATCAGTCTTGCTATCTCAACCAAAGCCATATCGCCTATCTCAAATCCGTAAGCGTTGTTTATATTGTTAAAATTATCTATATCTATCAAAAAAATATTTGCATGCTCCAAATTTTGGAGGTATTTCATCAGAGCAAATCTATTCTGGGTGTTTGTAAGCGAATCGTATAGATTGCCCATACTAATTTTCTCTTACAACGATATAGCTCTGAGGCTTTATCGACTTATACTTAGGCATACTCATGCCGATAGTGGCGTTTATATATGTAGGATCTGCGATAACGAATTTCTTTGATTGTACCATTACTTTATCTCCCTCAATAGGAACATAAACTGCCGTAGCCATATGGTCTTCGTATTTTACGCCAAGGACACTTACTCCAAAAAGCTCTTTTATCAGGTATGAAAAGAGCACCGCCCTATCTTCACAGTCTGATTTATCAAAATAGAGAGTCTCTTGCGCAAACATGACCTTCTCTCTGCCAAACTGCTGATTATCCTGCTCGTATACAAACGATTTTTGAACGAAATTAAGCACAAAATTCATCGCTTCACTGGCTTTTTTTCCATCAATATGTCTCTTTAGTGATTTTGCCAAATCTCTGTATGTTATATCATCAATAGGTGCATTGAAAAATGTCTCGTAATCTGCCTGAGGGTATGAAGCCATAAAGTCTATAAGATTTTTATTGTAAGAAAACTCTATATCGTACTCCTGTCCAAAATAAGAAAAGCTTAGACTCTTATTCTTTATATCGGCTTCAAGATTTGGAAGAGTTTTTAAAGATAGGTCAAGCTCTTTTGTGGAACCGGGATAATCCTGCTTGTAAGAGAAAATTCTTCCGGGGCTCCCTTTTGCATAATTTGCTATTACGTAATATTTTTTATTATTAAAATCATAGTTTGGAGTAGAGTATATTGTTTTTTTTGAGTGGTGCATCAAAACTACATGTCTGTTTTGCAAACCAATTTTTACCGCGTAGCCCAACTTGTTAAAGATAAACCAGCTGAGAAGTTTTGAATTTTCCTGGTCTGAATATGTCATATTTGAAATTTTTGAAACAAGCAAATAGATACCCCAATCATTAAGGTTCATTTTTTGCGAAATTCTTTTTATCTCTAAAAGCAGAGGCTCATAGTCGCTTGAGGCCGCACTGCCAAAAAAATTTGCCACACCCGCTTGAGTCTGAGGATAGTAGTTTGCATTTTTTATGCCAGAGGGAATATCAAACTCCAACCTTGTACCGAAAAAATCAAAATAGATATCTGTAGGCTTTTTCTCTTCTAGCGGAATCACTCTCTCTTGTTCTTTTTGCGCTATTTCAGGCAATGACTCTTTTTCGGGCTCTTCTTTTATTTTTATGTTTACTTTTGGACCGACAGGATTCAGTATCTCTGGCTTTGCCACTTCTATCTCAAGCGGCTTTGGCTTTTCATAAAGAGGTTCGGATTTATAAGCGCTATACGCCGCCCACTCCTGTATAAGGTAGTTGTTAAAGGCGTTGTCTCTCACATCTTTATAACTCTTAAATGAGTCTGATTGAGACCTTTTGAAATCTTTGAAACTTTGCTCTGCACCAAGCGTTGAAAAACCAACTAATAGAATTATACTAAAACGGCCAAACAGCCTGAATAATTTTTGTTCCCCAACCTTGTTCCATTGCACGATCAACGTCTCCTTCTGTTTTGTAAAGAATTTTTGCTTCACTTATCTGTGAAGAGTTTATTCTGTTGCCCTGGTCTATATCGTACGGACGGATAACCCCGCCTATCTGTATAATCTGCTTCTGGTTATCAACAAGTATCTCTCTTTTGCCGGAGATAAAATAGTTTCCGTTTTGTAAAACTTTAACTATTCTAGCTGATACGGTAGTTGTAAAAGAGGCGTCTTTTTTAGCGCTTCCCTGCCCTTTATAGGCACTATCTGAGCTGCTTGCAAAACCGAGATTTGCTATACCGTTTAGTTTTGAAACAGCTGAATTTACAGCCGAATTATTACCGGCAGAAGCAAATGTTCCGCCGCCAAGACTCATGGAGTCACTCTCGCTTAACTGTTTTGACCCGCTGCTTGAACTCTGTGCATTTTCAGAGATAACAACCGTTACTATATCATTTACATGCATTGCTTTATGATCTGAAAAGAGAGGATTATCCCCTTGCCCAAAAACACTTCCGACCGACGTAAAATCTCTGTTGTCTTCACGTGAGGGCATCTGTTCAACATACGCAGGAGGTTCAAAGTCAATCTCTGGATCTGTTAGTTTCGCCGTACATCCAGAAAGAAAAAGTATAGCATAAATAGGCATCAAACACATTAATAAACTTTTTATCATTATCATCTCTTTAGAGTTATCTCTCTTTATTTAGATATAATTGTAGCAATAATAGTTCCAAAGAAAAAAGGCAACAAAATGAGTTTAAGAGATAGAATAAACGAAGACGTAAAAAATGCTATGAAAGCAAAAGATAGCAAAAAAAGAGATGCGTTAAGACTGCTTATGAGCGCTTTTAAACAGATAGAGGTAGATGAACGCAAAGAGCTTAGCGATGAGGATGTTATAAAAATCATACAATCCCAGGTTAAAAGAAGAGATGATGCTGCTACACAATACAGAGATGCAGGACGCGATGATCTCCTCCAGATAGAGCTTGACGAGATAGCTTACTACAAAGAGTATCTACCGGCACAACTCAGTAATGATGAGCTGAGCTTTGCACTAAAAGAGATTATTGCAAAAGTCGGAGCAACAACCATAAGAGATATCGGAAAAGTTATGGGAGTGGCAAGTAAAGAGCTCTCAGGCAAAGCAGATGGCAAAAGAATTAACGAGTTTGCTAAAACTCTGCTCTCTTAAATCAACACTAGAGTTTGGTTTTTAAATTGCCCAAACTTTAGTTTTCTAAGCGCGCTGCGAGGCATTCGCCTCTTTTTAGGCGTTTTTATTTTTTCCATATTTCAAATTTCTAAGCGCTGCTTCTTCATCATCTTGTTTCATTAGCGATTCGCCGACCAAGAAAGCATCTACCCCGGCCTTTGACAAATCTTCCAACTGTCCATGCTCGTATATTCCGCTCTCTGCAACGATTATTTTCCCGTTTGGTATCATGGGAATAAGCTCGTAAGATAGATTCATATTCATCTCAAAAGTTTGAAGATTTCTGTGATTTATTCCGATAATATCGCTTCGGGCATAAATGGCTTTTACCAAGTCACTCTTGTCATGCACCTCAACAAGTGCCTCCATGCCGAGGTGTCTTGTATAGCCCAAAAGCTCTTTTAACTCACCTTTGCTAAGAGCCGCTGCGATAAGAAGTATAAAGTCGGCACCGTGAACCATTGCCTCTAAAATCTGATATTTAGAGATTATAAAATCTTTTCTAAGAAGCGGGATGCTCACATATCTTCTAATCTGTCCAAGATAATCAAGATTTCCTTGAAAAAAATGAGGCTCCGTAAGTACGGAGATAGCACTTGCGCCGCCTCGCTCATAACTTTGCGCTATTGCTACGGGGTCAAAATCTTCACGAATTACGCCTCTTGATGGAGAGGCTTTTTTTACCTCGGCAATAATTCTGTACGGGTTCTCTGGTGTAGCTGTCAAATATGGAAACACATCTCTTGGAGCGCGTGCGTTAAAAGCGAGTGAGCGTCCAAGCCAATCAAGCGAAAACTCTTTTTCTCTTTTTACCAAATCTTCTTTTGTTTTTTTGATTATTTCATCTAAAATCATTCTTTTTTACTGCCCTTTTTATTTTTTATTACACTTCTTGATAGCTTCAATATGCTTAATGACCTCTTCATTGTCGCTTCCATCCATATTTTCAATTTTTTTCATAATATTTGCCGCTTTTTTGCAGTTACCGAATTTATAATATCCCCATGCAAGAGAATCAAGATAGTAGATAGAGTCAGGCTCGATTTTTAGAGCCTCTTTCACATACTCTATCCCTTTTTTAACATCTATCTCATGGTCTATCAGAAGATATCCGAGATAATTTAGATACATCCCTTCTCTCTTTAGCGCGATAACCTCTTGAAGTTTTGCTATTACTCTTTTTTGCATAGCTTTGTCATTTTTGTCTTCACTGCTCTCGTACTCAAAAATAGCGCTCTGTCCAAGGAATGAGATTTCTACGCTCTCGTCATAAAGCTCTTTTGCCTTAAGAGCAGCTTTTTTATAATCTTTAGCCTGAATATAGAGTTGCAATAACAGCTCGTTGTCACTACTGCTCTCTTCTAAAAACTGAGTCATCTTTGGATAATCTTTTTTATAACCGTATATTTGAACTATTTTATTTGCGGTATCTCTGCTTGGGTCTATTTTATAAAGTCTTAAATAGGTAGAGAGAAGCCCCTCAATATTGTTGTCATTGCTGTAAAATCCAATAAGCTTATTACATACAGAAGCAGAACATCCGTTAATCCTAGAATGTGACTCAAGCTGTGCTATTGCATCTTTTTTTCTCTCTAAGTTGACGTATAAAATGATAGCCATCTTCTCTAGGATTTTTTCATTATAATCTTTGACATATGCACCTTCTAGGTACTTTAATGCGCTGTCGTACTCTTTAAGCTTTACATATATCTCGCTTACCAAAAGGTAATCATCAACACTCTTTGAGCTCTTTACAAGTCTCATTGCAAGCTCTTTTGCTTCAGCTAATCTATCTGCTCTCATCAGCGCAACTATTTTAATTCTTGCAAGCTCAAAATCCTCTACGCTCTCTCCTGCAATCTCATCAACCCTTTTGATTGCTTTCTCATTCTCCTTAGCTGCAAGATTGTTTTTCAGTGAGCGGTAGAGATACTCTCTTTTCTTTGACTCTTTATAGAGAGTATTAAAGAGACTTGATGAGTTTTCATAATCACCAATATCTTCGAGATAGAGTGCTGAGAGTATATATAAGTCCTCATGCTCAAAAGCTTTTTCATACCCTTTTTGAGGTGATGGCTGAGTTGCCGCACAACCGCCAAAGATGATTAGTGTAAGCGCTATAAATAGAAATCCTGCCGTATTACGCATCAATAACTCCTGGACACTCAAGTTTTAACTCATCGACTCTGTTTTTAAAATAGTCCCAAAACGGAAAAGTTCTGCACTGCATAGGTCGTGCTTCATAAACAGCACAACCGTTTGTCTCTCTGTTATAAAAAGCGCACTCGTAGCTATCACCGAATTTTCTCTCTCTTATCGAGTATTTGTAACCGTTTTTAAAAAGGTAGTTTTGCGTAAATTCTTCAATACTAAGTCCCAATAATTTAGAGATATCCTCTATTTCGCGACTATTTACATGTATATATCCGCTCTCTCCTGTGCAGCACCTTGCCTGACACGTAGAACACGCGTTAGCATCAAAAGAGTAGCTATATCCGTCTTTTTTAATTATATTTGACATTTTATGCTTTGTGTCCGTGCTTTTTTATATATATTTTGAGCCTCTTTTGAAAACTCTTCCCCGTCAAAACTGATAAACGGCGGCCACGCTTTCATAAGAGACTTTGAGCCGTTTTTTGCGTGCACCATAACCAGCGATGCCACCCTGTCTATTTTTGGATGAATAAACTGAACGTCAACAACCCTCATCTTTACTCTATGGAGCTCTGCGCAGATGAGTCCAAACTGAGATGCGTCGTAGCAGAAGATAAAATGTGACCTCGGTTTTAAGAGCCTTGAGACCTTTTTAAAAAATTTATCCAACGGTAAATTGACATTATACCTAGCATTAAACAACATCTCATTTTCGCTCTTTGTTACGCCGTCATGGTAAAAAGGAGGATTTGAGATTATATAGTCATACTTAACATCTTCTTCAAGCTCTAAAAAATCTTTTTTATGAATTTTATAATCTATTTTATTAACTCTTGCATTAATCGTTGCATACTCTACAAAAGCATCCTGCTTCTCGACTGCTTCAAGCTCTACTTTTTTATTGTCTCGTGCGACCAAAAGTCCGACTATGCCGCACCCAGCACCAACATCCAAAACTTTTCCGCTAGGTTTAAAAGAGTTTATAAAATCATACAAAAAAACGGAATCACTGTTGTAGCAATACCCATCTTGAGGCTGATAAAGAAGCATACAAAACCTTTTAGAGTATAATTTCGCGATTATATCAAAACTGACCTTACACACTATATGCTAAATGACATTATAATGTGTAAGATCGGTTGAAAAGGCATTAAATGATAATTATTCCGGCTAGACTTGCTTCAACAAGGTTTCCACAAAAAGTAGTTGCAGATATCGGAGGTCTGCCTATGGTTGTAAGAACTGCTCAAAGAGTAGCTCACTTAGGCAGAGTTGTAGTAGCGGCGGATGATGAGCTTATAGTTTCTACATGTAAGAAATACAATATCGAAGTAATGATGACCTCAACAACTCACAAAAGCGGAACTGACCGCATCAATGAGTGTGCAAATATTCTGAATTTGCCTGATGATGAGATTGTTATAAACGTTCAGGCAGATGAGCCTTTTATTGAGGCGGATGTTGTCGAAAAGCTTATTAAAAGACTCCAAGAGCTAAAACAAAAAGGTGAAGAGTTCATCATGGCAAGCTGTTACAACTCCATAAACGATGAAGCGGCAAAAGACCCAAACCTTGTAAAAGTAGTACTCGACAACGAAGATAACGCCATCTACTTTTCGCGCTCACTTATTCCCTACAACAGAGGCGGCGGAGCACAATATTTTGGTCACATAGGGATATACGGTTTTAGTAAAAAAAGTCTAAAAGAGTTTTGCGATCTTAATGATGCGCCTATTGAAGATATTGAAAAACTAGAACAGCTTCGCGCAATCTACCATCAAAAGAAGATAAGCATGGTTAAAGTAACAAGTACAGGCTTTGGTATAGATACAGAGGAAGATTTAAAAAGAGCGGTGGAGATTTTTCTCTAAAGAGTTTAAAGAAGGATGAACGAAGCAAAAAAGCTTCGTTCAGACGATTTAGATATTGTCGCGAATACCTAAATCTGCTACAAGTTTAAGATAAGCATCTTTGTCTTTTCTTTTAAAATATTTCATAAGACGGCGGCGCTGTCCTACTAATTTTAAAAGACCAAGTCTTGATGCATGATCTTTTTTGAACACTTTTAAGTGCTCAGTTAGTTCACTGATTCTAGTTGTTAATAATGCGATTTGAACTTCACTTGAACCAGTGTCATTCTCACCACGACCGTATTTTGCAACAATTTCTTGTTTTTTAGCCGAATCTAAAGCCATAATGGCCTCCAAAAGGTATATAATCTAACAGTCCACACAAATTCAGTGTATAAAGTTGAAGTGAAATAGTATCCTATTTCTACTTTAATTTCAACTTCTTTTGATATAATTTACGAAAAATAAAATAAAGTAATAATATGTTAATAACTCGTGCCAGTGAGTATGCGATACTCTCACTTATTGTTTTATCAAAAGCCTCTTCTCCGATGGATAGCGAGACGCTCTCAAAGCAGCTCTCTATTCCAAAAAGTTTTCTAGCAAAAATTCTTCAAGCAATGGCTAAACATGGCATCTTGAAGTCATTCAAAGGCGTAAACGGCGGATTTTCTCTTTTACTGGATCCAAAAGATATAAGCATGCTTGATGTCATGTCATCTGTCGAGGGAAAGGCTCCGGCTGTTTTCGACTGCGCTCCCTCAATGTACTCATGTCCTTCAGGCAAAGCACCGCTCTGCTCTCTCTGGCCGTTTCTAAATAAACTACAAGGTAAAATAGACTCTTTTTTAGCAGATTTAACTTTAGCAGATATTTTAGAGTAAAAACTTGGCAAAAAAACTAACTACAAGACAGCAAATCGGTACGACTTTAAACTTTTTATTAGGTCAAAAAGATTTAAGCGTAGTTGTTTTCGTAATGGCAATTCTGGCTATTATCATCGTTCCTCTGCCTTCTTCCATACTTGATGTTTTGCTTACAATCTCTATGGCTCTTGCCGTGTTGATTCTTTTAATATCGCTCTATGTTCCAAAACCTACCGACTTAACCACTTTTCCGACGCTTATCCTTATTCTTACGCTCTTTAGACTTGCACTAAATATTGCCACAACAAGAATGATTCTAAGCCATGGACATGAGGGACCCGAAGAGGTAAGTAACATTATTACGAGCTTCGGTAACTTTGTAGTCGGCGGAAACTACGTCATCGGTATTGTCGTTTTTTCTATTCTTGTTCTTATTAACTTTATGGTTATCACAAAAGGTTCAACGAGGGTTGCAGAGGTTGCAGCTCGTTTTACTCTCGACTCAATGCCCGGAAAACAGATGGCGGTTGACGCAGACCTAAATGCTGGACTTATAGATGATGCAGAGGCCAAAAAAAGAAGAGCAGACATACTTCAAGATGCCAACTTTTACGGAGCAATGGACGGTTCTAGTAAATTTGTCAAAGGTGATGCGGTTGCCGGTATTATCATCACTCTTATAAACATTATCGGCGGATTTTTAATAGGCGTTTTCCAGCACGATATGAGCGTAGGCGACAGCGCTACTACATTTACGCTTCTTACAATAGGTGATGGTCTTGTTGGACAGATTCCCGCACTTATAGTATCAACTGCTACGGGTATTATGATTACCCGCTCTTCTGGAGAGGGGGAGAACTTCGCAGACGGCGCCATCAGCCAGATAATGGGCAATGCTAAAATCATGATGATTGTAGGTTTTATTATGATTCTTTTTGCTCTTGTTCCTGGTCTTCCAACTGCCTCCATGGGCTTTGTAGGGATTATGTTTGCGCTTCTTGGCTGGTCAGTCTATAAATATGAAAAGGGCGAGCTTACTATACTTAACATAGAGGGGATGCTGTCACCAAGAGAGAGAGAGCTTCAGGCAAAGGAAAAAGCTGCTTCAAGACCTGCAAAAACAAATGAAGAGATTGCAAAAGAGGAGGAGAGTGCGCTTGAAGATATACTAAAAGTTGAGATGCTAGAACTCACCCTCGGTTATCAGCTGATTCGCCTTGCAGACAGCGCGCAAGGCGGTGATTTGCTAGAGCGCATTCGCTCAATGAGAAGAAAAATAGCATCAGACTTTGGCTTTTTAATGCCTCAGGTGCGTATCAGAGACAACCTGCACCTGCAGCCCCAACAATACCAAATACTCTTAAAAGGGATTGCGGTTGGCGAGGGCAAGATTATGCCTGATAAATTTTTGGCAATGGACAGCGGTATGGCAACCGGAGAAATAAAAGGAGAGCCTACAAAAGAGCCTGCTTTTGGGCTTGATGCTATATGGATATCTCCTGAGCTTAAAGAGGATGCGATTATTAACGGCTATACGGTTGTAGATCCTGCTACCGTTATATCCACACATATGAGCGAACTCGTAAAGAAAAATGCTGAAGATCTTCTTACCCGTCAAGAGGTTCAAACTTTAGTAACAAAAATTAAAACCGACTTCCCTGTTATTATCGATGATGTTCAAAAAGTCGCATCTATTGGACTTATCCAAAGGGTTCTTAAAGCTCTTCTGCATGAAAAGATACCTCTTAAAGATATGCTCACAATTCTTGAGACTATTGCAGATATTTCCGAATACACCAAAAACGTCGACATTATCACAGAACAGGTGCGTTCCAAACTCTCCCGCATTATCACCCAGATGTACTCAGGAAGCGATGGAGTTATAAGATTACTGACATTTGATACGGCATCTGAACAGCTGCTTCTTGAAAAATCACAAGAGAGAGACGGCACAAGAAATCTTCTGTTGAGTGTTGCGGAGATTAACGCCCTCATCCAAGCAACAAGCGCAAAGGCAGCAGAACTTCTTCAAAAAGGAGTCTCTCCTGTCGTGATTATCGTAGACCCTCTCTTGCGCCGAGGCGTAGCAGAGATATTTGAGCGATTCTCTCTTGAGGTGGTAACGTTATCGCATGCAGAGATAGACTCTAGCGCCACATTTGAAGTAATGGGCTCAATCTCAATAAATAACAACTTTAAGGAATAAAATGAATAACAAAATAGTTCACCATCTCTCACACACCGATTTAGACGGATATGGCTGCCAGCTTGTCATGAAATATACGCCCTACAAATTAATAAACTATAATGCAAACTATGGTGCAGAGGTTAAACAGACGCTGGAGCTTATTTTACAAAACATAAGCCAAGAGAATAAAAGTGCAACAATTTTAATAACAGACCTTAACTTGACTGCCGATGAGTCAAAATGGATAAACAATGAAGTTTTAAAACTAAACGAAAACAAAAAAGATATTACGTTGTTGCTTCTTGACCACCACGGAACCGGAGAAGAGAGTGCCACAAAATATGAGTGGTACAATTTAGACACTTTAAGATCTGCTACCAAAATTACGTACGACTATGTAAAAGAGCATTTTAAACTAGATGAGCCTCTTTGGATGGAGAAGTTTGTCAATATCGTAAATGCAGTTGATTTATGGAAGATGGAGGAACATGATAATTTCGAGTACGGCAAAGTCTGCATGCGTCTTATCTCAGAAGCAAGGGAACTCAACAAAGTAATGTTTCCAAAAACAGACAACATGTATAAAATTTATCTGCTGCTTGAAGCGACTAAGTATATAGATATGCCTTTTGCGCCCGTTGTTTTAGATGACAATATCCATATGATAAAGAAGAGTTTTTTTAAAAAAGAGCAAAATGATACTATTGACAACCTAAGCACAAAGTTTATAGTCTCTCTGCTTGGTGAAGCAAGGGATGAAAAAACAATCTACTACAAAGGCTACAGAGGCTTTTTAAGCTATGGTGTCGGAAACACCTCTATAATTGGAAACGGCTTCTTGCTTACCTACCCCGAGTATGACTTTATAGTTGACGTAAGCTACAGAGGCACCATAAGCCTTAGAGCAAACAATAAAGTAAGCGTTTCACTAATCTCAAAAGAGTGGGCTGGCGGAGGCGGACATCCAAACGCTGCGGGTGGTCGCATCAACGGATTTAAAGAGCAGTACAGATACGATTTGGTCAAGAAGCAGATAGAGAAGATTATAAATGAAAAAGAGTCTGTCGCAGGCGATTTGGATTATAAAAAAGAAAATTAGTTATTGGCGAAATATCTCTCTATTCCGTCAGCCAATCCTCTTGACATATTTTTTATATACTCATCATCTACGAGACGCAATGCCTCTTTTGGATGGGATATAAACCCTACCTCTACCAACACTGAAGGCATTTGAGCTCCTACTAAAACCCAAAAAGGTCCCTCTCTAACACCACCGTCTCTTACATCTTTATACTTTTTGTTTAGAGAGCCCAACATTCCTCTTTGCAAATCTATTGCGAGTTTATTTGATGCCAAGATGTTGTGGTGATTTAGAAGGTTTAGGTAGCTGTCTTTTCCATACATGTTCATATCGCTCATATCCGCAGAGTTCTCTTGTGCCGCTGCTCTTTTAGCTCTCTCAGAACGAGACGGCGAGAGAAAATAGCACTCTATCCCATGAACATCTTTTGCATTGCCGTTTGCAACTGCATTTGCATGTATGCTTATAAATATATCAGCTTTTTTCTCATTGGCAAACTCCGTTCTCTTTCTGAGCTTTACAAATTTATCACTCTCTCTTGTCATAAAAACTTTATATCCGCGGGATTTGAGAATTTTTGAGAGCTCTTTTGATACATTAAAAACAACAACTTTCTCTCTATATTTCTTATACCCGACTGCTCCTGGGTCATTCCCTCCATGACCTGGGTCTATAACAATCGTTTTGTCTCTGTCTTTTCTTGGCGGTAGAGCTTTCTCTAGAACTTCGGCGGGTTTATATGAGGAGGGAATTAATTTTATCTCCAGCGCTTCGGAGTTTAACATATGGCTTACATCAACACTAGAGCTGTTTTCAATAACCAATCTTAATGTATCAGGAGTGAACTGTGCTAATTTTACATTATTTATGCCGTTTTTATTGATATTTTGCGAGCTTGTAAGCATTGATGTTTTTATATCAAATACATATCTATATTTTTTTTTGGCTTTGTCATGCAGTGTAAAATATTTAATCTGCTTCGAATTTAATTTTTTGTCAAAGATTAAAAGCAGCGTATCCTCTCTCCATTCAACAGATTTTAGTTTATGCAGAGTTCCTACATGTACATTTTCAATCTTCTTTGTTTTTTTCATGGGCTTTGGCTCAGGCTGATTGTAACCGCCTTTTAGAGAGAGAGATTGGAGTTCGCTTGAATATTTTGAAACATCTATACTTAGCTTGTTTCCACTCTTTACAATCCCTTTTAATGCATCTATTTTTAAAAATGTATCATCATTAATTACTGAACGAAGATATAGATTTTTATAGTTATTGTAGGCGCGAAAAGTATCGCTTTGCGTACCGCTTTGCATGTATCTGTCCGCTCTTTTTAACATCTCCGTGTCTGCATACGCCTCTACGGAAATAAATAAAAAGAGCGAGAATAAAAAGAGTTTAATCATCTCTTGGATTATTCACCGTTTACTAATTTTTTCATCAACTCTTTTACTGAGATTATTTTATCAACTCTGTAACCGTTTGTACCAGAGAAGAAGAGTCCCGTCTCGAGATTTCCGTTATAAGCATCACTAAGTCTGTCAGCAATACAATAACCTACCTCTTTTGCCTCTTCACCGCGATTACAAGGGGCAACACAATTAGAGATACATTTAATAGCCGGACCTTCTCTTTTTTCAACCAGTAGCGTTAAATTTGTTTTTATCCCCTGTGCAGGATACCCAACGGGAGAGGAGAATAGCCCAATATCCTCTTTTTTTGCCTCAAGGAGAACTTTTTTAAAGTTTTCATGTGCATCACACTCGTGCGTTGCTATAAAACGCGTCCCCATCTGAACACCTCTGGCACCCAGCAACATTATCTCATCAATATCGCTCTTATCCCAAATGCCGCCTGCCGCGATTACTGGAATATCTCCCCACAAAGCCGCCTCTTCAACAACAGGTCTAACCAAGTTTTCTAACTGATTCTCAGGCATTGAGCACTGCTCATATGTAAAACCTTGATGACCGCCGCTTTTTGGCCCTTCAAGAACTACCGCATCAGGAAGTCTGTTATATCTCTGCTTCCATCTTTTGCAGATAATTTTCAGAGCTTTTGCAGATGATACGATTGGAACGAGCGCAACATCAGGATACCCTTCCGTAAACTCAGGCATATTTGTAGGAAGTCCTGCTCCAGTAATAATAATATCTATACCGCTCTCACATGCGTCTCGCACTACTCTTGGGTAATCGTTTATTGCATAGAGGATATTTGCCGCTAACGGCTTATCGCCGCAGATTTTTCTGGCATTTTTTATAATCGCGTCAAAACCATCTTTTGAGTAGAATCCAAGAGCATCAAGCGGTCTGCCTGCCACAAGTTTTGAAGCATATTTTTTATTTTCATAGTATCCGGTTCCAACTGCGCTTATTACGCCTAAGCCACCCTCTTTTGAAACATTTCCGGCAAGCCGATCCCAACTGACACCGACACCCATTCCACCTTGAACTATAGGTTTCTCTATTATATATTTACCAATTTTTAATGATTTGTAGCTCATTAGCTCACCTTTAGCTTTGCAAATTTTCTTTTTCCGACTTGGAGTATATACTCCCCGCTTCTTAGCTGTAGATGCTCGTTGTCAATCTTTTCTTGATTTATTTTAGCAGCACCTTGCTTAATATCTCTTCTTGCCTGAGAAGTTGAAGGCGCTAAATTGCAATCAACAAGGGCTTTAGTTATAGAAATCTCTCCATCAGAGCTAAACTCCTCTATCTCTGTAGGAATTTGATTGTTTGAGTGTACTCTGTCAAACTCCATTTTTGCCTCATTTGCCAGCACCTCGGAGTGAAATCTCGCAGTAATTTCTAAAGCCAGCTCCTCTTTAACTTTTTTTGGATGCAAAGAACCATCAGCTACGCCATTTTTTAATGCTTCAATTTCGCTAAGAGTTTTTGCGCTTAAGAGTTCATAATATCTCCACATCAGCTCATCGGATATACTCAGCACTTTTCCAAACATGTCGTTTGGCTCATCTGCTACGCCGATATAGTTATTTAGAGATTTGCTCATCTTTTGCACGCCGTCAAGACCTTCTAAGATAGGCATCATTAAAACAGCCTGCTCTTTTCCTGTCTCATACGCTCTTTGAAGATGTCTTCCCATAAGAAGGTTGAATTTCTGGTCAGTTCCGCCTATCTCAATGTCACTTTTGAGATGAACGCTGTCATAGCCCTGAAGAAGCGGATATATAAACTCGCTTATAGAGATTGAAGTACCGCTTTTGTATCTTTTGTCAAAGTCGTCACGCTCTAACATTCTTGCAACGTTAAACGTAGTAGTAAGAGTCAGCATTCCAGAAGCCCCAAGCGGATTTATCCACTCTGAGTTAAATACAACCTCAGTTTTTAACGGGTCTAGAATTTTAAAAACCTGCTCTTTGTAGCTCGCAGCATTCTCTTGAATCTGAAATGCGCTCAAAGTTTTTCTAGTCGCGCTCTTGCCCGTCGGGTCACCGATTTGAGCAGTAAAATCGCCTATTAAAAACTGTATTTTTGCGCCATATTTTTGAAATATAGCCAATTTTTGTAGCAATACAGTGTGTCCTAGATGTAAATCAGGCGCTGTTGGGTCAAAACCCACTTTTACCGTGTATGTCTCTTTATTATCGAAGTATGCTTTTAACAGTTTTTCAATTCTCTCATTGTCTATTATCTCGGCAGCGCCTCTCTTTATCTCTTTTAAAGCTTCTTGTAACATAATTCTATATTTTCCTGTTTAATTTCTATCTATATGCGTCATCCGTACGAATAAGATGTATCACTTTTACTTTTTGCTCGATTTTAACACGAAGTGAGTTAATATCTGCTTCTTTTGACTCAAATCCTATCTCACAATAGCGTGTTGATTCACTTCTGTTTTTTCCCAGCTCAATTAGATTTATATCTATTTTGTACTTTGCCAAAAAAATTAAAAATTCAGCCAGTGTTCCTACTCCGCTGTGAAGAGAGACAATCATGTTGTATTTGTAAATATTTAGCTTCTCCCATCTAAGAAAAACCATAGGTTCTTTTGCATCTAGTTTTTTTGAAGCGCTGCTGCACATCTTATGGTGCACATGAGCCTTCCCTTTTTCCAAAAATGCCATTACTTCGTCGCCGCTTTTTGGATGACAGCAGTAGTCAAACACTACATCATTGATACCTAAGGTGCTAAATATCTCAAGCCCTCTAAAGCTATACTGCTTTAGCTTAAACCTGTGTCTTGAGAGAAAACTTCTAAAACGGCTGTTTTGGCTTATCTCGGCGGTATATTTATAAATTATCTCGCGAAAATGCTCGATATCCGTCGCGATAGTAGCAATTTTTTCGTTATAGTTTTTTTCAAGCCACTCTTCTACCCTTGAGCTGTTTAGTTTCATAGCTGTTGCTACAATATTTATACTCGACTTTGAGTCTATCTCTCTTACTCTGGCATTGCAGATATAGCGCATATTTGTTTTTGCTTTTGAAGTCTTAACGGCGTCAATCCAGCTGCATCTCGTTATACTGTTCTCGTCAAGCTCTATTTTTACGATATCTCCGTTATGAAGCTCACTTATTAGCGATGCTTTTGCTTTGTTGACAAGAGCAGACTTTGCATGATTTCCGACTTGCGTATGGACTGCGTAGGCAAAATCAAGCACAACAGCGCCCCGCGGTAGTGTGAAAACCTCTCCTTTTGGGGAGAAAACAGATATATCTTCGCTGTATAGATCATTTTTAATAAGGTCGTAGAAATCTTCAACAGACTCATTTTGATAGCCCAGATTATGAAGCCAGTCAAGCTTAATATTGTCGTTGCCGCCGCTCTTATATTTCCAGTGTGCAGCAACTCCTAGTTCTGCGGTTTGATGCATATCATACGTTCTGATTTGCACCTCAAATATTGCAGTATTGTAAAAAACTGTAGTATGAATGGTTCTGTATCCGTTATCTTTAGGCACGGCAATATAGTCTTTAAATCTCGATGAGAGCGGCTGAAAATGGAGATGAATTAGCCCTAAAATATTGTAGCACCTTACGGCATCGTTTGTTAAAATCCTAACTGCCAAAAGGTCTAGCACCTCCTCTATGCCTACGCCTTTTCTCTGCATTTTAAGATATATAGAGTATCTGTGCTTTACGCGTGAGAGTATCTCAAAATCATCTTCGCAAAAGCCGTTTTGAACCAAGAGTTTATTTATGGACTCTTTAAACTCATCGAGCTTCATCTCAATGGCGTGATAGTTTGTATCAAAATACCAATCTATCTCTCTTTTCTCTTCTTTAAAAATGTATGAGAAGCTTAAATCTTCTAATATATTTTTCAAAAAAGAGATACCAAGCCTGTGTGCGATTGGTGCGTAAACAACAAGCGTCTCTTCGGCTATCCGCTCCTGTTTGTACACCGATAGTGAATCTAGGGTTAACATATTGTGAAGTCTGTCACACAGTTTTACAACCAAAACTCTTACATCTTTTATACTCGCTAGTAACATTTTACGAAACGAGAGTGCGGATATGACCAATTTTTCATTTGAGCTAGAGGGGATTAGTTCCGCATCCCTGATAGTGTCAATCTTTGTAAGACCCTCCACCAGATGGGCGACATCAGTGCCAAAAAGCGATTTTATATCATCTATATTTACCAGTGTATCCTCTACAACGTCATGAAGAAGTGCGGCTATCGCCATTGACTCATCATTTGTAATTGAGGATACTATGCTAGCAACCAGTATTGGGTGGATTATGTAGGGCTCTCCACTCTTTCTAAACTGCTTTTCATGAGCTTTTTTGGAGTACTCTAGAGCATTTATCAGAGTGTCGCTTGAAGGTATTTGTGAAAAAAGGTACTCAGTAGCAGAGTCAACGCTATCTATATGTTTTATTTTTTGGATATCAACTTGACTCTGGTTCAAAGTGACTACTTCTTGTCGGCAAAGCCTTTTATAACTATAAGGCCCTCAGCAATTTCCATTAAAGCTAAATCAGCAGCTTTTATTTTTTTAGAAATATTTAGTTTGCTTGTCGCACCATTTAACAGCTCATCAGTTCTCTTTGCAACAGCTATTGCTAGCTGGTAACGGTCCATATTTGGGTTATTGTCTAGAATTTTTGCTGTTAGTACTTCTACTTTCATTTCTTTCCTTTTTATTTTGATAAATCCATAAAAGGAACCAACTCCCTTTTACTTCGCTAAAGCCGCCATGGCTACTAAAGTTTGACACTTTCGTGCCAGATAAGTCTCACAAAAGAATTAAATCCTTTTAAAAACTACCTTACTATTGAGCAATTTTGCATATTACCGTTTGCTATAATGTCTAAAAGATTGCCTTTTTTAAACATATCACATATTAAAATAGGAAGTGAATTGTCCTTTGCCAACGCAATTGACGTATCATCCATCACTTTAATATTATCGCTGAGCGCCTGCTCGTAAGACAACTCAGAGAGTTTAATTGCGTCACTAAATTTATTTGGGTCTTTATCATAAACACCGTCAACTTTTGTAGCTTTTATAATAACTTCTGCGCCTATTTCAACTGCTCTAAGCGTTGCTGCCGTATCTGTAGTAAAAAACGGATTTCCGGTTCCGGCTGCAAAGATAACAACACGCCCTTTTTCTAGATGACGAACCGCTCGGCGATTAATATACGGCTCTGCAATCTGCTCCATCTTTATAGCCGTCTGCATACGAACTTGAAGCCCTGCATGTTCGCAAGCCTCTTGCATCGCTATACCGTTTATAACAGTTGCAAGCATTCCCATATAATCACCGGAAGTTCTTTTAATAATTCCGTCCTGAGCCGCAGTTACCCCGCGGATGATGTTACCGCCGCCGATAACTATACCGACTTCGATTTCCGCTTCTACTAAAGATTTAATTTCTTGGGAGATGTAATTTAGAATTTTTGTATCAATTCCATAACCCGCTTCACCTGCAAGAGCTTCGCCTGAAAACTTTACTAATACGCGCTTTTTAGCCATGCATTTCCTTTGTTAAAATTACGCAGATTGTACTTAAAATTGGCTTTTGTTTTGCTTTGTTTTATAAACTATTCTTCTTACTGCTTTTAAAAAAACTATACAGGCAGATTGAATCCTGCATGTATAGTTTTTAATATAATTGACAAGCGTTATATATTTTTATATACTACGCTTTTAACATTTAAGGAAAACCATGCCAAACAGTATTAACGGACGATTATGGATAAATAAATCAGAACATAGCTTCCTTGGACAAGGTCGCATGGAACTTTTAATACACATCCAAAAAGAGGGTTCCATAACAAAAGCGGCTAAATCCATGAAGATGAGCTACAAAGCTGCATGGGATGCGGTAGATGCCATGAATAACCTCTCTGAATTTCCGCTTGTTACGAGTTCTAAAGGTGGCAAAGGCGGCGGCGGAACACATCTAAGTGAATATGCAAAAGAGCTTATAGACACCTACAAAATCCTTCAAGAAGAGCATCAGCAATTTTTAGAAAATCTCTCCAAGCGCGTAAGTGAAAAAAATGGACATATCCATCTTTTAAAGAGTATGGATATCCGTATAAGTGCAAGAAATCAGCTAAAGACAAAAGTTTTAACTATTCAAAGTGGAGCTGTTGAGAGCATACTCTCTCTTGAGCTTAACAACAAAGAGAATATAACGGCAATCATCACAAATGATTCGTTAACTACTCTTGAAATTGATGTAGGCATGGAGCTGTATGTGCTCTTTAAAGCAAACGCTCTGATTTTAAATGATGAATTTTCACCCGATAAAAACGATATGAACAGTTTCATAGGGAAAATTATCCGAATAGAACATGATAGTTTAAATGCAGAGGTTATCATTGAGCTAAAAGGCTCTAACACGGTATGTTCTATTATGCCAACAGAGCTGCTTGAGAAATTAAATCTCAAAAAAGGGATGCAGGTGAGCGCTTTTTGTAAACCAAAAAGCATTATCTTAGGCAGATGGTAAAAAATCATCGCTATGGATTTTTTAATATTACGAAAATTAAAAGTTGGAGGTCAAATGAGAGATGAGAATTAAAAGCCTTGCAGCGGTAACTGCAAGACAAGTGCTTTGGAAGAAGCGATAAAAGTATAACAAATTAAAATTACATTAAAAGAAAAACAGATTGAAAACAAAAATTCGATTAAGCACTGTTATAGCGGCGGCACTACTTGTAACAACCGTAACAAGTGCAAATGACGAAGTTCCTAAACAGGCACTTAAAACAAATTATCAACTGGTCTATAGTCAAAAACCTAAACAAGTTGATAATTTTTCGCAAATGTTTAAAGAGGGGATTTTTTACGGCAGACTTCGCTCAAATACATTTATGTACAAATGGGAAGAAGAAAACAGCAAACAAAAAGATCACTACACAAGCGGTTTGGGCGGTTCATTAGTGTATCAAAGTGCCATCTATAATGACTTCGATTTTAGAGGTGCTCTTTACTATAGTCATGGATTTACAAACTTATCAGAAGCCGACATTAAATTTGCTAAACCAGGGCAAGATGTTCTTAGTAGATTTGATTATAGCAATACGGGAAATCAAAATATGAGTGCTTTAGGGCAGGCTTACATCCGCTATAGCGGTTTAGAAAAAAGTAGCATAACAGTTGGTCGTCAGTTAGTAGAAACTTTTTATACTGCTTCAAACGATACAAAAATGATACCAAACGCTTTTGACGGTATAGTTTTTAACACAACTCTTGTTTCAAAAACTCCGATTAAACTTGCGTATCTAGCAAAAGAAAAACTCCGTGCGCATACAGACACGCACTCAGTTTTGGCATACGGTGATGCAAGCTCTTCTTCATCTTTAAACCCGTCTTGGGATCAAAATGATGATTCGGCAATGCATAAGGGTTTGACATATACAAAATTAAAAGCTGTCGGGAAAGAAGATGCCCCTTTAATAACAGGAGATATTCATAATACATCTATAGAAAATTTAAAACTCGACGCATCATTTTACGCGGTACCTGAGCTTATATCTGAGACAATGGCAGAGGCAAATTACAAAATAAACATGGGTAGCTTTTCTCTCTCGCCGGGTGTTCGCTATATCAAACAGTTTGATAACGGAGCAGGTGACATTGGAGGCGCGGCTTATGATGCAACACCAACCGGATACAAAGACCCAAACTCACTTGATTCGCAAATGATAGCTGCTCGTTTAGTTGCTGCGTATGATGTTTTTAAACTAAATCTCGGGTATTCAAAGGTGTTTGACGAAGCGGATTTAGTAACTCCATGGAGAGGATTTCCAACAGCAGGTTACACTCGTTCTATGGCAAGATACAACTGGGTAGCAAATACAAAAAGTTATCGTGCCGAATTAACTATAAACCCAAATAAAACAGGAGTTTACAAGGATGTGTATATGCAACTCTCTGCTCTTCACACAGACGCCGATGAGGACAAAGGACAGTTTGATGAAAACTTCTATTATGCAGGATTTGTACAAAACTTGCCTATGATGCCAGAGCTACAGTGGCGTTTAAGATTAGGTTACACGGATACTGATAAAGTAGATGCGGATAGTTTAGATGCTCGTTTTGAGCTGAACTACCTATTTTAAGGATTAAAGATGAAAAAAATAGTACTAGGTTTAATGGTTTTAAGTATGAGTCTGTTTGCAGGAACTATCAATGTAGCAGTTGCTGCAAATGTGAGTTATGCTATGGATAAACTTTTAGAGGAGTTTCATAAAACAAATCCCGACACACAAGTAAAGGTAACTTTAGGGAGTAGTGGAAAACTCACTGCTCAAATTAAAAATGGAGCGCCATACCAACTTTTTATGGCGGCAAATATGATGTTTCCGCAAAGCTTATATGAAGAAGGTATTGCGATTACGGTACCGGTTGTGTATGCACAAGGAAGTTTAGCGATGCTGAGCAATAGTCAAAAAGATTTTTCAAAATCAATAAATCTTCTTAAAGATCAAAGTATCCAGAAAATAGCAATAGCAAATCCAAAAACTGCCCCGTACGGCAAAGCAGCTCTTGAAGCTATAAAAAATGCCGGAGTATTAGCTGATGTAGAGAGTAAATTTGTATATGCAGAATCTATCTCCCAAACAGTTTCTTATGCTGTAACAGCTGCGGATATAGGCTTCATTGCAAAATCTTCACTCTATAGCCCTAAAATGACTCAGTACAAAGAGGGTGTGCATTGGGTAGATGTGGATTCTAAGCTTTACACCCCAATTAATCAAGGGATTGTAATCATTAAAAATGCTAAAGACAACAGTGATGCGAAAGCATTTTATGATTTTATGTTAGGTGCTCAAGCGAAAAAAATATTAATTGATTTTGGATATTTAGTTCCATGAGCAGTTTGATTGCAACTGTAACACAAATAGAAGCTTGTGATAGTTTGCATATAGTAAAGTTTGACTGCAACGGTCAAACTTTATCTATGATGAGTTTGGACTTAAATGATGCCATCCAAGTCGGAACAAAAGTGAAGCTTGCCGTTAAACCGTCTCATGTAGCAATTGCCAAAGATTTTAGCGGTGAGGTTAGTTACTCAAATAAATTAGAAACAACCATTGTATCTTGTGAAAACGGGCAACTTTTATCCAATATAAAACTTAAGTTTTTTGACACTGATTTGGAGTCAATTATTACCGTAGATTCATCTAAGCGAATGAATTTAAAAGCAGGAGATAGGGTCACGGCTCTTATAAAAGCAAGTGAAGTTTCAATAAGTGAGATTTGTGATGATTGAGCTGTTTCATAACTTAGAGTTTGAACCATTTTTAATCTCTTTTAAACTAGCCGGTTTAACAACTTTGATACTTTTTATTATTAGTACCCCTTTGGCTTGGTATCTATCTCAAACAAAGTCAAAGATGAAGCCGTTTTGGGAGAGTTTAACAGCACTTCCTCTTGTACTGCCGCCTTCTGTTTTAGGCTTTTATATCCTTGTAGCACTGTCACAAAACTCTCCTGTCGGGGCGTTTTTTGAAGATGTTTTTGGGGTAAAACTTGTTTTTAACTTTACGGGGCTTGTAGTAGCTAGTGCTTTTTACTCTCTTCCGTTTATGGTGCAACCTCTTCAGGGGGGATTTGAATCTATAAATAAAAATATGCTCGAAGCTAGCTATTTAACCGGTAAAAGTAAGTTTGAAACCATAATTAAAGTTGCTCTTCCAAACATGAAACCGGCACTTATGACTGCTATTATAGTTACATTTGCCCACACGGTCGGAGAGTTTGGAGTTGTCTTGATGGTTGGGGGAAGCATTCCGGGTGAGACAAAAGTGGCATCTGTTGCTATTTATGAGATGGTTGAAATAATGGATTATACTTCAGCTCATATTTACAGTGCCATCATGGTGGTTATTAGCTTTTTGGTACTTCTTAGTGTTTATATTTTTAACGGCAACCAGAATAAAATAGGGGTATAAGTGATAAAAATAGACATAAATAAAAAACTCCATGGCGCAGACGGTCAAATGGATTTGAATGTAAACCTAACTGTTGAAGATGGTGACTTTGTCGCACTCGCAGGGCAAAGCGGAAGTGGAAAAACTACACTTTTAAGAATTTTGGCAGGTCTTGAAGATGCTAGCGGAACTATTCAAATGAGTGATGAAGTTTGGCTTGATAAGAAGTTTTGTTTACCCTCACAAAAAAGGAAAATAGGATTTGTATTTCAAGATTATGCACTCTTTAATAACATGAGTGTACTTGATAATTTGCTCTATGTAAACAATGACAAGCGATTGGCAGAGAGTCTATTGGGGATGACGGAGATGGCTGAACTAAAGGCAAGGCTGCCAAACACCTTAAGCGGTGGGCAAAAACAGCGTGTGAGTCTTTGTCGTGCTATGATGAATAAACCAAATCTTTTACTCATGGATGAGCCTTTATCGGCACTTGATCCTACCATGAGAACAAAACTCCAGCAAGAGATATTAACACTCCATAAAGAGTTTAAAACTACAACAATTATGGTAAGCCATGATCCAAGTGAGATATATAGATTGGCGCAAAGAGTGGTTATGTTAAATTTTGGAGAGATTGTAAACGACGGCTCGCCAAAAGATATTTTACTCAAAACTAGTGGGAGTCAAAAATTCTCTTTTGAGGGTGAGTTACTCGATATAGTAAAAGTAGATGTGATAAACATAGCCATAGTTTCAGTCGGTCAACAGTTAGTTGAAGTGGTAATAAGCGATAATGAAGCTAATAGTTTAAAAATAGGTCAAAGTGTAAGTTTAAGCACTAAAGCATTTAGCCCTATAATCAAAGGTTTGTAGTGAAACTCAAATCATTTATAGGCGGAGCTTCTATAGGCTCCCTAGGAGGGCTTATCGGTTTGGGAGGTGCAGAGTTTCGCCTCCCTTTTTTGGTTGGTATTTTAAAAATAGACACTCTCCATGCGGTAATGCTCAATATAATCATCTCGTTAGTAACAGTATTCTTCGCTTTGATTTTTAGAGGGATAGATGAGAGTATATATTCAAATTTTTATATAGTTGCCAATCTTTTAACAGGAACTCTTATAGGTGCTTACATCGGGGCAAACAAAGCTTCAAGCATTGATAAACAAAAGCTTAACGGTTATATATTTATCTTACTTGTATTTTTAAGTTTTGTACTTTTTAGCCATATGTTTTTTGATTTTAAAAGTGAAGTTTTAATTCCTTCATGGATTGGGATTATTTTAGGTTTTGCTCTTGGTGTGGGCATAGGGATGATAAGTTCTATTTTGGGAGTCGCCGGCGGAGAGCTTCTTATCCCTACTATCGTACTTTTGTATTCTGTAGATATAAAAACAGCAGGAACATTAAGTCTGCTTATATCGTTTCCTACTTTACTTGTGGGTATTTATAAATACAATAAAACAAAGAGACTGCAAGAAGTTTTTGGTTTTAAAGAGATTATCATCTATATGGCAATCGGTTCTATGATCGGTGCTTTTATAGGAGCTTTAGCGTATGGGATAGTAGATGCCCTTTATTTAGAAGCTTTACTTGGAATTATCCTTTTAATCTCCGCATATAAACTTTTTAGTAAAAAAAAGGTTTAGTATATGGATCTGCTATTTGAAGACGGCGGCTATTTTGATTTGACAACTTTTGGGCTGGGAATCGGCGTTAAAGAGGGTTCTATGAGTTTTGCTCCAAAGAGTGAGATAATCCTCAGCGGCTGCGATGAAGTAGAGAAGATTGTAAAAAAGTGTGGTTTAAAATATAGATTTTTGAAAAAAAACGGCGATATGACTGCTCCAAAAGAGACTATTTTGGAGTGCAGCGGAAATGCAAAATCGCTTCATCATGCTTGGAAAATATCTCAAAATATCTTTGAGTATATGAGTGGCATCGCCACGTATACAGACAAAATGCTGCAACTTGCAAAAGCCATCAATCCGGATATTGCCATAATAACAACAAGAAAAAATTTCCCAGGTTCAAAAGAGCTCATGTTAAAAGCGGTAATGGACGGCGGTGGAGCACCTCATCGGCTTGGACTCTATGATTCGATTTTAATCTTTGAGCAACATTTGGTATTTCTTAGCGACAAGCAAGAACTAGAGAGAAGTTTTAAAACCCTAAAGAGAAAATTTATAGAAAAAAAGATTACGGCAGAGGTAGACAACCCTCAAGATGCACACTATTTTGCCTCTTTGGGAGTAGATATACTTCAGTGTGAAAAAATGGATTTTAAGATGCTCAAAGAGTGTGTAAAACTAAAAGAGGAGTTTAAGAACATCACTATCTCCGCGACAGGCGGTATAAATCTTGAAAATGTTACGGAGTTTGCAAAAACGGGAGTTGATCTCATAGTTACATCTTCACCATACCATGCAAAACCGCTTGATATTAAAGTAGAAATGGGAAAACTATAAATCTTAAAAGAGTCTACTTATTGCAAAAAAAGTAAACACTGACTTGGTTTCTTCCGTTATCTTTTGCTTTGTATAGCGCTTCATCGGCGTATCTGTATATGTCATTTACGCTATTTACGAACTCGGGCTCTACGACTACCAGTCCCATTGAGATTGTTACATGTTGACTTGCCAGACTATTTTTGTGCTCAATATTCTCATCTTCGACACATTTCCTTATGCTGTTTGCAAAATCAAATGCTTGGGAGTTATCAAGCCCACTGCACAATACTCCAAACTCCTCGCCTCCAAGCCTAAAAGCCAAATCTCCGTCTCTCTTTAGAGAACCATTCAGACAGCTCGCAACTCTCCTCAGAGCCTCATCTCCTGCCAGATGCCCATAGGTATCGTTATACTGTTTGAAAAAATCTATATCCAAAATAATAAAGACAAGCGTCTGCCCGGTTCTTTTTTGAGTTTTTAAGAGGTTGTCAAATATTAGATCAAAATATCTTCTGTTATAGAGAGACGTCAAAGAATCGGTAATTGTAAGTTTTTCTATTTTTTCAACAAACTTTTTATTTTTATTGTAAAAAAGTATATTTACAAAAAGAATAAATAAAATAGATAAAAATTCAGCGATGACAATATGGAGCATGAGTCTATTACTATAATCATACTTTTTTTCTAAGATGTTGTCTAGAAGCTTTGAATTTTCACGATACAGATCTATTATCAACTCAATATTCCTTGTCGCAAGTGAGTTAAGCTCATCGGGCATAAACGGAAGCTTTTCACTGTTTAATAAGTGATTGTTTGTAAGATTAAAAATCCTCTCTTGCGCCTCTAGCATTTTTTCATAAACTATTTTTATCTTTTTATCGTTCATATAGTCGCTGAGCATCTCCATGTTGTATTTAACAAACTCCACTTTCTCTTCTATTTTATTTATCTGAACCCTGATACTTTGTTTTTTTTCTGCGGATAGAAGCTCCTCCTCTGCTGATGAGGCTATTGCTCTTATTTGACCGTTATATTCAATAAGTTCAGGAAGATAACTGACAGCATTTATAACTAAAATATAGGAGTAAGGCTCAGGGTCTAAAATAAGTTTTGACAGATAGGAAATACGATATGAAAACATCATAAAATCAGATATAAGCTTGGACAGATAGTCAAAATTTGCATACTCAAGCGAACTCTTATCTATAGACTCTATATAGTCTAGCAGTTCATATCTTAGAGAAGAGCTATTCTTTATGTAGAAAAGTTTTTGTTTTAGCACTGCCAAATCTTTACTTATGCTCTCTTTTAGAAACTCAATAGCCTCCGCAGAACCGCTGTTTGGATTTGCAATACATGTCAAACCTCTTAGCTTTTGAATGTCAAATACAATATCCGTTATCTTTGTTATTGCATCAAGCCCAACTATCTCATTGTGAACAAAATCCAAATCTTTTTGAATATGAAATAAGGCATATGAGAACATGACAACAATAGCAGCAAGCGGCATTATCGCTAGAAATACAAAATATTTTACACTTTTGTTTTTTTTGCCTAAATCATACATTATGACAATTTCTCTTTCACACAAAATAACAACACTATAAATATTCTACATTAGTGAAACTTAAACAAAGAGCGCACGAGCTCTACTCTATATTTTTAACAGTTATTTTTTATTTTAAAAATATTGTATATTTTTTATCCATATTTTTGCACTATTTGCTCTGCACCAGAGATATAATTGTAGAAAAAGGAGTCAATATGCAAGAGTTTATGGATACATACAAAAACAATATAGACTATATAGAAAATTTTTTACTTGAGACGGTTTTTAATCTTGGAAGCCTGCACGAGCGCGAGAGTAACAACTTTTCAAAACTCTTTAAAGTATTTCCATCGTTAGAACTGACATATGTCTGCGATGAAAAAAGCATGATTTAGATTTCCAAGAACATATACAGAAACAAAACAAGCGATATTCCGATTGGCAGGGATAGAAACTATCTTCTTGAAAAAATCGAGTTTGGCTCCAAAAATATAGCAATCTCTAAAACATATATCAGCAGCGCAACGGGCGAGACATGCGTAACTGTTGCAAAAAAAGAGAATGACAAGGTCTATTTTTTGGATTTTAACGTCTCTGCTCTGCTTCAAAGATTGGGACTTATCGAGATACACAGCGGTTTTAACTTTATAAGCAAAAGCTTCTACTTTATTACCGCAGGCGTAATGATGCTTTTAGCACTCTTTACCATAGGCTACTCAATTTTTGAGTTTGTAAATTCGCTTCTTATAAAAGACAATCTCTCAATAGAGCTGATTTTTAAACCCGTAATTGCCCTTACTCTCGGGCTTGCAATTTTTGACCTCGCTAAAACGGTTTTTGCCCAAGAGGTTGTCTTTAAGAGCTACTCTAAAAACAGCGATGCGGAGTATAAGGTTTTAACAAAGTTTTCTATAACGATTATCATCGCCCTGCTTATAGAGTCTCTTATGGTGGTCTTTAAAATCGCAATTGACGACTACTCGCAGATGCTTCACGCATTTTATCTTATCGGCGGGGTCTCAATCTTAATATTTACGCTCGGGCTCTTTATCTATTTCACAAAAAAAAGCGCTTTAAAAAAGTAACATGTAGAAATAACGCATTACTTATAACGGCGCTTTTATTGCTCTTTTATAAGGGTGGTTTCATTATAATGATATGAATTAATTTCATTTTACATGTAGAGATGAATTCATAAATCATATATGAAAAGTAGGTCTATGAGCTGGCTAAATTTTTTTGATACAAAAGCCGAATTGAAACATCAGTTCGGCAGAGGAATAAACGCAAATCTCTCCGATGATGAAGAGGATCTCTTCAATAAATCCCACGAGGCATTTGAAGCAAAAGATATACTCAGCGCTTATGAGTACTTCTTTAAATCTCTTGAGAACTTCACAAACGGCGTCTCAAATCAAAATATAACATCACAGCGAGACGGCGAGAAGCTAACCTTTGTTATGTATCAGGGGTGCGCCAAAATAAAAGGGACAATAACAAAAGAGAGTCTCTATGCCGAAGCCATCCTTACAAAAAAATCATCCGCAAACGTTGCTCTAAAAAGACTCATCTTAGAGAGAAACTACCAACTGACATACAGCTACTACTTTAGCGATGATGAGTACATAAAACTAAAACTCTCACATGACAACATTACCATGAGCCCGCAAAAGGTCTTTTTTCCGCTTCGTGAGATAGCTCTTAATACAGACTTTGACAAAGAGTATACAAGAAGCGAATTTCCTGATGTTGCCATAGAAGATACCCAGCACACAACACCTCTGAATGAGGAAGAGCTTACCTTAAAATATGAGTTTATGCTCTCATGGATAGAGGAAGCAAGGTCTAAAATATCTACTCTCCCTACAAATGACAATGCCGGTATGCAGTCGTTTATACTTCTTTGTCTCATCTTTAAAATAGACTACATGTTGGTTCCTAAATATTCGATTTTTCAAAAATCAAGCAAGAAGATTCAAGAGTATTTCAGCGATGAAAATCTCACGGTAGAAGCAAAAAACGAAGAGCTTCTTATATACATAGAAGAGCTTAAAGTGATGAATTACGAGGAGTTTAAAAAGAACTTTTATGATGCAAAATATACGTTCAATCCGACCGAGAAAGCATCGCATGAAGAGATAGATGTTTTTATTACCGAATCACTCTCAAAAATAAGATGGTACAAAAACAACAGATACAACCAGATAATTCCGACGATGTATAAATACGTAGCGCTTTATCTGCTCTACAACTACGGCCTGCATCCTGTTACAAAACAGCTTCTGCACACTTTAGTTGAGATACAAAATCCTAGCTTTTTTAAAGCGCTCGGCTACACACAGCTCTACGATTCGCAAAATGAAACTTTTGCAAAAAGAGCGATTGTATCTAGAGTTGAGAGCATTATCTCACCATATCAAAACCGTTTCAAACTGCTAAAACCCTTTGGAGACAAGCTCAACTTTACCTCGCTTAATGAGTTTAGCAACAGCTTTTACCTGCAGCTAAAAAATCTAAATTACGAAGAGATATAGAGATGAACACTCAAATAATACTAGAAACCTATATCGAAAATATCATTCAGATTATGTCGCCGTATGGAAACGGTTCGGGCTTTATAATAGGCGATTTGATTGTTACAAACTCGCATGTAGTTGCAGGACTTAAAGAGGTTGTAATCAGCTCAAAAAAGATAAAAAGAAGCATCGCAAAAGTTGTTTATGACGACGCCTACTATGACCTTGCGTTTATCAGTTTTGATTTTGAGACGCCAAAAAACCCGCTTGCGCTCTCCACAAAAAACATCCAAAACGGAGATACCGTAGTTGCCGTCGGTCACCCTTACGGTCTTAACTACAGCGCAACCGAGGGGATTGTCTCAAAAGCTTCAAGACTTTACGGAGAGCTTGAATATGTGCAGATTGATGCTGCAATAAATCCCGGAAACAGCGGCGGACCGCTTCTAAACACTCAGGGAGAGGTAATAGGCGTCAACACCTTTATCATCCAAGACTCAAACAATCTTGGTTTTGCTCTGCCCTACTTCTACGTAGAGGAGTCTCTAAAGAGCTACAAAAGCTTAAAAACAGAGAATATTATCAAGTGTCAGTCATGCAAGAACCTTATTGACGAGCGGAATATAAAAAATGACTACTGCCCATCATGCGGCATAAAACTTGAAATTGCAAAGCTGCGGAGAAAAGGGTACAACCCGACAGGCAGCACAAAACTTCTCGAAGAGATTTTAGCCTCTCTTGATGTTAACGTAACCTTATCCAGAAGGTCTCAGGCATCATGGAGGGTTGATTACGGCACCGCAAGAATAGAGATAAACTACTACGACAACGGCATTATCATTGGCGATTCAAAACTCTGTATCATCCCACAGGAGAACATATTACAGCTTTATGACTATCTGCTTGATGAGAACAAAAAATTCTCATATCTGCACTTCTCCATAAATGAGAATTTCATATATCTCTCGCACCTTATTGTGGACTCATCTTTGACGCTAAAAGAGGGTAGAATAGCCTTTGAGAGGCTTATAAAGTACTCGGACAACTATGATGATATTTTAATAGAGAAGTTTAATGCTACAAAACAAAAACGTGATGAAGAAGATTAAAAAAGGATTTTATACATGTCAAAATTTTTAAAGTTTAAAGTGGAATTGGAGAGCTTTATAAAAGAGCTAAATAAGAGGGTTGAAAAAAACAACAAAAAAGTCAAAAAGCTTTTAAAGATAAAAGATAAAACTTTTGCAAACTTTTGCAAACCATTAGAGATGATGAATGAGCATCTGGAGCAGTTTTTTACACAGCTCTCACATCTAAACTCGGTAAAAAACAGCACTAAAACCCAAAAAGTATATGCGGACTCTCTGCCCATTATCACAGAGTATTCAACAAAGCTCTCTCAAAATATTGAGATTTACAAAGCCTACAAAGAGATACAAAAGAGCGAAGAAAAAAGTCTAAATCAGGAACAAAAAAGGGTTTTGGAGCTCAATATCCTTAACTTCGAGCTAAGCGGCGCGCATTTGGATGAAAAAACAAAAGAGAGACTTCAAGAGATAAATATAATAAAGAGTGAATTATCAAATAATTTCTCTCAAAATCTTTTAAATGCCACAAATGAGTACAAATATGTTATTACAGATGAGAAAGATGTAGAGGGTATCCCTGCAAGTGATCTCCTAAGTGCAAAATTTAAAGAAGACGGCATTACAAAGTACAAATTTACGCTTCAGATGCCATCATACATAGCCTACATGACCTATGGAAAAAATGAAAAAATCAGAGAGGAGCTCTACCGTGCCTATGTTACAAGAGCGCCTCAAAATGCTGCTATCATTGATGAGCTTCTAGGCCTTAGAGACGAGATGAGCAGGCTTCTTGGATTTGATAATTATGCCTCATATTCGCTTGCGAGCAAAATGGCTAAAGATGAAAAAAGCGTTATAAATTTCTTAGAAAAGCTAATCACAAACTCTAAAGCGCAGGCAGAAAACGAGCTTAAAGAGCTTCAAGAGATTGCAAAAAAACCTCTGCGAAGTTTTGACAGCGCATACTACAGCGAACTGCTTAAACAAGCCAAATATGATATCGACGAAGAGTTATACCGCCCATATTTTGAGCAAAATAGCGTCTTAGAGGGCATGTTTGAGTTTCTCAATAAGCTCTTTGGAATAAGCTTTGAAAAGGCAGAAGAGGAGCTGTGGCATAAAAAAGCCTCTTCATACGATTTGTACTACGAGGGCAAGCTGAAATCGAGACTACATCTTGATTTGGAGGCTAGAAAAGGGAAACAGGGAGGTGCTTGGATGAACAACTTCCAAACGCACTGCAAAGATGAAAAAGGAGATGAAAAACTCTCCTCTGCGGTAATTGTATGTAACTTTCCGCCGTCAAAAGGAAAAAGCCCCTCTCTGCTAAGACACGATGACGTGGTAACGCTATTTCATGAGATGGGACATGCTATCCACCACATGTTAAGTGGCGTAAATGAGAATGAGGTGAGCGGAGTAAACGGCGTAGAGTGGGATGCGGTTGAGTTTCCATCGCAATTTTTGGAAAACTTTGCCTACGAGCCTACCGTTTTAAAACTTTTTGCGTCTCACTATAAAACAAAAGAGATTATCTCCGATGAGATGATAGACAAACTTGTACAAAGCAAAAACTTTTTATCGGCTCTAGGAATGTTAAGACAGCTTGAGTTCTCCATCTTTGACTTTAAACTCCACACAAAACTCTTTCAAGGCGAAGAGATTCAAAGCCTGCTAGATTCTATAAGGAGAGAGACGGCACTTATAAAACCGCCTTCATACAATAAGTTTCAAAACGGCTTTTCACACATATTTTCAGGCGGTTATGCTGCTGGATACTTCAGCTATAAATGGGCCGAAGTACTAAGTGCGGATGCATTTTTAAGTGTGGTTGACGAGGGAATATTCGGCTCAAAAACAGCCAAAAAATATCTACATGTAGTTTTGGAGGGCGGTGGCGCAAAGAGCATGGAGACGCTCTTTAAAGATGTGATGGGGCGAGAGCCAAATCCCGACAATCTTCTTAGATTAAACGGCATTTTATAGTGAAATTTCTGCTTATAACACTGCTATTTTGTGCAACCCTTTTTGGAGATAAAATTTTGAAAATAGCAACATACAACGTTGAAAATCTCTTTGATTTGCAAAAGAGCGGACATGAATATAGTGAGTATGTTCCAAACAGCGCTTCTGAGTGGAATCAAAAAAACTACAAAATCAAGCTAAAAAATATTGCACGGGTTATAAAAGATATAGATGCGGATATCATAGCCCTCCAAGAAGTTGAGTCGCTTCAGGCACTTCTGGATTTACGCTTTGCACTAAAGCAGAGTGGTCTTTACTATGAGTACTACTCAATCGCAGATAAAAAAGAGACAACCGTAAAAGTAGCACTTCTTAGTAAAATCCCTTTTGTATACTCAAAGGAGATAGGCGTAACACCGACACATGAATACAGAAATATATTAGAGACTAAATATAAAATGGACGGCAAAGAATTATATGTTTTCATAAATCACTGGAAATCAAAATCAGGACCTGAGAGCAGAAGAGTATTTTCCGCAAAAGCGCTTATGAGAAGAGTTTCGGAGATTGGGTTTGACAAAAATATAATTTTACTTGGGGATTTTAACTCTGACTATGAAGAGTATATAAAGTTCAAAAGAAAAAGAAAACATAATGATACAGACGGAATAACAGGCATAAATCATATTTTAGGCTCAATAAATCAAAAAGAGAGAGCCGCTGATACAAAATATGCAAAAAACAGCTTCTACAACCTCTGGTATGATACAGACGAAGAGAATAGATATACATACATCTATAAAGATAAAAAAGAGACGCTTGACAGTATTTTGGTCTCTCAATCTCTTTTAAACGCGAAAGATATCGCATATGTTCATGGCAGTATAACCAATTTTAACAAAGAGTATCTATTTAATAAAAAGAAGATGCACAGATGGGAAGTATCTCGTGCAAAAGTGCCAAAACACAAAGGCAAAGGCTACTCCGACCATCTGGCGATTGTGGCAAAATTCAGAGTTAACTGATACACCAATCTATCTCATCTCTGTTGTGAGATTTAAGATAAGAGTTGGTTTGCGAGAATGGTTTTGAGCCGAAAAATCCTCTATATGAAGATAGCGGTGATGGGTGAGGAGCTTTTAAGACCAGATGTTTAGTTTCGTCTATGAGAGACTCTTTTTTTTGAGATGGCGCTCCCCACAATATAAAAACAAGATTTTCGCACTTAAGAGAGAGTTGATGAATTACAAAATCAGTAAATATCTCCCACCCTATATTTTTATGAGAGTTTGGCATTGATTCAACAACGCTTAAAACAGCATTAATAAGAAAAACACCCTGCTCGACCCATTTACTTAAGTTTCCGTTTTTTGCAAATGCACAATCTACATCATCATGAAGCTCTTTAAAAATATTTACCAAAGAGGGAGGAATTTTACACTCATCACAAACTGAAAAAGCTAAGCCGTTTGCCTGATTATGCCCATGATATGGGTCTTGTCCTATTATCACAACTTTTACATCTTGGGGTGTAAGCAGATTAAAAGCTCTGAAAATATTTTCATATTTTGGAAATACTGTTTTTGTCTTATACTCAGATTCAACGTATTGACTGAGTTTTATAAAATAATCTTTTTTTATCTCATCCTCTAAAAAAATTTGCCAGTTTTTGCTTAGTTTCATTAATATCCTAGAAAAGTTATAACGTGATTATATATAAATTTTGGTAGTGTAAAATAATTTCTGTAAATTCCAAATCAGCTATGATAAAAATAAAAGGAATCATAGAGATGGAATTCAAAGGGAAAAAATTAGAGTTAGATTTAGAGGAGTTGATGCCGTTGCTTATGACGAACAAGCAAGAGGCATTTCGTCATATAGGATAGAAGCTTTTAAATTCAGTGCTTGAGAAAGAATTTGAGAGCTTCATAGGTGCTTCTAAGCATGAACGCTCTGATGAGAGAAGTGATTATCGAAACGGTCATAAAGAGAGACAGCTAAAAACTACACTTGGTGAGTTGAACCTGCTTCGTCCTTATGCCAGAAGCGGTAAGTTTGAGACAAAGCTTTTTGAAAATTATTCACGCATCGATAAAGCACTGGTGTCGATGATTGTAGAGAGCTATCTCAAAGGGGTCTCAACCAGAAAAGTTGAATCGGTTATCTCAGAGCTTGGGATTGAACTCTCTCATGCAACAGTGAGTAATCTCTCCCATGAGCTTGATGAACTGATAACAGAATTTCGCACTTCACCTCTTAAAGAGTATTATCCATACCTTTATACGGACTCAGCGTATCTCAAAGTGTTTAATGGTTCAAGGTTTGTTTCGATGGCCGTGATGATTGCCGTTGGTGTTAATGATGACGGATACAGAGAGATTTTAGATATTGATATTATGCATGAAGAATCGTTTGCAACTTATAAAGGTTTCTTTGATACTTTAAAAGAGAGAGGATTGAAAAAAGTTGATTTAATTATCAGTGATGGTCACAAAGGGATTAAAAAAGCTGCAGCCCATAGTTTTGTAGGCTCAAGCTGGCAGCTATGCAGTGTACACTTTAAGCGTAACCTGATGAAAATTGTACCGAAAAAAGAGATAAATGGAGTTTTAGAATATCTAAATGATGTTCTAAAAAGCAAAAATGTCCAAGAAGCACACAATGAAGCTCACGGCATGATAGCGACATACGAAGAGAAACTTCCTCGTTTGGCAAAATATCTAAGCGACAACATCGGTAATGTGATGACATTCTTGGCATTTCCAAAAGCGCATCATAGAAAAATACACTCTACAAACCTAGTAGAGCGTTTCAACAAAGAGATAAAAAGAAGAACCAAAGTCGTAGGTGCTTTTCCAAATCAAGGCTCCGTGCTGCGTCTGTTAGTCC
>NZ_JAHYJB010000011.1 GCF_019429335.1 Sulfurimonas sp. | reverse complement strand
TTAAACTTAAGTGTCGGTTTTTACTCCAAAGTGTCCGAATCATTTCCGACACCACTGTCCGATTAGAACCGACATCACTGTCCGAACTCAACCGACATTAGTGTCCGATTTGAACCGTTTTTTGCAGTTTATGATTTTAACAATGATGAAATTTTTAAAGATATTAATAAGTGGTCTCAATAAATAAAAGATATAAAGGCATTAAAAATTAAGGTCTGATGGAGAAAAACAGATGGCAAAAGTTTTGATTTTAAGCGGTGCGGGAATAAGCGCTGAGTCGGGAATGGATAAAGCGGGTCAGAGTTTCACTTTTTACTACATATAGAAAAAATCATTGCAAAATGTCATATTTTTAAATGAATTTTTATTTTTACGCCATGATAAATAAAAGTATCTAGGATTGGTTATGCATAAAATATCAGTTATTAATGAAGAGACTATAAAAAAACTATTTCTACATGTCGTAAGTTTTGATGAGAACGGGAATAAAAGGAACAAAGTAAATGGATAAACTAAATAAATCAGATTTGATTATTTATAATGACGGTGAGCTTGAGCTTGATGTGTCTGTTAAAAATGATACGGTATGGCTCAATAGACATCAAATTTCAGAGCTATTCGGTAGAGATGTAAAAACCATAGGGAAGCATATCGGCAATGTATTTAGTGATGGGGAACTTGAAAAGTTTTCAGTTGTCGCAAATTTTGCGACAACTGCTCATGATGGCAAAACATACAATGTTGAATACTATAGTTTGGATGTCATTATTTCAGTGGGCTATCGGGTAAAATCGCAAAAAGGGGTACAGTTCAGACAATGGGCAACAAAAGTACTCAAAAATTACATTACCGACGGATATGTAATAAACTCCGAAAAAATAACAAACCAAAGATTTAAAGAGCTTGAAAATGAGGTGGTGCTTTTAAAGTCAAAAGTAGAAAATATCTCAAATTCACTTGAAAGCACAACGCTAAAACAAAAACAAGGAATACTTTTTGACGGGCAGATGTATGATGCCTATATTTTTGTGAACGATTTGTTAAAAAGTGCAAAAGATGAAGTGGTTATTATAGATAACTACATAGACGATACGGTTTTTACACTCTTTAGTAAATACCAAAATTTAAAGATAAAAATCTACACTCAGAGCATTTCAAAACAGCTGCGTTTGGATTTTCAAAAATACAATTCCCAGTATCAAAATATAGAACTATATGAGTTCAAAAAAGCTCACGACAGATTTTTGATACTTGATGAAAAAGAGATTTACCACATAGGAACAAGTCTCAAAGACCTCGGCAAAAAGTGGTTTGCATTTTCTAAGTTTGAGATGGAAGCTTTGGAGATTTTACAGAGGTTGAAGCATGAAAAATAAAATGAACTCACAATCAAACATCCTCATCTACCAAACCGAAGACGGGCAGACCAAAATCCAAACACGACTTGAAGATGAAACTGTTTGGATAAATATAGACCAAATGGCAGAACTTTTTCAAAAAAGCCGCTCAACAATTAATGAACATATTTTAAATATTTATAAAGAAGCTGAGCTTGAAAAAGATGAGAGCATGAGAAAAATCGGAAATTCCGATTTTTCTACAAAACCTACTAACTTCTACAACCTAGATGTCATCATCTCCATAGGCTACAGAGTAAAATCGCTTCAAGGTACGAAGTTCCGTCAATGGGCAACAGCACGGCTCAAAGAGTACATCATCAAAGGTTTTACTATGAATGATGAACTCTTGAAACAAGCAGGTGGCGGAAACTATTTTGAAGAACTTTTAGAACGCATCCGAGATATACGAAGCAGTGAGAAAGTATTTTGGAGAAAGGTACTAGACATCTATGCCACAAGTATAGACTACGACCCAAAAGCGGAGAGTTCTATGCTCTTTTTTCAAACGGTGCAGAACAAAATGCACTGGGCAGTTCATGGCAACACGGCAGCGGAGATAGTTTATCAAAGAGCAGACAGCACAAAGCCAAATATTGGGCTTACCAACTTTAAAGGCAGCAAACCAACAAAACAAGAAGCAGAGATAGCCAAAAACTATCTGAATGTTGATGAACTAACTCTTTTAAATCGTATGGTAACGGCATATATAGAGATGGCAGAGATTCAAGCGATGAGTAAAACCCCGATGTACATGAAAGACTGGATAGCAAGATTGGATGATTTTTTGAAAATGACGGGTAAAGATATACTCTCTCACGCTGGCACAATCAGCCATGAAAAAGCTATAGAAAAGGTAAATAAAGAGTACATGTCATACAAAGAAAAAACAAAAAATGAACTCTCAAAAGTAGAAGAAGATTTTATAGAGCATTTAGAGGCTACGGCGAAGATGTTAAAAATTAAGGTCTGACGGAGAAAAACAGATGGCAAAAGTTTTGATTTTAAGCGGTGCGGGGATAAGTGCTGAGTCGGGCATAAGTACATTTAGGGACAGCGGCGGGCTTTGGGATGAGTACGATGTCAGCGTTGTTTGCAACTACGACAGCATGCAAAAGCACGAAGATGCAACCATAGAGTTTTACGACAAAAGAAGAGCGGAGCTAGAGAGCAAAGAGCCAAACTACGCACACAAAAGAGTAGCCGAGCTAAAGAACATGTACAAAAAAGAGATAGCGGTTATTACTCAAAACGTGGACAATCTTTTTGAAAAAGCAGGGCTTAAATCCGAGGATGTTATTCATCTGCACGGTTTTTTGACACAGCTTAGATGTCAAAACTCAAACTGCGGAAAAGTTTTTGACATAGGTTATAAAAATCAAAATGAGTTTAACGGCGGAAGATGTCTTACATGTAACTCAAAACTTAGACCAAACATCGTCTTTTTCGGCGAAGCAGCGCCCATGTATGAGGAGCTAAACAGACATATTCAGGATTGTGAGCTTTTCGTCGTCATCGGCACAAGCGGCAATGTCATTGGGGTAAATACAATGGCGCAGTTTGCTACAAGGTCGATTTTAAACAACTATGAGCCTAGCAGTGCCATAGATGATGCCTACTTCTCAAAAGTGCTCTACAAAAAAGCGACCGAAGCCGTTGATGAGATATTGCAGGAGATAGAGAGTTTTTTAAGTTAGGGATCTTCTTTTATAGTACTGATACCGTTAAAAAACTCTAAAATATCAACATTGAGTGCGACCGCTATTTTATATATATGCTCTAGGTTAAAATGGTGATTATCTTTTAGATTTTCGCATTTACTGTAAAATGATATTGATCTAAGACCCATCTCTAAGACCAAATCAAGCTGAGGCTTATTTCTCTGTTTTCTTATTGCTCTGACATTTTCAGAGACTGTTTTATAGAAATCTCTTAGTTCTTCTTCATCGGTTATGGAAAGTTTTTTCATTTCAACTACTTTTTAACGTTAATATTAAACTTTTTAAGTTTACAAATATATAATTACAACTGGCTAGAATTATAATATTTTATAATCATAGATAACAATATTATATATAGTATTACTATATATAGTATATTTTACATGAAAGGAGATTGCAAGGGTGATTACAGAGACAGCTTTACTTTTATTGATTATATTAGTTTTATATTTATTACAAAAAAGTAAATTTTACAGTAATAGTTTGAATAATAGATTACGTCACCAGTTACAAAACAATTTATTGTTAGATGCGGTAGGTTATGGTGTCTACACTGTTGATAACAATGGAAACTGCTTATCCATAAATGAGACTGCTCTTGAGATGTTAGATATGCTAAAACACGAGGTCTTAGGTAGAAGCGTTGAGACTATGTTTTATGATGGTGCATTAAAAAATCACACATATGCAAAAGAGACATGCCCGGTATCTAAAACTATAAAAGATAAAAAAAAGAGAGTTGTAAAAAAGCAAATTACTAAAAAAGATGGAACTTCAATCCATCTTAGCCTTAGCATCTCCCCTTTTGAAGACGATGGAGCTGTAGTTGTCTTTAAAGATATTAGTACGGAAGTCGCAATGCTGCAAGAGTTAAATCAAAGGAATGTTGAACTTGACAGACTTGCTACTACGGATGGATTGAGCGGTTTGTATAATAGAAGATATTTCGATGATAATCTGCAGATTGAATATGACAGAGCATCGAGGGGTGGTACCAGTTTTACATTGGGTATATGCGATATAGATAATTTTAAATTGTATAACGATAACTATGGTCATATAAAAGGAGATGAGGCAATACGCTCCGTAGCCAATGTTTTAAAACAGACTTTCAACCGACAAACAGATATTGTAGCTAGATATGGAGGAGAGGAGTTTGTTTTCATTTTGATTGTAACACCTAAAGATAGTGCGTTAAAGCTTGTTCAAAAAGCAAAAAAAGATATAGAGGAACTGAATATAGAACATTCGTTTAGTGATATATCAAAATTTATAACTATGAGTTTTGGTGTTGTTCATGTGGATATATTAAGAAGAGAAATTGCTGTTCGAGAGCTGTTAAATATTGCTGATTCGGCTCTATATAAAAGTAAAAAAAACGTAAAGAATACGATTACTTTTGAGAATGTATAGAAGATAGTATAAGTTCTTCCAAATCCTCAAGCGGCGCGCTGATGATATTTTCAAACTGAGTGCGGTTGAACGTCTGCTGTCTCTTTGCAAGCTGCGTCCATGTACGAGGAGCTAAACAGACATATTCAGGATTGCGAACTCTTTGTCGTTATCGGCACAAGTGGCAATGTCATAGGCGTAAACACAATGGCGCAGTTTGCTACAAGGTCGATTTTAAACAACTATGAGCCAAGCGTTGCCATAAACGACGCCTACTTCTCAAAAGTGCTTTACAAAAAAGCGATCGAAGCCGTTGATGAGATAGCGAAGGAGATAAAAGTTTTTTTAAATTAAGAGGCGGTGCTTGAGAGCGTGCGGCCTCTTTTTTCATACTCATCGACAATCTTTGTCACAACCAAATCAGAAGTGACATTTAGCGAAGTTCTGCACATATCTAAAATTCTATCCACCGCGACAATCAGGGCGATATACTCAACAGGCAAACCAACTTGATTTAAAATAACAACCAGCATAACCAAAGAGGCACTAGGCAGTGCTGCAACACCTATACTCAAAGCTACAACGGTAACTCCAAGCAAAACCTGCTCGCCAAAAGCAAGCTCCACACCTGCAAGATTTGCGATGTATAGTACTGCAACACAGAGATATGCAGCCGTTCCGTCCATAGAAACTGTAGCACCCAAAGGCAGAACAAAAGAGGCAGTTTTTCCATCTACTCCACCCATCTCTTTAACTACTTTCATAGACACGGGAAGTGTAGCCGCTGAAGAAGCGGTTGAAAATGCCATAATGGAAGCTTCTCGTACGTCTGAGAGATAGCGGTAAGGATTGACTTTCGCCAAGTATGCCAAGAGTGCGGGAAGAGTAATGAGCGCGTGAAAAACGATGACACCAACAACTACCAGCATGTATTTCCACAAGCCCAAAACAACATCTATTCCCTGCTGGGCTATGACGTAAGAGATTAGACTAAAAACGCCGATGGGTGTCAGAAGAATAATCCACCCTGCTATTTTCAACATGGCGCCATTTAGTGCTGAGAAAAAATCAAACATAGATTTTTGCTCACTTGGTTTTAGGTAAAGCGAAGCAACTCCAAGCAGTATTGCAAACACTATGATTTGCATCATAGAGCCCTCGCTCAGAGCTGAAAAAATATTTGTCGGGATAAAACTAAGCACCATAGCCGAGAGAGAAAAAGGCTCTATCGCGGCTGCTTTTTCATAGCTAAGTCCTGCACTCTCTACACTTTCTCCCACTGAAAAAATATTCATAGCAACAATAGCCGCCAAAACTGCCAGAGATGTTGTAAAGATGTAGAGCAGAAGTGTTTTAAGAGCGATTTTTTTGAGATGCTCCAGAGAGCCAAGCCCTATAATGGCCGTAAAAATGCTTGCAAAAACGAGCGGAACAACCAGCATTTTTAAAAACGAAATAAATATAGAACCTATGATTTTTTGCTCCAAAGCCAGCTCTGGGAAGAAAACTCCAAAAAGCGCGCCAGAGAGAATGGCAAGAAGAACCAAACTGTTTGTGGTTGTATATTTTTTTACTCTCTTTATCAACTTATACCCCAGATTTGCTTATTTGAGAACTCTTCAAGCGGCGCGCTGATGATATTTTCAAACTGAGTGCGGTTGAACGTCTGCTGTCTCTTTGCAAGCTGCGCCGTGTGAGTTGAGATATTTCCAATCATCTGCTCAAGTGTCACTTTGCCATCAAGATACTCCAAAACTTCCACTATCCCGATGGAGTTCATGGAGTGAGGAAGCCTTGTGTAGCGCTGCTCTAGTCGGCAAACTTCATCTATTAAACCAGACTCAACCATCTTTAGAGTGCGTTTTTTAATCCTCTCTTTTAAAACTTCTCTCTCAACTTCTATATTGTAGATAGGGAGGTTTTCTATTGTCGGTTTTGGAGGATTTAGCCTAAACCATTCGCTTGGAGGAAGCCCAGAAGCCTCATAAATAAGGAGCGCTTTTTCTATTCTGTATCTGTCGGATGGCGATATGTTTTTCACATACTCTTTGTCCAAGTTATATAAAATCTCCCAACACCCGTGCAAATCTTTGAGTTTTTTTTCTACATGTAAAGATATCTCTTTGGTTATTTTTGGAATCTCTGAAAGCCCGCTAACGAGCGATTTTAGGTAAAAAGATGTGCCTCCGACGATGATGAGGTTCTTTTTATTTTTTTTACATGTAGAAATTACATCTTTGTATAGATTTATAAAAATATCAACGCTGAAGTACTCATCAGGATTAAGCAGGTCTATGCCGAAGTGTTTAACCTCTCTTAGCTCTGCTTTAGAGGGTTTGGCGGATACTATGTCAATCTCTTTGTATATGCTTAGTGAATCTATGGAGAGAATGTAGGCATCTATTTTTTTGGCGATTTTAGTTGCTAAATCACTTTTTCCTGATGCTGTAGGACCTATAAGTGCGAGTTGAGTCATGGCAAAATTATAGCAATTTTAAATCAACTTTGGGTAAAATCAAACAAAAATAATTCTAAGGTTTAATTTGAAGCGATATATAAACAAACTCAGAGATTTTAATGAACTAGTGATGTTTGAACACTCTATTTTTTCGCTTCCTTTTATCTTTATAGCCATGGTAGTCGCAGCCGATGGATGGTTCGGCACAATGCTCCTTGTTTTAGGCGTTTTTGCAGCAATCAGTGCCAGAAATTTCGCGATGGGGCTTAACAGATTTGCCGACAGAGACATTGACGCGCAAAATCCAAGAACACTCTCAAGACCAAATGTTGACGGAAGACTTGATGCAGGCTCGATTCTCATATTTACCGCTGTTAACGCTTTTGTTTTTGTTGGGGCTGCATATTTGATAAACCCGCTTGCTTTTGCTCTAAGCTTTCCTATCCTTCTTGTTTTGGGCAGCTACTCCTACTTCAAGAGATTTTCATCGCTTGCACACGTTGTTTTGGGCATATCGTTGGGACTTGCCCCGATAGCGGGAGTTGTTGCGGTAAGTGCCGAGATAACACCGTGGTCGGTTATGTTAAGTCTTGGCGTAATATTTTGGGTGGCTGGGTTTGACCTATTGTACTCATTACAGGATATGGAGTTTGACAAAGAGAGAGGACTGCACTCAATCCCTTCAAAATACGGCGCGGATGTTACGCTTAAAATCTCCGCTTTTTTTCACCTGCTTACGATAATATTTTGGTTTTTGTTCGTATGGGTTGCGGGGCTTGGCATATTTGCCTACAGCGCGGTTATGCTCAGCGCTTTTATGCTTGGGTATGAGCACTATCTGGTAAGAAAAGATTTTACAAAAATTGACCGCGCCTTTTTTACGGTAAACGGCTATCTCGGCATTGCATTTTTTATCCTGATTGTTTTGGAAAAGGTTTTGTTATGAGCGTAAGATTAGTAAAAGCACCGATTGAAATAGTTTTTAGCTTCGCTGCAGCAGATAAAGAGGCTTATATAAGAGAGTATCAGCAGTTAAGCGAGAGTGATGACGACCCTATAAGTCAGTGGCTCAAAATTGCTCGCGCAAAAGGCGAGACATCAGATACAGACCCGGTTTTGTTAAACCTTATGGTTGAGCTTCACAGAAAAGTAGACGCACTGGAGCGCTTTTTGAAAAATGAGGAGCCAAAGAGAGTATCTCTTGCAAGCAGTGCCGAGATAGAGTCCATAGGTTTTGAGCATTTTAAACTCTCTGAGGAGCTCTTGCAAGAGGGCGCGGAGTATTACGGCAGAGTTATGATGCCTGTGCACCCAAAGAGAGATGTGGCAGTTTTTTTTACCGCTTTGGACAAATCGCTTGCCAAAATCACAAAGATGCATGAGCGCGACGAGAGAGAGTGGAGCGTATATCTGACGGCAAGAGAGAGGGTTCTTATCCGTGAAGCAAAAGAGGCTAAAGAATGAATCTTAATCTTGAAGCTATAAACGTAGAGTATCTAGTGGTTGCGATGGCAGCTATGATTTTGTATCTTATCTACTACGTATTTACAAAAGATTCAGAGTATAACAAAAATATCCGCGCCGTTGCAACGGTCGCAGAAGAGCTAAACAGAGAGATTTTTTACCTCAAAAAAAAGCTTGGTGATACTCAGATTAGCATCAAAAAAAATAGCTCAAGAATGACCGATGAGGAGATTTATCAAGAGGTCGAGAGAACCGTTTATGACATGGTAAAGCCGATTTCACTCTCGCTTAAGAGACTAGAAGAGAGCGTGCAAAGGATAGATGAGCATATAGACGCAAGAATCTCATCGCTTGAGAGCGGAGTAAAACAGATATCTATCCCTGCGTCAATCCACGGAAACGATGACGAAAAAATCATATCGCGCTACAAGCAGGGAATCACTCTTGAAAACATCTCAAAAGAGCTCCATTTATCTAAAGCAGAAGTTGAATTTGTACTAAAAATCAACAAAATAAAGTAACTCAGTGGCAGATAGACAACTCTTTACCCTCGTATCGGTTCTTATCGGCATCAGTGTAGTTCTGATATATTCGCTCTCGGCATATATCACACTGCTTTTTGAAGTAAACCAGTTCCACTTTGCTTTGAGACAGGCTGTTTTTGGATTTTTAAGCATATTTATCATCTGGCTTTTGGCTCAGGGAGATCCCGATAAACATCTTACCCCGATAGGATTTACTCTCTTTATCGGCTCAACGATACTTATGATAGCCATGCCGTTTTTGCCGGAGTTTTTGGTCTCTGCGGTTGGCGGAGCAAAGAGATGGATAAAGCTTTTTGGTTTTTCTTTCGCGCCGGTTGAATTTTTTAAAATCGGCTTTGTATATTTCTTGGCATGGAGCTTTTCGAGAAAACTTGGGCATCACGGCGGCATGGGCGTAAAAGAGGAATATATCCGTTTTGCACCTTACGGCATCGTTTTTATAGGAGCGATGTTTGTTATCGCCTTTGTTCAAAATGACTTAGGTCAAGTTGTGGTATTAGGGCTTACCCTGCTTTTTATGCTTATGTTTGCGGGAAGTAGTTTTAGGTTCTTCTTGACGCTTCTGATAGGAGCAGTGCTTTTCTTCCTGTTTTTTATATTTACCGCAGAGCATAGAATCTTGCGTATAAAATCTTGGTGGGCTTTGGCGCAGAACAATATTCTGGAGATTTTCCCCGAGTCAATCGCCGCACAGCTAAGAGTTCCCACAGAGGTTGAGCCTTACCAGATAGGACACTCCTTAAATGCAATCCACAACGGCGGCTTATTCGGCGCGGGAGTCTCAAACGGAACTTTTAAACTTGGATTTTTGAGCGAGGTTCATACTGACTTTGTTTTGGCTGGACTTGCCGAGGAGTTTGGCTTTATCGGTGTTTTAGTTGTCGTAACACTATTTATATGGATGTTGCAGAGAATTTTCAAGATTGCAAACCGCGCAAAAGATTCAAAGACATATCTTTTTTGTTTGGGAGTAGGTCTTCTTCTGGCTTTTGCATTTTTGGTAAATGCGTACGGTATCAGCGGTATCACGCCTATCAAGGGTATTTCCGTTCCATTTTTAAGTTATGGAGGTTCCTCTATTTTGGCAGCTTCCATCGGGATAGGTATGGTTCTTATGGTCTCTAAAAAAGTGAAAATGAAGTAACATGCACAAATTGGAAAAAAGATGAAAATCTGCATAACGGGCGGCGGAACAGGCGGACATTTGGTAATTGCGGAGGCTTTGGTCGAAGCTGCCGTGCAAGAGGGACATGAGGCTATTTTTATAGGTTCAAAGAGCGGACAGGATAGAAAATATTTTGAAAGTCACAGCACATTCAGCCATGTCTATTTTTTAGATACTACGGGGGTTGTAAACCAAAGAGGGCTTAGTAAGCTAAAGGCTCTTTGGCTTGTAACAAAAGCTTTTTTTGCCTCAAGAAAAATACTGAAAAAACACAAGATTGAGGCGACTTACAGCGTAGGAGGATTCTCTGCAGCTCCTGCTTCTTTTGCGAGCTTGAGCAGATTCATCCCTCTTTTTATACATGAGCAAAATGCAGTTGAGGGAAGACTTAACTCACTTTTAAAACCCTTTGCCAAGAGGTTTATATCTGCTTATGACAAAAATTCTGCCATAAAAGGTTATCCTCTAAAAGATGAGTTTTTCAACGCTAAGAGAGTTAGAGAGAAGATAAAAACCGTTATTTTTTTAGGCGGCTCGCAGGGTGCTAAAGCGATAAATGATTTGGCTCTAAGTGTCGCATGTGAGCTTCAAGCCAGAGGCATAAAAATCATCCATCAAGCTGGAGAGCGTGATTTTGAGCGCGTAAAACAGGAGTATGAAAATCTACATGTAGAAGCTGAACTTTACGCTTTTACAAAAGAGATGCCATCACTAATGTCAAAGGCCGATTTGGCCGTTAGCCGCTCAGGTGCAAGCACGCTGTGGGAGCTTTGCGCAAACGGTCTGCCTGCGCTTTTTGTTCCCTTTCCTCATGCCGCATCAGACCACCAATACTATAACGCAAGGTTTATAGTCGAGAACAACATGGGCTGGTGTGAGCGCGAGTCTGAGGATTTAAAGGCGAAACTTCTATTGCTCTTAGATGAAAATCTAAAAGAAAAAAGCAGCGCACTTATAAAACACTCAAGCAAGGATGTGGCAAAGAAGATGATTTTAGACGTAGCAGAGGTTTTAAATGCTTAGAGAGCTTGCCGCCGATTTGGTTGAGTTAATATTTGAGTGGGGATATTTTGGGATATTTGTACTTATGACGATAGAGAGCTCTTTTATCCCCTTTCCAAGCGAGATAGTTCTTATCCCCGCGGGTTATTTGGCATCAAAAGGCGAGATGAGCATAGGGCTGGTAATGGCAAGCGGTCTTGGCGGTTCAATGACGGGAGCGTTTATAAACTACTACCTAGCACTGCTTCTTGGTAGAAAAATTCTCAGCAAGTACGGGAAATATTTTTTTATAAACGAAAATGCCATAGAGAAGATGGACAGCTATTTTGAAAAACATGGTCATATCTCTACTTTTATCGGAAGATTAATACCGGGAATCCGTCAGCTTATCTCCATCCCTGCGGGTCTAGCTCGCATGAATTTGGCGGTTTTTTCTATATATACGGCGTTGGGTGCTGGAATCTGGGCTTTTATTTTGGTGATACTGGGCTATGCAATCGGAGAAAATCAGGAGCTCATAGATACATACTTAAAACAGATAACTGTCACGGTGCTCCTTACTTTGGTTTTATTGGCTTCGTGGTATGCTTATATTCAAAAACAAAAAAAGGTTAAAGAATGAGTAGTGATTTGGGATATATGTTTGAAGCAGGTTTTTTTGGAACGCGTGCACCGCTGTTTATGGATATAGTGACGCTAATAGTTGCTCTTTTGCCGTTTATCGTGGCTTTTGCAATCTCATTTGCAGTAAAGAAGCGCTATCGTACCCACTCATACCTTCAGATTGTTATATTTGCTTTTTCGGTAATAGTGCTCTCTTACTTTGAGTACGGAGTAAGAGTCGGTGGCGGATTTTCAGCATTTATGCAAGAGAGCGGAGTCTCATACAGCTATGCTCTTATAGTTCTTGTTGCTCATATAATTATTGCGGTAATCACGGTCGTATTATGGGGAATAGCTATTTTTGGAGCAAAGAAGTTGTTGCAATCAGGCAGGCACAGAAAAATGGGTCTTATCACATTTACAGGAGTTGTTCTTACATCGTTGACTGGAATTTGGGTCTATTGTTTGATGTTTATATATTAAGCCACTTGCAAAATATAAAATAAATCAATGGAGTTTAAGATGAGGTACACGAGAAGTTTTAGAATTTGGCACTGGCTGAATGCGATAGTTATTTTAGGACTTGTTGCAACGGTACTGCTAAGAAAAGGTTTTTTGAGTTATAGAACAAACTCTGAAATTATAATGACCAAACTCTCAGAGATGGGTGTTGATATCTTCAAAGAGGATGCAGTAGTAATAGCAAAGGCTATACGCGCTCCAATGTGGGAGTGGCATATAATATTTGGCTACGCTCTTGCTTTTTTGGTTGTTTACAGAATCGCTCTAATGTTTTTCGATAAAAGCAAAAGAGACTCTTTTGCCTCTTTAGAGCTGCATAAAAAGGGCGTGAAGATATCCTATTATATTTTGTATGCTGCTCTTGTTTTTATGACACTGAGCGGTTTTTCAATCTACCTCAAAGAGGAGTTGGTTTTGGCAGAGGAAACCGTAAAAAGCATAAAAGAGCTGCATGAGCTGGTCTATAACTACTTTTTAATATTTATACCGCTTCATATCGCGGGAGTAGTGGTTGCAGATATAAGAGACGAGCATGGAATTACATCAACTATGATAAACGGAAAAACAAAAGAGAATTAATTTACAAAGGAATTAAATGGTTCAATTAGAGAGCATGGCGCCGGACTTTTGTCTGCCAAACCAGGATGATGTCGAGATATGTTTAAGAGATTTGAGGGGGAAGTGGATAGTTCTCTACTTCTACCCAAAAGATAACACTCCTGGGTGTACAACCGAGGCATGTGATTTTAGCGAAGCTGCACCCGATTTTAGCACTCTAAATGCAGTGATAATCGGAGTAAGTGCAGACAGCACTGCAAAACACCGTGATTTTATAGATAAAAAAGATTTGAGTATTACTCTTCTTAGTGATGAGAGCACTTCAATGATGCAGGAGTACGGCGTGTGGGCTTTGAAGAAAAATTACGGCAAAGAGTATATGGGTATTGTACGCTCGACTCTGATTATAAATCCAGAGGGTGTTATAAAAGCTATCTGGAAAAACGTTAAAGTAAAAGAGCACGCAAGAGTTGTAAAAGAGAAGCTAGAAGCGCTTCAAGCACTTTAGGTAAAGCTGCTTGAAGTTTTAACATGTAGAAATATCTATATGTTAAATTTATTAATATCTGTAGTGGATGTAGAGACGGATGTCCTGAACTTTGTCTACACACATTGAAGCATAGATAACAGCCGTGATACACAAGAGTGCATAAAGAAAGGTTGGCTTAATTTTTTTTTGAGTATAATTCGCGGATTTTTCATGTGCTTTTTTGCATCTGAAAATATTCACAGGTATGCGCCATAAAATCAGTGCAACTCCTCTTTTTAGAGGATAATTGCTCGGCGATACTAAAGCATAACTGATTAAATTCTGGCTGAAAAATGCCCTTAAAGGACCTTAGATGGTAACTATGAAAGACCTATTGGAGTGCGGTGTACACTTCGGACACCAAACACGCCGTTGGAATCCAAAAATGAAAAAATACATTTTCGGTGTTCGTAAAAATATCTATATTATAGATTTACAAAAAACTCTTCGTTACTTCCGTAACACTTACCAAATCGTTGTAGATGCGGCGCATGAGGGTAAAACAGTTCTTTTCGTTGGAACAAAAAAACAGGCTCGCGCTTCAGTTAGAGACGCTGCAATCGCTTGTGGAATGCCATACGTTGACAATAGATGGCTAGGCGGTATGCTTACAAACTTCCCAACTATTCAAAAGTCAATCCGTAAACTTGATGTTATTTCTGAAATGCAAGAGAATGGTCAAATAGATCTTTTAACTAAGAAAGAAGCTCTAATGCTTATTCGTCAAAAAGAGAAGTTAGAGATATATTTCGGCGGTATCCGCAATATGAAAAAACTTCCTGACATGCTTTTTGTTATGGATGCAGTTAAAGAGCACATTGCTGTTTTAGAAGCTCGTTGTTTAGGTATTCCTATTGTTGCTCCGCTTGACACAAACTGTGACCCTGACTTAATCACATACCCAATTCCTGGAAACGATGATGCTATCCGTTCTATCCAACTTTTCTGTCGCGAAATGACAGAAGCTATTAACGAAGGTAAAGCGTTAAGAAGCGGTGGAAGAGATGATGCTCAATCTGAAGAAGCAGAAGAATCTGCAGCTGTAGATGTTGATGCACTACAAGTAGAAGATTTCCAAACAGAGGAAGTGTAATTATGGAAGTTACAGCGGCAATGGTAAAAGATTTGCGCGCATCTACTAATGCGCCAATGATGGATTGTAAAAAAGCTTTGGTTGAATGTAACGGAGATATGGAAAAAGCAACTGCTTGGTTAAAAGAGAGAGGTATCGCTCAATCAGCTAAAAAAGCTGACAGAGTTGCGGCTGAGGGACTTGTAGGTCTTAAAATTGCTGATGATTTCTCTAAAGCTACTGTAGTTGAGATTAACTCTGAGACAGACTTTGTTGCTCAAAACGAGGGTTTCAAAAACCTAGTTCTAAAAACAACTGAAGAGGTATATTCTACTTCTCCTGCTGATGTAGAGAGCCTAAAAGCAACTGCATTTGGAACATACTTTAGCGAAGCAGTTATAAAAATCGGCGAGAAGATAGAACTTCGCCGTTTTAACACAATCAAAGCTGATGATGAGACAGTTGCAGTTAACGGTTATGTTCACTCAAACAACCGCATCGCTGTAATTATAGCTGCTAAGTGTGACAGCAAAAAAACTGCTGAAGCGCTTAGAGGAATGCTTAAAAACGTTGCAATGCACGCATCTGCAATGAAGCCAAAAACTCTATCTTATAAAGATTTTGATATGGATTTCGTAACATCTGAGACAATCGGAAGAATCGAAGCTATAAAAAAAGAGAATGAAGAGCTTTCTCGTCTTAAAAAACCACTTATAAATGTACCTAAGTACATCTCTATGGCTCAATTAACAGACGATGTTTTGGCGCAAGCTGAAGCTGATATCAAAGATGCTCTAAAATCTCAAGGCAAGCCGGAAGCTATCTGGGATAAAATAATTCCTGGGCAACTTGCTCGTTTTATTGATGACAACACAACTCTTGACAAAGAGCTTGCACTGTTAGATCAAACTTATGTACTAAACGACAAACTGACAGTTGCTCAGGCTGTTGAAGCTGCTGCTAAAGAAGCAGGCGGCACGGCTGAAATCATCGATTTCGTTCGCCTTGAAGTAGGCGAGGGGATTGAGAAGAAAGCTGACGACTTCGCTGCAGAAGTCGCTGCTCAAATGGGTTAAGGATCTTTCCTTAACCTTTTCTACACCTCTTTATACTAATCCAATTCAAAAATGATATAATTTTTCCAAAAAAACCGCAAAGGTTCGTTATGGGCAAACATAAAATCATTGTTATCGGCGGCGGGTACGGCGGACTTCGCACCGTTGAAAAGCTTGCAAAAACCCCTCAAAACGAGATACTTCTTTTAGATAAAAATTCATACCATTTTACCCAGACCGAAGTTTATGACCTAATAGCAAACGAGGAAGATTTCGCACAGGTTACGGTTGACCTTTTTACATTTTGCAGCGGCTTTGATGACAATGTAACTTTCTTAAAACAAGAAGTAAATAATATTGATTTTAAAAACAGAAAAGTTATTACCACGGTACAGAGATTTAGCTATGACTACTTAGTGATTGCCGTAGGAGCGCGAACAAAATTCGTGGAAGATGTTATAGGACTACGTACCCATGCACACGGCATTAAGTCACTGCACCGTGCCATGTATTTTAAGCAAAAATTTGAAATATCGCTTTTTAAAAGAGTAGAGGAGAGCGGGACAAGCTGTAAGCCGATAAATATTATTGTAGCGGGTGGCGGACTTAGCGGAGTGGAGATTGCTGCTCAGATGGCATCGTTTTCAAAAGAGTTTTATCGTAAAAATAATTTTATATGCAGAAAATTAAACATAGTTCTTATCAATGCAAACGAACATGTGCTTTACGGGCTTGACAAAGTGTTGGTAGAAAAAACTGAAGTGAGATTAAAAGAGCTTGAGATAAGAGTTAAAAATCAAAGAAAAGTTGTTGAGATTACACAAAACAGCGTGAGACTCAACAGCGGTGAAGTAATGGAAATGGACTTTATGATATTTACCGGCGGGATAGAGCCAAATGCTCTGGTACAAAACTTGACACTTGAAAAAAACAGAGCAGGCTACATTGTATCAAACGAATATCTGCAGGCTGAGGGCTACAGTGATGTATTTGCAATCGGCGACTGCACGACCATATTTCACGATGGCAAAATTTTGGCTCCAACTGCCGACACTGCTGAACAGATGGCCGATATATGTGCTAAAAACATAACTAATCTTATAGCCTCAAAGCCTCTGCTTGAGCATAAAATAAACTCAAGAGGCATCTTAATTGCCCTTGGCAGACGTTATGCAGTAGCTAAAATATTCGGCATCTATCTCGGCGGTTATTTTGCATATATAATTAAAAAAAGCGTAGAGAAGATTTATGAAAAAAAATTAGAGATACGCTCGCGAAGAGGGTGCAAAAAGATATTTTCTAGTTAAATTGGCTATAATCCTTTTATGAATTTACTATCTGCACAAAATTTATCACACACTTTTGATTATCAGCTCTTTTGCAATATTTCGCTTGATTTGCAAGAGGGCGATTCAATCGCAATTATTGGAGTAAGCGGAAGCGGAAAATCAACCCTGCTTAACATTCTCTCTACACTTCTGAAGCCTGATGAGGGCACTGTATCTATCTTTGGCGAGGATGTGGCAAAGATGAGCAAAAAAAAGCTCTCTCAGATAAAAAGAGATGAGCTTGGGCTTGTTTTTCAATCGCACTATCTTTTTAAAGGTTTTACATGTATGGAAAATCTTGAAGTTGCAGCCATCCTCTCAAACCAAGAAGTTGATGGAGAGCTTTTAAAAAGATTGAAAATAGATGAGACTCTCAATCAAAAAGTGACCGAACTCTCAGGCGGACAGCAGCAAAGGGTCTCTATCGCCAGAGTTCTTACCAAACAGCCGCGTCTGCTTTTTGTTGACGAGCCTACAGGCAATCTCGACAAATCGACTGCAAACGAGGTTATGGATATCTTTTTTGAGTATATCTCTAAACGTAATGCAGGCATGATTCTGGTCACCCACGATGAAGATCTTGCGCACAGATGCCATAAGGTTTACAAACTCACAAACAAAGAGCTAGTAAGAGTTAACTGATTTTAAAATAGGAATTTTGTGATGGGCTGGACAGAGGTTTTTAGTGAAACTTACATAGTTGGGTTTATTCTTCTTTTTTTCAGATTTGGTGCACTATTTATGGCGGTACCTATATTTTCCCACAACAGTATACCGGCAAGCACAAAAGCAGCAATGGCGTTTTTTTTCACCATTGTTTTTTACCCCTCCATGCCACCTCTTGATATACCGATTACTACTCCGAGTATAATTTTGGCGATACTCAGCGAGCTCCTTTTTGGTTTGGCGATAGGGACGATTTTGCAGCTTGCATTTAACGCTATAACATTTGCCGGCGGGCAGATTTCCTTTATGATGGGTTTTTCCTTGGCAAGTGCCATTGACCCGCAGTCTGGCATATCAATGCCGATAATCTCGCAGTTTTTGTCACTTATGGCGCTTATGATGCTATTTGCGGTGGATTTGCACCACTGGATGCTGCTCTTTATCGATGGCTCCCTGCAGAATATACCGCTCGGCGGATTTATAATGAGTGAAAATCTTTTTAACTACATTATTAAAGCAACATCAAATATGTTTTTGGTCGGCTTTATGATTGCATTTCCTATAATTGCGCTCTCATGGCTGGCTGATGTTATATTTGGTATGTTAATGAAGACCATGCCGCAGTTCAATCTTTTGGTTATCGGCTTTCCTATAAAAATTATGGTCTCTTTCGCCGTACTAATTGCAACATTTGTCGCTACCATGCTGATTTTAAAAGGGCAGATGCTAGAGGCATTTAACTTTTTAGAGATGTTTTTTTAGTTTTTTTTGATACAATAATGTCAAAAGAGCCTCCGAAGGGAAAGCGTAATGAAAATATTACTTCTAAACAATAATCCGGTAGTTAATAAACTAGTAACTTTAAGCGTACAAAAGACCTCAGATGAGTTAAACACGGCAGGCAACATAGAGGCGATAGAGCCTAAAGATTATGATCTTTTGATTCTAGATGACGCTCTTTACAGCGAAGATGCGATGGCGGAAATTGAGAGCAAAATCAGATACAAAGAGTCACTATATATATGTGCAAAAGATGCCAAAGTTGCAGATGGATTTAGCAGAACTCTAAGAAAGCCTTTTCTTCCTACAGACCTTGTTGAGATGCTTATATCTTTGTCAAAAATAGTTGACACTATTGAGCTTGACAAAGTGTGTGAAGCTCATGATTTTTGCGAATTGGAAGAGCCTAACGGCAGCTCTGAATCTTTTAATGAGATAGATAGCTTTGAAAGTTTTGATGAGCTTGATGATTTAGGTAGCCTTGATGAGCTTGATGAAGAGAGAGATGAAGAGCTTGAAGATTTAGGGCACTTAGAAGATGATGAGCTTGAAGTAGATGGTATATTAGACAAAGAGGAACTTCAAGAGGTTCAAAATCTTTTAGAAGAGACCGAGATGGAAGATTTGAGTTTAGAAGACGATGAGCTTGGAGAAGATTTCAATTTCGATGAGAGTAGTTTAGAGCTTGAGAGCCTTGAAGAGACAAACGAGCAAGAGAGCGAAGCAGAAGAGACTCTAGACGAAGAGCTGAACTTCCATGAGCATGAGTTTGACAAAGAGAGCGCAGAAGATGATTTAGGTTTTGACGACAGCGATTTGGAGCTTGAAAGTCTTGAAGAAACAGCTACTCAAAAGATCGAAACTAAAGAAGAAGCGCTTGATGAGACATTTGCAGAAGCAGACGAGAGCGAAGAAGGGTTAGGCTTAGACGATAGAGACTTGGCGCTTGATGAAGATTTAGAGCTTGGCGATGATTTAGAACTTGATGAAGAGACAGAGTTTAGCGATGATATAGGGCTGCAGGATGAGGAAGTTTTAGAAAAACCAAAAGTCCAAGAGGGCTCTGATGAGCTTGAAGATTTGGCATCTCAGATTGAGAGCGCAGTGCAAGCGCTTAGCGATGAAGACCTCCAGACGGAAGTTGATGAGGATTTGCTCTTAAATATCGGTTCGCTTACAAGCAGGGATTTAAAACTTGCAATCGGCGAAGAGGTAAATGATGAAGAATCAAACAAAGAAGAGTTTGACGAACCCGAACCAATTAATGAGGCAGAAGAAGAGTCTGATGAAGATGAGTTGACAGAAGATGAGTTCACCAAAGATGACGAACAGGTTGAAAACGAAAAAGAGCAAGAGAGCGGTAATGAAGGCGTTGAAGCTCTCAAAAAGCTATTAAAAGCACTATCAAACGAAGATGTTGCTGCATCGCTAAAAGGGATGAAGATAAATATTAATATAACGCTGGGCGATAAGTAGTGAATAATAAAACAGGAGCTATTTTAGTTCTCTCTGGTCCTAGCGGGGCAGGGAAGAGCTCTTTACTAAATGAAATAATCGATGACATAGGTGAGTGTTACTTCTCCATCTCAACAACGACGCGTCCCATTAGAGAGGGCGAAATAGACGGCGTTCACTACCATTTTATCAGCGAAGCTGAGTTCAAAAAAGATATCGAAGAAGAGTTTTTTTTAGAGTATGCGTTTGTTCACGGCAACTATTATGGAACATCGATTAAACCTGTAAAAGAGGCGCTTAGTGCTGGCAAATTGGTTCTTTTTGATATCGACGTACAAGGAAATGCCGTAGTTACAAACAGACTTGGGGATATAACCACCTCTGTTTTTATTACGCCTCCGACACTCTCAGAGCTTAAAAATCGTCTAGAATCTAGAAAAACTGATTCGCAAGATGTAATTGAGCGCCGCATTGAGATGGCAAAAAAAGAGATTCAGAGAATAAGCGAGTATGATTTTTTAGTAGTAAATGACAATCTCCAAGAAGCAGCAAATACGCTAAGAATTATAGCAAGCGCGGCAAGAGTTAAAATTCCAGGCAACGAAATAAACGATTTTGTCAGAGGCTGGGAAGATATATAGCAATAAGAGTAGTTACAGCTAATTTGGCTATAATTTCTGACTTAAATTACAAAAGGAATAAATATGGGAATGCCTGGTGGACAAGAGTTATTAATAATTTTAGCAATCGTGGTTTTGCTATTTGGTGCGAAAAAAATACCTGAACTTGCAAAGGGAATCGGCAAAGGAATTAAAAACTTTAAAGCTGAAATGAAAAACGATGATGATGAAACAGAGACTAAAGTTGCATCATCTGAGGCTCCTAAAAAAGTAGAAGCCGATAAAGAAGTTGCTTCAAAAGAAGCTCCAAAAACTACAGAACAAGCGTAACTTTTGAAACAACGAGTATCGGCGCTTTTGCGCGAAAAGTTTGGTCGTGAAGTTGTTTTAGAAAAGCCACGGGAGCGCTCTTTTGGTCACTTTGCAACCCCTATTGCTTTCTCTTTGGCAAAGGAGCTAAAGCAGTCTCCTGCAAAAATCGCCGATGAGCTTGCATCCTCTTTCCATGAATCTGAAATATTTAGCAGTGTTGACCCCGTAAAAGGTTATCTCAATTTTCGTCTTAGTGAAAATTTCTTAAACGAATACGGGGCATGGGCGCTTCAAAACCCTTCTGAGTTTGCAAAGCAAGAGAAAAAAGAGAAGATTCTTTTAGAATTTGTAAGTGCAAATCCGACAGGACCGCTTCATATCGGGCACGCAAGAGGCGCAGTTTACGGAGATACTCTTTATAGATTGGCAAAACATCTGGGCTATGATATTACGGCAGAGTATTATGTAAATGATGCCGGAAACCAGATAGATTTGCTTGGTCTCTCCATCCAACTTTACGGACGTGAAAATATACTGGGTGAGAGTGTTGAGTATCCGCAGAGTTACTATCGCGGCGAATATCTCGCACCTTTGGCTCAAAAAGCCGTAGAGAAATTCGGTATAGAGATTTTAAGTGATGAATCTCGCCAAAAAGAGCTCGCCCTTTGGGCAAAAGACGGCGTTATGGAGATTATCAAAAAAGATTTGGCAGATACAAACATCTTTTTTGACACTTTTGTTTATGAATCCTCTCTTTATTACGACTGGGAGAGAGTTGTGGCAAAGATGGGCGATAGCGTATATAAAAAAGATGATAAGCTATACATTGCTTCTTCCCTAAAAGGCGATGATGCAGATAGAGTAGTTGTTCGTGAAGATGGACGTCCTACCTATCTTGCAGGCGATATCGTTTACCATAACCAAAAATTTGAACGCGGATATGACCACTATATAAATATCTGGGGAGCCGACCACCATGGCTATATCCCAAGAGTAAAAGCTGCTGTTGAGTTTTTGGGTTATGATAGCTCAAAGCTTGAAGTTGGGCTCTCTCAAATGGTTAGTCTCTTAAAAGACGGCGAGCCTTATAAGATGAGCAAGCGAGCCGGCAACGTAATTCTTATGAGTGATATCGTAGAGGAGATTGGCTCTGATGCACTGAGATTTATTTTTGCTTCAAAAAAGAGTGACACTGCGTTGGAGTTTGACCTAGCTGAGTTTAAAAAGCAGGATAGTTCAAACCCTATTTTTTACATTCAGTACGCACATGCCAGAATAAAAACTATTATCTCAAAAAGCGATTTGAGCGAAGATGAGATAATGTCTGCAAGCCTGAAAAATTTAGATGAGAATGCAGATATCTTGATGTTTGATGCGCTTTTATTGCCCGAAATCGTAGATGACGCATTTTCTACAAGACAGGTTCAAAAACTGCCTGAATATTTAAAGTCGCTTGCAGCTTCGCTTCATAAATTTTACTACGATTGTAGAATTCTAGGAACTGAGGATGAGGCAAAACTTCTAAAACTTCTGATGTTGGTTGCATTATCCCTTAGAACAGGGCTCTCTTTGATGGGAATTACTGCAAAAGATTATATGAGCAAAGAAGAGGAGTAGATTACTCTTTTAGCTCTGGATAAAGCTTTAAAACTTCATCCAGCTGCTCTTTTGTAGCCTGTATCAAAATCGGGTTTTTCTCCCTATCAAGCCAAGACGCTATTTTTTTAATATCCGAGAGACTCATAGATGTGCATCCTGCCGTCGGTGAACCTTTTGATTTTTCTACATGTATAAATATGCAAGAGCCAGCTTCTTTCTTCTGCTCTTTGTTATGTCCTACTACGATTCCAAGTTCATATTGGGCATCTTCTCTTCTCATCTCTTCAAAACTCTTAGGTAGAATCTCAGGTTTTTTTATAATCTGATTGTAAAATTGTGAGTCAGAGTCATCTACACAGATTAAATCTTTTGTAGCATGAAGATACGGCATCTTAAAATCTAAATCTTTTTTATAGCCAAAAAGAGCATCAAGAGTAAAAACTCCTATCGGCGTCTTTTTGTCCCCCTCTCTCTTTATCGGCGTATCTTTTGTGTGTGAAAGCTCTATTTTACCGAGTCCAAAGCCCAGACCGTTATTGCCAAGGTTTACTTCTATCGGCCCGATTATTTTTTTGTTATCCTCAAAACACTCAAGAACTGCTCTAGTGGAATTATAACCATCGCCAACGACCAATATTGTCTGCTGTGCGGCGAAAAGAAAGATTTGACAAATTGTAATAATTAAGAAACTTTTTACCATAAAGTATGTTACTATTACCAAAATATGAAACAGTTTAATTTTTTTAAAAAATGGAAAAAGATTTATGGGTATTAACATTAGAAAAGCTACTAGCACTGACGGACCGTTCTTAGCACAGATGATTTTACAGAGCACTAGAGCTGACAAAAAAATCGGTATATATGATTTGATTTTTAAAACAACGAGTGATGAGCAGATTTTAAAACATTTAGAAAAACTTACAAATACAACATCAAAATCAAACTGCCACTATAGTAATTTTTTAATAGCTGAAATTGACGGAAAAAGCGTAGGTTCGCTTGCGAGCTATGAGCCAAGACTCGTTACAAGAGAGACTTTTTTAGCAGCACTTGAAGAGATTGGAGTGAACGGCGAAGAGGGCGAATATCTGGGACTTATGGATATTTGCGGCTTTCCTCTAAACAGCAGAACTCTTATTTTTGACTACATGGAAGAGCTAGAGGGTTTTATGGACGTTGGAATTTTAAAAGAGCTTATGCACAAAAGCCTTCTTGCGGCTAGACTAAAGGGTTACCGTATTGCGCAGACAATCGTTGAAATAGGCTCGTTAGAGACTCTGCTTTATTACAAAAAACTTGGATTTAAAGAGGTCAAACAAAAAGAGTGCGACCCTTATAAAGAGATTTTCGGCAGACCTGGTTTAGTTCTGCTATCTATAGAGTTTTGATGGGATTAACATAGAACTCTCTGCACTCTCCATTCTTCCATCCCTGCTTGCTATCATCGTAGCGCTATATACAAAGAATGTCATGCTCTCGCTTTTTGGCGGTATAGTGTTGGGCGCTTTTATTTTAAATGATTTTGTTTTTTTATCATCAACCGAGTCTATTTTTTTACTCTCAAAATCTCTGCTAAGTGAAGCTTGGATATTAAAGACGCTTGCATTCGCCGTATTGGTTGGAAGCATAATGGCTGTTATTGAGAAGTCTGGCGGAATTGAGGGGTTTGTAGATTTTATGCAGCACAGGCTCTCTTTGGTAAACTCCCCGCGCGCTGCACTGATGCTTAGCTATATTATCGGGCTATTTATTTTTATAGAATCAATAATAACTTCTCTAATCGCAGGTGCGGTCGGCAAGCCCTTTTGCAACAAATACAAGATACCCAGTGCAAAGCTTGCCTTTGTTTGTGACTCAACAGCTGCTCCCGTTAGTTCGCTTATTATCATAAACGGATGGGGAGCGCTTCTTCTTGGACTAATTACGACTCAAATATCGCTTGGCGTTATATATGTTGATGCGATGGATATTTTAATAGAGTCGGTTTTATACAATTTTTATTCGATGGCAGCGCTTGTTGTTATCTTTTTGTTTATATGGTTCAGCATAGATATAGGCGCAATGAAACGCGCAAAGCATATGCCGAAAAATGAAGAGGTTATAAGCCTTAAAAGTGCTAGCATGTACTATATGGTTGCTCCGATTATCTTGATGATTATTTTGGTTTTTTTCTTTTTGTATATAACCGGTGATGGAGATATATTAAAAGGGAGTGGTTCTAGTGCTATATTTTACACGATGCTAACTACGCTTATATTTACTCTCTTTTATTTTGTCGGCACAAAAAACATGAGCTTAAAAGAGTGGAGCGAAGCGGCACTGAGAGGGGCACTGAAACTCTCTCCAATCGCGCTGATACTTCTTCTTGCTTTTGGTATAGGAGATATTACGACACAACTAAAAACAGGGCACTATCTTGCTTCTTTATTGAATGAAAATCTAAGCGTTTATCTTTTGGCGGCCGTTATATTTTTTATTGCTTCGCTTATTTCTCTCTCTACAGGGACAAGTTGGGGAACGTTTAGCATAATGATTCCCATAGCTATTCCAATGGCGGCTGCAATGGATGCAAATATGGCGCTGTGTATTGGTGCGGCTATCTCTGGAGGTGTTTTTGGAGACCACTCTTCACCGATTTCAGATACAACTATCATATCTGCTATGGCGAGTGATTGCGACCTTGTGGAGCATACAAGCACTCAGATGCCATACGTCTTTATAAGCTGGGGCATCGCTTTTGTGCTGTTTGTGCTGTTTGGATTATTTTCCTAAAGCCACGTTTATGGAGTATTTCATATCTTCGTCAAGATTCTCCATACCGCTTAGCATCCATCTAAGATAAGTGGCGTCGCTTGCGGCTACCTCTTGAAGTGTTTTGCCTTTATACTTTCCGAAGTTAAATGATTTTATCAAAATAGGCGTTGCTGTTAAATCAACCATCTTCTCAACCGGATTTTCAGTTGGAAATTGCGCTAAGACAAGCTCTTTGAGCTTGCTCAAGAAGAGTTTTAAAACCAATACGTCACCAATTGCGTCATGTGCTTTTACTACGATTTTTAACTCATCAGCCTCTTGAAGCTCATCATTGTAGAGCCCCATTTTATAGCGGAAGTACTGGAGTCTGTGGGCCTCTTCGTCAGGAAGAAGATGTTTTGCGACTCTAAGGGTGTCGATAACTTTCATCTGCGTTTTAAAACCCTCTTTCTCAAGCATTGCTATATCAAAAGGAGCGTTATGTATGATGATGTAGTTCTCGTTTGTGTTTAGCTCTTGAAGCCTTTTGAACGACTCACTCTCTTTACATGTAGGTTTTCCCTCAAGCATATCCGGAGTGATTCCGTGAACTTCCATCGCGGCAAAGTTTATTGGAACGTCCGTGCTGAAAAACTCATTTTGAACTTCAATCTCTTTTGCGCCTAAAACCATAAAGCCAAGCTGAATAACCCTGTCTCTATCACCTGTTCCCGTTGTTTCTGTATCTAAAAGAATATATTTTTTTGCCAAATTTCTACCTTTTGTTCTGTCTTTATTGGTAATGTTCAAATTATCTGCCGCTCATGCGGCAAGCTTTAGTGCCACAGCGGTTAGCGTAGCCAAAGAAATTACTTTCTTTGGCGTTTTAAAATAGAAAGCAGTCTAACATATATTCCCTTTGTGCATGCAAATACTCTTCGCTAAGCTCTATTTTTATACTTTCATTTCCGATTTTATAGCAGCAAAACTGGACAAATTTAAGCTGCGTCTTCTCTTTGTTAAACTCAAAATTTCTGATAGCCAGAGGTTCGTTCAGCTCTTCGAGGAGGTCTTGAATATAGTTTATTGATGCTTCTGAGGGCTGAAGGTTTAGAAGTTTGTAAAATATGGGAATCTTTATCTCCATCTCAAACTCCTCATCCAGAGAAATGTGGGTGTTATATATGCCGCGTGCAAGCTTTAGAGCATCAAGGCTCAGGGGCTCCGCGAGTAGGTTATGTTTTATAATTTCATCTGGGTTCATAACTGCTATATTATATGGATAACCATTAAAAGTATATAAAATTTATTGTAAGATACTGCGCTTAAATAATTTTTGAGGCATCTTAAATGAAGAGATTTTTCTTATCGCTCCTTTTTCTTCCCATCTATCTTTTTGCGCTAAAAATAGAGCAAACGCCCATAGAGTTTTCTAAAGTCAGAGTTGAGCTTACAAAAGAGTATATAAAAACACACTACAATCTTGATGTAAAAGATATCAAAATTGTTCCTAAAATGGTTGTTGTGCATCATACAGCAATAGATGATTTTTCGGATTCACTTTCACGTTTCAAAGCTGAAGCTCTGCCTAGCGACAGACCTGACATAAAAGGGGGCGGCGCGCTTAACGTATCTACTCACTTTATGGTTGAGCGTGATGGAACTATTCATCAACTTATGCCGCTTGATTTTATGGCTCGACATGTCATAGGACTGAACTACAACTCTATCGGCATAGAGAATGTCGGAGGTCAAAACTCTAAGGACAACCTCACAAAAGAGCAGTTGGAGGCAAATATTTTTCTTGTAAAAGAGCTTAAAAAACGTTTTGATACTATAGAGTACGTTATCGGTCATTACGAGTACAGATGTTTTGAGGGGAGCGAACTTTGGCTTGAAGTAGATGACGGCTACAGAACATTTAAAGATGACCCGTCAGTACGTTTTATGAATGAGTTACGAGCAAATATTGAGGGCTTTAAAGTAGCGCCTTGCGCAAATGAGACAAATGATTAGTTCTCCTCTTATCTACATCTCGTTACTCGCACTTTTAGTCGCGTTGATAACTCTCGCAGAGCAAAAAACCAGATTTAAAATCTTCAAGTTTATTCCTGCCGTCGTGATGATATATATAGTGAGTATGATTTTAGCTTCATTTGGCGTATTTGAGCAGAATGAAGAAATAGATGACATATACTCAAACGCAAAAAAGAACCTGCTTCCCGCCATGCTTTTTTTGATTCTGCTGCAGATTGATTTTAGACACTTCGCAAAGCTTGGAAGATCACTTCTCATCTCATATTTTTTAGCGCTTTTTTCCCTCTCTTTGGGCTTTATTGCCGTATCTGCGGTTTTTAATTTCGGCACCGAAATGGCATCAGCTTTTGGAGCATTGAGCGGCAGCTGGATGGGCGGCGTTGCAAACATGATAGCGGTGGGTTCGGCACTGAATGTTTCACAAGAGGCTTTTGGGTACGCGCTGATAGTTGACAGTGTAAACTATACTCTTTGGATAATGTTTTTGCTTTTTTTAGTCCCGTTTGCCTACAGGTTCAATAGCTTTACTTCTTCACATGAACAGATGGTAAAACTGAGTGAAATAGGGTGCGCATGTACCATCGGAGCAAAGAGATACTGGCTTTTGATACTTTTGGCAATACTCGTCGCGTTCACGGTAAATCTTATAGCCTCAATCGGATTTGTCGTTCTAAACTACACTACGACAACGGTTATTTTGGCGACTATACTCGGCGTTGCAGGCTCGTTTACAAGGCTAAAACAGATAAGCGGCTCAAGCGAAGTGGCAACATCTATGCTCTATATCCTAGTAGCGCTTATAGGCTCAAAGGCGCTGTTTGAGAACTTCAGCAATGTCGGAGTTTATGTTCTTGCAGGATTTTGTATCTTAGTTATTCATGCGCTTATCATGGTCGCTGGTGCCAAGATATTCAGACTTGACCTCTTCAGCATTGCCATCGCTTCACTCTCAAACATCGGCGGAGTAGCATCTGCCTCTATTCTTGCTGCGGCGTATAACAAATCTCTTGTCGGAGTCGGAGTTTTGATGGCGATTATGGGGTATCTGATAGGAACTTTCGGAGGTTTGGCGGTGGGTAATATTTTGGTTTGGATTGCTGGTTAAGGCTTAAAGGTAATACAAAGAGTAATATTTATATAATACTTAAAAGGAGTATTTATGCATACGATAACACTTAAAGCAGATGATAATTTTTTTACGATGCTAAATGAAATGGCAACGACATTCGGCACTTCAAGAAGTGAGCTTATCAGAAACGCAGTTATAAACTACAAAGAAACTTTAGAAAAAGAGAAGCTAAAACAACAGATAAAAAAGGCATCTTTAAAGGTGAGAAAAGAGTCCAAAAAAGCAGCAAATGAGTTTGAAGGTACATTGAGTGACGGGCTTGGCAATGTTTAAAAAAGGCGAAATCTACTTAGCGAATCTCAACCCCAAAAAAGGCAATGAAGTCGGTAAACTCCGCCCGATTCTTATCTACCAAACAGATATGTTAAACGAGATAGCACATCCTACAACTACTGTTTTACCTCTATCTACACACCTCATAGATGAGAGCTACCCTCTAAGATTTAGAGTAACAAAAAGAGACAAACTTGACTCTTCTAACGAAATACTCTGCGACCAAATAAGAACGATAGACAATCAAAGAATCATAAACGAAAAACTTACCGTATTAAGTGATGATGAGATGGAGCAAGTCGATAAGCAAATGAAAATTGTGTTGGGGATGGTATGATGCTAGTAGCGGTAGAGAGTCATAAAATGAGCCAAATGCTTATTTATCAAAATGAAAACGGTGATATAAAAGTAGATGTGCGGTTTGAAGATAACTCTATTTGGTTATCTCAAGCTCAAATTTGTGAACTTTTTGGTAAAGTAAAATCAACTATAAGTGAACATATAAAAAATATTTTCGATGAAGAAGAACTAGCTCCAAGTTCAACTGTTCGGAATTTCCGAAGAGTTCAAATTGAAGGAAATAGAGAAGTTTCAAGAGATGTTGAATACTACAATCTTGATATGATTATCGCTGTTGGGTTTCGTGTTAAATCTGCTCAAGGTACAAAGTTTAGGATTTGGGCAACTGGGAAGTTAAATGAGTACATCACAAAAGGTTTTGTGCTTAATGATGAGAGGTTTAAAAGCGGTTCAAATATGAACTATTTTGATGAACTCCAAAAACGACTAAGAGAAATACGATTATCTGAGAGGTTTTTTTATCAAAAAATCAAAGATATTTATATGACAAGCATAGACTACAATCCAAAAGATGAAAAAACGATAGAGTTTTTTAAAATCATCCAAAACAAACTTCTTTGGGCAGTATCCGAGCAAACAGCAGCAGAACTTGTACACAATAGAATTGATATGAGTTTACCGCTTCTTGGAATGCAGTCGTTTGATAAAGAAGGCAAAAGCATCACAAAAAAAGATGTCAGCATTGCTAAAAATTATTTAAAAGAAGAGGAGATAAAACTCCTTGGGCTTTTAGTAGAACAATATTTGGCATTTGCCGAAACGATGGCAATGCAACAAAAGCCGATGACTATGAAAGAGTGGTGTGAACGACTTGATGTTATCATCTCGCTAAATGGTAGAGAACTACTTACTCATGCAGGGAAAATCAGCCATCAAATTGCTCTTAAAAAATCAAATCAAGAATATGAAAAATATAAAATAGCCAAAAAAGGAAATCAAAAGTCAGAGAGCCTCAAAGAGCTTGAAGATGATATAAAGAGGCTCAAATGAGTGGTTGATTTGAGTGATTTGAAGTGCAGAGTTATTACGGAAGATAAAAGTGTTTCTTTGGATTTTGAAAGTAAAACTCTGACCCGCTTGAATTATCTAGAATTTATTAAAAATGTAGGGTAAAGTAACAAGCAGAGGTGGAAATTAATTAGGCTAAAAAATTGTCTTGATTTTTCAGGCCATTATAGTATTTTTTTGTATAATATTTAATTCATATTTTTTATGAATTAAATTCAAATTGGAGTAATAAAATGCTAAAAAAAATAACTGCATCATCGATGCTAGTTGCAACTTTAGTTTTAAGTAGTGGATGTGCTGTAAAGACAGGCAATGAGAACTTAGGCACAATGGAAAAGAGTGAGCTTGATACAAAAATTGTAAAAGGCAAATCTACAAAACAAGACATAAAAGCACTTTTAGGTGATCCAGACAGAACGGATTTCGACAATAATTCTTTAGAAAAATGGACATATGCTCACACTAGAAAAGACTTGAAACTTGTAAGTTATGTTCCAGTTGCAAATTGGTTTGTTGCAGGCACAAATGATACTACCAAATCATTAGTTATAGTTTTTGAAGAAAATGGTGTTGTAAAAAACTTTATCACATCTGACGCAAAAGGTGAAACTAAAGGTGGATTATTCCAGTAAATATATATGCTCGATACAAATCGGGTTATATAAAAAAGGAAAAAATATGAAAAAAATTGTACTTGGAATTTCCTTATTGATAGCAGCAATGACATGTAATGCTGGTGATTCAAAGTTTATTCAGTTTGCATTAAAGCAGGCGCACGATAGGGGATTTATGGGATGTGATGCAGCAATCACGTCAGCTTTTGAAAATGCTGGTGGTGATGATATACGTGTCAATACTCAATTGTTTGATGATACCAAGAATGATTCTCTAAAGCTTACCGCAACTTATGGAAGTAAGGGTGATTCTGTTTTTCTAGAAGTAGAACTTAGAACACATGCTGGCAAGTGTTTTATGACTAAAACGTCAGTCATTACATCTACTAAATCATGTACTGCGTATGCTAGTGAGATGAAGGCTTTTGAATTTGTAGCAGAGACAGCTGATTATGTTTGGACGCAAAACAAAGGTGGGGTTATAATGTTGTTGAAGCCACTAAACGGTGGTTGTATAACAACCTTTCAACGAGGTAACTATTTTTAATATTGCCTTACAAAGCGGGTCAGAGTTTTACTTTTTACTAAAACTATGTTACGCTGCAATCGGGTAAAAAGTAAGTAAGTTAAATCATGCCAAGACCCCAAAGAATAGAGCAAACGGTTTTTACCATATTGTTAATCGTGGTATTGCTAAGTACACTGTTTTTTATGAAGATGATGACTTTAAAAAATTTCCTGAAATCGTACAAGAGGTAAGTGAAGAGTATGGATTTGAGATATTTTCATTTACCTCTTATGAACAACCATTATCATTTGCTGATGAAAATCGCCAATCAAAATCTTTCACTCTCATTACAAAAAATCAACTCACGATATGGCATGTATTTTAACCGTAAATACAAACGAGTCGGTCCTCTTTGCAGGGAAGATTTAAGTCTTGGTATGTGAGCTAGACGAACATGAGTTAAACAACATAGAGAAACTCTACAATGCAAAAGCAAAGAGATTACATATGATTAAGTAAGGAGTAGTTTAGTGATAGAATACGCTCTTAAATATGCAGATTTTGATGACATAAAGCTTTGTTTGGAACTCTTTAGCAAAAGGGAAGTAAAAGTAGTCTGGGAAAAAACTATGCAAAATGACAAAAGCTTTATCAAAACAAATCTTATAGTTGTAAGGGTGTTTTTTTGGTATGGATATGGAGAGTGATTATTTTAAAGAGGTAAAAAATGCAAGATTTGAAAGTATTAAAAATCACAACCCAAGTAAAACAGATAGAACTAAAAACTCCATTCAAAACTGCCTTGCGGGAGACTTCGGAGGTAGAGCTTATAAGAGTACATGTAGAAGATGAAAACGGACACGTAGGCATCGGTGAAGCGCCCGCTACAAAGGCTATTACGGGTGAAGATATAGAGATAATTTTAAACTCCGTTGAGAGCGTAAGAGAGCAGTTTTTGCACCTTACATGTAAAGAGGCTTTAGAGATTTTGCACTCAACATGTAGCATCGGCTCAAGTGCCAAAGCGGCACTTGATATGGCATTTATATCTCTACATGTCAAACAAAAAAACCGCGCTCTGGCGGAGCATTTTTGCATAGAGGATTTTACGCCTATAAAAACGGATGTGACTATCAGCCTCAACTCTGCGGATGTTATGCTAGAGGACGCGAAAAAGGCGTATGACGCTGACATATCAATACTCAAAGTAAAAGTCGGCAGCGATATTTTACATGCGGTGGATGTTATAAGAAAAATCGCAAACTTTCTGCCGCAAGCTGAGGTTTTAGTCGATGCAAATCAGGCATGGAGTTTTGAGGATTCGCACTTTTTTATAAGCAATATGTTTGATGCAAAAATAGAACTTATAGAGCAGCCCGTTGTCGCTTCTGACTTGGAGAGTCTAAAAAAAATAACAGAGCTCTCACACATTCCCATCTTGGCAGATGAAGCGGTTTTCACTCTTGAAGATGTCAAAAAGGTCATGGAGTCAAAGAGTGCCGACATGATAAATATAAAGCTTATGAAGTGCGGCGGGGTTACAAAAGCCGTGGAGATTTTGGAGTATGCAAGAGAGAAAAACATTGCATGTATGCTCGGCTCTATGCTTGAGGGACCTTACTCCATAAACATTGCCTTGTATCTGGCGTTTGCCTATCGTGATGTTGTGAAGTATGTCGATTTGGACAGCCCTTTGCTTTACAAAGAGCCATCAAGCGAGTTGGACTTTCTCTTTAACGGCTGCGAGATTTCATTTAAAAAGTGAAGCTCTCCTTTTTAAAGATTTTAAACTCTTTTGCTGCTTCTTCATTCTCAAGTCCTAAAGATTTAAGAGCTTTTGGATTTACCAAGAACCAGCCTAAAACTACATTTACCTTGTCGCCTTTTTGAAGTTTAAACTCGCGTTTTACCTCTCTTTTTTCATTTGCTTGAATCATGGTGTCTTTAAGCGTAGTATCCGCTGCCCACGGCATTGCAGGTTTGCCGTCTTTTCCTATCACTCTTACAAAAACCTCTTTTTCAAGCTCTATGGTTTTGCCCTCTCTCAGCACGTTTATCTTTAAAACAGCCACACGCATAGGATGAAGTAAAAGCGCATGTGAGCTTCTGTTGTCGACATTTACTATAAAATGGTCTATATTTCTAAGAATCGATATATTCACATATTTGCTTAACATGTCAGAGTTGTAGTGTGCTCCTGCAAAACCGTGGAAAGAGTGTGTTTTTGTCTCTATGATGGAGGAAAAGCTTCCATCTACTTTTGGCATATGACAGCTTACGCAGTTTGACTGGCTCATCTCATCATTTACGTTTGTTGAACAGAGATTTAGTCCTGCTTTGTTGAGGTTATGCGAATGACATCCGACACAGACATTTCCATTTTTAAAGTTCTCGTTCTCATCGGTTATGATTTTATGATATGGAGAATCAAGTGAACTTCTTGTTGAGCCGTAGTAGCTCCCTTTCTCTTTTGAGATAATGTTCGTGTTGCTCTGTTTATGTTTTTCTATGCCCTCTATGCGGTGGCAGTATGCACAGCTGATGGCTTCTTGATGAGTTGCATTTGCCGGGTCGGGCATAGCCTTTGCACCTTTTGTAAGCATCTTGTCTAAGTTATCCGCAGCAGGAGAGTGGCATTTGCCGCAAGAGTACTGAGAGAGTTTCGTATTATGCGGATGTTTATCCCACACGGCTTTGTGGACCGGGTCTTTGTCGGGTGTCGCATTTGCATGCATAGAACCGTAATACTCTTTATAGATTTTAGGGTGGCACGCTTGACACTCTTGACTTGAAGCAAACTCATGAACGCCGTCGTTTGCGAAGAGAATGATAGTTAGAGATAAAAACAGAAATAATTTTTTCATAATGTATCCTTTTTGAATGAGGGTCAAATTATAACACTATTTGTTTGAAGAACTTGCTATATATCTAAGCCATACAAATCCAAAAAGACCGGCAAACAATGAGGCTGCTAAAATTCCTATTTTTGCTTGAAATATAAGTTCGCTGTTCCCTAAAAAAGCAAGTTCAGCTACGAAAATAGACATAGTAAAACCTATGCCTCCTAAAAATGAGACGCCAAATATCTGGCTCATGGTCGTGTTCTGCGGAAGTGTTGCAATTTTGAGCTTTATTGCAAGCCATGAGAGACCCGCAATACCAACTATTTTTCCGCCTATAAGACCAAAAATAATACCTAAAGATACAGGCTGCATTATGCTTTGATTTATTGATGAGAAGTCTATAGAGATGCCTGCATTTGCCAAAGCAAAGAGAGGAATAACCAATAAACTCACCGGCAGATGAAGCCCATGCTCAAGCCTTGAAGCTGGGGTTCCTACTGCATCTATGGTATCTTTTATGTTTTGAAGAATGGCTTTTTGCTTCTCATGCATCATATGATCAGTCGCAATTGGGTAGCTGTCATACTCATGAAGCAGTCTGCTTGTATGCTCTGCAAAGGTTATAGGTACGTACTTGGGCCTTGATGGAATAGACATAGCCGCAATAACCCCGGCTATTGTCGCGTGTACTCCAGATTCGAGCATAAAGTACCACATTAGAAGACCGACTATGAAGTATGGCAGTACTGCATGTATGCCAAAGCGATTAAGAACCATCATTCCAAAGAAAGCTCCGAGCGCTAAAACAAGCCAGAACATATGTATCTCATTTGTGTAAAAAAGAGCTATAACAACGACTGCCCCAAGGTCATCAACGATTGCTAAAGCAACTAAAAAAGTAACTAGTGAAGTGGGCACTCTTTTGCCTAGAAGCACCAGCGCGCTGATGGCAAAAGCGATATCGGTTGCCATAGGTATTCCCCATCCTCTTACACTATCTAAGCCTCCGTTTATACTTAGGTATATAAGAGCAGGTATGACCATTCCGCCAATTGCCGCAATTATCGGGAGGATAGCGACTTTTATATCTGAGAGCTCGCCTACGGTTATATTTCTTTTAATCTCTAGTCCGATAATAAAGAAAAAGATGGCCATAAGTCCGTCGTTTATCCAGTGATGGATGGATTGAGAGAGCTTCCAAGAGCCTACTTCGAGGTTGATATATGTATGAAAAAAGTGCTCGTAGCTACTTGCTATGGGGGAGTTTGCCAATACTAACGCCACTACGGTCATTATCATAAGTATGAGACCGGTAGTGGTTTGTGCGTGTATAAACTCTTCAAAAGGAGTTGCTACTTTTTTAAATACCTTTTCCCAAGGGGCGTACAATTTTTTCATAAAAATCCTTTTCTTTGTTGTCGGGCATTATATCAAATGAGTGTAACCAATGATATAATCTGCTTTATGAATTTAAAAGAATTAAAAGATAAAACAGTGTTGCTTTTTGGCAAAAGCCGTGCATTTAGCAGCGATGAGTTTGAGTCTCAGATGAGATTTCACAAGATAGGCATAGCAAAAGAGTATAGTGAGAACGTGGCAGTTGTCGTTGAGGGAAAGATGATGACTCCCTATGAGCAAAATGCGAGCAGTGCGCTATATGAGCAGTATGGAACGGCACTAGAGTTTGTCTCCATAGACGTTTTGGAAAAAGAGCTTGCATCTCACATAGATGCAGATACGCTTTTGATGAGCTTAAAACTCAGCCACGATAAAGAGAGACTCAAGAGCTTTTTAAAAAATTCCATGATTAGTGATGCTCTTTTTTTTAGGCTTCTAAAGATGTACAAATGGGGCGGAGAAGATTTTTTTGAAAATGATGACAACCGTGATGTGAGTGCGGCGCTTATTTTAAGATTTTACGAAAATATAGAGCGAAACCACAATGTCCAATACGCAACAACAGGCTTTATACATCTTGTTTCGCAGACAAAAAATACGCAACTTCTAAAAGCTATTTCACTGCTTGAGCCGATAAAACAGAATCCTAAAATTCAAGTTGCAATTGCTATGAGTATTTATTGCGATGACGAGATGCAGGAGTTCTTTTTCAAAACCAACAATCCCGATGTGCTAGAGGCTCTCTCACAAAACAAAAATTTAAAACGAGAGTTAATAGAAGAGTTTTTAAAAGATGAAAAACTGGGAAGAAATGTAGCTCAAAATATAGAGTTGAGTGATGAACTTTTTGAACTTTTTAAAGCAAACAAAATTGGCTTGGCACTCAATGAGAGCTTGACTCCAAAGATGCAAAAAGAGCTGTTAAATTATAACGATGAGAAGATTTTGTATGCTCTGGCACTTAATAACAACATAGATGAGGAGATTTTAAATCTGCTTTTAGAGAGTGCAAATGAAGAGATAAAATCGGCTCTGTATGAAAACAGAAAAACAGCTGTAGCGATACTCGAAGAAGCCTATAAAGAGGGCAAATATCTTAAAGAGATAGCAAAAAATGAGAACACTCCTGTGGAGATTTTGTATCAGCTCCAGCTTGATTCAAGATTTGCAAGAGCCGTAAAAGAGAACGCGTCGTTTGGAAGACATATACAACAAGAAAATATAGGATGGGAAGTGTGAGAGCAACAAGTTTAATAACTACTATAAAATCTCTGGTAGAGCAGAGGGTTCCGACATTTTTATGGGGTGCACCGGGGATTGGAAAATCATCTATAGTCAATCAGATTGCTTTTGAAATGGGCATCGGTTTTATTGATTTAAGGCTCGCTCTTATGGACCCTACCGACCTAAAAGGTATCCCGTTTTATGACAAAGAGTCGCACACCGCACTTTGGGCGCCTCCGGCTTTTTTGCCTAAGAGCGGTGAGGGAGTTTTGTTTTTGGATGAGTTAAACTCCGCTCCTCCGAGTGTTCAAGCCTCCGCGTATCAGCTTATACTTGACAGAAAAGTAGGAGAGTATGAACTTCCAGATGGCTGGGCGATAGTAGCTGCTGGAAACCGTGAGGGGGACAGGGGTGTTACTTACCGCATGCCAAGTCCTCTGGCAAACAGATTTGTTCACTTTGAGATGGAAGTAGATGTCCAAGATTGGCGTCTTTGGGCATACAAAAAAGGGCTTGATGAGAGAGTAATCTCCTACATCTCATATAGAAGTGAGCATCTGTTCACTTTTGATGCAAAGAGCGATATAAAAAGCTTCGCAACTCCTAGAAGCTGGGAGTATGTGGACAAGATACTAAAAAGTACGATTACAAAAGAGTTGCTTTTGGACACTATAAGCGGAGCCGTGGGGCGTGACGTTGCAGTCTCTTTTTTGGCGTTTGCAAAGGTTGCACTCAGACTGCCGGATATTGAAGCTATCTTAAATGGCAGCAGCCGCGAATACAGCGATGAGGTGGATGTTCTTTATGCACTGAGTACGGGACTTGTGAGCGGATATTTGAAAAATGAAAACGAAGAGAGGCTGGAAAATATTCTAAGATATACGCTTGAATTAAAGAGTGAATTTGCGGTAATGATAGTTCAGGATTTGCAAAGAGGCGGTGTCAGAATGGAGCACTCTGATACATTCAAAGAGTGGGTCAAGAAGTTTTCTTATCTTCTTGGATAGCAGATGTCGCTAGAACATAAAATCTCTCAGGCAAAAGCCAAACTTTTAGTAGATTATCCACTCTTTGGAACAATCGCTTCAAAGCTGGAACTGGTAAAAAATGACGACATACAGAGCTTTAAGAGCAACGGCATAAAGCTTGAGTATAACAGCGACTTTTTAGAGAGGCTTACATCCGCAGAGATGGAGTTCGTCTTCGCAAACGGAGCGATGCATGCTTCACTTACACATGAGAGCAGAAAAAATGGCAGAAGCGGCTGGCTTTGGCAGATGGCAACGGACTATGCCATAAACGACATGTTGGTTGAAAACAACCTTGTGCGTCCAGATGAAGCCCACTACTCAAAGCGTTTCAGCGGTCTTTATGCCGAAGAGATTTACGCCTTTCTTCAAGAGGATATTCTTCGTGACGAGCTTGAGTACGAGGCTGATGATATTGACGATATACAGAACCAAAACTCCTCAGAGGAGCAGGTTTTTGAGGAGCAGCTATATGATGAGTTTGCAAAGGCGGTCTTTGAAGAGGAGATAAAAAATGGTGAAGCTCCAAGCTCTATAGAGAGATTTTTTAAACCTACATGTAATGGAAAAATAAACTGGAGAGATGAGCTAAAAGCCGCGTTAGAGCGGTTTCACAAAGATGATTATACGCTGCTTCCTCCAAGCAAAAAATTTCTACACATGAACTTATATATTCCCTCATCTGTGAGTCAGAGATTTAACCTTGTCATTGCGATTGATACTTCAGGTTCAGTCGATGAGAAACTTTTAGGAGAGTTTTTAAACGAGTTTAATTTTCTCACAAATACCATTTCAAACTACCAGATAGAGCTGCTTTTATGCGATGATAAAATAGTTCTGCATAAAACTTTTTATAGTGGCGATATTTTAGAGGTCGAGATAAAAGGCGGCGGCGCGACTGACTTTAGACCGGTGTTTGAGTTTGCAGAGCGTGAGTTGGAGGATGTAAAACTGCTTATATATTTTAGCGATTTGGAGGGTGTTTTTCCAAAAGAGGAGCCAAATTACACCGTAAAATGGGTATCTCCAAAAGAGGCGGATGTGCCCTTTGGAGAGGTTATAATACTCAGAGATTAGTTGTGCACAATTCTGTTTCTACCGTTTTGCTTCGCTTCATAAATAAGCATATCCGCCTGATTTATGCTCTCTTCTAGCGTATCTTCATAGTTAATCACAACACCCGCAGAGATAGTAAATCTTATCTCTTCGCCTCTAGTTGAGGTCGTCACTGAGTTTTGCACTTTCTCTCTAAGTTTTTCAAAAATCTCAAGCGCTTTGTCGGAGGATACATTTTTAAGCGCCACGCAAAACTCCTCCCCGTTAAACCTTGAGACGATGTCGTTTTGACTCGTGTTTGCTCTTAAGATGTCTGCCACGCTGTTTATAGCCTTGTCGCCGTTCTCATGGCCGTATGTGTCGTTTATCTTCTTGAAATTGTCAATATCTATCATCGCAATCGCAAAACTTTCATTCTCTTTTAACGCTTTTTCAAAATAGCTCTGCATGTCGGCAAAAAAGTATCTTCTGTTATAAAGTCCTGTTAAAAAGTCTCGGTTGGCGTGGTTTGTTATGGCATGTATATTTTCAAGCGCTTCTATTGAGTTGTTTATGCGGCATGAAAACTCCTCTTTGGAGAATGGTTTTTTGATGTAGTCGTTTGCACCGTTTTTTAAAAAAAGAGCTGTTGTGTCGTCATCTAGGCTTGAGGAGATGGCGATGATGCTAAGGTCGTTTTTGGAGTATGTTTTTCTTATCTCAGAGGTTAGCTCAAGTCCGTTCATAACGGGCATATTGTAGTCTGTTAGTACCAGACTGATATTTTGGTTTGTCTCTAAAATCCCGACTGCCTCTTCGCCGTGAGCAACCGCAATCACTTTGTAAAACATATTTTCAAGCATATTTTGGAGCTGTTTTCTAAACACCAAAGAGTCGTCAACGACTAAAATTGTGTGATTTTGGTTTTTATGAAGCCTCGTAATCATCTGAATAACGTAGTTTACATCGTGTACGCCGCTCTTGTTGACATAGTCTATGATATTTTTTTTGAGCATATTGTTTCTGAAATCTTTGTCCACTTTTGCGCTTAGTATGATTACGCGGTTTTTATGCTCTATCGCATAGTCTACAATCTCGCCGTCTGGGGCATCTGGGAGATTTAAATCAAGAAGAGCCAAAAAATATTTGTATCTCTTAAAAAACAACTTTGCCTCGGACATGCTGTAAGCAACGTCTACTTCAAAATCAAGCTCTGTACTTAGTTTTTTTGCTATTAATTTTGCTAAGGTTTTATTATCTTCTACTACTAGTATTCTCTCCATGATTACGCAATATCCTCATAAATTTTTTGATATTATAGTATAATTTTTTATGGATTATTTGAAAGATATTATTGAAAAATTAAAAGCCAAAGAGAACGTTTTTCTAACCGGCGGAGCCGGTGTCGGGAAGACGACAATAACAAGAGATGTCATAAAGTTTTATGAGGAGGAGGCGAAAAAAGTCGCAAAGCTTGCCTCTACCGGAATGGCTGCAACACTTATAGGCGGGCAAACACTGCACAGTTTTTTGGATTTTGGAATCGCAGGAAATTTAAAAGAGCTTTCACTTAATGGCAAAATGGAGATTAGCAAAAAAGTTAAAAAGCTTGTCTCAAGCATGGATTTGATTGTTATAGATGAGATTTCCATGGTAAGCGATACTCTGCTTGATATGATAGAGCTAAGACTTAAACAGGCTGATTTTAAGGGTGCAGTTTTGGTTGTTGGAGATTTTCTTCAGCTTCCTCCGGTTGTACGCGGATATGCGGAGGTCAGGTTTGCGTTTGAGGGCGCTTCATGGGAGAGATTTGCATTTCACACCATAGAGCTCACACACATATACAGAACAGATGACAGAGATTTTATAGAACTTTTGTCACATGTAAGAGACGGCATTGTCGATGAAGATGTGCACAACTCTTTAAATGAGTTTATAAAACCTCTGCCGCAGGATTTGAGCGAATTTACATTTTTATTTGGAAAAAACAACTCCGCAGCACTTCATAATAAAAATCAGCTGGAGTTTGTTGATAGCGATCTGCATGTTAAAGAGGCTGGAATAATCCGACATGTAAAAAGTGTAAAAGAGCTTGAGATAGAGCGTTTTATGGATGATGCGAGGATTGAGAGAAAGCTGGAGTTAAAAGTGGGCGTTCCCGTTCTTTTTACAAGAAACTCTTGGAACTACTTTAACGGCGAGCGCGGAGTTGTGGTAAATATTGACGCAACCTATGTTTATGTGCAAAAAAGAGACGGCGTTGTTGTAAAGCTTGAGACTGTAGCTCAAAGCAAAGAGGTCTGGAAAGAGAAGAGTGTGGGCGGAAAAAAAGAGGTGCTCCAAGAGACTCTTTTTAGCATCTATCAGTATCCTATAAAGCTAGCATATGCAATAACAATCCACAAATCGCAAGGCATGTCTATTGTGGATTTGATAATAGAGACAAACGAAATTTTTGCCCCCTCGCAGTTTTATGTGGCGATTTCCAGAAGCTCAAACCCTAAACGTCTAAACTTAATCGCTCCAAAAAAGCAGTGGAGAGATATAGTTTTTGTAAATTATAAAGCTTTGGACTTTAGCAAGAGGTTATAGAACCTTTTTCAAATCATTATATGAGTTGATTTTATCTTTTTTAAGGTTGTAAACATTAAAGCTGAACTCAAGTTCTCTCTTTTGTGTAAACTGCCCGATTTCATCTTTTTGAGTTGTCATTTTAAACTCATCCTTTAATAGAACTATAAAATCATTTGCCCTTACTCTAAAAATCAAAGCATCATTAAATAGCTCGCGAAGGAGAGAAGCAAACTCTCTAAGAGCTTTGTCTCCCACCTCCCAGCCATATTTTTTATTGTATATGTCAAATTTATGCAAAGAGACTATAACCATCTGGTCATATCTAGCATGGTTATTGTTTCCTAAGAGGGTCGCCTCCAAAAATTTTATGTTATATAGCTCTGTAGCAGCGTCTTTATAGAAGTAGGCAAATCTTTGCTGCTCAATTGCCGTTATAGGATTTTGGTTTATCTCATCTGCTATCTCTAGGTCAGAGAGAGCCTTGAGCGCAGCCTTAACAACTTCTGGGTGATAATGTATTTTGCTCAGAGATTCTATCTCTATTAGCGCATCATGGACGCTTTTTTTATGTTTGTATATTCTGTTTGTGGTTATAGCGTCAAAAGCATCAGCAACCATCATAATTCTTGAGAGCGGCGGAATCTCATTGCCGATCAGTCCATCTGGATATCCGCCTCCGTCATATCTTTCATGATGATGTTTTATTATTTTTGTAACATCTCTAAACATTGGAACATCGCGAAGTATTTTATAACCGACAATTACATGCTCTTTTATTAGGTCATATTCAAGTTCCGAGAGTTTGTCCGGTTTTAGCAGAACCGAATCCGGTGTTGCGATTTTTCCGATATCGTGAAGTATCCCGGCTTTATATATCAATGCACACTCATCATCGCTATATCCCATCTCTCTTGCTATCATTGAAGAGTAGTTGGCAACACGTCCAGAGTGGCCTGCCGTATATGAGTCTCTTTGCTCTATCATTAAGACTAGCGCGTAGAGAATTTTTTGATAATCATTCACCTTCTCTTCCTCAAGCTGGCGGAATTTTTCGGTTTTCTCTATAACTTCTCTGGTTTTTTTATTTAACATGTATTTAAAAAATGTGACCGCTGTAATTAGCAGTACGACTATCGCAAGTATGATTATAAATGTTATGTATAGCCATGTCGGAATGTGAAAACTCTCTTTCTCTTTAAGCCATTTTTCGTTTGATTTGTAATAGATTGACTCTTTGTCGCTCTTTAGCTCTCTTAGATGCATATCAATTTTATCTATTATGGCTTGAGTGTTCTCAGAATTAGAAAAGGCAAACTTCAGTGCAGCAGGATTTACAAGAATGTCTGTATGCTTGAGGTCAAACTTGCTTTTGTTTAGCTCTGCGTAGTGTCTGTTGACCATTACCGCATCCGCCTTGCCTTTTAGCGTTGTGGAGAATGCTTCTTCATAACTCTCTGTAAGGATAAAAATAGGTTTTACATCAAATAGCTCAAAAATTTCTTTTATTTGTTCGTGCTGGATGCTGTTTTTAAGGAGCGCTATCTTCTTGTTGTCAAGATCTAAAATCGATGATATTTTGCTTTTTTTATTTGTTAGAATTATAGACCAATTTGAGAGAACAACCTCTTTTTGAAATCTGAAACGCTTCTCCCTCTCTTTGGAATATGCAACGTCTGGCATAATATCAAGCCTGCCATCTTCAAGCATCAAAAGGCACTCTCTCCATTCGCACTTTACGTAGTTGAGTCGCCAATTCTCTCTTTTTGCTATCTCGTTTAATATGTCGACAAAGAAGCCTGATGCTCTATTATTTTGGTTTAAAAATATTTTTGGGGGATTGTCGTAGACACCGACGCGAAACTCTTTCGTCTCATCGGCTGTGATTGTTGTAAGAAAAAATAGTATTGTAAATAATAATTTCATTTGACTATTTTACAACAATAATGAAAATTAGAGGAGTGGAAATTCTAGTATAGAGTAGGTTATTGAATGCCGTTTCTGTCTAGCTTTATATATGCTGCACATCTACCAAAGAGCCGCAGTGCAAACATGCAAGCACGGCTCGTTGGTTTTTAGAACTTATTATAGCTCGTTCGCATGTTTTGCAAGGTACTCTGCAACACCCTCTGTGCTCGCTTTCATACCCTCATCGCCTTTTACCCAACCTGCAGGACAAACTTCGCCGTGCTCGTCAGTAAACTGCATGGTGTCAACCATGCGAATCATCTCATCAATGTTCCTTCCAAGCGGAAGGTCGTTGATTACGGCGTGGCGAATAGTGCCTTTTGCGTCAATCAAGAACGAGCCGCGAAGAGCAACCGAGTTGCCAAAAAGAACATCGTAATCTTTAGAAATCTGCTTTGTCAAGTCTGCAACAAGGGGATACTTAATTCTGCCGATACCACCGCTATTTACAGGAGTCTCTCTCCAAGCAAAGTGTGAAAACTGGCTGTCAACTGAAACACCGATAATGTTTACGCCGCGGCTGTTGAAATCTTCAATTCTGTGTGAAAACGCAATAATTTCAGATGGACATACGAAAGTAAAATCTAGTGGATAAAAGAATAAAACTGTACCTTTTTCTCCAAAATTTTCTGATAATTTGAAATTATCTACTATTGAGCCGTCAGCTAAAACTGCTGTTGCAGTAAAATCCGGAGCCGGGTTTGTTACTAACATGTAAATGTCCTTTTGGTTAATTTGCAAAATTTTAACATAAAGTATACTAATGAAAATCCAAGCAATAAAACTTACCGGCTTTTTTGATATACTTACGGTGATTTATAGATAAGGAAAATCGATGACAAAAGAAGCTTCTACTCTAAAAGAGTATATTTTTACTTCAGAGTCTGTAACAGAGGGGCATCCTGATAAGATGGCAGATCAGATTAGCGATGCAATTCTGGATTATATTATTGAACATGATACCTCTGCGCATGTTGCATGTGAGACTTTGGTATCAAACGGATTTTGTATAATAGCAGGCGAACTCAAAACTACGGCATACGCGCCGATGCAAGAGATAGTCCGCAAGGTTGTTCAAGAGATTGGCTATACGGACGCTACATACGGCTTTGATTACCGCTCTGCTGCGGTTTTAAATGCAGTTGGAGAGCAGTCGCCTGATATAAATCAGGGTGTAAACCAAGTTGACGGAGAGATTGGAGCGGGAGATCAAGGTCTAATGTTTGGTTATGCCTGCCGTGAAACTGATGTGCTTATGCCGCTTCCGATATATTTGGCTCACCGTCTGACTAAAAGATTGGCAGAAGTGCGCAAAGAGGGAATAATCCCATATCTTCGTCCTGATGGCAAAGCGCAAATCAGTGTCAAATACGTAGGGGACAAGCCCGTCTCCGTTGAGACTGTTGTTGTCTCTACGCAGCATGCTCCCGAGATTTCTCAAGAGAAAATTCACGAGGATGTAATCAGAGAGGTTATCAGGCATGTTATTCCTGCAGAACTTATGAGCGATAAAACAATCTTTCATATAAATCCTACAGGAAAATTTGTAATCGGCGGTCCTCAGGGAGATGCAGGGCTAACGGGGCGAAAAATCATAGTTGATACTTACGGCGGAAGCTGTCCTCACGGCGGCGGAGCATTTTCAGGTAAAGACCCGACCAAAGTTGACAGAAGCGCTGCTTATGCTGCAAGACATGTCGCAAAAAATCTGGTTGCAGCGGGCGCATGTGACAAGGTAACCATACAGGTCTCTTACGCGATAGGCATAGCTCAACCGACTTCTATAATGGTAAACACGCACTCGACTGCTATTGTGAATGAAGAAAAGATAGAGAAATGCGTTAAAGAACTGTTTGATTTGTCTCCAAAAGGTATTATAAAATCTCTGGATTTGCTTCGCCCCATTTACAGAAAAACTGCTGCTTACGGTCACTTTGGAAGAGAAGAGAGTGATTTTACATGGGAAAGAACAGACAGAGTCGATGATATTAAAAAGTACTTGGGACTTTAATAACTATTATCAATCTAATTTATAAAAGTTGGTTTTTTACCCATAAAGTGTAACAAAACTAGCTTATCGGAGTTTAACAGAAGATATTTTAGCTATCTTTAAAAATCTTCTGTTAAACTTACTTCGAAATATTAAAAACAGGAGAATCCTATGGCAGTAATTATTGGCGATACATGTATCAACTGCGGCGCTTGTATTGATGAGTGTCCAGTTGAGGCAATCGTAGATGAGGATGATAACCCAACAGGTGAGGAAACTTACTACGTATACGGTAATAAATGTGTAGAGTGTGTCGGTCATCATGACGAACCGGCTTGTGCTACTGCATGTCCTACAGAGGGATGTATTACTTGGGACGCTGTAGGCGAAAGCCCGGCACACCGTGAAGATATTCCAGAGAGCATGCGCGGAATCGGCAAGTCTATCGTAGATTAATCTACATCAATTCACAAAGCAGTTTTACGCTTTGTGATATCCACTTTAACATCTTTATCGGCAAATTTCTCTTTTTAACTTCAAATCAATTCTTTTTTGGGTACAATTCCACTCTAATTTTATATATTTAATAGGAGATTTGATGGAACGCACACTATCAATAATAAAACCAGATGCCGTTGCAAAAGGTGTTATCGGTAAAATTTTAGATCGTTTTGAGAGTAATGGTCTAAAAATAGCAGCAACAAGAAAGATGCAACTTTCTCGCGCAGATGCAGAAGCTTTTTACGCAGTTCACTCTGAGAGACCTTTCTTTGGTGATTTAGTTGATTTTATGATTAGCGGTCCAGTAGTTGTTTCTGTACTTGAGGGTGAAAATGCGCTAATAAAAAACCGCCAGCTTATGGGTGCTACTAATCCAAAAGAGGCTGAGGCAGGAACAATTCGTGCAGATTTTGCCGAAAACATAGATGCTAATGCAGTTCACGGAAGTGACTCTGCCGAGAATGCAGCTGTAGAAATTGCATTCTTTTTCTCTGAGAGAGAAATTTCTTAAGCAGACCTGTTGAAAGTATCTCTTAAAAAAGTCAACAAAACGCCGTTGGACTTTGAAGTTAAGTCTAATGAAATAACTTTTAAAGGTTATTTACAGTATGATGCCGACAAATTAATTTTGCTAAAAGCAGAGTTAAGTGGCAAAATTGATGCAGTTTGTGACATTTGTGCTAATGAGTTTATGCTTGATGTGGATGAGGATATAGAGTTTTTCATGTCAGATGGCATTTATCAAAAGAGTGAAGAGTCTCTTTTAGATGTTGTGGAAGCTTTAGATTCCATAGCCGACCTAGAAGAGTTGATGAACTCCGAAATTGAACTTATTAGAAGCGACTATATCAGCTGCCTTGATTGTAAGAAAAATGGTGCTTCTGAACAAGAAGTGTTTTAAGTAAGGTTTCTGCCTCGAAAGAGGCAAGACTAAAGTGCCATAGCGGCAGCGTAGCAAGATGGGGTTTGCTCATTTGCACTATAAACAAAACAAAAAAGAAAGGAATTTATTATGGCAGTACCAAAACGAAGAGTCTCTCATTCTCGCGCAGCGAAAAGAAGAACTCACTATAAGATCTCTCTAGCTCGTCCGGTTAAAGATAAAGACGGAACTTACAAGCTTCCACACCATATTAACCCAACGACTGGTGAGTATAAATAGTCAATGGTAAAGATTGCTATTGACGCAATGGGCGGGGACTTCGGTCCTAAGCCGATTATAGAAGGCTGTATTCAGGCTCTCAAACAAAAATTTTTCATTCCTATTCTTGTAGGTAAAAAATCAGAAATTTTACCTCTGTTACCAAAACGTTATAGAGATAAGATTTCCATAGTTGAAGCTGATGACGTTATATCAATGCATGATGCGGCTACTGATGCGCTAAAAAGAAGTGAAAGTTCGATTTATAAAGCTATAGAGCTTGTGAAAAATGGTGAAGCTCATGGTGTAGTTTCTGCTGGGCACAGTGGGGCAACTATGACTTTGGCAACTCTGAGACTTGGACGACTAAAAGGCGTTATGCGGCCTGCGCTTGTTGCACTTATGCCAACAAAAAGCGCTCGCAGATCCGTTATACTTGATGTCGGAGCAAATGTTGACTCAAAGCCTGAACATTTAGCGCAGTTTGCCGTAATGGGTGGCTGTTATGCCGAGGATATGTTTAAGATAGACAAACCTTCAATCGGTATGCTTGCAAACGGAGAAGAAGACTCAAAAGGCAATGAGCTTACAAAAGCTGCATTTAAACTTCTTGAGGAGTATAAAGGCTTTAAGGGAAATGTTGAAGGCAGTGATATTTTCAATGCAAGTTGCGATGTTATAGTCTGTGACGGTTTTGTCGGAAATCTTGTGCTTAAAGCTTCTGAGGGTGTTGCTTCTACAATCAGTGGACTGATTAAAGATTACATCAGAAAATCACCTATAGCAATTACGGGTGCGCTTCTTATGAGAAAAGTGTTTGTACTGCTTAAAAAACAGATGGATTATGCTGAAATCGGCGGTGCTCCGCTTATCGGTATTCAGGGTTGCGCAATAGTAAGCCATGGAAAAAGCAATCCAAAAGCAATTAAAAATGCAATTTTTCAGGCAATTCGCTATGTTGATACGGGCGTAAATGCGCACATAGTAGAAAGACTTGAAACGCTAAAAAACAAGGAAAAGTAATGGCATATGCTGCATTTCGCTCTATTGGAGCTTACGCTCCAAGCAAAGTACTCTCTAATGATGATCTTGCAAAAATGGTTGACACCTCGGATGAGTGGATAACTAAAAGAACAGGCATTAAAGAGCGTCGTATAGCAGCAAATGATGAGTTTACAAGCGATATGGGCGTAAAAGCCGCTAGATTGGCTATTGAGAGAAGCGGTCTTGATAAAAGTCAAATAGACATGATTATCTGCGCGACTATCTCGCCGGACTACTTCTGCATGCCATCTACCGCTACTATTATCAGCACAAAATTGGGGCTTGGAAATATAACTGCATTTGACATCTCTGCAGCTTGTACAGGCTTTGTTTACACCTTATCAATAGCAAAAGCTTTTATAGAATCTGGTATGAAAAAGAATGTTCTACTAATCGGTGCTGAAAAACTCTCATCCATAACCGACTACAGCGACAGAGGAACATGCATACTTTTTGGCGATGGGGCAGGTGCTGCTGTAATCAGCACTACAGATAACAAAGAAGAAGCAATTATAGATATTCATACTGGCTCAGACGGTGAATTTGCAGACTTGCTTATGTCGCCAAACGGCGGAAGCGGTTCTGCACACGATGCTCTGGAGCAGGAAGCTACAAGCTGTTATATGCAGATGAAAGGAAACGAAACTTTTAAAGTTGCCGTTAAAACTCTCACAAAAGATGTTATAGAGATTTTAAAAGAGAACAATATCCAAGCTTCTGATGTTAAACACTTTGTGCCGCATCAGGCAAATCTTAGAATTATAAAAGCCGTAGGCGATGCTTTAAAATTGGATGATAAGCAGGTTGTTTTAACTGTTGAGAAGTATGGAAATACTTCAGGCGCTTCTATTCCAATGGCGATAAATGATATTTATGAGAGTGGAAGATTGCAAGACGGCGAGCTAATGCTGCTTGATGCTTTTGGAGGGGGACTAACGTGGGGTTCGGCTCTAGTCCCATTCTCCCCAGTTAAAAAATAACTCTTCTAAAATGATACTTTTGTCCGATTTTAGCGTTGGGCTTTAGTTTTATTTTTCGTCATTTACAATAAGTAAACTCCTCAAAAAAAATTAAATCCCGCCTCAAACTAGAACAAAATTATCTATTTTATTTATACAGAAATTGCTTTGTAAAATCACATTCAAATATATTTTTAAAACAAGCTAAACGAACGATTCTGCAACCGAAGGGTCAAAATAGTTTTCTATTTTGGGGCACCCACGGCTAGACTCAAGTGAGTGAGCTTAGGTTAAAAATTATTTATGAAGAGCTTCTCTAACTCTTTTAAAAAACTCTTCCTCGTTCGGTAGATTCAACTTCGACTCTCTCACTTTTTCTCCCCACATCGGGTTTGGAAAGTAGCTGTCATTCTCAAATCGCGCCATTACATGTATATGAACTCTTGGAAGCATATTTGCAAAAGATGCCATATTTATTTTTTTGGGATTGTAATACTCTCTCATTTCATGCTCTATAACGTCAAAAACCTCCCAAAGTCTCGTGCGTAGCTCTTTTGGAACATCGCCTAGCTCTAAGAAAGGCTCTTTTGTGAAGATTTTCAGCCACGGAATTTCGCTCTGCTCTTTCTCAATATATAGTTCACTCTCTTCATAGATAATCATTTTTTCTCTTTTTTTGGCAAATTATATCAGATTTATTTGTATGACACCTCTTCATTTATGGCTATTTAGGTCTAAATTTGGTACTGTTTTGAAAAAGGAATAACAATGCTGCTTTTACAGATAGATTTCCCATATTATGGCCCGACAGGCGAAGAGATGGCGGAGGGATTTAAAGATTTGGCTCACTCGATTGCTAAGGAGGAGGGCTTGATTTGGAAGATTTGGACCGAGAACAGAGAGACAAAAGAGGCGGGCGGAATATACGTATTTGAAAATCTGCCTGCATTAGAGGCATATCTTGATATGCACACAAAAAGAGTTCAAAGTTTTGGTGTAACAGACATCAGATCAAGGATTTTTGATATTAACGAAAAGCTCTCTGCCATTACAAAAGCGCCTCTTTAGTTTTTTAAAACAGCAAGGGTCTTGTGCTACTCTCTTCTATCTTTTTTCTTAGAGTATCTACATAGGTTCTGAGGTATTGCATCTCGTTTTGGTAGCCTTTGCCTCATTTCTCTCTTAAAAAAGATATCCCTTGAAGCAATATCAATCTCTAAGTTGCGACAAACAATCTTCTCTAATATGTTCTCATCATTGCTTTCTGCCCTTACTCTTGCTATGGGTTCGTTGATAGAAAACGGCTTGGTAATATAGCCATCTGCTCCAAAATCAAGTGCGGCGATTATCTCTTTTTCGTCATGTCTCGCCGAGAGCAAGAGAATTGGAATCTTTGATATCTCTCTTATCTGTTTGATAAACTCTTTGCCGTCACCATCAGCCAGCCTCAAGTCTACAATAAGTAAATCAGGATTGTTTGTTAGAAAGAGCATCATTGCGCTCTTTTTGTTTTCACATGAGATACAATTAGACCGATACTCTCTGAAAGTTATCAATGAATTTGTAAAAATATCAAAACAGTATAAAGATTTTTGTATTAAGTGCAGAGACGGAGTTGTATATAACCAGAAAGAGATTTCGGGTTAATATTTGTAGCGGTTTTTAGTCTCTAGTTCTTGAGCGATTTCTATCTCCGCTTGGACGACTTCTTTCACCAGTAGAGCTGTTTCCGCGGTAACCGCCGCCGCTTGGACGAGAACTTCTTTCGCCGCTTCCTGAGCGATTTCTGTCTCCACTTCCCGAACGACTTCTTGTCCCTTTGTAACCGCCGCGACCGCCACTTCTATTATCGCCTCTTTTGCTAGCGCGATCAAGTATTGCTGCCAGTTTCTCAGCAGGAATACCGATACTATTTGGACCTTGGATAGTCTGTTTGTCAAGTATCATAGATACAAGTTTAAACATAATCGTCGCTTCATCGATATCCTCTTTTAACATATCAAGAACTTGGTGTGCCTCATCGTAAATCTTCTGCTCTTCGATTGTAGTAACAATAGTTTTTAAGTTTGTAGCTCTCAAGTCATTTTTACTTGGAACAAATGCGTGAGTTATAGTAGTTCCAACTTTTGTTTTAATACGTTGAAGCTCTTTAAATTCTAACGGAGTTAAAAGTGTGATAGCCTTTCCCTTAGTTCCTGCACGTCCAGTTCTACCAATACGGTGAACGTAAGACTCGGGATCAAAAGGGATATGGTAGTTGAAAACGTGAGAGATGTTGTCAACATGTATACCGCGAGCGGCAACGTCTGTAGCAACAAGAACTTTAACTCCGTTGTTTTTAAAACCTTTGATTACAGTCTCACGCTGGCGCTGTTCCATGTCTCCGTGAAGACCGTTTGCCAAATATCCTGCATTTGAAAGTACGTTTGAGAGTCTGTCTACTTCGCTTTTTGTTCTACAAAAAACTATTGACTTGCTGCACCCTTCTGAATCCATTAAACGGATGATTGCGTCATCTCTCTCATGCTCATCAATTACGTAGTACTCTTGGTTTATGTCCGTGTTTGTAGTTTCACCTTTTGTGATACTTATAAATTCAGGATTATCCAGAATTCTCTCTGCAAGAAGTTTGATTGGTTTTGGCATAGTAGCCGAGAAAAGAAGTGTTTGTCTGTTTGACGGAAGGTATGAGAAGATTTCGTTGATATCATCTAAAAATCCCATATCAAGCATCTCATCGGCTTCATCTAGAACAACAATACTAGGAGCAAAATTCTTTAAAAGATTCTTTTTAAGTATATCTAAAAGTCTACCTGGAGTTGCAACAACAACACTTGCCCCTCTCTCTATAAGGTCGATTTGTCTGTTGTAAGAACTGCCGCCGTAAACTGTAACGGTTCTAGCGCCTATGTTTCTTCCGTATTTGAAAAGCTCATCGCTAACCTGAGTTGCAAGTTCGCGAGTAGGAGTGATAACCAAAAGGCCGACACCATCATTTGGGTTTATGTTGTTTAATGCCGGAAGCCCGAAAGCCGCAGTTTTACCTGTACCAGTGTGGGCTTGTCCGACAATGTCGCGACCTGCTAATACAAACGGTATTGCTGCCGCTTGAATTGGACTTGGAACTTTAAAACCTGCATCTTTGACGCTTCTAAGTATCTCTTTTTTTAATCCTAAATCATCAAATGTGATTAACTTTTCTTCTGTTTCTATTTGTGTTTGTGCATTTTCTTGCATCGTTTTCCTTTAAATAGGAGCTGATACAAGCATGTCAAGTCTGACACGGCACCGTCCCCTAAAGTATTTAGCGAATTATATCCAAAAATATTCTCTTTTTGATTTAAATAAATTATATTGAGGATTACTTAAGTTTATATTGTGTAAAAAGTGTATGAAAAAATCTACATGTAGAAGTGCATTTTTGCAGTTTTAAAGAAACTATATTTTTAAATTTTTAGATATTATTATAAGCAAGAGAATAAGAGTGAGGGATGAATTATGCTAATAGAGACGCAGTACAGTTATGAAAAAAATTGGACATTAACAAACGAAGCGGAGCTGTTAAAGGTTATAACAGAGGAGATTGGCGATGCAGACCCTAAGGGCACGTTAAAGTATATAAAAGAGGTTGTAAAAACCGGCAAAGAGATAAGTGTGGGAAGTTGTAAATTTAGAGAAGAGAAAAAAAAGAAAGCAGAGGAAAAAAAATGATAGATGATACAGCAAAACTGATTTTAAGACTGAGTGTGGGGGTAATGGTTCTATTCCACGGTGTGGATAAGATAATCAACGGCATAGGCGGAGTGAAACATTTGAGTGTTAGTGCAGGACTTCCTGAGTTTTTGGCGTACGGCGTATATGTCGGCGAGGTTATAGTGCCGATTTTAATTCTGCTTGGAGCATACGCAAGAGTTGCCTCTTTAGTTTTGGCGTTTAACATGTGCGTTGCAATATTTTTGGCTTACGGAAGTTCGCTTTTTACCCTCGGCAAGCATGGCGCACCTGCTTTTGAACTTCCATTTTTATATCTTGTAATGTCGATCCTGATATTTATGTTCGGAAGCGGAAGATATGCACTTAATGCAAAATAGACTATTAAAAATCTATAATGTCTAAATAAGATAACCATCCTATAAAGAATAGCTTAAACCAATAGCTATTTTTTATAGACATAGATAATGTGTTTCATTATTTGAGTATTTAAAAAGCATAAATACTCAGATGATCAAATACAAAGGTATAAGCACTATAAAAAAGCTTATATTATTTGGTCGTGTTCCTTAAAAACTCATTGTTTTCACAAGTGTTAAAACTAACCGTTTTAATATCATTTAGAGATTAAAACTCTTTTAGAATTGTATGGTGTGTTGTATTTAAAAATTGAGTACATAATTGTTGCT
>NZ_JAHYJB010000010.1 GCF_019429335.1 Sulfurimonas sp. | reverse complement strand
ATCTCTGACGTCAAAAACTGCCATGTTGTCATGCTTGCTTGCCATATCTACTATGCGGTTAGCGATGATTGGATGTGCTTCAGTCGTATTTGAACCGAAAATTATCATAAACTCGCAGTTATAGATGTCATTGTATGGATTGGTTGCGGCGCCCTCACCGATGGTGGTACGCATCCCTTTTAGGCTTGGAGAGTGGCAGACTCTCGCGCAGTTGTCAACATGCGGGGAGTTTAGCGTGTGGCGTGTAAATTTTTGGAAGAGATAAGCACTCTCGCATGAGGTTCTAGCCCCTCCGATAGAAGCTATGCTTTTACGCCCATATTTAGCCTGAATCTCTTTAAGTTTCATGGCAGCCGCAGTAGTAGCGCCGTCCAAATCACTCTCGTGCCAGACGTTGTCAAACTCTCTTAGAGATGATGCTACAGCCTCTTTTATAAGAGGATTTTTCTCCAAAAAACTCTTCTTTATTCTTGGAGTTCTAAGTCGCTCTTTTGAGTCAAGAAAATCAAATCCGTACTTCCCTTTTATACAGAGTTTTCCCTGTGAGACGACGCCATCTTTGTGTGCAAAAATCTTCTGAATCTTGTTCTCTTTTACATGTGCCGCTATATCGCACCCCACGCCGCAATAAGTGCAGACGCTATCTATTGTTTGAGTATTTTCCATATATAACTTTCACATTTTATTTCTATGCAAAATTTTATCTATTTAATATTAATGAAAGAGGGTTTTAATAACTTTTTGTTTTAAAAACGGCGGAAGTGTTTTAAAGAAGCTAATCAAAAAGTAGAACCTTGTAGGAAACGCATAGAATTTTCTATCTCTGTCTATCGCTTTTTTGATGGCTCTAGCACCGCTTATGGTGTCTAGCAAAAAGGGCATATAAAACTCATTTTTATCCGTCAGTTCACTTTTGATAAAACCTGGAAGGATATTTATAACTTTTATGCCGTGCGGTCCATATTTATATCTTAGCCCCTCAGCATAGGCATTGAGAGCTCTTTTGGATGAGCTGTATACCTTTGAGCTGGGCATTGAGAAGAGAGATGCCAAAGAGGAGATAAAGACGATTCTACCGCTCTTTTTTTCTAAAAACCTAGGAAGAAGTATTTCAAGTATGGCATGGTTTGAGAGAACATTTACATCATAAAGTCTTTTGAACTCCGCAAACGGAGTGATTTCTAGTGAGTGTCCGAGCGAGATTCCGGCATTTAAGATAACCATATCTACATCTTGAAGCTCTCTCATCTTCTGCTGTAAAGTCTCAAAATCGGTTACGTCGCAGACTATAATATCTACTTTTTTTGTAAGCGAAGAGAGCTCTTTTTGGAGTTTTTGAAGTCTCTCTTGCCTTCTGGCAAGCAGATATAGTTCGTTATCTTGGGTAGCATATAGTTTTGCAAGAGCTTCGCCTATGCCGCTGCTGGCTCCAGTTATTAGGATTTTCAACTCTCTTGCCTTTTTTGAAACTTTTTAACCAAAATGCTGTACCCCAAAACTGTTATCATCGGAAAAACGGAAGCAAACGCAATAAGCCCAAAGCCGTCCATAAGAGGGTCTCTCCCCTCAATATTCATTGCCAAATAGAGCCCGAATGCCGTAACTATAGGCACGGTAATCTCGGAAGTTGTAACACCTCCCAAATCAAACGCAAAAGCTACGATCTCTTTAGGAGCAAAAAAAGCGAGCACAATTACTAACATGTACAAAATTGTAATAAATAGCCAGATATCATGACCGTTCACCATCTTGTATGAACCGGTTAGAATTCCAATACCGACACCAAGAGCAACCAACAGCCTGATAATTTTAACATTCATCTGCTTTTCCGACATTTTGTCAGCCTGCTTTATGACTGCCACCAAAGCAGGTTCAGCCATGGTTGTGCCAAAACCTATTAAAAATGCAAACAGATATATAAAAAACACATTGTTCATAATGACCAAATTTTTCGCGATTGATTCTCCTATTGGAAAAAGTCCGAGTTTAATTCCCACGATAAATCCGTAAAGACCTAAAACCAAAAATACAAACCCAAATACCACTCTGCCAATATTTGGCAACGGCTTTTTGATAACAAAATATTGAAAAAGAACAATAGTGGCGATGATTGGCAAAATATTTGTAAAAGTGTCAAATAGGTCGAAAAGAACCTTTGCTATGCTAAAACCGCCGATATAATGAGCCTTATCCTCTACTTCATTTGCAATATACTGGATTTGCGATGAGAAGCCATCATCAAGGGCAAATATTCCGTAAAGCTGGATGCTAATCATCGGCGTAATGGCTGCAAGCGCCACAAACCCAAAACCATCCCTTACAACACTTCTCTCTTTAATTGCCGAAGCTACTCCTATACCCAGCGCAACAATAAGAGGAACTGTCGCAACATTTGTTGCAACGCCGCCTGAATCATAGGCAAGTCCCACAATCTCGCGAGGAGTAAAGTATGTAATAAGCAGAACTATGACATAACCAATGATTATAATCTTTGAAATCGACCAACCGTAGATAGTTCTGATAATGCCAAAAGCGGTGATTGCACCGACACTTGTCGCAATTATAAGCCTAAGCGTCCAAGCGTTAAGAGCGCCATTAGTGATAGTCTCCGCCTGAGAAGCAACGGCAATAATTGCAGGTTCGGCGACAGAGGCGCTAAAACCTAAAGCAAAACCAAAGAGTGCAAACCAAAATAGCGATTTTTTCTCCAAAAATTCGCTAGAAAGACTATTTCCAAGAGGAAACACTCCAATCTCAAGCCCCATTAAAAAAAATGTCACCCCAATAGTAACTATAAAAAAGCCAAAAATTATGGAATCCAAACCATCCGGAACGCTCTGAAAAACAAAGATCTGAAATCCTGCAACAATAAGCAGAATCGGAATAAGATTTAAAAATGATTCTATAAAAGTTTTTTTGAACTCTTTTATCAATTCGGGCATTAATCTACCAAACTCATCAGATAATCAGTCAAATCTGTAATAGAGAGCACCCCTTTTAACTCATTATTATCTGTCACTACAACTCTTTTGATATTATGTTCTATCATCGTTTTTGCGGCATACTTTACATCTATTTTTGAAGAGACACTAAAGGCCGGTTTATTGTAGACATCATAAACATTCAATAGCTCTATATCGCCATCTTCCGCCAATATCGCCTTTAATATCTGCGTATTTGTAATTATCCCATAAGCATCACTTAGAGAGTTTTTATCGACTACCAGTGATTTCAACTTCTTCTCTTTCATAAGCGCAAGCGCCTCTTTTAGCGTTGCATATGGCATAATTGTCGTTACGCTTTTTTTCATTACATTCTCTACTATCATCCATCTCTCCTATTATTAAATCTCATATAATTTGAACAAAGTCCAAATTATACTCAGTCACTAAAGCTTTGTCTTGCGGCAAGAGGGAGCCATTTTGGCTCCTTAAAGATTATCTTCTTGTTTAATCGACTCTTCAAACTTTTTAATCAACTCCCTGTCCAAGCCTACAATATGTGAAATCGCAACAGTAAAAGCCATGCACTCAGCCTGAGTTTTTTCTACCTCCGCGTTTATAGACTTTAATACTGCCCTTGAGAGTTTTTCTTCTAATATATAAATTATCACGGATTGATTCCCCTCAAAAGTCAGGGCAAAAAAACTCTTTTTTTCTCCCAAACTGCTTCCTCTTCCTTGTAAAATTGTTCCGCCGTTCGCTCCTGCTTCTTTGGCGACATCTTTTAGCCTATCCTCATATTGCGCAGATGTTATAACTACTAAAGCAACAAATTTCATAGATGCGCTCCTTTGATTTTGATAAATTCTAACATATTTTTTTACAATAAAAAGATAAAATGTCTCTAATGCAAAAAGATGGAGAGAAGTTATGAAAAAATTCAAAACATTAGTCGCAATAGATTTCTCAGATGATAGTCTTGTAGTCTTGCAAAAAGCTATAGATTTTACAAAAAAACGAGATGGCATCGTTGATGTTGTTCATGTTGTCGAGAACTCATTTTTTTCACCAAAAAAAGATCTCTCCTACATCAGAGAACATAGTCTGAAAAAACTTAATGAAAAATTTCCTGATATAAACGATGAAAATTTCCACTGTTTAGGCGGAAAGATAAAAAACGATGTAGCAAAGACGGCGCAGATTTTAAACAGCGATTTGATTATTATGGGAAAAAGCGGGGAGACTTTCTTTTTGGGTGATGCCTATATGGGGTCACACACAAAAGATATTATACGCTCATCCGGTATTCCCGTTATAGTCGTAAAAAGTGAGCATGAACTAAAATACAAAAATATTTTGATGCTTAGCGATTTTTCAGCAGAGTCCAAAGAGGCAATAAAAAAAATGGTAAATCTGTTTCCGGATTCAAACATTAAACTCTTAAACTTTTATCTAATCCCTTTTGAAAACAGATTAAACAATTATGGATTTGATTCTGCCGACCTTCACGATTATCAACTCCATCTTATAGAGGAGTCCAAACAAAAACTAGACGCTTTTTTAAACTCTTTGGAGCTGCCAAAAGAGATAAATATCTCTGCAACGGCTCGTAAAAGTTCACTAAATCCAAAACTGTTTGAGAGCGAGGTTCAAGATATCAGTTTTGACCTTGTAGCAGTTCATACGACGGGAAATATAAGCTTTTATGCGCTTGATATCTTGGAAAACTCAAAAAAAGATGTAATTATCCTCAAACTGTAAAAAGAGAAGAACCCTTAAACTATCCTAATCATTACAGGTTTGAGGTTTACAAACTCAAGCTTCTCGATAGATGAGATAAGATTTTGTATGTCATGCTCGTAAGCCTTATGCGTAGAGATTAGAAGGTTTGCGCTGTCGTTGAGGGATTGTCTTTGAAGAATTGCCTCAATGGATATGTTGTTCTCTTCAAATATCTTGGTAATTTTTGCTAAAACGCCTATCTTGTCTGAGACATTGATGCGAAGATAGTACTTTGACTCTATGTTTCTGGCAGCCTTAAGGGTAAGTTTTCCCTCCATCGGTCTGTCAAAACCAAGCATCGGTTTGCTTTTTCCGCTTCTTGCAATATCTATGATGTTTGCAACTACTGCACTAGCCGTAGCATCTCCGCCGGCACCTGCTCCGTAGTAGAGAGTTTCGCCGACTTTATCGCCGACTACGCTGATACCGTTCATAACACCGTCAATCTTTGCTATCATCTCATTTTTATTGATTAAACTTGCATGAACTCTCAGTTCAACCTCGGTTTTATCTTTTTTAGCAATTCCCAGAAGTTTGATAACATACCCAAACTCTTTTGCGAAAGCGATATCGTCTTTGGAGATGTTTTCTATCCCCTCTATTAAAATATCTTCCGGTTTTGCATCAATTCCATAAGCGATGCTTGCAAGGATAAGGAGCTTATGAGCAGCGTCATATCCGCCGACGTCAAAAGTAGGATCAGCCTCTGCATAGCCAAGCTCCTGAGCCTCTTTAAGAATATCCTCATACGCGATACCCTCGTTTGTCATCTTAGTTAACATGTAGTTACATGTGCCGTTCATAATTCCCTTGATAGACTCTATATGATTTGCCGAGAGTCCATCACGAAGAGCATTTATGATAGGAATACCGCCGGCGACACTTGCTTCATACTCAAAAGCGATATCTTGCGCAATCTCCTGAAGTTCATAACGGTGATATGCCAAGAGCGCTTTATTGGCGGTAACAACTGCCTTAGAGTTTCTAAGAGCTTTTTTAACAACCTCAAACGGCTCTTCAACGCCTCCCATCAGCTCTACCACAATATCTATCTCTTTATCGTCTAGTATATCATCAACGTTGTCCGTTATTTTAATCCCTAAAGAACTTCTATCTTTTTTCAGATTTTTAACGACACCGCTTTTTACTACTATATCAACACCCGCGCGCGCTGAGATAACATCGGCGTTCTCTCTTAAGATATTTATAACACTCGTTCCAACGGTGCCTACGCCGATTATTCCTACTTTTATCATATTATTTTATTTTCATCTTGAAATTGTTTTAAAAACTCTTTTATATTACGCGCTGCTTGACGGATACGGTTATCGTTTTCAATAAGAGCTATACGAACATATTCATCGCCATATACACCAAAACCGATTCCCGGAGCAACTGCAACGCCTGCATCTTTAAGAAGTCTTTTTGAGAACTCTAACGAACCTAAGTGCAGACAGTAGTCAGGAATTTTTGCCCAAACGAACATACTTGCCTGATTCTTTTTGATGTGCCATCCCGCTCTGTCGAATGCGTCAAGCAGAACCTCTTGGCGGTGGTTATATTTTTCAGTTATATCTTTTACGCACTGCTGGTCACCGTTAAGAGCGATTGTAGCTGCAACTTGAATAGGCGTAAACATACCGTAATCCAACCAAGACTTTATCTTTTGAAGCGCTCCGATGAGCTTTTTGTTTCCAACAAAGAAACCTACACGCCAGCCTGCCATATTGTAGCTTTTAGAGAGAGTAAAGCTCTCAACGGCAACATCTTTTGCACCGGGAACACTCATAATCGAGGGCGTCACATAGCCGTCAAAAGTGATATCACCGTAAGCTATATCGCTGATAACATAAAATCTCTTCTCTTTTGCCATAGCAACAAGGCGGACATAAAAATCCTGTGTTACAGTTGCTGTTGTAGGATTGTGTGGGAAGTTAACCAAAACAAATTTTGGCTTTGGTGAACTCTCTTTAAAAACTCTATCCAAATCTTCAAAAAATTTATCTTCATTTAGTTTGTAATCTTCATCAAACTCAATTCCAAATTTCGCAACGTTTCCGCCTGCTAAAATAAAAGAGTACTCATGAATAGGATAAGTAGGGTCAGGAACGATAGCAACGTCACCAGGATTTATTACAGCATAAGTCAAATGCGCATAACCCTCTTTTGACCCCATCGTAGCGACGCACTCTGTTTCTGGGTCTAAGTCACACCCGTATCTTCTTTTGTACCAGTCCGAGATTGCCAAAAGAAGCTTTGGGATGCCTTTTGAGACTGAGTATCCGTGCGTTTTTGTCTTTTGTGCAGATTCGATAAGCTTTTGTCTGATATGTTCAGGAGTATCTCCATCAGGATTTCCCATAGAAAAATCAATAACGTCAACACCGACTCTGCGTTCAGCCATTTTAAGCTCATTCACCTCAGTAAAAACGTACTTCGGCAACCGTTTCATTCTATCAAACTGTATCTCATCAAACATAAATTTTCCTACTCAAATAGTTAACGATATTCTATCGAAAATTTTTGATAATTTAGTTTATGGCGTGCTTAATTTTTTTTTGGCTGTCGGTTTTAAAACCAAATCATCTTTAATATTTTTTAACGTATATATGTCAGAAATTTTAATATAGTGGGTATCTTCTTTCATATCAAGAAATATATTTGATTTTTTTGTATCTATCTTCATAACTCTTAGAAGTTTTAGAGTTTTATCGTAGAACGCAATATATGGGTACCAGTCGTTTCTAGCAGAACTGAGTATCTTGAGTGTCTGCACTTTTGAGACGTCAAGCCAGTAAGCGTACAAAGACCTCTTAAGCCTAAATTCCACTCCGCCCTCTAATTCGCTGACGCTTAGCTTGGCATTTTTCATATCTATGACATAGGTCCAATCCGTTTCGTTTTCTCTTGTAACATCTACAATCTCACAATTACTCTTTTCAAGCTCCTGTGCGAGTATTATCGGGTCTGCGGCATACTCTGAGGTAAGATTTATTTTCCACACAAACTCATCGCCATTAAAGTTTGACTCTTTTGTCACATATCTGTAATAACCTATATTTTGAAGAGAATCCCCCATGATTTTTATAAAAAAGAGAGGTTCTCCCTTAGTCTTAAAACTTATATCTATGTCACGGGGTTTTTTAAAAAAAAGATTTAAAATACCGTTGTCTTTAAGCGTTTTGATAACCTTTATGGCATCAACTCTTCCCTCTTTTGTGTAAAAATCTTTTCTTGGAGAGAAGATAACATCTATGTAGGCTCTGTCTTTGGCAAATGTCTTTGGATTTATAAGAGTTCTGATTTTTTCAATTACCAAATCCTGGGCATTTAAAAAAGATGCAAAAAAGATAGAGAGAAGGAGTGCTTTTACCATATATTACCGTTGTTTAAACTCTTAAACTCTTCAAAACTTATCTCTTTCAGCTCCGAGTTTTTATATGAAAATCTTATATTTCTTGGGGTTGCAAATTTTGTAGTCACTCCGTTAACCTCAATCATTATATCTCCATGACCAAAAGCAAGCAGCCACTCTTTTGTCGGGTCAAGCGAGAGTTCGTCTGAGAATGTCGTCTGATATCTTTTCTGTTCTGCTACATCGATGTAGCCAAGCCACACTTTTGTATTTGGCATAATTTTAAAAGAGAGAGATTTAGCCGAAGTGTCCGGCACTGTAGCCTCTGAAGGCGTTAGTCCTTCTTGCATTAAAGTAGTATTCTCATTTTCAACTCTCTCGTTTTGTTCAACATCAAGCATAGGAAGTGCACTCTTTGCACTCTCTATAGCGATATCATCAACCTTTGAAGCCTCATCTTGCGATGGGGTTGCCGTAAAAATGAAAAATAGAACAATCAGAGCAACGCCCAAAATCATATAGATGGTTGTCAATTTTTTCTTTTTTTTGTGCGCAAGAAAAACATTGGCAGATTTCTCTTTTTTTATAGATGAAGCATTATTTGCAAAATGCTCTTTAGCTTTCTCTCTTAAGTTGCCCAAATCAACCGAATACTCTCTCTCAAGTATAGATATAAATCCTGTGAGCTGAACACTGTTCATCTCTTCAAAATTTTCTTCTAGTATCGATTTCACATGTGCTCTTGCTATATGAGTTACCTCGTGAATTTTTTGAGCGCCGATACTTTTTAACTTATCAAAACCAATACTCATATTCTCATCCTATCCATCAAAATTGCTCCTGCTGCGCCGACATTTAAAGAATCAAACTCGTGTGACATTTTTATACTTACTATTTCATCGAGTTTTGAGCTGACTCTCGGAGTAAGTCCCTCACCCTCGCTGCCTAAAAACAGAGCTCTTTTTTGTTTCACCTTTACTTCGCGTATATCTTTTCCGCCCATGTCAGCGCCGTATGTCGTAAATCCAGACATCTTAAAGTCGTTCATTACATCGTGGATATTTGTCTCTATAGCAAAAGGCATATCAAAAAGAGCGCCGGTACTTGTTCTTGTGATAGCTTCAAGAGGAAGAGATTTGACTCCGCAGGCAATAACTCCATCAACTCCAAACGCATAGGCGGTTCTAATAATAGCGCCGATATTTCCTACATCCGTCAGACCTGAGAGCACAAGAACAAACTCATAATTTAAAAATGTTTTATAATCACTGAGGCTGTACTCTTCAACTTCTGCCAAAATCCCCTGATGAGAGGCATTTTTGCACATTTTTCCTGCTGCATCCGAGGGGATTCTTTTTATCTCAAAACCCATTTTCATAAGATGAGAGTACTCTTTTTTATCCATCTCTTTTGCAAGATAGAGAGTCCTTATCTTTTGCGGATAATTTTTAATAATATAATTGATTGGTTGTTTTGCATAAATTAACATTTGAGCATTTTATCCTAAAAAATTAAAAAGTAGTATATCTAGAGCTTTAGCAGTCTCTCATAACAGGCTTTTGTATTTTCGCCTGTTATTTTGGAGATAAGCTTTGCCTGAGTTTTTTTTGGCAAGTCAAGCTCTAAGATATCATTTTGGCTTATCGCAGAGCTGTTTTGCGCCTCGGATGCGCTAATAACCACAACCCACTCGCCCCTAATATTGGCATCTATTTTCTTCTTAATCTCATCGGCAGTTCCAAAATAGTAGTTTTGGTAGCGTTTGGTAAGCTCTTTTGCCAAAAATATTTTGCGTGATGGCTCTTCATGTATGAGTTCATCTAAAAGCTTATCAAGTCTGTGCGGAGATTCATACAAAATAGTCGTATATCCGCTCCCAAGAGCTCCTTGTAGCGAAGCTGCCCTATCTTTGCCTTTATGTGGCAAAAATCCCCAAAAAAGCATCTTTGTCTCAACAAATCCGCTTGCCACAAACGCGGTAAGAAGCGCATTTGCCCCCGGTAAGACGTCATACTTAATGCCATTATCCTGAGCATATCTAACAAGCGCTTGTCCAGGGTCGCTGATTCCAGGCATTCCGGCATCGCTTACATAGATAATATTTTGTTCGAAAAATGCAGGAGTTAGATTTTGGATAAACTCTTTTTCATTATGAGAATGAAGTGGGATGAAATTTTGTTCTGGCTTAAAAGCTGAATTGTAACGCTCTTTAAGTATCTGGATAAGTTTTTTTGTAACGCGGGTGTCTTCACAAAGAAGCGTATCGGCTTCGCTAAGAGCTTCAATAGCTCTTAGCGATATGTCGCCTATGTTCCCAATTGGAGTCGGGACAAGAGTAAGCAAAAAGTCTCTTGCCTATTTTTTAGCGTAACGTTTGTTGAATTTGTCAATTCTTCCTGCAGTATCTACCATTCTCTCAGAACCTGTGAAGAACGGATGGCACTCATTACAGATGTCGATTCTCATCTCATCTTTTTCGCTCTCTGTTACAAAGCTGTTTCCGCATGAACATGTTACTGTACAAGCTACTAATTTTGGGTGGATATCTTTTCTCATTTTTTTGCCTTTTGATACTCGGTAGTGTGCGAATATCTATATATTTTTTAAATCCGTATGGGGGCGGATTTTTTACGAAACGAATTTTACCAAAAATTATCTTAAAGAGACTACTTCACAATAGAGAATTTTGTTCAAGTTCGAGGCAAAATTTAGTTAAAGCAGTATTTTACTAGCTATGGCAAGCACGGCACTCTCTGAACGCAGCACCATCGGCGTACCCAGTCTAAATCTCTCTAAAGAAGAGAGCAACTCCCTCTCTTTTGGAGAGAAACCGCCCTCACAGCCGACTAAAATAGTCTCTACGCTTCCATAATCGCTCAAAGTTTCATCGCAAAAATCAAACACTTTGCTCTCTGGATTTCTCTCTATAAACTCTTTTATATTTTTACATGTATCAAATTCGATGTAGCTGCTTCTTCCGCACTGTTGCATTGAAGCTTCCATGATTCTCTCAAATCTCTTAAAATCGAGTTTAAAATTTTTCTGGCTTCGCTCACAAGAGATAAAAGATATCTTTTTCACGCCGACTTCGCAAAGTGACGGAAGCACCTTCTCTATGGAGTTTGCATCTACAATACACCAACCTACATGTAGATTTTTTTCACTCTTTACCTCCTCTGGCTTAGAGGATATCAAAGAGAGTTTAGCGCTTCTTGGCTCAACGACATCAACTCTATACCTATGCAGAATTTCTATATTTTTTCTTGCTCTAAAACTCAGTTCATCGCCCTTGCGATGGCGGCGTACTTTTATAAGATATTTGTGTAAATCACCTCTTGCATGTAAAGTTTGCGAGCCTGCTTCATCATCGAATATATATATCAAAACCACATCCAAAAAGAGATACTAAGTGTGACTAAAATCTCTAAAAAAAAGATTTTTAGCGCGTAAGATTTATAGCTCTCAAATGCGCCCTGCTCTTTTTTATTTAGTTTTTTCACTCCCAAAGAACGTTTGACTTCCAAATAGATAAATATTATCGCAAAGATTATCATGGCGATATTCTCTATGGTAAAATCAAGATGCTTTGCCGCCATCATAATTACGCCCGTAAATATAACCATGCCTATCGCGCTCGCCCCGATTGGGTTAAACAGCGTAACAGCCCTTGTGTATTTTGCCAAATTTTTTATCCAAAAAAGCATAAAAATATTTACAAATATCACGCCCAAAACCAACATAACACCCCAGCTGTGTGTTATAATACTCATATCATACATTTCATTCATGGTGGAATATTACTATAAATTTAACAAAAGAAGAAATATGTCTGTTACGGTAGAAGAAGCACTCAAATACATCTACGGAAATGCTGCACCAAAATCACTTAAAATAGTGCCTCTCGAGGAAGCTTTGGGGTATGTTATAGCAGAGGATATCGTAGCAACTCATAATCTGCCGCCCTTTGACAACTCTGCCATGGACGGATATGCAGTAAAGATGAAAGATGTGGGCAAAGAGGTAAGAGTTAAGCATACTATTTTTGCGGGAGACGACTCAAACGAAGAGTTAAAAAATGGATTTGCTATAAAAATAATGACCGGAGCAAGAGTGCCAAAAGGGTGCGAGTGCATCGTCCCCATTGAAGATGTTACGGCACGCCATGGGTGGGTAAAACTTCCACAAGATTTAAAACTATCCAAACATATCCGCCTTTGCGGAGAGGACATTAAAAGCGGCTCAGCATTGCTAAAAAAAGGACAAAGACTCGACGCTCACAAGATTACTCTTCTAGCTTCACAGGGAAGAAGCCATATTAAGGTTTATAAAAAACCTCGTGTTGCTATCTTTGCCTCAGGAGATGAGCTAAAGATGCACTTTGAGAGCGTAAGTGCGTATCAGCTATACAATACAAACAGCCCTACTTTTTATGCCAGAGCTAAAGAGCTTGGCTGCGAGGTCGATTTTATCGGAACTTCCGGAGATTCGCTTGAGGACATACAAAAGCATATAAAAAGCGCTCTCGAGAGTGATTTGATAATAACATCCGGCGGAGTAAGTGTCGGCGATGCAGACTTTACAAAAGAGGCGTTTGGAGCTTTTGGCTGTGAGATATTTTTTGACCATGTGGAGATTAAACCTGGAAAACCTACGACGTTTGGGCGCATAAAAGATACTTTAGTTCTAAATCTTCCGGGAAATCCGCTTGCCGCAGCACTTAACTTTGAACTTTTTGCCCAAAGTATCATTCTCTCTCTTAGCGGAAATGAGGCAAAGTATATAGCGCCGATAGAGACGAAAATGGCAAGTGAGTATGTTATAAAAGGTGGCAGAAGAGCGCTAATCCCAGGATTTTTTGACGGCATTTCATTCGCACCACACTCAAAATTTTCTCCCGGAATGATATCGCCGCTGGCTGTATCAAACTCCTACATTATAGTCGATGAGGGTTGCGAGGTGCTAAAAAAAGGGAGCAGCATTAAGATAATAGCAACAAGATTTAGTTTTAACTCAACAGAGCAAAAAGAGCTTTTAAACACTTCTGGGGTTTAAAAACTTCTCTCCTCTTTTCATCTTCTCAAACAAATCACTGTCAATCCAGCTCTTTTTTATCTCATCGCTGAAGATTATCTCATTAAGATTTATAACTCCCATATTACTGGAGTATGCATCCTCTTTAAAAGCTTGTGCATACCCTGTATCCGTCTCATGAACTATTATACTGTGAAGTTTTACCTCTTTTTCTCCGTTTATGGTTGTAGTCAGAGATAGAAGCTTGTCAATAAGGACAAAAAATATACGTGAAAACTGCTCTGCAGAGGGAGAAAGTGGAAGAAGCACCCATCTTGATGAGTGTTTTTTCATATCATCTATATACTCTTTCTCATCACCGCTCCAGATAGCAATAGCATGGTCAAAGCTGTCAATAAGAGCTTTCATATTCTGCTTCATTAACCCAAAATCATAGACCATCTGACCGTTATCCAAAAAATTGGACTCAAAAAGAAGCTCTACTTTATAAGAGTGTCCGTGCAGAGAACTTCTGCATCGCACAGTTGAGCATCCTCTTACAACATGTGCATTTTCAAATTTAAAAAGTTTTCTTATTACCATCAGACACCTCTGTTTTGATCCCATATTCGTATATGGAGTCTGTCACTGAAATTGTACCCTTTTGCTTTGCAAAACTCTATAAGCGGCTCAGTATTTGCCTCTATTTCCTCCTTTGTCCCGCCAAGAGGCATACAGTAAACCTTGGTTTTTGGCGCATATGAGATTATCTCTAAAATCTCATCTTCAAGCCCTGCCGTTATGGAATCAGCATCTATTGAGAACTTAAAAAAAGCCTCTTTTGCATTTAGTGCTATTGAGCTTATTATCTCACCCTTTACTCTCTTGCTAAAAGGCTCGTTTGAGTTTGAGAGCTTTACCGAGAGGGCAAAAATGCACTCTTTATATATAGGGTAGCGCTCAAAATCTACGCATAAAGAGCCGTTTGTCTCAAAAGTAATCCTATGTCCATCAGCGTGTAGTGCCTCTAAAAACTCTATAAAAACAGGCTCCGAAGCATATATAAGAGGTTCTCCGCCGGTAAGAACCATATCAACACCAAGGGGCAGGTCATAAAGATTTAAAACATTAAGAAGTTCTTGTGCACTTTTTATCGGTATCCAGTTTTGCAAAAAGTGCTCTCTGTTTACCGCATATACCGTATCGCATCCCAATACTTTTGTGCCATTTGGCGCACTCTCAAGGCAGCCAAAACCCTCGCACTTCATGTTGCAACCACCAAAGCGAAAAAATAGTGACGGCGTGCCGGCGTAACGCCCCTCACCCTGAATAGAGTAAAAATGTTCTACCAAATATACCATCAACCGCCCGTTTCATAAAAAGCGCGGGATGAAACTTCGCTATCTTCTCCGCCCCAGCGGTTTTTTTCAGGTTTATTTTTAACGACTTCTCTAAGCACTTCAGCAGCACCTGCAATATCGCCCTCTTTTATGGCCCTGCCTATACTTAGCGCCTCATCAAAGTAGAGACATGGAATAAGCTGTCCTTCAGCGGTTAGACGGATACGATTGCACTGCTTACAAAAGTCATCCCCGTAAGGCTCGATAATTCCAAATCTGTAACCGTCTCTCATTTTATAGTATCTTGACGGCGAAGCTCCGTCATACCCCTCGTCAATAAATTCGTAGTGCTCTCTCAGTATTGAGAGCAGTTCATCTGATTTTAGTCCGCTTATCTCTTTTGAGGCAAAACTGTTCTCCATGTACTCTATAAATCTTATCGACATGTCACGCTCTTTGCAGTACTCTAAAACATCTATTATCTCGTCAACGTTCATATTTTTCATAGGAACCATATTTACTTTTACTTTTAGTCCGACCGCTCTTGCTTCCTCGACACCCTCTAAAACATTTGCCAAAACATCTTTGCCTGCAATCTTTTGCGCTGCTTCCGGCTTTAAGGTGTCAATGCTTACATTTAGACGTTTAAGTCCTGCATCTTTAAGCTTTTGTGCGGTAGATTTTAGCAGATAAGCGTTTGTAGTCATAGCAAGGTCGATTTGCGGAGCATAATCATAAATCATCTTTATAAATTTATCAAGGTCTTCGCGCAGAAGCGGCTCTCCGCCTGTTATGCGAATCTTTTTTATCCCCTCGTCAATCGCCACCTTTACAAATAAATAGAGCTCCTCAAATGTTAAAAGATTCTCTTTTGGCACCCACGAGAATGGCTTTTCGGGCATGCAGTACTGACATCTGAAGTTGCAGCGCTCAGTCACCGAGATGCGAAGATAATCGACTACTCTATGGTATCTGTCTATGAGCATAATTGCTTTTCCTGACACTCCAATTAAGATTGGAATTCTAATAATATATATAAGTTTAGTTGTATTATATCTTTTGGAGGTAAAAAGCAGGTTAAATATTTTTGAGTCTATATGATAAAGAAGGCTTCAAGCCACAAAGAGCGGCTTGAGAGCTAGAAACTATTTGCTAGCAAATTTGTAAGTTAGCATTAACCAAAACTTATCTACATCAATTTGATACGCACTAGTACCTTTTTTAGCATCAAATGAAGCATATTTTACCATACCGCTAAGGTTGTTAACACCTGGGATTGCTCTGCTATAAACAGCATCAATCTCTGTGCCATAACTATCGTCTTCACCAGCTTGTGCTTCATCAGCTTGGAAATTATGATAAATTACTTGTAATTTACCGAAATCTTTTGAAGCATATCCAACATAAGCACTTATGTCTTCAATACCGCCAGCTAGTGTAGTCAAGAACATATCAGCCCATCCATTTTGTCCATGTAGCGTTGCTAAAGGAGTTTGGAACGGTGTGCTGTCAGCTGAACCATCTTTGCCGCTAAGCACTTCGTATCTAGCACCAACCAAGAAACCATTTACATTTGCGCCAAGCTCAAAGTTCATGTAATCAGCATCAGCTTTTACTTCTGCCCCGTTATAACCAGAATTTTCTAAAGACGGATCTGTCTGTGTTGCGTACTCTGCACGGTAGTTCAGTTTAACGCCATCAGAAACAGCTACATCACCGGTAAGTGCCAAACCGTAAGTATCATGACTTCCGCCAGCAGTACCTTCTCCAATCATATAAGCATATGCCGTAGCTTTTAGTTCAGGCATAACCTTATATGAAGCATTTAAAAGCAGGGTTCTAGTGTCTCTTTGACCAGAAGTTGTCTCTTGATCAAAAACTCTGTTGACTTGAGTTACATAAGAAGCAAATACGCTTAAATTCTCAATACTATTACAAGTCAATGTATAAGCATCGAAAGTCTGAAACATCTGTCTCCAGCCTACCGCACCTACAAATCTTTGATTGTCAAGATTGATCATTTGACGACCAACTCTCAAAGTCGGTTTACCAAGCTTAATATCTACATACGCCTGTGTGAGGCGAGTCTGCTCAGGATCTGCAACTACTGCATGTGTTGTTTGCCCGTTTGTTGTACTATTATAGTTTTCATTTAGTGCACGTACATCAGTCATCTCAGCATATGCTTTGAGCCAGTCTGTACCGAACAGATCAGCGCCTACACCGACAGTCAAACGGTTAGTAAATGCGTTTGCATTATCCTTTGCATCCTGTTCTACCATCTCGTAACGAGCTCTAATTTCCCCTTTTGTCTTAATGTTGCTTAAGATATCTGTCCCCTCAGCTTGTACAGAAACTGAACCTACCCCCATCATCATGACCGCAGCCAATGACATTTTTACCATTTTTCTCATTTTATTCTCCCTTTTTGCCTTTTGATCACATCCAACAAGTGATATATCACTTCTAGTTATGCAATTTATTAGGACTCGACATATTCTACATCCGCAATTTTTAAATTTAGTTTAAATCACCATTTTTATCTCTTATTTGTTTACTTTTTGTTATTAATTGTATAAATTAAGCAATATTTTATATTTTAGAGATTTTAAAATATTTTTTAAATCTGTTATAATGGCGCCATGAGATTTAGAAACATAAAAAAAAACACCAAACACTTTGAAGCGAAAGTTCGTCCAAAGTATATCTATGCAAACTATGCTCCAAGAGTAAAAGCTTTTATAACTGATATCTTTATGATATATGCTCCGATACTTTACGTCATCGCCTATGTTCTTATGAGCGGCAAAGATGATTTTCAATCCTCTCAAGCAGCTCCTCTTGCTGGCGTAATGCTTTATGGGCTTATTTATGCAATACTTTTAAGTAAGTTTGGACAAACCCCTGGGAAAAAAGCTTATGAGATTAAAGTTGTAGATGATAAAAGTGGTGAGCTTATTGGCTTTTTTAGAGCCTATCTTAGATTTTTTGCATTTTTATTTACTGCAACAACGCTTTTTGGGCTTTTTCTTCCATTTTACAGAAAAGATAAAAAGGGTTTACACGATTTAATATGCTCAACTCTAGTTGTGGCTGTTAAAAAGTAATAGCCTATTCTTAATATATCTCTTTCAATTAGCATACTTTTTATGCTTACCATTTAAACATCATCTATATACTTATGGATATCCAATTGTATATACAAATCTGCTGTTTGTCGAGTTGTTTGAGCTTAGCTTGAAATATAGATGAATCTATTTTAATGAATTTAGAATAATTGAGGATAGAGAAACCTGCCTCAAAAGAGGCAGATTGTATTGGAATGTTAGTGTAAATCTCTCCACACCTGTTTTTTCCACAGAAGAGCGAAGATAGCAAAAATAACAATATAAATCATTACCATTTTACCAACTGATTCTCTCTCAGCTCTTTTTGTGTCGCCTGCATCAGCCATATGTTCAATTACTTTATGAGCAGCATCAGCAGTAACACCTGTTCTTGGCATTGCAGTACCAGCTAACTGGCTTTGAGGATTCTCAATAAAAGTACTTAGGAAGTGCTCATTACGAGAACGGAAATACATACTTAAATCAGGAGGCAATTTACCCATGTATTTAGCAAGTGCTTCTTGATACTCTAGTACTTGAATATCGTATGCCAAAGACTCTTTTTCAAACTTAAACTCAGGCTTAGTTCCAAGCTGTGTCCAGTTCTCATACTTCATCGAGTGACATCTTCCGCAAGCCTCTTCAAACGCCATTTTAGGAGTAAGCTCGTCAGCTTTTACAGCTATTGACTGCAGGTATGCAACCATATCTGCAACTTCTTGCTCCATATCTCCGCCTGCTCCAAAGAAAGGAACCATTGGGTGCATTTGACCTTTAGCCGCATCAAATTTATGCTCAACCTTTAGCGCATGAGCAGGGTTTTTAATTAGTTCTGCTAAGAATTTAGCATCATAAACGGCACCGGCATTGCTTAAATCCGGCGGATTTACACCGTAGCTTTGTGCAGCCGATACAGCGTCCATTCCAGCAGCAACACCATCTTTTGTGATAGCGTGACAGCCCGTACAAGCTCCAGCACCCATTACTAATGCTTTACCGTTTGCAGCGTCACCTGTTTTTGTAACAGGCGCTAAGTCTGCATAGGCAAAGTTTTGGCTCTCTACATGTTTGTGCATGACTGAGTGCGCATATGGCTCAACTAACCAGTATGTTAGGAGAGTAAAAGCAACAACAACAACCAGAATCAAAGGTTCTTTATTTTTCATCCTATTCTCCTTATACTTTTTTTTCGTTCATAGTTATAAACGGAAGTGCTATCCACAAGATTATAAATCCAAGTGCAGCAACTAGACCGATTGTGCTAAATACACCCTCTGGAGGCAGTTTACCCATAGCAGTAAGGACAATCATATCAATCAAAAGCAACCAGTACCAAAATTTAAATGCTCCGCGGCGAGATGCAGGAACAGCATTTGGGCTTCTGTCTAGCCATGGCAGCAGCATAAAGATAACCTGTGCAAAACCGAATGCCATTAGACCGATATTAACAGAGAACGGACGAAGAATCTCATAAGACCACAAGAAATACCACTCAGGGTAGATGTGTGCAGGAGTTTTAAGTCCATCCGCAGGGTCAAAGTTTACAGGGTCAAGCGCAAAACCGTAGTTAAAGAATACAAGATAGAAGAAGAATACCAAATAGATACCTACTACCATTAAATCTTTAGACAAAAAGTCGTTACCGAAACGCATAACTTTTGAGCCTACTTTGTCGCCAGCTAAATATTTTTTGCTCTCTGCTTCAAAATCAATCTCTTCACCGTCTTGGTTGTTAACATGAGGAATACGAAGAGCCGCAAAGTGAAGCCCGATTAGTCCTAAAATTGCTAACGGCAGCAAGAGTATATGTAGCATAAAGAAACGAGTCAAGAATGCCTGCGCAGGAACATAATCCCCTCTAATCCACTCAACTAAACCATCAAAATGCAATCCGCCAAGACTGAAGATATTTGTAATAACCATACCAGCCCAGTAGCTCATTTGCCCCCATGGAAGCATATATCCGCTAAACGCTTCAGCAGAAAACGTAACAAACAGAAGCATGCCCGATATCCAAATCATCTCACGACCCTTTTTGTAAGAACCGTAGTAGATACCCGTAAACATGTGAATATAGATAATCAAGAAAACAACAGATGCAGCTACACCGTGAATATTTCTCCATAACCATCCAAAATCAACGTCTCTCATAATAGTGTAGTTTACGCTGTAAAATGCGTCCTTAACATCCGGTTGATAATACATCAACAAGAAGATTCCTGAAACTAATAGCAGTGCGAATGTGATTGCAAGAATCATACCCATCGCCCACAAGAAGTTAATGTTTTTCGGAATCCAATACTCAGATGCCATAACTTTTTCAACTTTTTCAACTGCTAAACGTTGGTTTAACCAATCTTTAACACTTGTTGCTTTTGTAAAATGTGCCATATTTTCCCCTCCTTAAAGCGTTATGCCGCTATCTTTCATAGCTGTGTATTCTGGACCTGCTTCGCCAAGAACGAGTTTAGTACCCTCAATTTTAAACGGAGGAATGTCAAATGCGCGTGGAGGCGGAACTTTTGTTACTTCGCCAGCCCAGTTGAACATACCGCCGTGACATGCACAAAGAAATGACTCTTCAGCAGCGTTATAGCTTGGGATACATCCTAGATGAGTACATAAACCGATAGCAAGCATAAAGTGAGAATCCCCAACGACAACATCTCTTGCTTTTTGACTCTCAGTCTGCTTTGCTATCATTGCCGCAGTTTTTTTCAAAACAAAAATCGGCTTTCCTCTCCACTTTTCTGTTATTAGCTCACCCTCTGGATATATTGTCATATCTAGAGTAGTAAAACCCGCAGCTTTAACACTAGGAAGCGGGTCCCAAGTCTTCTTCATTGCAACTAATGACCCAACCACACCGACACCTGCTACGGCACCAAATGCTTTGCCCATAAAACCTCTACGGCTACTGTTATGCATGTTTGCTCTCTTTCTTATAAAATTAAAGGTTGATTATATACTAAAAAATATTTAAGCTATCATAAAGTTAAGTTTTCTTTTATGAAATTTGCTATTTTTTTGACAGAGTGTTCCATTTCGGAATAGTTTCTATTATTTATTAAACTTATAATACCGACGAGACACTCTTTCTCATAATTTTTAATAACAGGTACTTTCAAGCTCTCAAAAAGCTCTAAAAAATCCTCTCTACAGCCATCTCTTTGCAGATATATAGGCTTTCCGCCTGATGCAAGATTTTCAAAAACTGTTTGAGGCGATGCTGTTATAAGAATTTGAGATTTTTTTATCACCTCATCATACTCTTCAAACTCATGATGATTTTCAAACTTATTTCTTAAGAAATCTTCGTAATCTAAAAAATAGTAAAAGCCAAGCAGTAAGTCAGGGTTCAACTCTTCAACAAAACCTAAATTTTTCTCCAAATCTTTTTCATAATCATCATCGCCGAAAAAGTATGCAAGCTTGATTGTTTTTTCCTCTTTGACAAAGTATTTATCATCCACTGCAACGGCGTTGCATATGCCCTCACCGCTAAGATAGGGTGAGATTAGAAACTCGCCCTCAGCTTTGGAGTCATTTTTGTCATCGCTTACACGTATAAAAGTTGAGAAAAAATTTCTCATGTCATCAAGCATTATCGGATTTGCCTCATCCGAATCAAAGATAAGCTTATCACCATGATTTGCGATTTTTGGGATATTTCTAACTACGTCTATGCCGACAGCCTTCTCGACTCCGAAGTTTTTTGCCTCGTTTGCGATACGAAAATCTGAACAAAGAAGCGTGATGTCAACATCTCCCAGAGCGCGGATTATCGTACATGCGCGTCGAAATCTGTCAAGTCCGACACGGTGTCCGGTGTGTACGTAATAGTATGTTTTCATAAGGCGCCTTAAAATTTATCTTTTTCTCTGGTCTATTTTTATATATATATGCAAAATCTCTATCGCGGCAGGTGTTATACCTGAAATCTGCGAAGCTGCTTGGAGCGTAGGGGGATTAAAGCTCTCCAGTTTTTCAACTATCTCTCTGCTTAGACCGCTTACTTTTCTAAAGTCAAAACTCTCAGGTATCTCGATTTTAAGATACTTTTTCATCTTCTGTATCTCTTCGCTCTGTTTTAAAACATAGCGTGCGTATTTCCCCTCTACCAAAATCTCTTCAAGTATATAAGGGTCATATTTGGCCAATTGGGGAACAATTTTTACCATCTTCTCCGCGTCAAAGCTTTTTCTTGCAACAAGTTGTTGAGCGGTTATAGTGTCGCTTATTTTATCTTCGCCGATAGACTCTAAAAATGCTATAAACTCTTTGTTTGGGGTAAAAATAGTCTCGTTTAAAAGCCTAGCCCCCTCTTGAATCTGCTCATCTTTTAGTTTTACACGCTCATACAACTCATCGCTAATAAGCCCTATTTCATGTCCGTAACGGCTAAGTCTAGTGTCGGCCGACTCTTCACGCAGAAGAAGTCTGTACTCTGCACGTGAAGTAAACATACGGTATGGCTCTTTAGTCCCTTTTGTAACCAAATCATCTATCAAAACACCGATGTAAGCCTCATCACGGCGAAGAACCAACGGCTCTCTGTTTTGAAAACTGAGTGTTGCGTTTATGCCTGCCATAAGCCCTTGCGCTGCTGCCTCTTCATAGCCGGTTGTTCCGTTAATCTGTCCTGCAAGGTAAAGACCTTTGATTTTTTTAGTCTCAAGCGAGTGTTTCAGCTCTCTTGGGTCCACAAAATCATACTCAATAGCATATCCGTAACGGACTATTTTCGCGTTTTCCATCCCTTTTACAGAGTGAATCATATCCTGCTGAACGTCAGGCGGCAGCGATGTACTCATGCCGTTTATGTAGTACTCTGTTGCCTCCATGGTTTGCGGCTCTAAAAAAAGATGATGTCTATCTTTGTCGCGAAAACGGTTTATCTTATCCTCTATGCTTGGGCAGTATCTCGGTCCCGTTCCCTCGATTTGTCCCGTAAAAAGCGGCGCACGGTAGAAGTTGCTCTCTATAATATCGTGAGTATTTTGGTTTGTGTATGCTATAAAACATGGAATCTGTTTTTTAGTTTCTCCAAACTCTTTACGCGCTGTTCTAAAGCTAAAAGGGCTTGGAGTCTTATCGCCGTTTTGTATCTCCATGACGGAAATATCAACAGAAGAGGCGTCTATCCTTGCACATGTTCCTGTCTTTAGCCTGCCCATCTCTAAGCCACACTCTCTGAGTGAGTGGCTAAGCCCCTCGCTACTCTGTTCGCCGAATCTTCCGCCGACTTGCTTTATCTCTCCCACATGCATAACGCCTCGCAAAAACGTACCACTTGTAATGACAACTTTTTTAGCTTTGTACTCATTCAGGAGGTTGGTTTTTACACCTTTCACCTCGCCATCTTCAACAATAATCGACTCTGCCATCTCTTGAACCAAATCAAGGTTTGGAGTAGTTAGAACTTTGTTTCTGGCAATAACGCGGTATCTGTCCATATCTATCTGCGCACGGCTTCCGCGCACGGCAGGACCTTTTGTCTCGTTTAGTATGCGAAACTGAATCCCTGCTTCATCCGTTATAAGAGCCATCTCTCCGCCGAGAGCGTCTATCTCGCGAACAAGATGCCCTTTTGCCAAACCGCCTATTGCAGGATTACAGCTGGTTGCTCCGACATTTTCGGCAAGCATAGATATAAGGAGGGTTTTAGCTCCCATTCTGGCACACGAGAGTGAGGCTTCAACTCCGGCATGTCCGCCGCCGACTACTATTACATCATATTTCATATATTTTCCATTATTTTCTTTAGCCGAATTTTATCATTTTTGAGTATCATTTGCATAATATATTTTAATACGGTTTAAGCAAATGATAAAAAAAGCGCACGAGGCATACAACAGCAAAGATTTTAAAACTGCACTTGAACTATATTCCAAGTTGGCTTCTGAGGGTGATGCAGATGCAATGACCTCCCTTGGTTTTATGTATCAAAATGGACAAGGATGCGAGAAAAACGAGGCAAAAGCGCTGAAACTTTATGAGAGGGCAGCAGAGCTTAAACAGCCATACGCACTCTTTAATCTAGCAATTTTATATATGAACGGGCTTAACGGTGCGGCTCACGACCAATTTAAGGCGCACGAACTTTTTATGGAAGCCGCTGTTAGAGAAGTTCCGCCCGCAATGTACGAAGCAGCTCTTATGCTTGAGCGCGGTTTAGGCTGTCTGCAAAACTACTCAGAGGCAGCATTTTGGTATGAAGAGGGTGCAAAGCGCGGGCATCTTGAATCTTTTAACAATCTAGGCGTTCTTTACAAAGATGGTCACGGCGTGAGCGTGGACGAGGCTAGATGTTTTATCTGTTTTTCTAAAGCAGCCGAGGGCGGGCTTGCCGAGGGACTTTACAACCTCGGGATGCTCTATGACCAAGGAGTTGGGTGCGAACAGAACCACGACAAAGCTCTTGAGTTGTGCAGAAAAGCAGCCTACAAAGGGCATGCCAAAGCAAAAGAGATTATAAAAGGTCTTCAAGAAGAAGGTAAGATTGTTTTTTAATTATTTTACGCCAATCGGAACAAGTCCCGCTTGGCTACGCTAGCCGCTAAGGCACTAAAGCTTGCCATAAAATGGTAGAGAAGGAGATGAGTTGTTCACAGGATTAATAAGAGAAATCGGACATGTTAAAAGTCTAGCAGGAAGCACACTGAGCATCCGAGCAAAACACAAAGCAAAGCTTGGCGACTCTATTGCAATAAACGGTGCCTGTCTTACGGTCATAAAAGTAGAGCATGACGGCTTTAGCGTCGAACTCTCTCCCGAGAGCCAAAGAGTTTTGGCGATGGATAACTTTAGGGGCGAAGTTCACATCGAGCCTGCCATGATGATGGGAGACAGATTTGAGGGACACATTGTTCAAGGACATGTAGATGCAATAGGCGAAATAAAAGAGATAAAAAACAGCGGTAACTCTTTTGATGTTTTTATAAAAGTCGAGAAAAAATTTATCCCATTTATCATACCAAAAGGCTCCATTACGGTTGATGGTGTGAGCTTGACTGTTAATGATGTATTTGATGATAGTTTCAGACTTACAATAATCCCGCACACCATGAAAGAGACACTTTTTAAAAACTATAAAAAAGGCTCACATGTCAATATTGAAACCGATATGTTTGCGAGATATGTCTCCCATATCATCTCGCACAAAAAAAAGAGCCTCTCTTGGGACGAGATAGACTCTATATCTGCAAGATACTAAGAGTTTGACAAGTTTAAGAGCTAATCCCTGAGCGCTCTTGCATCTGGGTTGCATAATATCTTGTGTTTCATATCTACATGTAGAAATTTATCAAGCTCTCCTAAAGATGCTACGGTGGCATCTCTAAAGCCCTCTCCGCTGTTTATGTAGATGTTAAAACCGTTCTCATAAAGTGCTAATCTCGTGGCAAGCGCTATTGAGTAGCTCGTCAAAACCCCATCCTCTTTTATAACGTTTTTCATCTCGCCAAAGTACTCTTTTGTCCATAACAAAGGATTTGAAGAGGGCGAGAAAGCATCTTGATATACTATGTCAAACTTTTTTGGCGCAAACCCTCTCACGTACTCTCTTGCATCTCCCAAAAATATCTCTACATGTAGATTTTCATCACTGTAAATTCCCTCTTCTGAGAGACTCATGATAATATGCCTAAACTCGTCAAACTCTTTTGGATAAGTGAAATTTTTCAACGATTTAACCAAAGATGAGTCAAGTTCCGGAGAGAAGATATTCAGCTTTGAAGCAAGGGCATTTTTTTTATGATAGTAAATCGTTGCCAAAGTGTTAAAACCAAGACCGAAACAGATATCTAAAACAGTTATCTCACTCTGATGCGCTTTTAGGGCAAATGCAGGCTCCACATGTTTGACAAGCGATTCAAAAAGCGCGCCGTCTCTTGTTGAGTGGTAGTGCTCGCCATACTCTTTTGAGTAGGCGGTATAACTTCCGTCTTCGCTTAAAACCATTGAGTGGAGGGAGTCGTTAAACACTAAAGTCCCGCGCCCCACATATGCATCTTTTTTGCCACAACCAAATCATACCCGTCTATGATATCTATCTCATTTGGGGCACGGAATTCATGCTCTTCTAACATGGCTTTTAGCGCCTCAATATCCACAACACCTTTTTTCTCAATGATTACTATATTTGCGCTATTTGCAAGCGTAGTGTATGCGAGCTTTAAAATCATTTTGGGGTTTTGGTGAGCATGGAGCGTATCTTTGATTACGACTATATCATGCTCTCTTGGAAGTGCGCGAAAAGGGTGATTAAAGTCTTGGATATGCTGTATGTTCGCGTTTGTTGGTTTTTCTACATGTAGAATATTTTTAGAGTATATCGCGAGGTTGAACTTACCTCCGACTGCCTGCATCATCTCATCAAGCAAGAACGATATCTCATCCACTTCGGTTGTTACATGCAGATAGTGGTTGCCTGGGAGCGGGTTGAAAAGTTTTCTAAGTTTTATCAATATGCCAAATCGTGAAGCTCTTTAAAGAGATACGCCTCTACGATATCCTCTATACTTCTTTGAGTATGCGCAACCAGAACCATCATGCTCTGCTCAATAAAAGGCCATACATATTCGTTGTCATCAATCACTATTGCTGCCTGAGAGTAGTTTTCAAACGCATCCTTGTCTACATTATGGTTTATCTCTATAACTTTGCCCTCTTCTATAAGCAACTGCGCCCATACTTTTACATCGTTTATCTTAACGAGTGACGCTTCCTCTGCGTCATCGCTATCCATCGGAATCAAAATGTACATGTTACTTTTCCAGTATTGACTCATCAAGTGCTAAGGCATCGTTATCCATTACGCCTATTCCGCGCTCTAAAACTGTTTTTGATATCTCTTTTGCATCACTAAGCGAGTGCATTTTATATGTTCCACACTGATAAACATTAAGCTCAGGAATATCTTTTTGCTCTTTAACTCCGAGAATATCCTCCATAGAAGCTCTCCACGCATCTGCAACACTTCTCTCATCGGGCGTGCCTATTAGACTCATGTAAAAACCTGTTCTACAACCCATCGGAGAGATGTCGATAATCTCTACATCTTTAGAATTCAAGTGATCTCTCATAAATCCTGCGAAAAGGTGCTCTAATGTGTGAATCCCCTCAGATGACAAAATCTCTTTGTTAGGCTGAACAAAACGCAAATCAAATACCGTAATATCATCACCCTTTGGCGTCTTCATACCTTTTGCGCGACGAACTGCAGGGGCCGGCATAATCGTGTGGTCAACTTTAAAACTGTCTAATAGTGGCATGTATAATTCCTCTTTTTAAAAATTGTTGCCATTCTAACATCTTTTATTTTACTAAAGGTAACAGGCAGGCAATTTCATGCGACAAATTATCATAAATTGTTATGTGTCAACGAAAACACAAATCCACCGTGTTAACATCCGTTTTTATATTAACAAAGGGGAAAGTAATGAACAAAATAAGCATAAAAGCTAGGCTGCTCTTTTTAACGACAATTCCATTGGTGGCAGTCTGTATACTCTCAATGATAATACTAACCAAGACATTTGACCAAAAGAGTTCCCTTGAAACAACACAAGAGAGAATCTTAGAGGTTGAGTCTTTAGCAAAAGCTATACACTACATGCAGATAGAGAGGGGGCTGAGCGTAGGGTATGCGGCAAGCGGAGGCAAAAATAACAGAGATGCAATTCCTCCTATAAGAGAGAAGGTTAACAGCGCGATTGCAGAGATTAAAGAGGTGTTTAAAAAAACGGGTGGAGACAGCTCTGTTTTAGAGAATATAAGCGATCTGAACCAAAAGAGAAGCTCTATTGATGCGCTAACTCTAAGCGCTCCCGAGATAGGAGCATACTTTTCAAAAAGCATTGTTGCTATAATCGACACTGCAACTACTATACCGTCTCACATGGATGTTATGGATGACAGAAACACTATTCAAGCATACACACATCTAACTTCAGCAAAAGAGCAGCTTGGACAAATCAGGGCAAACCTAAACGGTGCCTTTACAAAGAACAAGTTTTTGGGAAACACCTACTTCACATTTGGCGGCAATATAGGTGCATACAGAGTCAACCTGCGAAAATTTACGACACTTGCGCCCGATCATATAAGAAATTTTCACGAAGAGACATTTAAAGGCGCGATAGTAGAGGACACTATGGATTTAATGGAAGTTGCCATGTACAAAGGGATGGAAGGAGACTTCGGGGTTGAGCCGGAAATGTGGTTTAAATATTCTACCGCCTCTATCGAGCTGCTTAGAGATATCGAGCTTGAACTTTTTAAATATGTGCTTGCTTCAAATAATCAAAAAATTCACACTGCAAAAAATGAGATAATAGCAGAAGTGGCTTCCGTTGCAATTCTTATAATTTTCATTGTTGTATTTGCTCTCTACTTTATAAAAAATTCCATCTCAAGACCGGTGGACAGATTTAAAGAGACACTGCTTAACATCAGTGCAAATCGTGATTTGACTCTAAAATCAGATGAAGATTCACCTCTTGAACTTTCACTAATGGCAGCAAGTTTCAACTCGCTTATAACTACCCTAAAAGATTTGATAGATGTCTCCAAGCAATCTTCAAGCGAAAACGCTTCTATCTCACATGAGCTCTCAACAACAGCCATGGGAGTTGGAGAGAATGTTGAAAAATCGGTTCTTGTTATTGATGAAGCGACTAAAAAAGCAAACGGCATAAAAAATGAGATAGCTCAGGCAATCAGTGACGCACAGGAGAGTAAAAAAGAGATTATCAAAGCAAACGACAATCTTAATCTTGCACGCACAGAGATAGTAAATCTTACAAATAAGGTACAGAGTTCCGCTCAGCTTGAGATTGAACTCTCACAAAGAATGGAGACACTCTCTCATGAAGCAAACGAGGTTAAAAATGTTTTAGAGATTATCTCAGACATTGCGGACCAGACAAACCTTCTTGCACTTAATGCCGCTATTGAAGCTGCGCGTGCCGGTGAGCATGGAAGAGGATTTGCAGTTGTTGCGGATGAAGTAAGAAAACTTGCAGAACGTACTCAAAGAAGTCTGACTGAGATAAATGCTACTATCAATGTTATTGTTCAGTCTATTGTAGAGGTAAGCTCTCAAATGAGCAGCAACTCAGAAGATATTCAAAAGCTCTCAGAAAATGCAACTGATGTTGAGATTAAAATCAATGAGAGTGTATCTATAGTAAAAGATGCAGTAAGAGCAAGCGACAAAACCGTAAACGACTTTGAGAAGACGGGAAGAGATGTTGAGTTTATCGTCTCTCAGGTTACTCAGATAAACGAGATATCTTCTAAAAATGCAAGAAACGTTGAAGAGATTGCAGCGGCGGCAGAACATCTAAACTCTATGACTGACGATCTACACGCTAAACTTGAAACATTCCGCACTTAATAAAATTGTCCTAATAGGCGCCTCTACAGGAGGTCCTGGACAAATAGAAAAAATCATTAGATCACTTGGGCACCTGAGCGATACAACCGTAATAGTCGCTCAGCACATGTCAGTCGACTTTATCCCAAGTTTTGTAAAAAGACTTCAGGAGCAGAGTCTAAATCCACTCCTAATGGCAATGGATAACAGCACTATTGAAGCCGGCACGGTATACTTCTGTCATGGGATTGCAACAATCAAAAGGGAGGGTTATGAGCTAAGTTTTAAAGTCGAATCTTCCAAAGAGTACAAATACAATCCAGATATCAATTCGGTTTTTAGCTCATTTGTTCAATTTGCAAAAGAGATAGATATTTTGGCCGTTATACTTACGGGCATAGGCGATGACGGTGTTAAGGGATGCAAGCAACTAGCAATTGCCGGAGCTAGAACTATCACACAAAATGAAGAGAGCGCTATTGTTGATGGAATGCCAAGCAGAGCTAGAAAAGAGATTCCAAATATTGAAATCTCTAATATAGAGACAATAAGAGAGAAAATAGAGGGGTTTTGCAGCTAATGTTTAGTTTTTTAAAAAAGAGCAGCCCTGAGAAGGTAAGCGAAAAAAAAGAGATTGCAATGGAAGACTACAGAGATATATTGCCTATCGCGCAATACTTTAAAAACGAGACGGGTGTTACTTTTGACAAACAGACAACAATCTTAAATAGCAAAGTTACTACATTTTGCAGACAGATGTCCATCAGCTCTTTTAAAGAGCTCTTGAGTGCCATAAAAGATGACAAGAAGTTAAAACAATCCCTAGTTGACTACCTTACAACCAACGAGACATTTTTTTACAGGGAGTTTAAACAGATAGAGGAGCTTGTAGAGATTGTAAAAAATGAAGACAGAAGAGTTGAAATCTTGTGCGCGCCCTCTGCAACGGGCGAAGAGCCGTACAGCATCGTTATAGCCATGCTTGAAGCAGGCGTGATGCCAAGCAACTTCCACATAACCGGAATTGATATAAATTCAGACGCCATAAACAAGGCAAATATAGCAGTTTATAGGGAAAGAAACGTAAGAAATTTGCCACTACAAGTAATTGAGAGATATTTTATACAAGAGAGCGGCAACTATGTTTTAAAAGATGCTATAAAACAACATGCTACTTTTATTTTAATGAATCTTTTTGATCCTGCATTTAAAAATATCGGAAAATTTGACTTTGTTTTTTCAAGAAATATGCTCATTTATTTTGACCAAGAGACAAAAGTAAAAGCTAAAAAGATTTTGGAAAGTATGCGTAAAAATAGCAAACAAGATGTTTTCTTTGGACATGCGGATTTGTTTTAATAGAATGATTCAATAAGCCTCTTTCATAATCTCAGCTTGCTCACTAAGGCTTCACGGTGGGCACCCCGCAACCACTTCGTTTGTTGCGACCCTTCCGTTGCAGAGTCGTTTGCCAAGCATGAATTATGAAGAGCTTTAATAAATATAGAAAAAAGTTTTAAAAATAGTTTGCGGAAGTTTTAGATTTGGTGTGATTTGTGTTTTACTCAGACTAAGGCCATACTATCAAGTATACCGTGTCTGAGTTTGGCGCAAAGCGCGCCGAAGATAAAGCTTTTTAGTTTAAATCCTAGCTTCTTCGCGGCGTTGCAAGTGCGCCCACTTTTCATCTACGCGATCCTGCCACTCTTTGATTAAGTACTTATACTCATCTTTAAACAGGTGCTTGAAACGCCCTTGAGCAGCTAAATACTCCTCAACAGGGATAACATTTTTAGGTCTGTAGGTAATATTCAGCTCATGACCGTCAATTATCTCATATAGAGGAAATACGAGTGTGTCAGTTGCTAGATCTGCTAAATGCATAGTATCTTTAGGGTCGAACTTCCACTCCGTCGTACATGGAGATACGGCGTTGATAAATACAGGTCCCTCAACAGCAAAACCGTGCTGAATCTTCTTTACCATATCTCTCCACTTGTTCGGAGAAACTTGAGCAGCATATGGAATACCATGCGCAGCCATAATAGCCACCATATCTTTTTTATTCCTCTTCTCACCGTAACTAACACGACCTTGAGGGGACGTAGTTGCCGAGGAGCCTATAGGAGTAGATGATGATCTCTGTCCTCCGGTATTTGCATAAACCTCATTGTCAAGAACAATATGCATCATATTATGCCCTCTCTCCATACATCCAGAAATCCACTGAAAACCTATATCGTAAGATGCGCCGTCTCCCGCAAAAGATACGAATTTAGGATTGCGGTCAGGTTGCTTTAGGCGCCCTTTTTTCTTAAGAACTTTGTACATAGTTTCTGCACCTGCTACTGCTGTTGAGCCGTTTTCAAATCCGATATGAATCCAAGAAGCATCCCATGAAGTATATGGATAAACTGCCGTACAAACCTCTAAACAGCCAGTTGATGCCGACAGAATCAAGTCATCGTTTGTTGCATTTAACACTTCACGAACGATAATCGAGTGTGCACACCCTGGACATAAAAGACTAGCACCCTCAAAACGGTCAGCCGACGTCGAAAACTCTTTTAAATTTTTAATTTGTTTCATTTCGCTCACGGTTTTCCCCTTATAGATATGCCAGTTTCGGTCCACGAACACCGATAAACTGCTGTAATTTTGTAGTTACTTTGCCGGCATCAGCATTTGCCTGAAGCTCATTAAATAAATCTACTAAATGTTTTTTTGTTAAGTCACGACCGCCCAAACCATATATATAGCCTGATAAAAGAGCCTTTGTATCAGCGTTATAGAGCGCTCCTGCAATCTCATTAAATAGCATACCGGCCGCGCCGTTTGGAGATGAACGGTCAAGCACAGCGATTGATTTAACACCTCTGAGGGCTTCTGCTATCTCAAAGAATGGGAATGGGCGGATTACGCGCAAACCAACCACGCCTGCTTTAATGCCTTTGGCTCTCATCTCGAGAGCAACTTCGCGTGCAGTTTCAACAGAGGTACCCATACAAACAACACATACATCAGCATCGTCCATATCATACCTCTCTACTATGTTGTACTTACGTCCGCTTAACTTTTCAAAATCGTTAAAAGCAGCTTGAATTTTTGGTATAACTTTTGTCATTAAATCATTATGCTGGCGAGCTTTATGCTCAAAATGCCAATCCTCTTCAGTTTGAACACCGTGAGTTACAGGATGTTCAAAGTCAAGCATGTCATTCATCGGCTTGTACTCTCCAACAAAACCGTAAGCGGCGTCGTCACTCAAAGTATTTACGCCTTGTGCGGTGTGAGAAGTCATAAACCCATCTTGATGAACCATACAAGGAAGTCTTATCTCATGATCTTCACAAACTTTAAATGCTATAAGATTTAAATCATAAGCCTCTTGAGGAGAGAATGCGTCAAGCTGAATCCAGCCGCTGTCACGTCCCAGATACATATCCGAGTGGTCTCCGTTAACATTAAGAGGAGCAGCCAAAGCACGATTTACAACGTTTAATACTATCGGCAAACGCATACCTGAAGCTTGGTAGAGAGTCTCTACCATCAGAGCATACCCCTGAGAAGATGTAGCAGTTGCAACGCGTCCGCCTGCGGCAGCAGCACCGATACATGCACTCATAGCTGCATGTTCTGACTCAACCATAACAAATTCGCCCTCTACATACCCATCAGCAGTAAATTTTGCGTAACCTTCAACAATAGGAGTTGAGGGTGTAATAGGATAAGCTGCAACAACATCGACTTGAGCTTGTCTTAGAGCTTGAGCGGCAGCATAATTACCATCCCATACTTCCACATCTTTTAATTCCATTTTATCAAATGCCATTACGCTTCCTCCTCATCTTTTTTAGGCCAGTTTGCAATTACTGTCTCTTCTTCTGCCTGTTCTGGGAACATTAGAAGCGATTTAGGGTTTGTAGGACAAACCTCTACACAGATACCACAACCTTTACAGTGGTCCATATCTACACCAACAAGCTTTTTATCTCTTGAAATAATTGAAACATCTGGACAATATACCCAGCAAAATTGACAATCGATACAGTAGTCTTTATTAAATACGGGTTTAATAAGCCTCCAATCGGAAACACTTGCAGTATATGAACTGTTTTGTGAATATGCACGGTCCTCTTGTCTTGTACCTGCTATATCGTCTATCTTTCCGTCAAACGTGCGAAGCATAGCTCCGATTTCAAACTCATCCCATCCTTTTTTTGCCATGACCCGTTCCTTACTTTACTTCATCATATGCGCGCTGGATTGCAAACATATTCGCATCGATAATTTTTTGTGGTAATTTTCCAAGAACTCTCTTCATGCTCTCTTTAAAAAACTCTATGTCATACATTCCGGAAATTTTCATAAATGCGCCAAGCATAGGAGTATTTGGGATTGGACGCCCTATTGTCTCGTTCGCAATCGTGATACAATCAACTGTATAGATTTCTTTGCCAACTAACTTAGGCTGAACCTTGACAAGCTCATCAGTGCTCATGTGGGTAGTTATAATATACTTGGTATTCTCTTTGTGATTAACCGTAACATCACTTGTAAAAACAAGCGCAGGGTCAATTACAAAAACATAATCAGGTTCCATATATTTTTCATGATTCATAATTACTTTATCATCTACGCGGTTATACGCCGTCATGGCAGCTCCACGCTTTGCAGAGCCGTAAAATGCAAATGCTTGCACCTGCTTACCGGTTGTAGAAATAACATCTGCCAGACCTTTAGCGCCGGTTACCGCACCTTGTCCAGCACGACTATGCCATCTTATCTCTAGCATAAATTCTCCCTTTTAATTAATATTAAACATACAAGAACCACTAAGGACACTTCTAAAATCTATTAAGAGTTTTTAGATGTACCCTTACTCCTATTTAACACCTTATTCTAGACAAGTTGCTCTTAAATATAGCTTGATAATTTGCGCTTTTTTAAGAACTAAGAAAAGTGTGTTGTTTTTTCCTATCATGCAGATACGCTGCTGCTTCAAGCGCATCATTTAATATAACATTTGTAAACTTTTTTAATGTCTCCAAATTATCATATCCGCTAAGTACAGCAATGGAATTTATATTTGCATTTTTTGCAGAAATTAAATCTAATTTAGTATCTCCAATCATCCATATCTCTCTATTTTGTATGTCCATTTTTTTCAGAGCTTTTAGTATTGGCTCCTCATGTGGTTTTGGGTTATCTACGTCCTCTCTGCCAATTAGCACGTCAAAATACTCCATCAGTCCGAAATGCTCCATCAATATCCTTGAGTAAATCCCTGTTTTCGTGGTAACAATTCCAAGAGTTGCAAACTCTTTTGCAAGCAAAACAGCCTCTCTTGCATTTCTTAAAAGCTCTGTTTTTTGCGTTGAAATGTCGCGGTAATGTTTCTTATAAGTTGCTACAAAATCAGATATAAGCTCTTTATTAACCCCTAAATTTTCATACATAATATCAAGCGGATAACCGATAAGCGCTTTGATATCCTCATCCTTTTTTCGATTATGTTTATGCACATCAAAGGAGTGGTGAAACGACTCTAAAATTGCATCCGTAGAGTCTATCAGCGTTCCATCCAAATCAAACAAAATTATCAAACTATTTCTCCCATAATATGTAGTTGTGCCAGATTCCAATAGGAGCTGGCTCAATATTTTTTATATTCTTGCCGACCGTCGCAATTGAGTTTGGAATGTATAAAAAAAGATATGGGTTTTCATCCGTTATTATCTTAAACATCTCTCTCCAAATGTCAGAGAGCTTCTCACTATCTATCATGCTCTGAGACTCCTCAATCATTCTGTTTATCTCAGGGTTGTGATAACCTACCAGATTAAACCCGCCCTGCTTGTCGTTGTCGCTGTGCCAAAACATGTATGGATCGGGTGTTGGGGAGAGTCCCCATCCAAGCAAAACGGTGTCAAACTTATGAGGAAAAACAACCATATTTAAAAACGCCTGCCACTCCATTACCCTAAGAGTTACAATAACGCCGGCTTTTTTTAGCTGATGCTGAAGTATCTGAGCGGCGTAAGGTCTTATTTCGCTTGAGTTTGATGTTGCAATCTCAAATGTAAAAGGATTTTTTGCATCATATCCGGCTTCTGCTAAGAGCTCTTTTGCTCTTTTTAGATTTTGGCTTGGTGCCTTGACGCTCTCATTAAAAGCTTTTGTCCCAGGCAAAAATGGTCCCGTGCATACTTTTGCATGGTCAAAAAAGAGGATTTTAACAAGCTCTTCTCTCTCTATTGCCAAAGAGAGAGCCTCTCTTATTTTTGGGTTTTTAAACTTCTCAAGACGCAGATTAAATCCCAGATATGTGTATGACTGCGAGATATTTTCATAGATGTTAAATTTTTCAAAAAAATCGCTCTTTAACTGCCGCTCATACTGCATAGGTTCTATGCTTCCAACATCAAGTGCGCCAGACTTTAGCATCATAAAACGGGTCATGGGGTCTGCTATGACATGAAAAGAGATTGTGTCAATCTTTGCACGTCCCTCAAAATAGTCATCAAAGGCGCTAAGTATAATATTTTTTGAGTGCTCTAACTGATGAAGCTTATATGCTCCCGTGCCTATTGGATTGGTATTAAAAGATGAGTTCATCAAATTTTGCTCATTCTTTAAAATATGTTCAGGCAAAATCCCCATCATCCACGTCTCTAAAGCTTTAAAGTATGGCTCTTTATATATGACTTTTAGAGTAAATTCATCAACAGCCTCTACACTTTTTACAAACCTGAAATTAGCACTGTATGGCGAGCTTATTTTTGAAGAGACAAGAACCCCGTAGGTAAAGACAACATCCTTTGCGCTGAAACTCTCCCCGTCATGCCACTTGACATTTTTATGGAGTTTAAAAATAAGTGTTTTCTCATCCTCAAAATAGAACTCCTGCGCCAAATCTCCAATGATTGTGGATAAATCCTTATCGTACTTCACAAGTCCGTTAAAAAGAAAACCGGTAATCTCGGATGAGCTTGAGTCAGTAGCCAAAACAGGATTCAATCTTGAAGGATTTGCAGACGTTGCTAAATGAAGCGTAGAGGAGAAAAGATTTAATGATAAAAACAGAAACAGAATATAGCGCAAAATTACTCTTTTTTTGAGCGATTATACCAAAGTTACATGTAGCTAATTGTTAATGAAGCAGTTGTGGGGAGTTTTTTTAACAGTGCAAAAAGCACTGAAAAAAAGTTCTTGCGGCGATTAACGCTTTTTCCGAAGAAAAATAGATTAACGCTTAGAAAACTGGCGAGAACGACGAGCTTTGCGCTTGCCTGGCTTTTTACGTTCAACAACACGTGAATCACGAGTCATCATACCCTCAGGTTTTAGTATAGCTTTTAACTCTGGGTTAAATTTTACTAAAGCACGAGAGATACCGTGGCGAAGAGCGTCTGCTTGACCACCGAAACCACCACCTAAAGTAGTAGCTACGATATCAACCGATGTATCTTGTTTTGTTAAAGCAAGTGGCTGTTTAACACGAAGCTTTTTAGCTTCCAATCCACCTAACCATGCGTCTAATGAAAGACCGTTTATAGTAATACTGCCCGTTCCTGGAGCTAACCACACTTTTGCTATTGATGCTTTACGACGACCTGTTGCGTATATTTTTGCCATATGTCAATCCTTACTTAGCAAGTTGTGCAGAGTGAGGATGTTCAGCACCTGCATAAATTTTTAATTTTTTAATCATTTTAGCACCAAGCTTAGTTTTAGGAAGCATACCGCGAGTAGCTAATTTGTAAAGCTTCTCAGGATTTTTCTCTAAAAGTTCAGTCATTTTAGTACTTTTTACACTACCGAAGTAGCCAGAGTATGAAAAATACTCTTTGTTAGCAATTTTGCCAAGACCGTTGAATTTTGCTTTTGAAGCATTAACAATTACAACATAGTCTCCACAGTCAATGTTTGGAGTAAAACATGGTTTGTTTTTACCGCGAAGTATTGTTGCAACTTCAGTGATAATACGACCAAAAGTTTTACCTTCAGCATCAATCAAAACCCATTTTTGATTGATTTGTTCAGGAGTTGCAATTTTTGTAAATTTCATTCTTGAACCTTTCAAGTAATTTTCTTAACATCACATTTTAAATGCTTGTTTAATTGGCGAAAGTATATCTTCTTTTACTTATAAATAACTTAATTTTTGGTTTCTTTAAGGTTTATCTGTATGTGTACTTCCCCAAATCAAAAAAACACTAAAGAAATATTTTTTAATTATCAATCAATCTCAACTTTTTAAAATCTTATATATGGACAATTTTTACGCTGTCTTTCAGGAGATAACAGATGTATCCGCTGACCTCATCGCCGGTTATCTCTTTTATGGCATTAACATAAAATCCAACCTGAGCCAAATGCTCTGCGGAGTGTGAGAGCGCGCTTTTGTAGTCAATTACTCTCCAAGCGTTCTCGCCCTTTACCAAAAGGTCGATGTACTTAAGATTTTTTTTGTATCTTAGCGCTTTTTCTCTATAGCACTCACCGCTAACCAAAGAGATAAACTCCCCGTTTTGTAAAAGCAATTTTACCCTATTTTCTATATCTTCTATCTCAACCTCTTCTAGAGCATGTCCATATTTGTTTATCATCATATCTTTTGCGCTTTTTACACGTTGCTCTGTAAACTCGCCTAAGATTTCTAACATGTAGTGCATTGCAATGCCGAAGTTTATGGATTTGATATCCTCTTCTTTGGCTTTTTCAACCGCCAAAATATCGCTCTGCGTTCCATAATAAAGCTCTTTATACTCAAAAACATGAAAATCCGTTTTATCGCTGATTTTATTAGAGTTTGTCTTACATGTTAGTTTTCCGTATACTTCTGGCGCCAAATCCAAAATATCAAATATTGAGTCTTTTGACTTAAGAACAATTATAAGATTCTCTCTTGCTCTTGTAAATGCAACATATAGGGCGTTTAGGCTGTCTTCTCTTACCAGAGCTTTCTCTTTTAGGAGCGCCTTTGCGTAGTGCGCGTCAACCGAGTCTCTCCCTTTTATGCGGAGGTAGATATTTTTGAGTGCGATACCGTCATACTCATAGATAATAGCATCACGAGACGGCGGAGCTTTTTTGAGCCTGTCCATAACGATGACATGTTCATACTCAAGCCCTTTTGATTTGTGAACGGTAAGCACTCTAACACCGTTAAGCTCGGAAGCCGCCGCGCTCACATCCATTCTCTCATACTCAAAAAGCAGAGCTTCGATGTCGCTGTACCCTGCTATTGCGTTTAAAAATCTGATAATATTAAAATCAGCGCCAAAGAGCTTAAACTCCTCCACCGCCTCTTTTACTACATCCAATATCTCTATTTTGTTAAAATCAACCCTCTTTATAGGCCGTATATCCTGTGAAATAAGGGAGAAAAAATTGTACATGTAGAAATCTTGCCCGAAGTATTGATACTTCAGATACTCCAGTAGCGCTTTTATACTATTTTGGTTTATAAGCTTTGTCGTCGTCTCTGTCACAACCTCTATATTTTGTACGTGCAGAGCCCCCTCTACCTCTATGCCGTCGCTGTTTGTTGCACAGAGAACGGCTATCTCGTTAATATCTGCTCCCGTATCAAGAAGCCTCTTAACCTGAGTTACTATCTCTTGGAGAAGCTCATCGTTTTTAATAACCTCAACGTAGCCGCCGTTAGCCTCACTCCTAGAGAGCTGAGGGGTGTAGTTTTTTATCTTATCTTTAAAGGTGTTGTTTACAAACTCTATGACCTCTTTTTGTGAGCGATAGTTTGTTAAAAGCTTCTCTACATGCGTGGAGTTTTCTTCTCTTACCGTATCAAAAAGAGCGCTCACCCCGCCGCGAAATCTATAAATAGACTGCTTAACATCCCCGACAAAAAAGAAACTTCCGTTGTCAAAAATGCCATTTCCGGAGGTTATCTCATTTATCAGCGGTTTTAGTATCTCATACTGCAAAATACTGGTGTCCTGAAATTCGTCAAGCAGCATATGCTCTATCTGAGAATCCAGCCTGAAGTACAAAAACTCGCTGTCGTCAAGCAGGTTTAAAATCTCATATACAAGATATGTTACATCGCTAAAACTTAGCTCGTTGTCATCCATATAGAGCGCTTTTTTGCTCTTTGCATAGATATCCACAAGCTCTTTGATGGCAAAAAAGAAGTTCTGCTCTTTGGCACGGTTTTGATTTTTTACCGCCTCTTTTATCTTAAAGAGCAGATCATCCATCTCAGGGGTAAAACACTTTGAAAACGTTCTATAATTAAAGCTCTCCCTCTCCAACCACGCCTTTTCACAAAGCTTCTCAAAACTCTCTGCGCTAACACCATTTATAGCGGAGGCTGAAGCCTCTTTGCAGGAAGTTACGATTTTTTTGAGCTCCGACATGTAGGATAGCGCCTCCTGCTCAAACTGCACAGTGTTTTGCTTTTTAAAGCCGATATGCTTTAACTCTTGGAACTTTATATAAAACTCATCCAACAGCTCAAATATATCGGTAAGCCTTTTGTTTGACTGCAAAGAGAGTGTAATGAGCGTCTCTTTTTTGCCCGCCACACTTACCTCTTTTAAAAATCGCGAGAGAAGTTTTAGCTCATGCTGTGAGCTGAATGTTGAGAAGTCTGGCATCAAAGAGGCATAGAGTGAGAACTTTCTAAGAATCTTTGTAAAAAAGCTGTCAATCGTCATTATCTTCGTATGCGAATTTAAAAACTCATCTAAAACTCTTTTACGGTTAGAAAGCAGATACTCTCTTGAGAGCTCAGTAACCTTAGCTATCTCATCAAGCTCGCCTCTGAGTTCCAGCTCCTCTAAAGTTTGAACTATCCTCTCCTGCATCTCATTTGCGGCTTTGTTGGTAAATGTAAGAGCAAGTATCTTTGATGGCTCCGCACCCTTAAAAAGCAGACTGAGATAGCGCACGACAAGCATAAATGTCTTTCCGCTTCCGGCACTCGCCTCGTAGGCTAGGTTATTTATGAACACAATATCTCCATTTTATTATCTGATGTTACGCATTAAAACGAACTTGTCCGTTTTAATGGCAGGGACTAAAGTCCCTTGCAACCCCCTAAAGCTACTAAAAATAAATTTTTCGAGATTTACAATCTATTTTACGAACTTTTTTTGCACTCTCTGATATAGAGCTCTTCAACTTTTGTTCTTGCCCAGGGTGTTTTTCTGAGAAACTTCAAACATGAACTTATGGTCGGGTTTATCAAAAAACATCTGATGTCTATTTTATTCCCCAGCTCTTTAAACCCGTAACGCTCAACTAAAGTCTCCAAAATATGCTGCAGATTTACACCGTGCAACGGATTGTTCTTGTTTTTTTCTTCTTCACTCATTTTTTTCCTTTAGTTCTATTTTTAACTTAGATAGCTTTACTATCATATGCGTAACTCTTAATAATATGCGTTTTAATTTCATAAACCAAATCATTCACAAATATAACTTTTCAAGCTTTCAATATAAAAATTATTGTCTTTAAAAATCACAGCACTTAACTTATTGCCATAAGCACAGCCAGTATCAATACCAATCGCATGTTCATTGATTTTTGCTTCTTGAAACCACTGATGCCCATAGATAGTGAACCCTTGATTTCCATCATACAAATCTGCCCAAAAAATAGAATCTTTATCTTCTTTCCCAAAAGTTATAAAATTTTGATTTTGATCAAGGTATCTCATTCTGAGTATTTTTGACTTTTCATTTTTAGTTAAATTGTCTAAATCATAACTATTTTTTAAACCGCCATGTAAGATAGTTATATTTTCATACTTCACAAATAATGGCAAACTCATCAAAAAATCAATATCTTTTAAGTTTAAATTATTCACTATGTTTTGCTCATCCTCATCAAGTATTATTGGATTTTCACTTGCTTGTTTTTCATATTGAAGGTATCTGATTATTTTATCTTCGTGGTTTCCAAGAACTGATTTAATATTATGCTCTTGAATGTATCGCAATGTTTTGATAGAGTCTTTCCCTTTTGTGATAATATCTCCAACACATACTTCTACATCATCTTTTTGAGGATTTATTTTTTTACGCAGAGATATTAATTCGTCGTAACAGCCGTGAATATCTCCGTAGATAATGAGTTTATTCATCAAATTTTTGCTGAAGAGTTTTTAGATTCTCTTTATGTTTTCTAATATTTGTTCGAATGGTTTTACATAATGCCTCATCAAATGTCATTCCATCTTCACCATGTTTAAAATATTTTCTTATCACTTTTCCTGCTTCATCTTTTTCTTCTTCTAATTTTGCATGCGCAAACTTATTCCTAACCTTAATGATTTCATCTTGATACTCTTGTGAAAAATCTGTTTCTGACAAGTCATTTAGAATCCAACTGAGTGTTTTAATTTTATAATCAGCACTAAATACAAAAGAATCTTTCATTAATTTTTTCAAGCCATTGTCTTTTGTTTTCCAATCCCCGTCAACATATTTCAACTTATCAGAAAAACTTGTGTTAATTTGATTCAAAATATCTAGTTTTAAATCTTTTGTTTTTTCAGAATCTGAATTATTAATATATTTTTTAATCATTTCAAGCTTTTGATTATCCATATCACTTGTTTCATTCATTATCATTCCACGCATAACAACAATATCATGAAATTTTTGTATTGTTAAACTGATTAAATCCTTAACTTTATCAACAACCTGTTTATGATGATTTTTTGTAGTTTGTAAAAATAATATTCTATCTAGCTTATCCGTATTAGTTAAATCAGCTTGAGCTGTATAAAATAAAATTTCTGTAAAAATATGCCCTTCTTTTCTAATTTTTTTTACAACTTCATCACCATTCATTTCTTTCATATGAAAATCTGTAAGTATTAAATCAAAGCTATTATCTAATTTCTCAAAAAAATCACTTATTATTTGTACTGGTACTATTTGGGCTTCAAAACCTTCTTCTTCTAAGAATTTTTCTATTCTTTGAATATGTCTATCTGCTATAAACTCTTCAATATGGTCATCAAGCCAAAGAATTTTATACTCTAAGTTCATTATTTATCCTTATTAAAAAAGTAGAAAAGCTAGAACCATTTGATTCTATAAAAATAGAACCATTCATATTCTCTATTGTAGATTTAACATTATACAATCCAATTCCAGAACCTTCAGTTGTTGTAAATCCAAAATCAAATATTTTATCAATGATATGTGAACTTATACCTTTTCCATCGTCCTGAATTTTTATTAATAATTCTTCATCATTTTTTAAAAATTCAAAAAAAATATTTTTTGCTTTTGCATTCTCAGCATTTGTAATAAAGTTATCAATTATTGTTGTAATTTCTAAAGGTATATATTTACATTTATATTCAATATCATTCGTAAAGACTCTTATTTCATCAAAATCTGTATCAATGATTTTTGATTCATTAATATAAATTTCATTAATATAATGATTTATAAAATTGACTATATCCTCTTCATCTTCTTTCGCTTGTAAGTTATAATTTGCTTTTGTAATAAAGTTAGCAATAGATAAAATTTTAGAAGATTCCATTGAAATAACTTTCAAAAAAGATTTTTCATCATTGTTTAAATTATCAACGCCTTTCTCTTCTAAAAACAATTGTAAGTTATTAATTATTCTACTTGTTGAATGTTTAATTTGATGTTGAAGTCCCATAATATACTTTTTTTCTGTACCTAATATAGAACCTTGAAAAGCATTATGTTTCTTTTTTTGTTCTAAGTCTAAGTTTATTTTTTTTATTTCTTTCTTTAAATTTTTGTTTTTTTCTTCACTATGTTCTAGTTCTTTTATTAAATTTTCTTGTTCACTTTCTAAAATTTTTATTTTTTTATCTAATTGTTTATAAGATTCCTCTTTATCAAAAAGTGCATCAATTTTATTCAATTTATAATTTAGAACAAAATCAACTTTTTTCAATAAAGTTTCATCCCCAATATTTTCAATTGCTTTTTTTACAAATTGTTTAGTTTTTTCATTGACAGCATAATTTGGAACTTTGCTAAAATCTTTTAAAAATTGTGTGATATTTTTTTGGGTTTTTAAAGTGTCTTTTTCAATCAAGTGTGATAAAACTTCATCATTTATATCTAAATCTACTATGTCAGTAGAATCAATATTCATTATTTGAAAAATTTTCTTACTAATATTATTTAGTTTTTCTTCTCTGTTTATAAGATAGACTTCTTTATCCACATTCCAGTTTTTTTGTTTTATCATCTCTTCTATTGTAGCTTCTGTCATCGTTCTTGGGGCACTATCCCATTTGAGTCCTTCCACTACATATTTTTCAAGTCTTTTGAGTGTCTTGTAAAAAAAACCATTATTTTTAATTTGAGATTTTGTAGATTTTGTAGACTGATGAATTAACTGACGAAAAGATTCATTCTGAACAATCCCCTCTCTGCTTGAAATTATCGGGTACTGTTCAATTCTATCCTCTATTTCTATTCTTCCGATAATTTCTCGATTGCCTATATTACGACGAACGCCTTGACTTTTCCTTACTTCCAAACCAAAAGAATCATTATTTATATCTCCATAAGGTGGTATTCTGAATCCATTTATAAAGAGATATATAGAACCAAAATCGACACTCCTGATACCCATTTGTTTTTTAAAATAGACCTTCCCATATGGATTAAGATACGTTAAAATTATTTTCACACCCTTCAAATCTGGAAATTCAATATTCTTTTCAATGGTTTTAAAAATAACTTTGTCTCTATCTTTTAGTTTTGTAATTATGTATTTACCATCTTCACTAATTGCAGAATGGATATATGTTGTATCAAAATCTAACTTTTCAAAAAACTTATTCTCTATCTCTCCATTTATTTTTTTATTATAAGAATCTTCTTCCATATCATCTATCTCTTGTACTTTAAGAAAAATTTTAAAGTTATCGCTCTCAACCTGACTTTTATTTATTAATTTTTCTAAAGCTGATTTTAGTGAAACAAATTTTTGATAGTTCAAAACTTCGTTAAATAGACTATCTTCCTTAAATTTTACCCATTTCGTTCTCAAGTAAGACATTTGTATTATTGTCCCATTTTTACCAATTTTATAAGCTGTATCTTGATATACCTCATCATCAGACACTTCTTTTAACTTCATAGGAATTTGATTAATTTGTACATTATAATCTTCTACATTCTCAAAATCTTCCCAATCTATTCTTAAATGATAAGCCTTATTATCTTTTTTTGTATAAATATCTAATTTTTTGCCCAATCTATCACAGGAAAACCTACCAATACCTTTGTTTCCAGCTTGAAGTCTATTGTTTTGTGCATTTTGCACTCTTTTTATGGAGTAAGCAAGATTTAGCCACTTATGCAATATGTCTTCTTTAGACATACCAATGCCATCATCTGCAATTATGATTTCATGAATTTTTCTATCTTGATTTTTTAAGTTTTTAAATTCAACAGTTACTTCTTTGGCACCAGCATCATACGAATTTTTCACAAGTTCCATCACTGCTACATTATCATTATTGATAAGCTCTTTACCTATAATGTTTTTAATATTTACATGTGATAAAAAATATACATTTTCCCATTCATTATTCATCTAAATCATACCCTTCAAAACAATTCCCGCCTGTTCAGCAAACAAAGGCGGAATCGCATTACCAATTTGCGTATATCTAGGAACATCGACTTTTCTTCGCTCACCACCTGTTGTGTAACCACCTTTAAATTCGTAACTGTCTGGGAAAGATTGTATTCTTGCGTATTCTCTTACTGTCAAAATTCGTGGTTCGCAGTAGTGGATGTAATCGTCTGGCAAGGTTGTAAGTGTCGGTGTGGCTGAAATTTTACAGAGTGGAACAACTGTTCTTTTTTTCATGTTGTATTTCTCTTTTATGTCATCAGATATATTTTTATTTGCTATGCCATTATCTAAAATATATTGAAATTTTTCTACAGTTTCTACTTTGTGTTTTGCGAACCTGTGACTATCTGCAACCTGATTTGTTAAAGGTCTATTTTGTCTCATCAGCTTTTGATAAGAGCTTGTAGCTTTGGCATAGACACCTGCTTGAAAATTTTTCGTATCTTGTGATTCTTGTGTTCCGTTTGATTGGAGTAAATCTGATATAGCATCATTTAAGGATGTCGTATCTTTTTCTAAATTTTTTGATTTAAAAAACTTTGCTCTATTTTGAGTTATAGCTTCAAAAAACTTTTTAGATTCTCCATTTTTCATACCAACTAAAATATATCTTTGTCTTTTTTGTGGCACTCCGTATTCAGAAAAATCAACAATCTTTCCATATACATTGTAACCTAGCTCTTGTAATTTCTTCACGACATAAACAGAATAGGCTTGACCTCTTTCGTTGCCTTTTTTAAAACCAATAGTAAAACCTTTTACATTTTCAAAAAACAAAATTTGTGGTTGCACAAGCTCTATAAATTTTATATACGAATCTATAAGCTTATTTCTATCATCTTTTTCTCTTCTTCTTCCTGCCATTGAGAAGCCTTGACAAGGTGGTCCACCAGCTACAAGGGAGATTTTTCCTCTTAATGATTTTAATTTTTCTTCATGCTCTTCAATAATATTGTTAATGTCATGGTTTTGTTTTGGTAGCCAATCTGGCCAATCAAAATTTGAGTTATTATCAATGAGGTTATGTTTTAAAGTTGAGAACGCATCTTTACTTTTTTCAACAGCAAACAAACCCTTCCAACCAGCATTATGTAAGCCTAATGCCAAACCGCCACAACCTGAGAATAAATCTATGTAACAATTTTTTTGGTTCAAGATATACTTCTCCATTTAATTTATGAAATTGAATATTCGTTTATTATACCATCTTAATATTTAAGCCAAAAAAATCTCCGTCACTCTCTACCACACATTATTTTATATTCGCAAAAAAGGCAGTTCTTAGCCTCTTCACATCTGCTGAAGTTTACATCTTCAATGTTTAGCAAATCTTTTACATGTGCGCCTAATAGTGCCAGCTTCTCTTGCAAAAACGGCTCATCCACTATTTTTGACTCTTTGAGGTCATAGTAACCGCACCCCGCAACATTGCCGAATTTTTGCGCCAGAAGATAGTAAAACTCCAGCTGAAAGTCCGTTGCCTCTGTGAAATTTTTCTCAGTGTAGAGCGGATATGAGCCGGTTTTATAGTCAAGCACATATATCTCGCTTCCTTTTTTGTCCATCCTGTCTATCTGTCCGCTTAGCGTCATTCCAGCGAACTCAGTCTGCACGCTCGTTTCGCAATGCTCCACTCTCCATCCCTCGGCAAATCTCTTCACCTCGTTTTGGCAAAAAGCTTCCATGCGTCTAGCTTGCATCGCCATAAGATACTCTTCAAGCTCGCTCTCTCCGCAGGCATTTTTAAGCTCTGCATCCAAATCACGCTTAAGCTCCCCTGCGCTCTCATAAAAGCTTCTCTGGGCATAGAGCTCTTTGAGCGCACTATGCACAGCAGAGCCAATCTCATGCTCTTTTGGCATATCTTTTGGAATCTCGTGGTTTTCGATATATTTGACATATTTGTAGTAATATTTTCTCTTACATGTTAAAAAAGTTTTCAGCTTTGTAGCAGAGAGCGTTTTATCCCTAAAGCTGTACTCCAAAACGATATCAGCCTCTTCTATTTTTGCGCAAATAGTTCGATCAAAAAGCACTCCTGCGTAATCCGCCTCATCGTGTCTGTTTTGCTCTTTTATGGCCAGCTGTTTTAAAAACCTAGACCCGCTGCTCTCTTTGGATTTTACAAACGATATTGCAACTTCTTTGCTTTTGTTTATCAGCATCTCATAATAATACTTTTGAAGATTTTCCCTGTCACTCATAGTCGGTAGGTTTGCCATCTCTCTTACATGCGTGTTTAAAAACATATCCTTATCGCTCTTTTTGGGAACGTTTGAGTCGCTAAAATCAACAATCACCACCGCGTCAAACTCTACCGAACGAGTTTCCAAAACACCCATAACGGTTATCTTTCCGCCTCTTACGTCATCAAGAGTTCTTGATGAGAGCCTTTGGAGAAAAACAGACAAAAGTGACTTCACGCTCATATCTCTCATATACGGGAGGATATTTTTAAAGCCATAAAGCTCCTCCTCAAAAATCTTTAGCTCTTTTTTGGAAGCAAAACCCTCTTTGTATCTGTTTAAAAACTCCAAGATATCTACATTCTGGCTCTTCTTGCCGTATATTGAACAAAGCTCCTTGTAAAGCTCGTCACCGACACGCTTAAGCCTTGCCTCATTCTCTTTGGAATCCTGCTCGATAAACTTACATGTAGCATTTAGTTTCTCGTAGAGTCTTGTTGCGCTAAAGGGCTCGCCCATCGCAAAGTTAAAGTTTGATTTAGTATCAAAACTCTTTAATATATTTGCAAAATTCTCATCTGGCAGAATGACCGCAATATTTTGTGGCTCATACCCTTTTTTGATAAAGTCATATATCTTTTTTTTGACAAATGCCACCTGCAAAACAGATTCGCTAAAAGATTCACATGTTACTTTTTTGTTCTCAATGATTCTCTCTTTTTGAAGTATTGTTTTTGTATTTAATGAGATTTTATATCTGTATCCAACTTCGAGTTCAATTCCCAACTCCAAGAGCTTTTTTTGCATTTTGGTGTTAAATCTGCTTGCACTAAAGATAATATCAACACTGCAAAATTCGCAGCATCTCTCTAATAGGAAGAGTTCAAAATTTGTAAGATGTCCCTCTGCATGCAGCTCTATATTTTTATGGCTTTTTGCGTACTCTTCGTTAAAAGTGTAGAGTTTTGGCAGAAATATCTTATCAAGCACTTTTTTCTCACTGCAGAGCTGCTCATATCTCACATATAACTCTTGAAGTATTGCTATATGCTCCTCATACTCTCCGTAGATATCCGAAGTGTCGAGTGCTCTTATGTCATACATCTCCGCACTTAGCTCTTCGAAAAATCTAAATATATATGATGAGTTTTTTGTAAATGTGAAAAAATTTCGCTGGATTTGGAGGTTTTTAAAATTTTTAAAATCGCTCGCTTCAAGGAGAAGCAAAACTCTGCTGTCTTCATCGAGCGTTTTAAAATCTTTTACTATGCACAGCTTTGAGACAAAATCGCTCATAGTTGTAAAGTTTGGCAAAAACAGAGTGACACCCTCTACTTTTAGTTGCTCATGACGCACTGCACGAGCCGATGGCAAGACGATTATGGAGTTATTCATAGGCTTATTATAGCCTAATATTCAACTACATTCATCTCCCGCGTGTCTCTTTTTATGTTGTAAAATCTATGTAGTTCACCTACATTTATCTTCGCCATAATATCCCATCTTCCCTCCACAGCAAGGGTAATTGAGTCAAAGGTATAGACGCCATCTTCAACCTTTGGACTGCTCAACTCTTGGTCAAACTTGTGGTTATTAGGTCTAGTTATTACTATTTTTATCTCTGCGTTATTTACAGGATTTGAGTTTAAGTCGCTCACTCTGTATTTAACAACACCCTCTTGCGATTTTAGCTCAGATAAAATATATTCTACTTTATACTTTTTATTAAACTCAATCGTTGCCTCTAGAACATCGTTTACTTTCGCATTAGCATCATGATAATCCATCATATAGGTGTCGCTCTTCTCGACAGGCAGTGTGTTTGCTACAATTATTGTCGCAACGCATGCACCAAATATAAAGATGATTGAAGCGCCAATTGCATATGGCCAGATTCTGCCGTTACTTAGATTCATTTTTCTCTCTTCTTAAATATATTTTTCTTTTAATATAAAGAAATATACCATAAAGAATAAAACCGTAGAACAACACTTTTACAAGTAAAATACTGTTCTGATTTGCATTTCCCACAGCATTTTCAAGCACTATGCCCTTACTATCGGCAATCTGCTCGGCAATGTCAGCATAGCCGTTAAACATTGAACCTGAGTATTTTCCTAAAACCTCACCCTCTTTCGCCTTTTGTGCCAAGAGAGGAATAATCGTACCACCATAACTGCTTGCTATCTCTTTAAAGGAGTCGAAACCCTCATTATAAAAGAGCGCCATTGTAAATGCTTGAACCGGTGAAGCAACAGGACTTAATATCTGTTTTTTATCAAAATATTCATATAAAGAGGCAGGATGAGCCAGTATATCTACCTTAGAGTCCATCTCAGAAAATGTAAGCAGGATTGTAGGAGAGTCAAAATCCTTCATCAGCTCATTCTCATACTCTACAATATTCATGCCATTTGGCAGCTCTTTAACCATTACAAGTCTTAAAGCTATTCCTGTTTTTTGATGTAGCTCCAACCCTAATTTTTCAACTTCTGCATTAAATGCTGGATTGAAAATGAGTTCATCTTTATATAAATATTGTGCCGATAGTGAAGCATTAAAAAATAGTGTGAGGATGAGGGCCAAAAGCCCTCTTGAAAACTTCAATGAAATTCCCTAACCGATATAAAGATGATTTGGCGTTAAAACCGCGTAAAGTGTATAAAGAGCCATAATAACAAGACCCCATGCAATGATTTTTTCCATTCTATACTCCTTACTTAACATCTACCAAATGTTTAGCGTTATCAACGCTTCTCATTTGTATAAGGTGCTCATCTTTAATATCGTAAAAGTTTGTTGCGCTCGTGTTTTGAACATTAATGTTCCAAATTGTCAATCCAGCCAAAATTGCAAGCAGCAACACGGTTGCAATTAACATGCCAGTTATTCCATCAAGAGAAAATATGCTTCTGTTCTCATTCATACCTGACTCCTTATTTGCTTATGCTGGTGATATATGCACCAACAGCTTCTTTTTGTTTGTCGTTAAGTCTATCAAACTTAGGCATAACACCTATAGAGCCTTTTTTCCCATGTGTAAGAACAGTGCTAACAAGGGCAGGTGTAAATGTTGCAATATTTGGTGCAACAAACTCCATACCCATACCGTCCGCTCCGTGACACATTGAACATGCACCGGCAAAAATATCAGCACCGTCTCCGCTCATACCGTTTGCTACATATGCAGAAATAACATCTATCTCAGCATCCGTAATCAAAGCACCCGAATTTGTGTTAAAAAGGCCGTTTCTATCAGGCATCGGCATTTCCATACCGATAAGCTTGTTGTTTGAACCTTTTTCAAGTACATGCTTAACTGAAGCAGCATCTATTCTTCTGTTTAGATTAGCTGCCTTTCCGTCAATACCGTCTGCATTGATACCGTGACAAACTTTACACTCTGCCAAGAAAACAGACTCTCCCATCTCTACAAGTCTATCACCTGTAATCTCTTTATATTGCGCTTTAAATTTAGTGTTATGCGCCGCAACATCTTCATTGTACTCACCAATTTGTGAATATGCGTTTACCGGATAACCGATTGTAAAATACCACATACCCCATACCATTGTTAGCAAAAACATAACAGCCCAGCCTGTAGGAACGCTGTTTTTATATTCACCTATTCCATCCCAGTTCTCATCTGCAAGTTCACCGCTTGCGCTATCTACCTGCATTTGACGAACATACTTAATTACAACGAAAACAGTAATAATAACTAATGCCACTGCCCCAGTAATTGCAAGTGTATTGACGATATCATCATTCAAACCGCCCTTTGAACCACCGACAGATAAATATGTCAGTAATAGCATCAAAGCGGTAAAGATAATTCCCCCAAGATAAAGCTTATTCATATATCTCTCCTATTTCTCTTTGTCATCAGACCTAGGTAACACCGGAGTATCCCCTAGATCATCTTTAAGTGCCATATCGCTATAACTCTCGTAGTCAACCCCATCTGCGTCCTTTTTTGTGCTGTACAAATGGTATATATAACCATAAAGCGCAATCACTAGAAGGATAGTTAATGTAAAGTATCCATAAGCCTGAAGTTGTGCAATATCCACCATAAACCTCTACTTAAGACTATTTAAGTATGCAATAAGTGCAACTATCTCAGGAATCTCACCGCGCGCAACTGCATCTTTTACATCTTGGTCTTTCATGTCAGCTGCAACTGCTTTTGCTTCTTCTAGAGCTAGAGCTTTTGCATCTGATACGCTACCACCCATCTTTACAACTGCACTAGAGCCATCTCTCATAGGTACTGGCTGGTTGTAAGGAACCGAGAAGAACTGTGCTATCGTCAATTGCTCTGCAAAAGCAGTTTCAATATCAGCACTGTTTGCAAACATCCATCTGTAAGCAGGCATAATCGAACCCGGAACAACAGAAGCAGGATCTTTCATGTGGTTTTCATGCCAGTCAGTAGTTCTATAGTTACCAACACGCATCAAGTCAGGTCCGGTTCTTTTTGAACCCCATAAAAATGGTCTATCATATGCGTACTCACCACTTAAGCTGTAATGACCGTAACGGTCAGTCTCTGACTTAAATGGGCGCACTAACTGTGAATGGCAAGCATTACAGCTGTTCTTGATGTAAACGTGACGACCTGCAAGCTCTAAAGTAGAGTATGGAGCCGTACCGATTACCGGACGAGATTGTTGAGCAAAGTTTGGAAGAATTTCTATCAAACCTGCAAAAGCAATTGTTACGAATACACCTACCGCAAAAAAGAACGGATGTTTTTCTAACCAATGAAACATATTAAATCCTTTCTATTAAGCGCCCATAGGCGATGAATTTTGTAGCTCACGCTCTTCAACAGGGCGAGCAGACATAGTTTTATAAATGTTATACGCAAACATTAAGAAACCTACTAAATAGAGTAAACCACCGACACCACGAATAGTGTAGTAAGGATGTAAAACTGTAACCGTATCAATAAATGAGTATGCTAAATTACCAAACTCATCATGTGCACGCCACATCATACCCTGCGTAATACCTGCAATCCACATAGATGTGAAGTATAGAACAACACCCAATGTTTGAATCCAGAATTGTGCAGCCATTAAAGATTTAGAGTAAATCTCTCTTTTAAACACACGAGGAGCCATATGATAAAGCGCAGCCATAATCATAAAGCCAACCCAACCAAGAACACCGTCATGTACGTGACCAACAATCCAGTCAGTGAAGTGTGCTATCGCGTTAACTGATTTTATTGCTTGAATCGGACCTTCTAGTGTTGAGAACATATAGAAAGTAGAACCTAATACCATAAACTTAATAAGCGGAGAAGCAGCAACTTGTTGCCATTCACCCTTCATTGTAAGAAGCATATTGATAGCAGAACCCCAAGATGGAAGAATCAATATTATGGAAAATATTGAGCCCATTGTCTGCATCCAATCAGGAACAGTAGAGTAGAGTAAGTGGTGTCCGCCTGCCCATAGATAAACAAACATTAATCCCCAAAAAGAGAGCAAAGAGAGCTTGTATGAGTAGATTGCCTGACCAGACTCTTTTGGTAAAAAGTAGTAAATCATCGCAACAATAGGAACAGTAAAACCAAATGCAACCGCATTGTGACCGTACCACCACTGAACAAGGGCGTCATTTGTACCTGCATACATAGAAACAGAATGATACCATGCGCCTATACCTGATTCACCTGCGGCAGATGTTCCCAACATTGTAGGAATAGCCATGTTATTGAAAAGATAAAGCATAGCTATACCTAAGAATGTAGCAATATAGTACCAGATAGATATATACAACGACTTCTCGCGGCGAATACCGATAAGACCAAAAATGCTCATACCAAATGTTACCCATACCACTACTACAGCGATATCGATTGGCCACTCAAATTCTGCATACTCTTTTGATGAAGTAACTCCTGCAAGCAGTGAAACAACAACAACGGCAACAACTACTAAATAGAGCCAGAAGTGTATCTTGCCTAAAGCCATCAAAAACTTTGACTCCGCCATAGACACTTTTAATACACGTTGACCAACATAATACCAAGTAGCAAAAATACCACTCAATGTAAAACCAAAAATAACTGCATCAGTATGCAGCGGACGAAGACGACTAAAGTTAGTATATTCAGCCAAGCTCTCACCAAGAATTAAATTAACTCCTGGAAATGCAAGTTGAAATGCCAAAATTACGCCAATGAGCATGCCGACAATCCCTAAAATGATTGTTGTGAACATGAACATTTTTGCAACACTATAGTCGTACTCTAATGGACGATTTTCCATATATAGCCTCCTTAAAGATTCAAAGCAATTATGTCTAATTAAATTTAGCTAAATTTATTAAACTAATTAACATTGATATACTAACAGTATAAATGTTTAAGAATTCTTAATCAATGACAAAATTTTGACAAATTTAACTATTGAGTTAATTATTTGTTTACTTTTAACACTATATTAACAAAAAATAGTTATATGAAAGGCGTAAAATTGGGGGGGGAGAGCCCTTATCTTTTTATTAAAGAGAAGAACTCATTAAATATATATCTGCTCTCTTTTGGTCCTGGGCTAGACTCAGGATGGTGTTGAACTGAGAAAATCGGGGAGTTGTTATATCTTAATCCCTCAATTGTGTTGTCAAATAGATTTACATGCGTAACTTCTGCAATCTCTACAATATTCTCAGGAACATTGTAGTTATGGTTTTGAGCCGTAATCTCAACCAGCCCTGTCTTTATATTTTTTACAGGCTGATTTCCGCCATGGTGACCGAATTTAAGTTTAAATGTATCATATCCGTGAGCTATTGAGAGAAGCTGGTGACCCAAGCAGATTCCAAACATAGGAATTTTTGCAGCAATTAGTTTTTTAATTTCACGCTGCTCATCCTTAAGAACAAGAGGATCGCCAGGTCCATTTGACAAAAATACGCCGTCAATCTCTTTGTTGTTATATCTATTTATAAGATCATCGGCGCTAAAGTTATTAGGAATAACCTCAACACTCATTTTTGCGCCAACAAGCTCGTTTAATATGTTGGTCTTTACACCAAAATCTAAAACTACTATATTTGCTTCGGACTTTGGCGCTGTGTTATATTCAAACGCTCTTTCATTATATACAGATTGAATGTGTCTGTAAGGAGTTTTTGTGCTAACCTGCTCTATATAGTTGACATCTTCTATTCTTGGGCTGTTTTCTAAAATCTTTTTTAACTCAGCTTTATCGCTAATCTCTGTAGAAGCTATCATCATCATAGCGCCTTCGCATCTAAGCATCTTAGTTAAATATCTTGTATCGATATCGCAAATTCCCATTACGTTTTGCTCTTTTAAAAAGTCTGCAAGTGAGCCCTCTGCTCTAAAGTTAGAGTATCTCTTCTGGTATTTTCTAACTATCATACCTTTTGCATGAGCCGCTTTGCTCTCCATATCCTGAGAGTTGACGCCTACATTTCCTATCTCGGGCGCTGTAAACGTTACAAACTGTCCTGCATATGAGGGGTCAGACATAATCTCCTGATATCCGCTCATGGAGACGTTAAAAACTATCTCTCCCACTACAGTATCCTCCGCACCAAAGCTGTTAGCTTCTAAAAAAGTTCCGTTTTCAAGATAAATCCAAGCTTTCTTAACTACTTTCATACTCATCTACTCCATGCCTCTTTTTATCATCTCTTCTTTATAAAGTTTTTCATACAAAATATCAAATTCATCAGTTCCTGGGATATATCTTTTTTTGTACGTTCTGATTTTATCCGTAATTGAGTTATCAAGCTCTGACGCTTCTGCTATAAAAGATGTAATCGAATTATATATAATATTTTTTATGCGGTTCTCAGTTACATCGAAGTGAATCAAATCCTCTTCGTAAAGCTCATCCAATATCTTATGAGAAATATCTGAGTAGCGCTCTTCATAATTCAAAATTACGCCAAACTCAGGAGCCAATTTTTTCTTAATCATAAAAAAGAGTTGTCTCTCATCTACAAGATTAAACTCTATCTGTTCTTCATTTTCTTCACATATCTCATGAGTCTTCTCTTCAAGCTCCATCTCTTGCTTTGCATCATGCATCAATATCTTCTCGGCTTCTTGTGCGATAGGCTCAAGACCCTTTGTCATCGTAACAACACCACTCTTATTTAAATCAATTGCAATCTTATTGGCTATATGAGGTATAGTTTTAAGTGATATTTTCATCGATGAACCTTATATGTATTAAATAAATTTGGATATTTTACAATAAGTAAGGTTAGTTTACGATTAGAAAAAAGTTATTTTGGCGCAAATCTTATATTTTATTTTTCTATTTTCTGCGCTACATCTCCCAGCTGTTCATCGTACCGTCTAGCAAGAACTTCACACCATGTAACTTCACTGTTTATACTCATCTGCGGCTGGTACCTTAGTGTTATCTCTCCGTCTCTTTCCTTCGATTTTACCTCATACATGGCGATATCCGCCTCTTTTATATTGGTAAGATAATCGTGATATACCTGAAACTGGTTTCTTAGCAGATAGTTATATATGTTTCATGAGCCGTACAGAGGTACCTAGCCAAGAACAATGGTTAAAATTGCTATAACATAAGCATAGAATTTATCAATAAGTAGAAGATAGATTATTATCGGCGGGATAGATAAACTATAAATATTATTGTCCATGCAGAGAAGCATAAGAGTATGAAGTAGCGCAGTTTGCATTGCTTAACATTTAAAAAACTCTTTAGTACTTAATTGTCAGAGAGGAAGATTCTAACCAATAATTCTTAAGGTAGATTATTTTGCCAATATTAATGTCAGTTCAGAGGCTTTTTGTGCATCCATTTTGCTTAAAATAGTTCCTATAGTAGCAGGTTTTAGGGACGACAGTATGGATGCCGCTTCTTCTATATCCATTTCTGAGAGCACGTTAGCAGCGCTTGCGGCTTTCATCTTTGCAAATGTCTGAGCCATCTTATCCATCTTTATCTCTTTTATCTCTTTTAGAATCTCTTCATTTTTTTTGAGCAACTTTTTTGTAGATTTTTCTTTGGCGCTGATTTCGCCAAGTTTTCTCTCAA
>NZ_JAHYJB010000002.1 GCF_019429335.1 Sulfurimonas sp. | reverse complement strand
CCTCTCAAACCCGCTACCCGTCATTGCCTTGGTGAGCTCTTACCTCACCAACTAACTGATAGGATATAGTCTGATCCCAAAGCGAAAAGACATTTCCCTTCATAACTTATGGTATGAAGGTATATCCGGTATTAATCACCGTTTCCAGTGGCTATCCCGGTCTTTGGGGCACATTAACTATATATTACTCACCCGTGCGCCACTCGTCAGCAAAGTAGCAAGCTACTTCCTGTTACCGTTCGACTTGCATGTGTTAAGCACGCCGCCAGCGTTCACTCTGAGCCAGGATCAAACTCTCCATAATTGAATTGTTTAATCTTTGCCCAAGATTTTAAAATCATTGGCTTTATGTTGCCATCATGTAATTTAATACTTGATGGACTTTTTATTCTGTATAGTATCTATACTATTGGGTATCTCTAAATTAATAGAGACCAAATAGAATAGACGGTTGTTGTTATTTAGTTATTTCTAAGTAAACTTATTAATGACCATCTAACTATTTCTAGTTATTAAAGTCTATTTACTTGCTTAGTTTTCAATGATCTCAAACCTAGATTTTTAAACCTAAACTTTAGGTCTCTTTGTTTGTGGAGGGGAATTATAGGGAAGTTATGCTTATTTAATTCTTAATCTTTAGGGAAATTTTCCTTTATACAATAATATGTAATTTTATATACAAAACTGAAAAATTTTATAATTTACGAATTTTAAACTATAGTATAGATTAAGATTGATTTTTATTAAAGAGTGCATAAAAGAGGTGTAATTAAAAGCGGGAATGGATGGTAAAAAAGCCTAGAAGATTATTTTCTTCTAAGCTCTTTAATACGAGCTGCTTTACCGGCAAGATCACGTAAATAGAATAGCTTAGCGCGACGTACACGACCGCGGCGAACTACTGTTATTTCATTAATAGAGTCGCTATAGATTGGGAATATTCTCTCAATACCTATACTGTTTGCACCGATTTTACGAACTGTAATAGTTTGACCAGTACCCTGACCTCTTTTTGCAATACAAACACCCTCGTAATTTTGTACACGAGTCTTGTCACCTTCTTTAATTGTTACCGCCAAACGAACAGTATCACCGGCACGAAAGTCTGGAATATTTTTCGCAGCTACTTGTGCTTTTTCAAAGTTTTCTATGTACTTATTTCTCATAAGATTTCCTTGTTCTGTGCTTTAAAAGCTGCTCTGGTCTGAAGAATTTGGTCTTACATTCAGACAGAGCTAATTTTAGTGAGCGGATTCTACTATGATTTCCCTTTAAGTATTCTGATGGAACACAATTGTTTTTATAATTTTCCGGTTTAGAGAAAGATGGAGCCTCTAGCAAATTGGTTTCAAAACTCTCTATGTTTAAAGAGTCGCTATTACCGAGGACGCCGTCTATATTTCTAGATATTGCATCGCAAATAACCAAAGAAGCCAGCTCTCCGCCGGTTAAAATATAATCACCAATGCTAAAGAGTTCATCAGCATACTTCTCGATAACTCTCTCGTCAATCCCCTCATATCTTCCACTCACAAAAGCTATATGGGATTTTTTTGCTAATCTTTTAGCATCATTTTGTCTAAAAGGCTTCGCAACAGGAGTTAAAAAAACTACATGTACATTTTTGTCTTTTGTTTTCAACTCGCTTAAAGCGTCATATAGAGGCTGTGGATTCATAACCATTCCGGCACCGCCACCAACAGCAGTATCGTCAACTTTGTTGTGTTTTGAGTTGCTAAAATCTCTCGGATTTAGGTACTCAATACTCAAAATATCTTTTTGAATCGCTCTTTTTAAAATAGAGTCTTGGAAATATCCCTCGACTATATTTTGAAATAGAGTTACAAATGTAAATTTCATTATGAAGCTTCTAGAATATCCATAGCACCGCTAACGGTTATGATTTTCTTTTCTATGTCGGTTTTTATTGTAAAAGGTTTGTTAAAAGGTATTAAAAAACTTTTTGCAAAACCCTCTTTTACCAAAGGCTCATCAGTTTTTACAAAAAGATAATTGGTAATAGAAATTCTGTCAACTTCATCAACAATGCCTAAAACTTTTCCATCTTCAACTACGCTACAACCCACTATATCAAACCAGAAATGTTCACCATCTTCTAAGCGGCACTCACTTCTTGTTCTCTCTATAGTTGTATATAGATGCTTATTTGTAAGTTTTTTCGCATCTTCTAACGAGTTGTACCCGCTGAACTTTACAAGACCTCTTTCAAGATTAACACTCTCAAGAGTTACACTCTCTTTTTCACTTATAAAAAAAGAGGTGCCTTTTTTAAACTGTTCAGGAAAATCACTTTTTATGTGAAGCTTCATTTCGCCTTTTAAACCGACACTTTTGCCGATTGTGGCGATATTTAGCAGATTACTTGATTGCTTCGACATTAATACGGTAACTTACACCATCTTTTGCTTTGCAGCCAGAGATGACGGTTTTTATCGCACCGATCATCTTGCCCTCTTTACCAATCAATTTACCGATATCGGCTTGATTTGCATAGAGGAGAATCTCGGTCGTTTCATCGCCCTCTTTTACCTCAACTCTTACATCATCAGGGTTAGATGCTATAAGTCTTGCAAATTGTGCGACAAAATCAGCTATCATCTTAGCGACCTGTTATCTTTTTAACACGATCGCTCATTTTAGCGCCAACACTTAACCAGTAATCTAATCTTTCGTTATCAACAACCATTGTCTTCTCTGCTACCATTGGATTATAATGTCCAATTAACTCAATCCAACCACCGTCTCTTCTTTTACGTGAGTCTGTTACCGCGATACGGTAAAAAGGTTGTTTTTTTCTTCCCATTCTAGTTAGGCGAATTACTGTTGCCATGTTTTGTCCTTCTCTGCGCTAGTCATATTTCAACTAGCTGTATATGTTAAATTTGCATTTTGAATGCAAATCTATAAGCTTCTAAAAGATTATAGATTTACTTTCTACATGTAGAAACAGAAGCTACCTTCTAAGTGCCCCTGCTCCGCCCATCTGTCCCATCATAGCTTGAAGATCTTTCATGCCGCTTTTGCCTGAAAATCTCTTAGCCATTTTACCCGCATTTTTAAACTGCTTAATCATACGATTAATCTCAACTTGGCTGAGCCCGCAGCCATTAGCGATTCTCTGCTTGCGTGAGTTGTTTAAAAGGTCAGGGTTTTCTCTCTCTTTCATCGTCATTGATGAAACCATTGCTTTGATTCTTTTAAGCTCGCCGGAATTATCAAGATCAAAATCTTTAAGTGCCTTGGACATATTTCCCATTCCCGGAATCATACCCATTAAAGACTTCATGCTGCCCATCTTCTTCATACTTTCCATCTGCTCTAAAAAGTCATTGAAATTAAACTCACCTTTTTTAATCTTTGAAGTAAGTTTTTTAGCCTGTTTTTCATCTATTACAGATGATGTCTTCTCGGCCAACCCCTCTATGTCTCCAAAGCCCATAAGACGGTTTACGACACGATCAGGCAAGAAAACTTCTAAGTCCTCCATCTTTTCGCCGCTACCGATAAAACGAAGCGGAACTTGAACCTGTGATGAGAGTCCAAGAGCAACACCGCCCTTTGAATCACCGTCATATTTACTTAAAATTACGCCGTCAATTCCAATTTTTTCTTTAAAAGTAGTTGCAGTTTTAATTGCATCTTGTCCAGTTAAAGAGTCTGCAACATAAAAAATCTCACTTGGATTTGCAGCTTTTTTAACAGCTTCAAGCTCGTTCATAAGTTCGTTATCTATCGCTAAACGACCTGCGGTATCTATAAGTACAACATCGTAAATACCGCTGTTTGCTTTTTGCAGCGCAGCTTTTACAACTTCGACTGGGCTTTTTGTACTCTCATCTTCGTAAAGTTCAACGCCTATTTGAGTTGTTATTTGACGAAGCTGCTCAACCGCTGCTAAACGCTGTAAGTCAGCCGCAACAACCATAACTTTTTTCTGTTTGTTTTTCAGATAAAGCGCCAGCTTACCTGTAGTTGTTGTTTTACCGGAACCCTGAAGTCCGGTCATAAGAATAACGGTCGGAGGTTTTGAGGCAAATATAAAGCCTCTGTTTCCGCCTATCTCTAAAAGTTCATATAGCGCACCCTTTAGAGCAGCCAAAAACTGATCTTTTCCGATTCCGTTTTTTCTAGTCTCTATCTGAACTTTGGCTATTAAATCTCTAACAACTTTATGGTTTACATCAGCTTTTAAAAGAGACTTCTTTAGCTCGTCAAGAGCCTTAGTGAGGGCTTTGTCGTCATCATGAAATCGAATTTTTTTAATAGCATTTGTAAACGAATCTGTTAATATATCAAACATAAGCCCTTCCTATTATAATCTCGTATTGCCTAAACAAGTCCAGACTTCACTCAGTCACTTGTGTGTTCTGTGCCATTTCAAAGCACAGAATAAAAGCTACGCCTTTGGCGAGAGTAAGTCTAAAAAACTATTATCGATACTTTACATTTAAGTGTAAAAAGTTGCGAATTTTATCTGAAAGTTACTTTAAGTTTGCTTTAATTTTTGCAATATTTAGTCAGAAACTTATGGAGCTGATTTGCAAACCGGTGAGCATCTTTTTGGTTGAATGGTTTTGGGCCTCTTGTCATCTCTCCGCCCTCTCTTATCTTTTCCATTAAATTCCTCATCGCCAAATATTGCTTAATATTGTCAATGCTATAAAGCTCGCCCCTGTGGTCAATCGCATGTGCATCTTTTGCTATAACTCTGTCGGCAAGCAGAATATCTGCCGTTATAACTAAATCCCCATCTTTTACCAGCTCTACTATATGGTTATCTGCCTCATCCGCACCCTGTTCTACTATGATATATGAGATAAGTTTAGATTTACCGATGGTTATATGTTTGTTTGAGACAACAAATGTTTCAATACGCAATCTCTCAATTTGGCGAAATATAATCGGCTTGAGCAGGTTTACAAATGCATCTCCGTCAACAAAAATACGCATTATTTTATAAGGGAGAGTTTTTGGATTTTTGAGAGCTGTTTGATTTGATGCTCTCTTTTTGAAGCGCTGCTTTTGTCAACGTGAGACTCAGAGTAGATTAGCTCTACCGGTCTTCTAGCGCGTGTATATTTTGCACCTTTTGGCGAGCTGTTGTGCTCGTCAACTCTTCTTGCTAAATCTGTTGTTATGCCGGTATATATAGTTCCATCACAACATTTTAACATGTAGATATGCCACATACTATTTTGGTTATTCAAAATGGATAAATGCCTTTGGTTCAGCTGCTACAAACTCCATATCAAAAAGTCTGACTTTATATGCATGAAGCATTACACGTTTTGCACGTCTTCCGCCGTACTGCTCATCACCGACTATAGGATGTTCTATATATCTTAGGTGAGTTCTTATCTGATGTGTTCTTCCATGATGAATAATACATTTGATTTTAGTCTTATTTCCGCTTACCAAATCCGGAAAAACCTCGGTTCTTGCAGGTTTGCCTTTTGATGAGACATTTGAAGTTGCACGATTATTCTTCTTTGTCGTCAAAATCGGTCTGTCTATCTCTACAGGCTCACTTATAATTCCCTCTACCCATGCGATATACTCTTTATAAACTCTGTCTCTTTTGAACTCTTGTATAGCTTTTTCTCTAAACTCTTCATTTTTTACAAGCATCAAAACTCCGCTTGTTTCGCGGTCAAGTCTGTGAAGAAGAACAGCAGGCTTAAACTGTCTCTCAATCTCATCTGAATTGACGTGCGCAGGTTTATCCACAACAACCAAATCATCATTCTCAAAAATCGGTCTTATTTTTTCAATCTTCTCTACCTTAAAGAGTGTTTTTGTATCGATGTCTCCGCGGGCAATCATTACCTTTTTATTTGCGGCATATACTAAACCGCGGTCTATCATCGACTTTGCTTCCGAGTTTGAAATTCCCTCTTGAGCTGCTAAAAGTTTATATGCTTTTTCTAATGCCATATCATTGTCCTTATTATTTTATTATTCTCTCTATTACAGGCTTTAAGTCTATCTTCTCTTCAACCATACTTGGCGGCAACTCTCTACATTTCACAAGCGCTTTATGTATCTCATCGCTCTCAACGTACTGAACATGATGAACATATTTAAAGAGCTCTTTTTGATGAAAAAAGTGTTTTCCTGTAATAATTTTACATCCGAAATGGGCAGGTTCAAGCGGATTGTGTCCGCCGACATCCTCTTTAAATGCACCGCCGAGTATTGCTATATCGCTGATTGCATAGATATTGTTCAACTCACCCATTGCATCGATTAAAATCAAATCTGTCTTAAACTCTCTATCCTGAGAAAATCTGCTTAGTGTCAGAGAGTTTTTATCTGCGTATTTTTTCATAAGCTCATATACTGCCTCAAATCTCTCTGGGTGCCTTGGAACAACGGCGAGCTTTGCATCACTCTGCTTTCTATACTCTACAAATGATTTTAAAACGCTCTCTTCTTCGCCATCATGTGTGCTGCCCGCTACTATCAACTCTACTTCAGGCTTTTTATACTCTTTTGTCTTAGCAATCTTGCCTGCGAGTTTGATATTTCCCATAACCTCTATGTTTTTTGCCCCGAGTGCTAGAAAACGGTTTTTGTCTGCCTCGCTCTGTGCATAAATTATCTCAACATTTGAGAGCAGTTTTTTATAAAACCATGCAAATTGAAGATACTTTTTTGCACTCTTCTCGGATATACGGGCATTTAAAAGAATTACCCTTGTTCCTTTAGCTCTTAAAACGCTAAATAGCATAAACCAGAACTCAGCTTCGAGTACAATTAGTATCTTCTGTTTCTTAGCCCAAAGTGGGATAAACATCTCATAAGGAAGGTATCTAACCTCTGCATCATACCTCTTGGCCTCTGAATGCCCTGTATGTGTTATGGTTGTTATCTTTATATCCTGATTGCCGAGAAACTCTAAAAGAGGTTTTAGCGCGCTTGCTTCACCAAGAGAACATACATGGAACCAGATTCCATTATCTTTTTTAAATCGTGGATTGTTAAAAAGAAAAAAACGAGACGGAATCGACTCTCTGTATTTTTGTTTAAATGAGAGATATACTAAAAGCGGCAGCGCTACAAAATATAGCACTACGCTCAATATGAAGTATAAGAGGGTAAACGGCTTCAAGCCTATTCTTTGTCAGTTTCCATATAGAGAATACGTCCGCAGTGTGGACAAGTTGTAATCTCCTCGGCTTTTATAACATCTGCGTAAATTTTGTCGTTGATAAGCATATGACAACCCATACATGCTTGATCTTCAACACGAACTACAGTAGAGTTTTTAGCCCATCTACGAATTTTTTGATAAAACGCAAGCCCTTTTTGGTTCATTTCAGAGATTAGTTTCTCTTTTTTTACAAAAACTTCTTGGCGAGATTTGTTGATAACTTCAAGCTTCTCATCTACTTCTGCTTTTATAGATGCAAGATTTGCATCAAGCTCTGTCAATGTTTTTCTTGCAGCTTCAACTTGCTCTGTTTTTAACTCAACAATTCTCTCAAGTCTCTCTATCTCTTCGTTTGCAAAAGTTACCTGCTCCTTGGCAATCTCCTCTTCTAGTTGAAGAGATTTCATTTCGCGCTCAGTCTTAACTTCGTTACTTTTTTTAGAATTATCTGAGAGTTTTTGCGAAAGCTCCTGCAAATGAAGTTCATTCTTCTTTTTTTTGAACTCTTCATCTCTGATTTCGTTAGTTAGGTTTTCTATGTCGGAGTCGATACTCTTTTTTTTAGCCAAAGCCGCTTCAAATTTATAGCTAGCTTCTTCTATTTGTGGTTCAAAAGCATCTATAGCTTTATCAATATGTGACAGGTCAATTAGCTGTTTTAGGTGAAGGTTCATTAATCTCCTTTTGGATTAAATAGTTGTGCCGATTTTCTTATATATAAGTAAAAGGGTTTTTTGATGATGAAATTATAGCTTCTAAACCTAAATTTTTCAAATGTTTAAGCAAAATCTCTGCAAAAAATTGTTCACTCTCGAAATGTCCGATATCAATAAGCGATAAATTTATGCTCTTTGCCTCCATGGCATCGTGGTATTTTACATCTCCTGTTAAAAAACAGTCCGCCTTTATAGATTTAATCAAAGAGCATCCGGAACCGGTTGTCAAAGCTGCTCTTTTTACTTTTGGAGAACATTTTACACATTTTGCATGTGGAAGAGAAAATGCGGAAGCAACTTTTGAAGCAAAGATGTCAAAATCTTCATCAATATCCAAATATGCAACAAATCCGTCTTTTTGCGAAATCTTATATCCCAAAATTTCAGTTGCCACATATTCGTTTAGATGCGTCTGGTCAAAATTGGTGTGCATCGAGATATTTGAGATATTTTTTTGTATCATCTTGTGAATAAGGTTTGCGGGATATTTGCTAAACTCAAGCTGTTTAAGCCCGCCAAAGATGAGCGGATGGTGGGTTACAAGAAGAGTATTCTCCTCCATGGAGTCTATAAGCGCTTCGTCAACATCTATGCTTAAAACTATTTTTTGTATCTCTTGGTTAAAGTCTCCAAGCAGCAGTCCCGAGTTGTCCCAAGACTCTTGAAGCTCAAAGGGCGAGAGTGCGTCCAAAAAGTTATAAATCTCCGATGTCTTCATCTGCTCTCCTAGCCTAGTTTTTCCAGCTCTTCTTGCGCCTCTTTAAAATCTTCTTTTAACGCAAGCGCATTTTTATACATCTCTTTTGCCTCTTCAAGATGCTTCATATCCACCAAAAGATTTCCGTAGTTGTAGTATGTTATAGGATTTTTATCATCAAGTGCCAAAGAAGCGTTTAGATGCATTTTAGCTGAGACAAACTCGCCCTTTACTCGGTAAACGCTTGCTATGGAGTTGTGGACAAACTCATTCTCTTTGTCCAGCTCAAGAGCCTCTTTATAGTACTTTAGCGCCTCTTCATTGTCGCCGAGCTGTTGGAGAATATAACCCATCTTAAATAGAACATCAGAGTTTTGTGCCTCTTTTGCGTTTGCTTCTTTTAAAAGAGCAAATGCTTTTTGCAGATTGCCAGCTTCAAACTCTTCATCAGCTTTAATGATTAATGCTTGAGGATCAAATGGAGAAAATGCCTCCGCACTTTTTTTTAACTCAGGCGAAGAGCCGCCCTCTTGTCCATCCGAATCTTTTAATGTTTGAATATGCTCATATACTTTATATGCAAAAAATGCTGAAGCGCCAAGCATAAGGAGTTGAAATAGTGTCATTATGTACCTTTTAATAAATTTTTGTTAATCAGCTCTATAAAGTGCAGCGGGTCGACCTGTTCGCCGCCGATTCTAACGCCAAAATGAAGATGCGGACCGCTTACCCTGCCGCTACTGCCGGAGAGTCCTATGACCTCTCCTCTTTTGACCTGTTGACCTTCTGCTACATCAAACTTGCTCATATGAAAATAACATGTATAAATTCCATGTCCGTGGTCAATTATAACAGAACCGCCTGAATAAAATCTATCTTTTACCATAACAACCCTACCGTCATTGCTTGCGACAAAAGGTGTGCCGACTGCAGCTCTAAAGTCAGTTCCACCGTGGTAGCCTGCCAGAGTGTTGTTGTAGAGTCTAGCTTTTCCAAAATCACTTGTTATTTTACTATCCATTGGGATAATAAATTCAGATGACATGTAACTTTTAGGCGTAGCGTTTTTATATATCTCCATCGCCTCTGCATACTCTTTTAAAGCTCTTTTTTGGTCCTCTTTGCTCAAAATTACTTTTGAGCTATCAACGCTTAGCGTCTCTTTTTCGTAATTGCCCTCTATCACATGAAATAGAAGCTCATTGCTCTTTTGTTTTGCACCATCTTTGTAAAAAATCTCTATTTTTTTATCGGATGGTTTTTCTTTGTAGCTTATGGGAATAAGTGCGTAAAACTTCTCTTCATTTAGCGGATTTTTAAAAATTTTGTATCTTTTTTTGTCCACCACGACATATTCATAGCCGACTCCCTTCTCTTTTTTAAACTCCAAAAGAGCTGTTTTTCCGTTTGAGATGCTGGAGTTTGCCATCTTTACATCGAGTGCAAAAATTGTACATGTAAAAATAAGAAGAAGAGAAAATAACCTCATCAATAATCCTTGATTGAGCGTTCCATATCGCGCTTCATATCCTTCTCTTTTAAATCATTTCTCTTATCGTGAAGCTGTTTTCCTTTTGCAATAGCAATCTGGATTTTTACTATATTTCTATCGTTGAAATAGAGTTGCAGAGGAACAACTGTATAGCCATCTTTCTCAACCGCTTTAACCATCTTTACTATCTGCTTTTTATGCAGAAGAAGTTTTCTGCTTCCTCTCTCTTCATGTGCATAGAAGTGATGCGTCGTCTCTAGCCTGCCTATGTGTGCATTGAAAAGAAATGCTTCGCCCTGAACAAAACGGATGAAACTGTCTTTTAAGTTTACACGCCCGGCTCTGATAGCCTTTATCTCGCTTCCTTTAAGAACAAGTCCCGCTTCAAACTTCTCTTCTAAAAAGTAATCAAAATAGGCTTTTTTATTTTTTGCTATTGTTTCGCCCATTATCTATTCTATCCTCTCTTTTACCCTAAAAAAACTGCTTCCGCTTCCGCTGAAGTAGTATCCGTGTCTGTAGTGATTTTTCAGCTCTTTGTAGAGCTCAAGAGCGGGCTTAAAGAGGTCGTTAGCCTCATCCGCCGCCACTGTTTTTAGTATATCTTTTGAAGCCATTTTTTTGAGCCTCTCAACTTCAAATCCATCTATAGGATTGTAAAAATTCTCTCTGTAAAGCCCATAAACCTTTGGCGTGCTTATCTCTATGGATGGCGTAAAAACTTCAATGTCCAAGAGCTTCTCTCTGAACTCTTCGACTATTTCGCCTATGCCGCTTACGTTTGCGCTATCATATCCGTAAATAAAAAACGGAACATCCGCGCCAACCTTTAATCCGATAAGCGCCAATTCGTTAAGACTTAAGCCCAGATGCAGAACTTCGTTGCACATTTTTAAAAATGTTGCCGCATCGCTGCTGCCCCCGCCAAGACCGGCAAAAGCAGGGATATTTTTTTTCACATGTACTCCGTATCTGCTAAAGAGATTTTGAAGTGAATGAGCCGATACCTCATCCAATGAGTCCAAAAGAGCCGCATAGGCCTTATATATTGTGTTTTGTTTTGTCTCGCATGAAAAGGAGCCGATAATTTTAAACTCATCGCTCACATCTTTTGGAACAAACGAGAGCTCATCATAAAGAGAGTCAACCCTCATAAATCTTGAGATGATTTCATGGTAATTTCCGCGCATGCCTGTAATTTTTAAAAATATATTTACTTTGGCGTACGCTTTGTAGAGCTTCATATAAAATTCTCTTATTTTTTAATAAATGCGCTAAGAGAGGTCAGGTCTGAGAGTTTTGTCCCTTTGGATGCGGCGATGTTTGCATCTTTCACATCTTCAAGCAGTTCGCTTCTGACGATTGAGACGTTTTTAGGTGCATCAATTCCAAGCTTGACTACTCCCTTTTCAACAGATATGACTTTTATTGTGATATTGTCCCCGATAACAATCGACTCATCCACTTTTCTTGATAAGACTAACATTCAATCCTGCCTAATTCGTAATTTACTTCTCTGTTCTTTATATTTATTATAGAGATAAAACTGCCGCTATCAAGCCAGTAGCATCCATCCCCTTGAATCTCTAAATCCTCTAAAGCAAGAACTCTTCCATATTTTAGATTATCACTCTCGCCGTGGTAAAAATTCTGAGCTATATTTAGGGACTTTTTTATATCAAGCGGCTTTTGCCCATCATACTCGAATTGACCTTCGCTCAGCCTCTCTAAAGCGCTAAGACTGCCAAACTCCACGCCGAGCCTCTCTGCTATCATCAGCCCAAGAGAGCGTATATAGGTTCCCTCTGAGACTCTTGCTTCAAAAGTTACAAACGGATGGCAATAGCTTATGAGTTTTGTCTCATAAATCGTAGAGTCTATCTTGTTTAACGTAAACTCTTTGCCCGCTCTTGCCAAATCATAGGCTCTCTGCCCGTTTATTTTTTTTGCACTGAATATCGGAGGCTCATACGTAAGATCTCCTTCCAAAGATTTAACCGCCTCCAAAACGCTCGATTCGTCAAACTCTTTTAATATCTCTACATGTTCTATCATCTCTGTGTCTAAAGTGTCGCTTTTTGCACCAAGCCAGAGAGTCGCGCGATAAACTTTCGGTGCTTTGTTCAAAAAACGAAACAGCTTTGTATAGCTTCCGATACCAATGAGTAAAACACCCTTTGCAAAAGGGTCAAGCGTTCCAGAAAAACCTGCTTTTTTTGTCTTGTACTCTCTTTTTAATTTTGTCAAAAAAAAGTTTGAGCCTACGCCGGCTGGTTTATATGCGACAAAGAGTCTATTCATAGTCTTTCAACAAACGAAGCCAAAATATCTCTTGAAGTGCCGGCAAAGTTAATGTTTAGCTTAAACTCTCTTCCCGACTTGCTCACGCCTATTACTCTGCCCGTTCCAAATACCTTATGGCGGACAAGGTCACCCTTTTTAAATGCCGTGTTTTTCTCTACTATCAACGAGCCTTCGCAAAGTCCGGCTTCATTAAAGAACCTGCTCTTTTGCAAATCGCTTCTTCTGCCCTTGTAAAATCTGCTATCGGCATGAGAGAGAGTCAGGGTCTCTTTTGCTCTCGTAAAAGAGACATATCCCAATCTTCTCTCCTCTTCAAGGTCACTTCCATCGCCCACAAGCGGCAAAAAGCCCTCTTCAAGCCCAATAATAAAAATATGGTCAAACTCCAAACCTTTTGAAGCGTGAATACTCATCATGTAGATGCTATCGCCCTCTACTTGGTCCTGTTCGCTCTGAAGTGTAAGCTCATTTAAAAACTCATCAAGCGAAGAGTCGGGAGAGTTTTTAACAAAATCTCTAAAAAGACCGTAAAACTCATCCATATTTAAAATCTTCTCAGCTTCATCAGGCATGCCTGCGTATATATCTTTTAAATGGAAAGTATCCTCTAAAATGTCTATAAAGTTATATGTGGACTCGCTGACAACCTTTGCAACGCTCTGAATATCTTTTACAAACTTTTTAAGAGTTTTAGCATTCTTAGCTTTTACCAAAGCCTCTAACTCTGCGATTGGAACTTTTTTAATATACTCAAATATAGAGCTGCCGTTTTCATGTGCAGCTAGCTCTATTTTATCCACGCTTGCTTTGCCCAAACCTCTTTTTGGTTTGTTTACTATGCGCTTAAATGAAAAATCGTCATAGAAATTTGTGATAACCCTTATATAGCTTATGAGGTCTTTTATCTCCGCTCTGTCGTAAAATCTAAGTCCGCCTATAAGTTTATAAGCAATACCTGAGCGGTTGAGTCCCTCTTCTATAGAGCGGCTTAGCACGTTTACGCGATAAAGTACCGCTATATTTTCAGCTTTTACGCCCGAATCCAAAAGCTTGGAAATCTTTGATGCGATTTTTCTCGCTTCCTCACTCTCATCGTTTGAGTTTAAAATGGTAACATCTTCGCCGCCCCCGCGCGTAGGAATAAGTTTCTTGCCAAGTCTTGAGCGGTTGTGCTCTATAAGCGCATTTGCAACTTTAAGTATCGGCTCTTTGGAGCGGTAGTTCTCTTCAAGCTTGAAAACAGACGTATCTTTAAAATCCTGGTCAAACTCCATAATATTTCTTATATGTGCCCCGCGCCAACCGTATATGCTCTGATCATCATCACCTACAACACAGATATTATTGTGCGCAGTGCATAGTTTTTGCAGAAGTTTGAGCTGAAGCTCGTTCGTATCTTGATACTCATCAACCATGATGTAGCGGTATCTCTCTGAAGTAGCATGTGCGAGCTGAGGGTTCTCATCAAGCAGCCTAAACGTAAGCGCTATTAAATCGTCAAAGTCAACAAGATTGTTCTCCAAAAGATAGTTCTGATACTCTTCGTATATCTTTGCTATCTGCTGATAGTTATAAACTTCAGCCTGCTTGTAGGCATCATCGGGACTCAATAGCGAGTTTTTATATCTTGATATTTCACTTGCTATTAAGGGGGTAGGAATCTCGCTATTTATCTTTTTAATGATGCGTTTTTTATCATCGGTATCGATTACTACAAAGTTATTCTGACGGTTTAAGAGATGGATGTTAAATTTTAAAAAAAGAAGCCCGAATTTGTGAAATGTACATAGTAGAGGAGGATGTGCAGGATTTTCCATCATGCTAGATGCGCGCTCACGCATCTCTTTTGCAGCCTTGTTTGTAAATGTAAGCGTTAAAGTATTTGATGCTGGAATACCAATCCCTTGCACGAGGTAAGCTAGACGCGAGATAATTGTTGTCGTCTTTCCGCTGCCCGCACCGGCCAAAATCAACACGGGACCCTCTGTCTGCCTGACAGCATCGACCTGTGAATTGTTTAATTTTTTAAATATTTTTTCCATCTCTTGCAACTACTATTATTGATTTGTTTTATTATAACCAAAAAGATATAAATTATTATGAAACTATTGCATTACTTATAATAATTAGTTATACTTTTGTCTATTATTTAAACTTATAGGAATTATTATGTTAAAAGATTTTGCAAAGTTAGAAACTTTCTTAATGGTCATAAAAGAGAAGAGTTTTTCAAAAGCGTCCGCTAAACTAGGCATTTCTCAACCTGCAGTAACCCAACAGATAAAATATATCGAAGATTATCTAGATACTAGGATAGTAGAAAGAAAGAAAAACGGTATTTTATTAACAAAAGAGGGAGAAGATCTTTTTAGAATCGCTAACAAACTTGAAAAAGCCATAGCAAGCGGCGAAAAAGAGATACTGAAAATAATAAACAAAGATTTTACCTTTATAATGGGGTCATCAAATGCGATTGGAAACTATGTTCTTCCAAACTATCTTGGTGAAATCAAAAAAAGAATCAACAACAACGTATATATGAATGTTGGATTGTCGTGTGAAATCATTGACCAGCTAGAGGACAAGAAGATAGACGTGGCTCTTATAGAATCTCCTGTTTTTAGAGACGGAATTGTATATAGAGAGTGGGTTTTAGATGAGCTTGTTGTGTTCTCCAACCAGCCACTAAAAAAACACCTGACAGCGGATGAGTTGCTAGACTTTGATTGGATTTGCCGCGACGAGAATTCACATACAAGAAGACTCACAAGTGAAGTCTTTGAGGAGATGGGGGTTCAGTGCAACAACTTCAGTGTGCTTGGCGTCTTGGGAAGTCCAACTGCCATAAAGGAGTCTATTCTTCATGCCGATCCGCACAGTGAAAGACCAGTTGTGTCGATAATGTCAAGGCATGTAATTGCAGCTGAGCTTGCAGAGGGAAAACTATTTGAAGCAAGACTTAAAAATTATAAGATTGAGAGACACTTCTATATTGCTTACCTAAAAGATAGAAAACATGACGCTTTTGTGGACAATGTTGTAAACTATCTTCTATCACTAAATAAAATATAAACTCGAAAATTGGCTATTTTTTTATAAACTTTGAGTTCTCAGGGTTTGACAAAAAAGATGCCATCGAGTTTTCAACTCCGCCATTGTCTGCTTTTTTAAGAGCTTTTTTCTCTTTTTTATAATTCGCCAAATTTATAAGCAGTGGCGTCTCGTCAACTATTACCTGCACAATAGAGAGCAACGGCACGGTAACAATACTGCCGAAATTATCAGCTCCAAATCCAGCTTCAAACACTAAGTTGTCTCCAACTATTGCAGCCGTATCAAACGTATATCCAGCCAAGAAAAAAAGCGTCATTGACCTAAACTCTTCAATTATCTCTTTTGGAAGCGGCGGCTCAAACGTTATATGTTCGATTTTACAAAGAATACCAAAATGCTTATCTTTTTCAAATAGATAAATTATTAAATTTAGTATACTTTTTTGCATCACTTTTGCAAAATTTCTATCTTCTAGCACATTATCTAACAAAAAATTCCTTTGCTTTTTTTGTAATTATATCAAAATCTACCATAGCATTCATAAGAGCAATTTTTGAATATTTTTCCAAATCATCTACTCTTATATCCTCTTGAAAGATTTTCCTCTCTCTTAGCAGCCTCTCTCTTGTCGTACCATTTAATAGTGGCGTACTCGGCGTAATCCATCTATTTGAGTCAAAAAAGGCAATGTTTGCAATAGTCGTATCGGCTATAAGAGAGTTCTTTACTATCAATACATCATCACACTCGCCTCTTTGAGCAAAGAGAGCATCCAATCTATCTCTACATGTAGATTTTAAAGGGTACTCTATATCATCATCATACAGAAGCTTTAGAGATTTTATATCTCTTTTTTTATACTCTTGATATGTAACTTCTATATTATGTGGTGAATCGGAGAGATTGTATGTTAGTCGGCATCTATATGTACCGATTTTTGGTGGATTTAGAAACTTTTCTAAGTTTTGCGCTTCACTTGCGCCAAACTGCTTTAAAACACTCTTGTACCGCCATTGATGGAAAGAGATATTGAAAATCTCCCCATCTACAGCTCTAATGGTCTCAAAAAAAGTTTTATTCACTAAAGAGGTCTGTGCTAAGATATCTCTCACCCGTATCACAAAGGATAGTCAGAATTGTCCTACCTTTAAACTCCTCGCGTGAAGCGATTTGCATCGTGGCAAACACATTTGCACCTGCCGATATGCCAACAAGCAGACCCTCCTCTCTTGCTAACATTTTTGCAGTGCTGATTGCATCTTCATTGCTTACTTTTATCACTTCACCATAAACCGTTGTGTCTAAAATCTCAGGAATAAAACCGGCACCTATGCCCTGAATAGCGTGCCCACCCGCGCGCTCTCCGGATAGAACTGCTGAACTGGCAGGCTCAACCGCAAATATTGCGATATTTTTTATCTCCCTCTTTAGCACCTTTGACACTCCTGTTAATGTTCCGCCTGTTCCGACAGCCGCAATAAATACATCAAGCTTTTTATCCGTGTCGCGCAATATCTCCTGCGCTGTTGTAAGCTCATGAATCTCAGGGTTTGAAGGATTTTTAAACTGCTGAAGAACTATTGAATTTTGAATTTCACTCTTAAGCTCATCAGCTTTTGCAATTGCCCCGCTCATTCCAAGTGCTGTAGGAGTAAGTACAAGCTCCGCTCCTAGCGCCTTTAATAGATTTCTTCTCTCCATGCTCATGGATTCAGGCATGGTTAAAATCAATTTTATATTAAGAGCAGCGCAATTTGCCGCAAGAGCTATCCCGGTATTTCCGCTTGTTGGCTCTATTACAGTAGTTCCCTCAATGATTTCTCCAGCCTCGATTGCGCGTCTTATCATATTGAATCCGATTCTGTCTTTAACGGAACTTGTAGGATTCATAAACTCGCATTTGGCAATAATATTTGCACCGCAAAGTTCTGATGCTTTGTTTAGTCTAACCAATGGAGTATTTCCGATTAGTTCGGTTATATTTTTTGCAATTTTCATAAATTATCTCCAAAATAATAAGGGTAACTCTAAAACATTTTTATGATATGCTACCAAAAAATTTCTAATAAGGAGCTGTCATGTACTTACGCAAAGAGATTAATTCTATTGAGGCGGTGCCTCAGAAGAGTGGAAAGGGCGTATTTATGAAGATGCTTTTATCTCCTGATGAGTCGCCGAATTTTGCCATGAGAAACTTCACAATAGAAGCGGGCGGTCATATGCCTCTTCACACGAACAGCGTAGAGCATGAGCAGTATGTTTTATCAGGTCGCGCGCTAGTCCAAATCGGGGATGAAACTTTTGAAGCAAAAGCCGGCGATATTCTGTTAATTCCAGCGGGTCTTTCTCACAGCTATAAAACTCTTGGAAGTGAAGCATATAGTTTTTTATGTTTGGTGCCAAATAGTGAAGACTCTGTTGTTCTTATTAAATAAAACACTCTTTATTGCTTTGCTTTTTATAGCAGGCTCTTATCTTGTTGCTCATGAGACGAGTAGTAATAAAGAGATTGAAGCTACTGAAACCAGCGAGGATGAAGCAAAAAAACTTTTTCTTTTTCAACATCTTGATATGCCAAAAGATTCAGATGCAAGAGATGCAATGATAGCAAAAATTTTTAGTAACTTCGGCTTGCTTCCATATGAAAAAAATTATTTTCTTCCTTTTGCATATACAACGAAAGATTATGAGCAAAAAGATCCTGCCCTCTACCCAAACTATTACCAATTTGACAAAAATATTGAAGCAGAGTTTCAAATAAGTTTAAAAAAAGATTTAAGCTACAATCTATTTGGTTTTAATGAAATAATAAGTTTTGGATACACGCAAGAAGTGTGGTGGCAGCTCTACTCGGATTCTGCTCCGTTTCGTGAAACAAACTATAGACCTGAAGTATGGCTTACCTTACCTATTGAAGATAAAGAGTTCTCTGAATTTGGATTTAAAGCTGTTAAGTTTGGTTTTTTACATGAGTCAAACGGAATGGGGTCACCACTCTCTAGATCATGGAACAGAATCTATTTGGAGTCTATTTTTTATAGCCGAAATCTTATGACAAGCCTTAGAGCATGGGTAGCAGATGCAGGAGAGAATAACAAAGATATAACCTCTTATCTTGGGTATGGACATTTAAAGTTAAACTATTTTCTCAAAAAGCATCAGTTTGACTTAACATGGCGCAACAATCTTCATTTAAACGGCGAAAATCGAGGCTCAGTTGAAGTAGACTGGTCGCATCCTACCGGAAACTCAAAAAACAACTTCTGGTACCTTAAAATATTTAATGGCTACGGAGCAAGTTTGGTGGATTACAATCAGCACCAAAACAGAGTAGGATTTGGATTTTTATTTTCTAGATAGATTAAGAGAGTTAAAAGCTTAAAAGGGAAGTTTTTATATAAAAATGGTGCGACCGGGGAGATTTGAACTCCCACACCCGTAGGGCGCTACCACCTCAAGGTAGTGTGTCTACCGTTCCACCACGGTCGCATAGAGGTCGTTAGCCGAAGCCAACGTGTATATTTAGGAGATTAACCTAAATATGGGTTTGCGTAAAGTGCTATAAGAGCAATTACAAGCGCGTAGATAACCTGAGCTTCGATCATCGCAAGAGCGATAAACATCGTAGTCATAAGCTTAGCACCTAGACCTGGGTTTCTTGCAGTACCGGCAATAGTTGCAGCAGCAGTATGACCCATACCGATAGCTCCACCTAATGCAGCAAGACCAAGACCAAGACCAGCAGCGATCATTGAGTAAGCTTTAAGAGTTTGGTTAGCAACATCAGTCGCAACAACAGCATCTTCAGCAAATAAAGCAGCAGCGAATGCTACCATTAAGAAAAGAATTTTTTTCATAGTTTCTCCATTAAAATTATTACAAATTTTTTCGGCTAGCGTAACCACATCCACAATGAATATGGCAACCTCTACATAAATGCAAAGATTTCCCTACTAAAATTTGATGGCGAAGTATACATAAAAAGTGCTAAAAATTACTTTAAGAGACCCCTGCACAACGATGCTTTTGCCCCATTTCTTTGTTGAAATTTAGTAAAATTTTGTCATTTACTACAGTAAACTCCTCAATTTGACTAAATTTCGCCTCAAACTTGAACAAAATCCTCTATTGTGCAGTGCTCTTTAATGTATGCAATTTTATCTACGCGCGTCCTAGAGAAATTTTATTGCCCTTGAATTCCAAGATTTCAACATCTATCTCATCGCCTTCACTCACTACGTCGCTTACCTTGTCAACTCTCTGCTCAGATATTTTAGAGATGTGTAAAAGTCCGTCTGTTCCATCCGGAAGTTCTATAAACGCCCCAAAATCAACTATTTTTTTGACTATGCCTTTATGTTTGTCTCCGACTTTATACTCAATTTTTGCAACTTTTGGAGTATTTACGATTCCCTCGATATGCTCTCTTGCAGATTTCACGCCGCTTTTACTCTTGCCTGTAACCTTAACTTTTCCATCTTTTTTATCTATGTCGATTGCTACTCCAAACTTCTCGATTATTTCGCGGATAGTCTTACCTGCCTGACCGATAATCTCTCCGATAAAACTTGGATCTATGTGAAAAAAGTCCGTACTTGGTAAAACACCTTCGTTAAACTTTATTTCTTTCTCTGCTTCTTGCATAATATCTATAATATGTGCTCTTCCCTCTTTAGCTTGATAAAGCGCTTCTTTTAAAACATTTAAGCTGATTCCGCCTAGTTTTATATCCATCTGCATAGCCGTGATGCCATCTTTTGAACCTGTTACCTTAAAGTCCATATCACCGTCATGGTCTTCTAATCCCATAATATCTGAAAGAATGGCATACTTTTCGCCATCACTTACCATACCCATGGCAATTCCTGCTACGGTATCGCTAGTCTCTATATCTGCAGCGCGAAGTGCCATATATCCGCCGCAAACTGTCGCCATCGAAGATGAGCCGTTTGACTCTAAAATCTCTGAAACTATACGAACAGTCTGTCCATCAAGGTTTACTATCGGCTCCAACGCTCTTTTTGCCAAGTTTCCATGACCCAACTCTCTTCTCTTTGTCCCCATAATTGGAGAGGCTTCTCCGACGCAAAATCCAGGAAAATTGTAGTGAACCATAAAGTTCTCATTTTGAGTTCCATCGTCTGTCAGATTTTCAAACATCTGCGCATCTTTTGGTCCACCCATTGTCAGAACAACTAGCGCTTGTGTCTGTCCGCGCGTAAATAGGCATGATGAGTGAGCTCTTGGAAGTACATTTGTGCTGATTGATATAGGTCTTATTTCGTTTAATGCTCTGCCATCAGCCCTGACTCTCTCATTTAGTATCTGAGACCTTACCTGTTCTCTCTTTACTTTCTCAATCCCATCTTTAAGTTCAGCCTCATTCCAATGTTCTTGATTTAACATTATCTTTTTTCTAAGCGCTCTAAGCGCGGTTGAACGTTCGGACTTTGCCATCTGATTCATAGCCGATTTTATATCCTCAAAGTGGTTGTCCTGCACATATTTGACCATCTCTTCATTGATAACATGCGCTTTGTACTCTATTTTCATAGTCTCTTTTTTAAATGCCTTAAACGCCTCTTCGTATTTTGCATTAGTCTCAAAAAGAAGCTGCTCAGATTTTTGAAAAATAGTTATCAGCTCATCTTCTGCTACGGCATTTGAGACGTGAGTTGTTATGATTGGAGCACTAAGCGTTGGGTCCATCATAGGGTCTGCGATAAGCGTGGTATCAACTTTCTCTTTGCCCATGCTTCTCATCTCAATCATCAAAAGGTCATCTTTTGTTCCTGAGAGATAAAGGTCTAATGTAGATCTGCCGAGCTGTGAAAGTGTCGGATTTAAAACAAGCTCTCCGTCTATCTTAGCGGCTCTTACGGCAGATACTGACGTATTTATATCTATATCGCTTACAAAGAGCGCTGCCGAAGCAGCATTAAGAGCCAAAACCTGAAGATCCGACTCTTTATCGACGCTAAACGTCATAATCGTTATCTGTGTCGGATGACCAAAGCCTTTTGGAAAAAGCGGGCGAAGAGAGCGGTCAACTATGCGTGATGTCAGTGTTTCAAAATCGCTCGGTTTTGTTTCGCGCTTAAAGAATCCGCCTGGAATTCTGCCTGCCGCATACGCTTTTTCAATATACTGAACTGTCAATGGAAGAAAGTCATCTTTTACTATCTCTGTCTCATCTATAACTACCGTTGCCAAAATAACAGTGTCACCGCTTTTTATCCAAGCTGCGCCGTTTGCCTGTTTTGCAACTTCTCCAAACGAGTACTCTTCTTCTCTATTTTTCAAATCTACTTTAATGTCATATTTCACTTTTTTCTCCTAATATTTTTTCTATTCTCTCTTCGCCTATCTTTTCAAGCTCTTCATAGTAAAGCGATGTTTCGACGTAATCATCTATTTTATGAAGAAAGAAGATACTGTCCGCAAACGGCTCTAAAAACTCCAAAACATCACTCGGTAAAATAGGAACTGCAATATATATCGCCTTTGGCTTCATTGCCAAAATTGCTTTAAGTGCAGTTACAAATTTCAGTCCGGTTTCCGTCCCCTCATCTACAAGCAAAACAATCTGGTTGTGCATGGAGGTAAAAGGACGCCCTTTTCTATACTTATAGATAGAACTTAGTATCCTCTCTTCATGTTTTCTATGCGCCTCACCGTAAATATAGTCATACTTTATTCCAAAGCTTGAGACTAGATTTTCGTTTATAACTATCTCTTCACCCTCACAAACTCTGGCTATTTCACACTCATGGTTATTTGGAGCCATTATAGCTTCTGAAAAAAGAATATCGATACTGTTTTTATATTTTCCCTTTATGTGGTATGCGAGCTCCAAGCCGCCTTTTGATACAGCTATCAGCCTCCAGTTTTCATCCTTGAACCTCTGCATCGGTATCACGTCATGAAGTTTTCTTGCTGCATCTTCACGGTCTTTTAAAATATTTTTATACTGCTTCATGCTCTTAATTTGTCTCCGATTTATCTGGAAATCTGTATGAGAATCCCGTTCCTTTGCCCTGCGGCGACATTATAGGTTTGAGTCTTATAATCACATATATATATCTGTCGTATATGGAGTCGGAAACACCGCTTAGATTAAGAATAGGTCTGTTATTCTCAACATATCTTAGTCCAAAATCCCAGCATCTTTTTTGATATAAAAAACCTACCTCAAACCCTTTTTTTTCGCTTCTCTCCAAATCGTAATCATGTTTAAAGCTGTATGAGTAGTGCTTGTTGTATTTGTAATTTATGCTGGTTGTCAAATAGCTTGTAATTGGCGTGTAGTTATCGGTTTTTGTTAAAAAAGTGTCTCTGTACATGTGGGAGAGCCCCAAATCAAAGCTGCTGTTTAGATACGTTATTTTGTTGAAATTCTTAGAAAAACTGCTCTCGTCATAGTTATAGAACATATTATTGTAAAAATTAAGATTGTCGGTTATCTGATAATCAAGCTCATTCTCAAGCTCGCCAGCTCCGCCACCAATCTCCTTATAAGAGATATTTTGCGCAAGCCTATGGTAAACTATCTGTTTTCCTGTCACATCATATAGATAGTGTGAAAAGTAGAGCTGCAGATTCTTCTCTATCTCTGTAATATTATAAAACTCACAAATAGGCTTTGATTGATTTACTCTAATCGAACAATAATCTCTTTGCTCATCATAATATCCGTCTTCAAGCTTAGAGCCATCCACCTGATACTGCGCACCGAAATCAACTACATGAGTAAACTCTTCAAACGCCCTTGTCAACTGAGTTGATGCCGAAAATGCATGATAATTTCTTGCAAAATAGCCGCTGTTATACTCATTTGCTGTGGGTATCTCCTCTTCGCCTTTAAAGCTTGTATGCTGCGCATAGATATTTGCTTTATATGCAATATTTAAATACTCGTCAAAAAGCGATGTTTGCAGCGTCAGAGGGATGTTTATATCTGTTTGCGTAGCACTCTTTCCAAGCGCTCTGTAGTAGTTGTCACTTTTCACATCCAAGCTGTATAAGAAATGGTCTTCAAGAAGAGTATCCAAATATCTGTGGTAGTGCAGAGCAGGAAGGTCTTGAAGAGTCCTCTTGTTGCTATCTAAATTTAAATCTTTATAGTGTTTAAAATAGGCCCCTATATAGTTATCATCAGTATTGTAAAAGAGGTTTATTCTTGAGAGAAGCTGCGTTGTTGTCGCATTTTTCGTAGTGTCGTTTGTTGAAAGATTAATATAGTCTACGTCATTCATGTTAACAATGTCCATATATAGACCAGACTGTCCCTTCAAGTTTGTGCCAAACCACTCATTTATTACGTCACTGTTGTCATAGAGAAAATTAAAACCGTAGTGTTTTTTGTTTGCCAGCTTACTATCATCAAAATACTTTTGCTTCTCTTTAAAATACCCTGCACTAAGAGAGCCTTTTGATATCTTGCTGTCTACGAATCTAAAAGTGCTATACAAACCGGAACCGCGATTTGTTCTTAATTGTGGCTTAAGCTCTAAATCCCACCAATTTTGCTCTGCAATATAGAGTGCCTGTTCATAGTATAGTCCCTCTTTTTCTGAAAAACCTACCATTGGAGGCAAAATACCAGTTCTCCTTGTTGTATCTAGTGAATATCCGAAATATGGTGTGTAAAAAACGGGGATATCATAAAGATAAAGCCTAGCGTTGTATAGATTTAACCACATGGTGTCTGTATTATACTCAGATGATGTAAACTCCATCTTCCAAAGAGGGTCATTTGGATCGCATCCGCTCATTACACCAGAAGTTATCTCAACCTCTTTATCTTTTGCGTATCCGTTGTCGCCGCTCAACCAAACATCTGATGTTTTTTCAAGCATAAAAAAAGGACTGAATGTTCTCTCTTTGTTTGCTATGTTCAGTTTTGCATACTCTCCGAGGAGCTGGATATTCTCGCCTTGGCTTGCTCTAATATTTCCAAATAGCTCCAAATCGCCGTTGTTTCTGTCATAGCGAGCTCTTTTAGCACTTAACTGATAGTCTTGGTATATTACGACAACTTCACCGTCTGCGGTAACGATATTATCTTTTGTGTCCATTGCAGTGGCATATACTTCAACCTTCTCATTACCGACTACATGCGTAGTAATCAGGATTAAAAATATTAGTAGCTTAAACATTTACAACCAAAGTCTTAGCGCTTTTATCATGCCAAGTTTGACGAGCAGGGTCTAATACGCCCCATAAAAATCCGAGATAAAAAAGCATCTCGCTCACCACCCTTACGATTGAGCGATTAAGAGAAACAATAACATTTGGCGTTTGCAATGTTTTTACCTCTACTACCCTGATTTTCATAAAAAGCTTGCCGAGCGTCGCACCGTACTGCATTACAAAAAAGGCTTGGTAAAAAAACTTCATCGCCATATATTCCAAAACAAAAGTGTTTGTAAGGATAATCATCTCCTCAACTGTTTTAGCTTCAAAAAAAGAGTTTCCTAAAGCTAAAATAAGCAAAAGCGAAAGCAGCATCTCATCTATAAAAAAGGCCATCGCCCTCTTCTTTACAGGCGCCAAACTCATTCCCTCGCGATGAAGTATATCTTGTATCTTTTCGTTCACTTCATCTCTTCTTAAAGCGCTTGATAAGCTATATCTGTACGAAGTTTTTTGCCTGCAAAGTGAACTTGCCCACATCTCATATATGCTCTGTCTCTCGCCTCTTTTATCGTATCTCCAATGCCTACGCAAACAAGAACTCTGCCACCATCAGCGTAAAGTTTACCCTCAATCATGCTCACTCCTGCATATGATATGTGGGTATATTTCTCTATCTCTTCATGATGTACATTATCTACTATTATCTCCGCTGGAGTTGAATTTTTATATGGATAATCCCCACTTGCCATAACAACGCCGACTGCAAACTTCTTAGAAAACTCTACTTTAATCTCGCCAAGTCTGTTTGTAGCGGCTTTATAAAACATATCACTTACGCTTGATGTCATCAAAGGCATAAGAATTTCACACTCAGGATCTCCGAAACGAACATTAAACTCTAGCGTAATAGGCTCGCCTTTTACTACCATGATTCCAATAAATAAAACACCCTCAAAAGGCGCTCCCTCTCTCTTCATACCATCAAGGGTAGGACGTATAATTCTATCTCTGACCTTTTGGTAAAGATGCTCATCAACAAGAGGTGTAGGAGCGTAAGCACCCATTCCGCCTGTATTTGGTCCTTGGTCATTATCCATAAGTCTTTTGTGGTCTTGCGCTGCCGGAAGAAGTATATAATCCTCTCCGTCGCAAACCGCAAACATTGATAGTTCATAGCCGTCTAAAAACTCTTCGACAACTACTTTTCTTCCAGCTTCTCCAAAACTTTTTCCACTTAACATTTCAGAGATTGCAATTTTTGCCTCATCATGAGTTTGGGCGATAATAACGCCTTTTCCACCGCAAAGACCGTCCGCTTTTACAACAATCGGGGTAGAAAGCTTCTCTGCAAATCTAAACGCGTCTTCGATTGAAGATGTTTCTATGTAGCGCGCTGTTGGAATATTGTACTTTGCAAGAAAGTTTTTCATATATACTTTTGAACCCTCAAGCCTTGCAGCCTCTTTGCTCGGTCCAAAAATTGTAACTCCATGAGATTTGAATATATCTACAGCACCACCAACAAGCGGAACCTCCGGTCCAACAATAGTCAGCTCAATGCCACTGCTTTTTGCAAATTTTGCCAATTCATCATAATCTTTAATATCTAGATTTGTTCCGAGGGAGGAGGTTGCGCCGTTTCCAGGCATAAAGAAGAGCTGGTGTGCCTCTTTTTCGTTTAAAATTGCACGAGCTATAGAGTACTCTCTGCCGCCGCTGCCTAATATTAAAATCTTCATCAACTCTCCATAAATTAGTTAAAAATATTTAGAGCATCTCTAAAGAGCCCCGATTAAGTGAGGATTTTTAGAGGTGCCCTTTGTTTAAGGTCAAAACAAAGACAGTGTAACTGCTTTGTACATGTAGCCCAGATAGCCGTCTCGCGTTTGGCTTGGTTCTAAAAGCCGTATTTGGGCGAAGAGAGAGCTTGCTATCGGCGACATTGTCTTGACAGAGTTAACGTATCTCAAACGACAACACCAACACACGCAAGTCCTACTAATTCGCTGTATTCATGTGTAGAACCCTCATAGGCGATATATCGAACTACCCAGACTACAGATACTATTATACAAAATAATTCTTGATTTTCTTTTATAAAACACTATTTTATATTGTGTGCCAACTCCACACAGCTCTCAATTGAGGTATTTTGGCTAACTATATAGCTAATTCCCTCTGGCAAGCAGTTGGCGGTTGTTGTACCGATAACGATAACTTTTGCATCAGGATGGATAGTGTTGTTTTTCAAAAAGCACTCTATTGATGACGGAGATGTAAAAATAAGCGTAGAATCATCGTTTACCCTGACATCCAAAATCTCTTTAGAGCATTCACTTGCGTAAAGGATTTTTTCATCAATTTTGTACCCATCATCTCTGCTTTTTTGCACGAAACCAGAAGCAATGAGTTCTGCTCTGAGATATAGCCACTTCGTCTCACTTCTATACTCTTTTATGCTTTTTGCCAAATTATCCCCATACCCATCACCAACTGCCAAAATTTTGCCACCGAACTCTTTATATAAATTTGCAGTTTTCGGGGAGACACAAAGTGCGGGAATATCGATAAAATCTTTTGTGTCATACTGCTCTAATGCTTTTACTGTCTGCTTTGATGTAATAATAAGATAGTCGTATTTTGAAAAATCAATCTCTGGTTTTAAGAACCTGACATCCAAAGATTTTATATTGATAGCATCTTTGCTTTTTGACGTTGCAAAGAGATAGATTTTTTTTTGCATGTACTGATTTTATTCCCACTCAATCGTAGCCGGAGGCTTGGAGGAGATGTCATACACTACGCGGTTAATACCGTCAACTTCGTTAATGATTCTTCTGCTAATTCTCTCTAACAAATCATGCGGAAGATGTGCAAATGTTGCCGTCATGCCGTCAACTGCCTCAACAACCCTTACACAAACAGTGTTGTCATAAGTACGGTTGTCGCCCATAACGCCAACCGATTTTACATTTAATAAAACTGCGAAAGCCTGCCAAGTTTTAGCATAATATCCGCCAGCTTTTAACTCATCAAGCAAAATAACATCTGCTTCACGCAAAAGTGTCAAATCTGCCTCATTTACATCACCCATGATGCGAATTGCAAGTCCCGGTCCAGGGAACGGATGACGATTAATCATAGCTTCAGGAAGTCCAAGCTCAAGACCGATTTTACGAACTTCGTCTTTAAATAGTTCACGAAGAGGCTCTATCAGTTCAAAGTCCATCCAATCAGGCAGACCACCGACATTGTGATGAGATTTTATAACCTCTGAAGGACCGTTTACGGAGATAGACTCTATAACATCAGGATAGAGGGTTCCCTGAGCCAAAAACTTGATACCGTCATGCTTTTTAGCCTCTTTTTCAAACTCCTCTATAAACGTATGCCCGATAATCTTGCGTTTTTTCTCAGGGTCTTTTACACCCGCAAGCTTGCCCAAGAAGCTCTCTCTTGCGTCTACCACTACCAAAGGCACTTTAAGATTGATTTTAAAAACTTCTTCAACCTGTTCTCTCTCGCCTTTGCGCAGTAGTCCGTTATCTACAAAAACCGGAACCAGTTGATCGCCGATTGCCTCATAAAGCATAGCGGCAACGACAGAGCTGTCAACCCCGCCGCTTAGTCCGCATAGAACTTTTGCGCTTCCCACTTTTTCACGAATAATCTTAATCTGCTCTTTTAAAAAGTGTTCCATTTTCCACTTCTCTGTTACTCCGCAGATAGTTCTTGCAAAGTTGCGAAGCATTAAATATCCCTCTTCTGAGTGCTGAACTTCAGGATGATACTGCATTGCATATATGCGTTTTTCTTCATTTGCAACAGCAGCATAAGGAGAGTTTGCCGAAGTAGCTATCGGCGTAAAGCCCTCTGGAAGCACGTCAACCTTATCGCTGTGGCTCATCCATACGATTCTGCCGTCGTCACAATCTTTTAGAAGAGGCGAGCACCCCTCTTCAGTATTTATAATTTTCAATTCAGCTTTTCCGTACTCATGGTGTGATGAGCGGATAACACTTCCGCCGAAATCTACGGCAATTCTCTGCATACCGTAACAGATGCCAAGAACGGGAATTCCCATCTTGTATATGCCCTGATCTACCTCATAAGCATCTTTGTTATAAACAGAAGATGGACCGCCGCTGAGTATTACCCCTTTTGGGTTTTTCAACTTAATATCTTCTACTTTTGTGTGATAAGGAAGAATTTCGCAATAGATTTTATCTTCACGAAGACGACGAGCAATAAGTTGGGTATATTGGGAGCCAAAGTCTAAAACTATGATGCTAACATTTGTCATAAAGTACCTTTATTAAGAGTGTATTGAAGTGCCAAAATGGCTTTAAGAGGGCGCACCCTTTCGATGATGAAAGGATACAATAATTAAGATTAATGTTTAATATATAGACCTAATACTTCATATTGCAGATACCAGATTGAAACCGATGCAACATAGCCTATAAAGATGGTCCACGAGTATCTCATATGCGAACCGAAAGTGTAGATTCCAGGAAGTTTGCCCATAACGCCTACGCCTGCCGCGGAACCAAAAGAGATAAGCGAACCGCCCACTCCAGCCGTCAAAGTAACAAGCATCCACTGGTCAAGACCCATTTCAGGGCTTGCTTTAAGCACTGCCGACATAACTGGAACGTTATCTACTATCGCTGAGAGGAAACCAACACCTATATTTGACCATGTAGGACCTAGAACCGATGGGTCGTAAACCACCGCCGCAAGCGCCAGCCAGCCTATAAAATAGAGTGCGCCGACAGCAGCGAGTATTCCGAAGAAAAAGAGAAGCGTATTGTTCTCTATTTTACTCATAGATTCAAAGATATTGAGATGTGAGTCATACTTTATCTTAAGTCTGTATTGGTACATTTTAAGAAGCGCCAAACCAAACATCATACCCCACATTGCAGGAAGGTGAAGCAGCTGATGAGAGAGTACCGCTGAAGCAATTGTTATAATACCAAGAGCAATTACTCTGTTTGCACCCTGCATAAGTTCAGGGACTTTCTCTTTTGTGACGTCAAAATCAGGCTGAGTCTCAGGCACAAATCTACTTAGCAGATATGCTGTTACAAGGTATCCGCTGATTGATGCAGGAAAGAGAAACATAAAATCCATAAACTGCCCTTTGCCTGCAGTCCAAGCCATAAGAGTAGTGATGTCTCCAAACGGACTCCAAGCGCCGCCTGCATTCGCCGCAACGACTATGTTGATAGCACCGGGGACCAAAAACGATATTTTTTCACGCTCTATTGTTATTAACACAGTTGAGAGAATAAGCGCTGTTGTCAAGTTGTCGGCAATCGGCGAGAGAAAAAATGCTAAAAAACCGGTAAGCCAGAAGAGTTTTCTATAGCTGTACCCTTTGGATATCAGGTTATATTTCAACTTCTCAAAAACATTCATGTGGATAAGCGTCTCAATATATGTCATTGCGACAAACAGGAAGAAGAATATCTCTGCAATCTCAAGTATAAGATGTTGCGCTTGAGTATGAACAAGATTCATATCAAGATGATTCAACATGTAATAAATTGCTATAAGGATAAACATAAACGTACCGATAAAAAGAGCCGGTTTTGCTTTATCTATGTGATATTTCTCCTCCGTTGCGACAAAGTAGTACCCCGCTATAAATATGACAAGAGCGGCAAATCCGACCCATGTAAACGTAAGGTCCGGAATTGCATCAACCGAACCGCCTGAGCTTGCAAATGCAAAACTAAAACTCAACATAATAATTAATAACTTAATCATTATTATCCTTTTCTATAAAATGTACACCTATTGATTCATCTCTGGCTAATGCTGCAAGCACTATCTCTTTTGCAGTAAGTAAACGAAATTTGAGAAGTTTACCAATTTTTTCATTCAAAAGAGCATTAATTTGGTTCAATGCGTCATTAAGAGCGCTTTTTGTCCTTACGATTGAGACGTTTTTCCACATAATACGACGAAGAAGATTTTTTTTCTCTTTGTCCTCTTTTAGACTCATCACCTCATCGCTGACTTCAAATTTTATATCTTTTTTTACATGTTCTTTTTTTAACATCTCTTCTACGGCTCTTTTTCCAAACACAAGTCCCTCTAAAAGGGAGTTTGAAGCAAGTCTGTTAGCTCCGTGAACCTTTGTTGATGCAACTTCTCCTACGGCATAAAGCGATTTGACGCTTGGAACCGCGCCGTTTACATCAGTCTTTATCCCGCCTATTGCATAATGAAATGCGGGAGATATAGGAACTCTCTCTTTAGGCGCATTAAAGCCCAGTAGCTGCAGATTTTTATATATATTTGGAAATCTTTTCATAAAATATACAAGGTCAAAATTTTTAAAAGAAAGATATATCTGCATCTCTGTTTTTTTATTGTAATCGTATATTGCTTTGCTCACTATATCTCTTGAAGCAAGCTCTCCTCTCTCATCATAATCAAACAGAAATCTTCTGCCATTCTCATCTTCAATGGTAGCGCCCTCTCCCCTTAACGCCTCGGTTAGAAGCATTTTTTGCGCGGAGTTGTTGTCTACATAGACAGTGGGGTGAAACTGCATCATCTCCATGTCAGAGAGTTCTATCCCCTTTAAAACACAAAGACCCTGCATATCGGCGCTGATACAAGGCGCATTTGTATGGTATTCGTAAAGCGAGCCTACTCCGCCGCTTGCAATTATTACATTGTCGGCATATATATTTCTACTCTCCCTGTGGTCTAACACGGTCACCCCGTAGCACTCGCCATCTTTTATAAGCAAGTCAACTACTCTGGCATCTGTTAACATCGGATGAGGATTCTGCTCTAATAAAAAGTAGTGAAGATATCTCCCCGTTGCGTCTCCGCCGGCATGAAGTATTCGCTCTTTTGAGTGAGCCGCCTCTTTGGTATAGAGCAGTTTTCCGTCTTTGTCTTTGTCAAACTCAAATCCGCGCGCTATTAAATCATCGATTGCTCCTCTTGAGCTCTCGCTTAAAACCCTCACAGCCTCTTCATCGCAAAGACCTGCTCCAGCATCAAGCGTATCTTGAATATGAGTCGGTATATCATCTTTATCAATGGCCAAAGCTATGCCGCCTTGGGCATAAAAACTGTTGCACTTAAAAGTCTCTCTCTTGTTTATGATTAGAACTTTTTTGCTTCGAGGCAGATGCATTGCGGCATAAAGACCTGCAACACCGGCACCTACGATTATTACGTCATATTTCATCTATTATCATTGTCGCTTTCGTTGTTATCGCTGTTTGGCTTTTTGATAATAAACTTTACATTATTATCGCCCTGCGGAGCGCTCTCTAAATAATACGGATCATCCTTGTATCCACATCCACTCAAACTTAATAAAAACATTGCTATAATTACTAAATGAAAAGCGCCAGTCAAATTATAAACTCTATCCAAAGCAGACCTCAATTCTCTAAACTATCTTATTATAAATGTATCAAAATAGTACAATCTATGTTCACTGCACCCGTACAAAAAATGATTAACTTTGCATACATAAAAAACAGAACTCTGTTTTTCGTCTTCAATCACCCCGTCGGCAAACAAGAGTTTGATAATAATATACAATCCATTAAAAGTGCTTTAAAGTTTTATATGCCCGATGAGTGCAAAGATTGCCAAGAGAGTCTCTTTGATGAGATAAAAGCTTTTGTGACGCATACTCCAAGAAAAAGCAAAGAGGAGTATAAAGAGATAAAAGTTCTCTACAAGGAGCGCTCTAGCGGTAATTTTGAAATAAATATACACGAAACGAAACTCAGAGAGCTTGTAATGTCAATTCAAAAAATCATAAAAGAAAAAAACAGCAATGACTCTTGAAGAGAGTATAAAACAGCTTCCTCAAAACGCGGGAATATACCAATATTTTGACAAAGAGGGGCGTCTTTTATACATAGGAAAAGCAAAAAGTCTCTCCAAACGTGTAAAAAGCTATTTCAGCTTCGCTCCCTCGCTAAAGCCAAATCCCAATCTCTCGGCAAGAATATCAAAAATGATCTCCCAAACAGCCTCAATGAACTACATAGTAGTAAACTCTGAGCATGACGCGCTGATTTTGGAAAATTCTCTTATAAAACAGTTAAGCCCAAAGTACAATATTCTGCTCCGTGACGACAAAACATACCCTTACATCTATATAGACAACTCAAAGGAGTATCCGCGCTTTGAGATAACAAGAAAAATCATAAAATCTTCAAATATTAAATACTATGGTCCGTATTCAGTGGGTGCAAGAGATATACTGGACTCAGTCTATGAGATATGCAAACTTGTCCAAAAAAAGGGGTGTCTGAAATCAAAAAAACTCTGTCTCTACTACCAGATAGGCAAGTGTCTTGGCCCATGCGAGCTTGATATCTCAAAAGAGGCGTACAAAAAAGAGCTTGATGCGGCAAAAGAGTTGATTGAAGATAAAAAAGTTCTTCTTAAGAAATTAGAGGAGAGGATGCTTTTTTATGCAAAAAATCTCCGTTTTGAAGAGGCTGGTGAAATAAGAGACAGATGCGAGAGGATAAGCCGCTCTGAGATTAAGAGCGAGATAGATTTTGCAAGCAATGAAAACTACGATATTTTTGTGCTTGAACACACAGAGCACAGAGCCGTAGTAGTGCGTATTTTTATGCGCGGTGGCAAAGTTATCTCATCATCACACGACTACATCCAGCTTCACGAAGGGTATGATGAAGATGAGCTCTACCAAAGGGTGCTTATGGATTTTTACTCAAACGGCAAACCTCCAATCATTGCACCCATTTTAGTCGCATCAGAATTTGAAGGCAAAGATATAATTGAGAGTTATTTAACAACACTCTTTGAAAAAAAAGCGCAGATAAAAGTGCCAAAAACAGGAAACAAAAAACAGCTCATTGATTTGGCGCTAATAAACGCCGCAGAGCTCTTAAAAAAAGAGTATAAAGAAGATGAAAGCAATATAGCTCCTGAAATAAAAAAACTTTTTTCACTCCAAAGAGCTCCATTGCGCGTAGAAATTTTTGACAACTCTCACATGTCGGGAGTAGCAACCGTAGGAGCAATGGCGGTATATGACGAGAATCAATTTGATAAAAAGAGCTATCGCATCTACCACCTAGATGCAAGAGACGAATACTCACAAATGAGAGAACTGTTAACGAGGAGGGTTGAGAGTTTTTCTAAAAATTCTCCGCCTGATTTATGGATTTTAGACGGCGGAAGCACACTTTTAAAGCTTGCACTTGATATTTTGGAATCAAGCGGAATTTTTATAGATGTTATCTCCATATCAAAAGAGAAGATAGATGCAAAATCTCATCGTGCAAAGGGAGGAGCAAAGGATATTATTCATACCAAAGATGACACATTTAATCTTCTAGAGAGCGACAAAAGGCTTCAATGGGTACAAAAATTAAGAGATGAAGCTCACAGATGTGCCATAAACTTTCATAAAAAAACAAAACTGAAACTCGATAAAGAGAGTAAACTTTTGACATTAAAAGGAATATCGCAAGCTAAAGTTGTTAAGTTAATAAAGCACTTTGGCACCTTTGACGCGCTTAAAAAAGCAACTGTTGAGGAAATAAGCTCTGTTTTAAATTTAAAAGATGCAAATATCATAAAAAATATTTATCTATAAGTTTTTTTTTAAACTATTAATGATATATTTAGTCAAGTTTTATGATATTAACTATATTACACAGAGGTTTTTATGAGCAGAGTTGTGCCGAAAAATGAAGAGTATATTTTTGATGGCAAGGTGGCCATTAGTCAAACGGATTTGGAAGGTAATATAACTTTTGTCAATAGAAAATTTTGTGAAATATCAGGTTATACTCTTGATGAGCTAATCAATACCAGCCACAGTATAATAAAACACCCAGAAGTAAGCGAAGAGATATACGAAAAGATGTGGAATACGCTAAGCAGCGGGCAAGTATACAACGGTATGCTAAAAAACCTGCGCAAAGACGGTCGCTACTACTGGACTGACATTGAAATTGCCCCTATATTCGACATAAAAGGGCAAAAGACTGGATATATATCCGTAAGCAAGCCTTCCCCTAGAAAAAATATTCAAGAAAATGAAAGAGTTCAGCAAAACGCTAACAATAAATAGTAAAGGGTTTACATGTTAATTTACAATCATAAAAAAGAGTTTTTGGGAATTGATGAGAGTGATTTAAAAGCTCTCGGTCTCTCTAATCTTACAGATCTTAGTGCGGAAGCAAAAGATTTTGCGGACCTGTTTGTTAAGTCGCCGGGCTTTATTCATAATTTTAAACATGTACATTGGATTGATTATATTACATGTAACGACACCGGTGTTGATTCAAAAGCCATTATTAACGTTAAGGGAAAAGGCTATACCACAAATATTGAGGTAAGAACTATCTTCCTTACTGATAACCCGACAAAAAAAGCGTATATTATAGAGTTCTCAGGACTAAGAGGGATTTCGCGAGCCCAAGAAGAAAAACTAGTAGGCAGTGTGGCTCAAAAACCTACCCCAACTGATTCAAAGTACGAAAACTTAAGCCCTAATATAGTTAAAGATATATATGAAGATGAGTCACATGAGCCTTCTGCCGGTCTTGAAATCGACCTTGACAAGCGCCTCGATAGAGATGTTGAGATAGAAGAGGAGAAGCATGATTTAGCAGTGGCTCCTCAAGTCCTAGAAAAAAAAGAGAAGCCAAAGCCGGTTCTTGAAGAGAGTCTTAAAAAACCTCTTGCGCCAAAGATAGAGCAAAAAGAAGATGATCAGTCTCCTTTTGCACACTATGTCTACGACCCAGCTGTTGCATCAAGCGACTTAGGTCTGCCGGTTGATTTGGTAGAGGAGTTTATACAAGATTTTATCGCTCAAGCGGAGAGTTTCAAAAAGGATCTTTATGACTCTGCAAGCAGCAGAAACATGGATCATCTAAAGATTCAGTCGCACAAACTAAAAGGTGTTGCTGCAAACCTTAGAATTGAAGATGCCCTTGATGCCCTTACTATTATCAACAGCTCAGACGATGACAATGAGATTAAAACAAATCTTGACAGACTCTACAGAATTATAAGCAGACTCTCAAATAAAGAAGATGTAGTCGTTCAGAGCGTGGCAGTTACAGAAAAACCAAAAGAGGTTGAGGAAGATTTTATTTTATCATTCAAGGATGAGAGTTTTGTTCCTACAAAAAAAGCGGATAAAATAAAAACTGCTCCCGCTCTAGAGATTGACGACTCAGATGTTCCTGCCTCCATTGATATTCCTGAATTGGCAGATGATGACTTCTTAAAGCATGATGCAATCGCTAAAAAATATGAAGATGAGGCAGAGAGTGAAGAGCTGCTGCTTCTTAGTGATTCTATTGAGAGTGCTCAAGATGAGATAAAAGAAGAGGTAGAGAATAGCGTTCTTCACTACGATAAAAAGAAGATAGCTCACGATATCGGTTTGGATTTAGGAAGCTTCAATGAACTTTTTGAAGACTATCTAAATGAAACCAAAGAGCTTGCAAAATCAATGAACACTTCAGTTGAAAAGAACGACCTTTATGGATGCAGAAGTGCTGCAATAAAACTAAAAGGGATGAGTGAAAATATGAGAATTCACGATTTTGACAGCTCTCTTGAGGCTATCATTAACTCATCTGATATGTCAGGAGTTGAAGATTTCGTTAGAAGTGTCACATCAAAACTAAATCTAATCTCAAAGGCAGAGGGCAAATAATGCAGCTAGGGCTAAAAAATAGATTAAAGCTAATCAGTCTTCTGCCTATTATTATTCTCTTTTCACTAACAAGTTATTACCTTTATAACTCCTATGTCTCATTTGATGCAGCTAGAGAACTTCAAGAAAAACTAGACCAGAACAGACATCTAAACGATGTCGTCGGAAACATTGCCCGTGAACGTGGCATGAGTGCAATGTATCTCGGTGAAAAAACTGAAAATATATTAAAGTCTCTTATTGAGCAGCGAAAGATTGTTGATGAAAAAATCAGCAAATATCTTCAATATGCGCAAAACAATACGACACTGCACACCCACAAAGAAAATATAGGCAAGACAGATTGTATTACCTGTGCAAGCATTGACGATGTTATCTCTGACATGGCTAAGATAAGGGTCGTTAGATCTCTTATTGATGAGGGCAAAATAGAGTTCGAAGAGATGTTTATGGGTGTTTACATTACAATTCAAAAAAACTTCATCAAACAGTTAGAACAAATTGCGGACAACCAAATAGATAAAGAGATAAGTGAGCTCTACTCTTTGTATATCTCAATGGCAAAAGCCAAAGAGGCATCTGGAGTTGAAAGAGGCCATATGGCATATATTATCTCTCGCTCAACAGAACTTTCAAGTGATGACTTAAACAACTGGATTGCTCTTATCGGTAGAGCCGATTCGATTGGTTACGAAGGAATACGGAATAAAGTTCTTCTCCGCAAGCTTGATGCTCTTTTTAAATCAGAAGAGAGTGAAGAGTTGTTTCAAGATATAAATAGCGAAAGAACAGCAATTATTTCTGCAGCTGACAGCGGAGAATATGAAATCTCTTCAGGTGCTTGGTTTACGATGCTATCCGAGAAAATCAACACTATTTCAGAGGCTGAAGATCTGCTTTTAACCGCGATGAGCGGTAGAGCAACTGAGGTTCAAAAAGAGTCTATGCAAACACTTATCATCACACTGTCAGTCTGGCTCATAGCAATTATTCTTGCGATTCTTGGCTATATTCTCTCAAAAGAGATTACAAGCAACATCAAGCACCTTGAGGGCGTACTTGAAAAAGTTGCTGAGGATTACGATTCTCAAGATAGAAATATCAATCTTCATACTTCTCAGGGTACCGACTTGGCTTATGAACTTCTTGAGCAGATTATCGAGCAGACCAAAAAAGATAAAATTTCTGCTCAAGAGGCTAGTGAAGCAAAATCTATGTTCTTGGCGAACATGTCGCACGAAATCCGTACCCCGCTAAACGGTATCGTCGGATTTACAGAACTTCTTAAAGATTCAGGACTGCAAGAGGAACAGCGTGAATTTGTTGATATTATTGAAAAAAGCTCGGAGAACCTGCTTGAGATTATCAATAATATTCTTGACCTCTCTAAAATTGAGAGCAATAAACTTGAAATCGAACATATTGCATTTAATCCTATTGTAGAGTTTGAGAGTGCTGTTGAAGTTTATGCGGTTCGTGCAAGCGAAAAGCATATCAACCTCGGCTGTTTCATCGACCCTAGTCTTGAGTTTCCCCTTAAAGGAGACCCTACAAAACTTAAAGAAGTTATTATCAACCTTCTCTCGAATGCGGTTAAATTTACAAACAATGTTGGCTCTATAAATGTCAATATCAGAAGAGTAACCTCTAGCGAAATAGGCAAAACAAGGGTCAAGTTTGAGATTCAAGACAGCGGTATCGGTGTTACAAGTGAACAAAAGTCTAAAATCTTCGAGGCATTTTCTCAAGCCGATACATCTATTACTCGTAAATATGGCGGAACTGGACTTGGACTCACAATTTCAAGCAACTTCGTTGAACTTATGGGCGGAAAACTTGACTTGGACAGCAAGATTGGAGAAGGTACTACTTTCTACTTTACTATTGATTTTGAAGAGGTTGAGACGCTAAATGAGAGTTCTAAAGATAGCTTCAACACCCTAAAAGCGCTTATCTTGAGTGATTCACTAAAACTTAAAAAACAAGACAGATACCTAAGAGAGTATCTTGACTACTATGGGGTGGAATATACAACATTTAAAGAGATTGGCAAAATAGAGATTCTTCAAAAAGAGACAAACTACAATCTTCTCTTTGTTGATTACGATTATATAAACGAGGAGTCTCTTCGCGAACTTGCTAAATTCCCGCAGGAGTTGGTAGTTCTTACAAAATCAAACCTGATGAAGAGAATAGATTCACTTGGTTTTAATATATTTAAAATCCTGTATGAGCCCATACATACTTCAAAAATTAAACAGACATTGGAAAACTATGTTTTATTAAATTCAGCTACTCAAGTTGTTAAAAAACAGTCTCGTAAAAAGTTTGACCTGAATAAATCTAAGTTTGTTGCGGATGTTTTGGTTGCAGAAGACAATATAATAAACCAAAAACTAATTAAAAGAACGCTTGAAGATTTAGGACTAAACGTAACTATTGCTAACAACGGTCTAGATGCGTTTCAAAAGAGAAAAGACGGCAAATTTGACCTTATTTTTATGGATATTCAGATGCCATTCCTTGATGGTGTTGAGGCAACGGCGGAGATTTTAGAGTGGGAGCATGACTACAAACAGCCTCACACGCCTATTGTTGCTCTTACTGCAAACGCCCTAAAAGGAGACAGAGAGAAATTCCTTGCCGCAGGACTTGATGAGTACACAACCAAGCCTCTTGTCCGTGCTGAGATAATCTCCATGCTTAACAACTTCCTTGCAGATTGCATTGTTGAGGCTGCCGATATGCCAAAAGCAAAAGCTAGTGAACCACAAAGCATAAGCGCAGAAGACGTTCTTGTCGAAAAACTAAGCGAGGCACAGGGTCGCACGGCTCCTGAATATAGAGCAGATATATTGATAGCTAAAAAGAGCGCTTTTGAAACTAGGCTATATATAAAAGTAATTGAGGCAATGGAGGGGCTTACATATGAAGTTGCCTCCTCTTTGGTTGACTTCCAAGAACTGATAAACAACTACTCTTACAAAGTTGTTCTTTTTGATAAAGAGTACAGTGACTTAGATGTTGAAGATATGGCTTCAAGTATCAGAAAACTAAGTGCTTCTAACGGACTTGAATCACATATAGTATTGGTTGACGACTCTATACAAAAAGATGCTTTAAGCAAAAAAGAACATGTAGATGAAATCATAAACAACGTAGTAAACAGAGACCTTTTAAAGTCACTGTTTGCAAAATATGCTTAATAAGGGAAAAAACAGATGTCAAAAGAGTTAATAATATTAGCGGTCGACGATGATTTAATAAATCTAAAGCTTTTAAAGTCTATGCTAATGAGGAATCCAGATGTAAAAGAGGTGATAGAGGCAAAAAACGGAGCAGATGCAATAACTCATATCAAATCAAGATCTGACATAAGTCTTATCCTTTTAGATATTATCATGCCTATTATGAACGGACTAGAAGTTCTGAGAGTTGTCCGCTCAGACGACAATATTGAGCAGCTTCCGATTATAGTTTTAACAACAGATGAGACTAAAAAGAGAGAGGCTTTAGAACTTGGCGCTAATGACTTTTTAATGAAGCCTATAAGAAGTGTGGAGTTAATGCAGAAAATAGATTCGATTACAATTTAATATCTAAATCGGTTTTAAACCAAAACATGGTTTAAAACCTCTTCTATCCTGCTTACTGAAACAATCTCAAGAGACTCTTTTACCTCATCAGGAATATCTTCTAAATCTCTCTCATAATTTTTTGCAGGTATAAGCACCTTACTCATCTCCGCCTTGTGTGCCGCGATAAGCTTCTCTCTAAGTCCGCCAATCGGTAAAACATCCCCGCTAAGTGAAACTTCGCCCGTCATTGCAACTTCCGAGCGAACTTTTCTGCCGCTTAAAATCGAAGCTATTGCGCTTACAAGAGCTATGCCGGCACTTGGTCCGTCTTTTGGTGTTGCTCCGTCTGGAACGTGAATATGGAGGTCATAACGCTTATAAACTTCACTGGAGTCAATTTTGATTTTGTCCTCTATTTCTTTTGGAGAAAGCGGAATATTTTTAGCGTCAATTTTTAATTTTTTAGTATCTATCAATGTTTTTACAACACTGTATGCAATTATCGCCGACTCTTTCATAACGTCGCCAAGACTGCCGGTAAGCTGCATTGTGCCTTTGCCTTTTATACGGATACTCTCTATTTTTAAAACATCGCCGCCTACTGCCGTCCAAGCTAGACCGTTAACTACTCCAACAACCGGTACTTTTGTTGTTTTTTCTATCTCGAAAACTGTTTTGTCAAAGTACTCTTTGAGATTTTTTAGTGTTAGAGAGACTTTAGTAACCTCAGGATTCTCAAGAATTTCACGGGCAACTTTTCTAGCCATATTTGCAAGACGGCGGCGAAGGTTACGCACTCCAGCTTCACGGGTATAACTATGAATCAGCTCTTTTAAGGCAGATTTTGAGATATTAACTTCTGATTTTCTAAGACCGTGTTTTTTAAGCTCCTGCGGCAGAAGATATCTTTGAGCAATCTCAAACTTCTCTTGGGGAGTGTACGAACTTATGCCGATAAACTCCATTCTGTCGCGAAGCGGTGCCGGAATATTTCCCACATCGTTTGCAGTTGCAATAAAAATAACCTTTGAGAGGTCAATATTAAAGTTAAGATAGTAATCGCGAAACTCTCTGTTTTGTTCTGGGTCCAGTATCTCTAGGAGTGCGGCTGTAGGATCGCCTCTTCCTGTTTTTGCAACTTTATCAATCTCATCCAGAACAACTACAGGGTTCATTTTTTTAGCATCTATAAGACCTTGCGTTATACGCCCCGGCATTGCGCCGACATAAGTTCTTCTATGTCCTCTAAGCTCATTTACGTCTTCTAGTCCGCCGAGCGCTATTCTAATGAGCGGTCTCTTTAGAGCCTCAGCAATTGAGTTTGCGAGTGATGTTTTACCTACTCCCGGAGGTCCCCAAAAACAGAGAATAGCACCTGAATTTCCTTTTGCGCCTCTTAGCTCCATTAGCTCTTTGACAGCAAAAAACTCAGCTATTCTCTGCTTTGGTTTCTCCAGAGAGAAGTGGTCTTTATCCAGCTGGCTCTCCACTTCGCTTATTTTGAGCTTTTTCTTGCTCTCATCTCCAAAAGGAATCTCTAAAGCCCAGTCAAGATACGTTTGTGTCATAGAAGCATCTGAAGAGTCAGGATGCATGCGCGAAAGCCTCTCTATCTGCTTATTTACCTCTTTGTAAGCCTCTGCGTTCATCTTCTCTTTCTTTGCATCAAGCTTTCTTCTGTACTCCTGCATCTCTTCATCTCTTGAGGTATCGCTGCCGAGCTCTTTTTGAATCTGCTTTAACTGCTCTTTTAGAAAATACTCTTTATTTACCTTCTCTATATGCGTATGAACTTTTGAGCGAATCTCTTTTTGAAGCTTATTGGCTTCAATCTCATCAATTATATGCTCTATCAAATCTAAAAATCTCTTCTCTGTATTTGACTCGACAAAAAGTCCGTAAGCCTGCTCTTTTTTTAACTTTATTGTGCTGCAGATAAGGTCTATAATACGGTTATAGTCATGATTCTCTTCAATTGTTCTAAGCAAATCAGGCGGAAAATAGTTACTTACATTTGCAAGCGTTCTAACTTTTTCGCGAAGTATTTCTAATATTGCGTCTATCTTTAGAGAGCTGACATTTGTAGCATTTATAACATCTACATGTGCGATGAGAGGATTCTCTGAAATCTTCTCAATCACCTTTGCACGGGCAAGCCCTTGAAAAAGAACTTTAACTCTTCCATCCGGAAGTGAAACTTTTCTCATTATCGCACCCGCTACGCCGGCATCATAAAGAGACTCAAATGCTCTCTCGCCCTCATGAGTAGGCTTTGTAGGACAGACGATAACCAAAGAACCCTCTTCTATGGCTTTTGTAGCTGCTTGTATATTGCTCTCATCGCTTAAAAAAAGCGGAGCAATCATAAACGGATATAAGAAAATCTCATCTTCGGCAATTACCGGTATATCTGCAGGAAAATTACTGTAATCACTCAGCTTCATTAGCATCTCCCGCCATATCGTCATCTTCTGATATTGAGTTTCTTGAAACAACGCTTTTTGTATCAGGTATCATAAAATCATACCAGCTAGATGTGCCGTCTCCCTCAAACCATGAGCGGTACCAAGGAGCAGTCGCTCCGCTTATCTCCTCAGATTTTATCCACGGCTGGGGATTTACATTTTTGTAATATGCTGCACTTTTTGGCTTATCAAGTCTCTCATAAAGGTCTACTATCTCCTCATTTAGCGCGTACTGTGCAAGGTAGAGACGAGTAAGCATTGTGTTTACGATTTCGCCATACATAGAGTTTGGATAGTTGTTTTTGAACGCCTCACCCTGCTCTATTGCCTCGTCTATAAGCGCTTGATCTCGTCTTGGATTTGGAAGGGCTTTATATTTTGCTTTTATCTTTAAAAACTCAGCCTCCTCTTTTTCATTCGGCGTTGCATATCTCTTTATGTACTCATCCAAAAAATGCTCACTTAAGAGATACTCTTCGTGGTTCATGTGGGCAAGCGCAAGTATCATCGTAGCTTCTGGGAGCAAAGGAGAACCTATATGCTCTCCTTGAAGTGAGCTGTAGTAGTAATCTGCTTGATCCAAATTACCGCGAGAAACATTTCCCACTATTTTGGAATACCAATACATAGCAGGTTTGTTATACTCCCCAACGCTGCTCTTTGAACAGTTTGTAAAAAGAAGTGCTATAGGCAAAAGAGCAATAAGCTTATAAGTTTTAAATTTCATTAAATATATTCCTGTTTATAAATAGGTTGATATTTTATCTAAAAGATATATAACACTCATTAAACTAGGTACATTTTATGCTTAAAGTGCTACAATTAACAAAATATACGAGAAGGCTTTTTATGAAATTTGATGTGTGTGTACCTATTTTAGGCTTTGAAAATGTAAAACAGGTAACCTTGGAAAAAATAGACGATATTTTTATGAGAATGCAGTCGGTTGATGACAAATATATAACTTTTACGCTGATTGATCCCTTTGTTCTCATAGATTATGACTTTGAAATTCCAGACAATACACAACAACTGCTCGGCATAGACAAAAACTCAAATCTCATCATTTTAAATATTGTCCTTATCCAATCACCGATAGAAGATTCAGTTGTAAACTTTATAGGACCTATGGTTTTTAACACTGACAACAACAAAGCTGCTCAAATCATCCTCTCAGAATCCACAAAATATGGTGTTGCAGAAAAAATTTCTAATTTTTTAAAGAAGTAGTTATTTTTTCAAAAGATTTAGAAATAATTTAACAGCACGGCAACTCTTTGCCTCGCTAAAATCATTAAGCGCTTATTAAGTACATCTGGTAGTATAATGTAATATCAATAAGTCAAGCTTTTGCTTTTACTTGGAGGACCCAATGAATCTATTTCGCTCTTTTTTAATTGTTTTGTTTTTTACGTTTTCTCTTCATGCAGATGACCTATGTTATGAAAATCCTTATAACAGTGGCTTCTTTTTCACGAAAAATATTATTCCAATAAAACATACAGACAATGGAACTGTCTTAGAAAATGTAAAGATTATTTATGCAATTTCTGGTTTTTCTTTTAGTTTTATGGAGACAATAGGCATAGATGGCAACACTTTTTCTGCTACCGTTGGTGATGATGACGCTGAAAGAAATTCACTTATTAGTATGAATTTTGGAACGGGAATGCCAAATTTTTCAATGTTTGATAAAGGGTATAACTACTATCTTCATCAAATGTCTAACGGAGAAGTGCAAGAAACTTGGACAAGTGAGTTCTTTTTTACCAACTGGATGAGTGAGTTTTTCTCATCCACTAAACTATTTGCAGAATATTACAAAAATGGAGAGTTTTATCGTGTTATACTAAACCCTTGTAGCGGCAATGATGTTACCGTTCCAACAGTAAGTGTTGCTGATGCTTCCATGCAGTCACCTACACAAGACGCCATCATGACTTTCAATGTTACTCTCAGTGGAACATTAAGTTCAGAGATAGAAACAGACTCTTACATACACTACAAAACTCTTAACGACACTGCTGTTGCTGGAGTCGACTACATAGCTGTTGACAATACGCTTATGGTTCCTGCCGGGCAAATAAGTGCAGATATTACTGTCACCATCAAAGCAGGTGCAAGCGGTAAGTTTAAACTTCTCTTAGACAATGCTTACGGTGCCTCCATAAGCGATGGCGAGGCGATAGGTTCTGTTTATAGTGAGTACGGACTTTGTTATGCCGGCTCAACAGGAGACAATATTAACACTGGAAAATGTATACTTGCAGGAGCTTTTTACTCAGCAACGAACAAAACACCGCATGATTGTGATGCACAAGTGACTATTGTAAATAGAGATGGTGATGCTCTAAGCAATGTAAGTGTTTTTAAAATATATGACTCAAATGCAAATAGTGGAACATGTTCCGGCGGCGACTCTTGCAACGGTCCATCTATCAGATCTATCAGCGGATTTCCCGATCATAATAGCGGCTATGAGTATATTTGGCCCTCTTTTGCAGGAGACTCAAATCAAACTGTAACAGATTCAGACACATGGTCTTCCTCCGGTGATTTCGACGATATCATTCTCTATGGTTCTTATACAAAAGATGGCTTGAACTATGCTCAAAAGATTAGCTCTTGCGGTGGAGGCGGAGGTTACATTGAAGAGGGCTTAGGCAATGGTGACTTTATTGATACGAACATTAATACTGCTGCCTTAAGCAATGCTTACAATGCAAGTACAGATACCAGTTCTTTAGGTTTAAAGTTTATTAAAACCAAAATTGCATCTGAAACTACGCCGCTTACGGCAGTTTACTTAAATGATTTTGGCGTAAATGCAGATTATGATAACAATTCAAGTGGGGATGTAGATAAAAAACTATGGTTTGCAATTCCGGTGCTTAATGATTTAGATGCTACAGGAGGATGTCCGTCTGCAAATTCATCTTTACTGCAACAAATCATTGATCCCGCTACCAATCTGCAAGCTATTTTTACCATTAAAGACTCAGGAGCATCTGATTATTCTCAAACAAAAGATGTCATCATCCCTGCAAATGCTTCAAAAAATGCCAAAATAGAGATGATAATTGTTGATACAAGCAAATTAAACGAAGATGCTCAAAACTGCGTTGAAGTGAGTTCTACTACCGGAAACTTAGAAGGTCTTGGTCAGTGTGTAAATAGTGCAGTACAGTATGTTGATGCATACGGTCAAACTGCCTATGAGAGATGTGCAATCAACGACACATACGGTAAGCCTTGCTTATCACAGAACAACGGGGCAGGAACTGGATTGTTTAATAGTCCATTAGGTTGTTTTATGTGTACTTTTTATGCGGGAACTGCATGTAGTAGTGATGACTTCGCCATCAGACCAAACGATTTCAATGCCACAATAGCCCCTAATGAAATTTTTACGGCGGGTAACCCTAAAACTATTACATTTAGAGCTGATAATTCCGTAGGTGCTCCGACCAATAACTATAATGAAGTAGAGGATGACTCTTTCTTTGTCGATGTCAATATCAGCGATAGCTCTAAAACATGTCAAGAATCTTCCATCAACTTCTCTCCATCTGTTAATTTTACAAATGGAGCAGTCACAGATGATTACACACTTCACAATGTAGGCGACTTTAATGTGACAATAGCAGAGAGAGTGGGTTACGAATTTGCGCTTGTAGATACAGATGACACACTAGATCCTGCAGATAGACTGATAACTCCTTATACACAACAGATAAAAGTAATCCCTGACCATTTTGAGGTAGTAGGAGGTCTAACAAACGGTTCGAACGGTTTTACATACCTCTCAAATTTTGAAGAGCACAACACAACTCTAAGCCGTGATATTTCGGCATCGCTAGACTTAAATGTTTCAGCGCAAAAAGCAGATAACAACATTACCTCAAACTATACTCAGGAGTGTTATGCAAAGGATGGGAATATAACACTTGCTTTAGCGCCTATCGTTATCAATCCTACAAATTCACTAACAGAGTTACTTTGGTACCATTATGATAATGACGGTGATACTAATGGCTCGATAGACTTAAACACAACTCTACCACCATATGTTATACCATTTTTAAGTACACATTTTGACAGCAACGACACAAACGGAACGGCGAACTTCAACTACAAAATAAATTTTGACAGAAATTTAACAAAAGTTGTAAACCCGTTTATGGTTGTAGTTACAGCTATAGATGCTGAAGATAATGATAGCGTTACCGGCAATAATTCCCTTGACAGTAATGCTACATTTGCTTACGGTCGCACACATGCTTCAAGACAGAGATATAGTTGTACTACTTCTCCTTGTGTTAAAAATGCAAACATCTACTTTGAGTCTTACTGTTTTGGAACTGGCTGCGACAAAACTCTACTTAACGGATTTAGCCCAAATCTTATGAGAACAGATGACGTAAGGTGGTATATAAATGAAGCGCATGTGCTTCCAAATGATGGAATAGTGGGTGCTGTTAGTGAAAAGGTTGCTACACCCCATGTAACAGAAACAGCATCAGTGACAAATACCAACCCGATACGACAAACAACAACTTTAAGATATAACGGTTCAAAAGGCTACCCATACAAAACGACTATGCAAAATGAAGCATCTCCATGGCTCATCTACAACGAAAGCGACCCTTTTGCTACTAGAAATGAGTTCCAAGTTGAGTTTGATAACGCAGGTGATTGGACAGGGGAGCATGATACGGACACGACTACAAAAACTCCAGACGGAACGACAACCAATAGGAGAATAATGTGGTAAATAGAAAAACTGCTCTTGGTAGATTTGCTTTTACCATGATAGAGCTCATATTTGCAATTGTCGTTATCTCCATTGCCGTAATAACTCTGCCTATGATGGCCCAGATTACCTCAAAGGGCATCGAGGAGAACATAGTTCAGGAGGCTATCTTTGCGGCTTCTGCAGAGTTAATGGGAGCGACATCTTACTATTGGGATGCATACTCTATGAATGACTATAATCTCAGTCACTTAGAGAGAGTAATAGACATCGGCGGTGTATGTGAAAACAATAGTTCTGACCCCGACTACAGACTAAGACTGGGACATGTTAATCAGCCATACCATAGAAGATGTTTGGATAGCAGTGCAATAAACATTCCTGCAAACACCTCAGGCGGAGTTTTTCCAACTTTAAACGATGCTACTCATGGAAGCGAACTTATCTTTACGGATGCTACAAAAAATGCCACAGGGTATAAAAACAATTACTACAGTATTGTTTCGATTTCAAATGTTGATGAAACAGGGGCGACTGACAATAATATTAAAAAAATTACTGTTACGGTTACTGACTCTGACGACAATAATATTACTGCGCTAAGTGTTTATAGCACCAACATCGGCGAGATAGATTTTTATAAGAGGAGATTTTGATGCGTAAATCTGCCTTTACACTCTTAGAGCTCATCTTTGTTATAGTAGTTATCGGAATTCTGAGCAAATACGGTGTCGAACTTCTTTCTCAAGCATATAAAAACTTTATATTCTCAAGTGTAAACAACGCTCTGCAGGCAAACAGCGCGGCGGCTGTAGAATCTATAGCTTCAAGACTGCAGTACCGCATAAAAGACTCTGTCATAGCAAGAGAGCTTGATGGAACATTTAGCGGACTTCCAGGCTATACGGCGGCAACTGCCCCTATTTTGGAGTGGGTCGGAGCTGATGTAGACGGCTTTAGGGGCAATACTCCCACTGGAGCTGTTTATTTACCGCACTGGAGCGGGATAATAGACATCAAGTCATCCTCTTCTGCTGTATTAACCTCTCCGGGAACGGACACAGGAGCGCTAAATACACTAATAGGAGTACTCTCAAACGGTGGTAGCGGCATTAATGATGCAGCTCTCTACTTCGTAGGCTCTGACAGCGATATTCAAAACGGATACGGCTGGACCATAGGCGGTGGCACTTTGAGCGACCATAACACAAGCGTTATGCACCCAATAAAGAGCGTTGCTGGTGAACCTACTCAATTTGAATCTAGTACGGCAACTGATTTTAGCGGCGCAAATATATATGAGTACTACCAGCTTGCATGGACCGCGTACGCCGTCGGTATAACTGACTACAATGCATCGACAAGCACAGGCACGCTTATGCTCTACTATGACTATCAGCCATGGAATGGTGGAAAATATAGTGATGCCAACACAAAAAAAGTAGTGCTTATGAATGACGTAAGTACGTTCCAGTTTAAAGCTGTCGGTTCAATAGTAAAAATTCAAGTGTGTGTAAATTCTGATTTAATGGAGGATTATTCGTTATGCAAAGAAAAAACTATATTCTAAAAGCGTATCCTCGCCAAAAAAAAGGGTTTGCGATGATTACCGCGATAATAGTGGTTTTAATCATCTCTACAATTATGGCTCTCTCTCTTGCTCTAACAGCTCAAACAAGTAAAAGAACCATAGACTTGTATCTGTATGAACAAGTAGCACTGCATGCAAAAAGTGCTGCTGAGTTGGCACTTTTGGATATAGCACAAGGCGGACCTTGTACAACTATTGCTCCATACACAATTGATGGCTTTTATGACGTAAATGTAAGTTTAAAATACATTTATACAAACCCTTCTCCATGCTCTTTGGCTCTAACATACTTTGAAGTTGCGACACCGGAACAAAACGGTTCTGTGTTAATGGATATGACAGTAAGTGTAAGAGCAGACCAAAATCTTAGCACAGAACCTATCCGTTACTTTAGAAGAAGCATCCAAAAACTCTAAATTGTAAAATATTGTAAACCATTTAATGATATAATAATTCATATTTAGAGACTAAAGGATTTAACATGAATATATCATTAACAGGAAGACATTTAGAGCTTACAGAACCCATCAAGACTTATATGAATTCATCTATCGAAACACTTAGCAAGTACAACATGGATATTATCTCCGTCAATGTTATCGTATCAACTCAAACAAAAAAGGGGAAAGAGCAGTCTGTAATAGAGTATGTTATAAACCTTGCTCACAAAAATTCTATAGTTATCAAACAAAATGACCAAGACCTCTATGCTGCTATAGATTTGGCGACTGCTAGAGCTCAAAAAGCTATGCGCCGTATGCATGACAAAGAGAGCAACCACTATAAAGAGGGCATAAACGAAGCTAAAAGTGAAGCTAGTGCAAATGTGGACCTGCATGAAGCAGGCGAAGCTATGGAGGACGAGATTGTCCCAGTTGAGCTTCCTCTTTACAAACCTCGCGAAGTTGAAGATGTTCTAAACGACATCAAAGAGAACAAAAAACTCTTTGAAATCTTTATAGACAATGAGGGCAAAACTCGTGTTCTATACAAAAGAAATGACGGAAGATTTGGTCTATATTAATCTGCATGTAAAAGGAGGTCAACTCCTTTTGCTTAAATCCATTTTCACACATTTTACTATCTCCTCATCTTCTGCCAAATCAATCCATCTAAACTGGCTTCCGCTTTGATTGTGTCCTTTTAGTAAATCACCGCCTTTTCTAAACTTCAAATCAAGATTTGCAATATCAAAACCGCTTGCTGTTTGTGTAAATCTATCTAATCGCTCGGACGAACTTTGGTTTGTATATAAGAAACAGTAGCCCTTTAAGCCTCTGCGGCTAACTCTGCCGCGAAGCTGATGAAGCGTGGAGAGCCCTAGCCTCTCGGCTCCGACTATTACAACCGTGCTTAATTTTGAGAGTGATATACCCACCTCCACAACGGTAGTGGCGATGAGAATCGCACCTTTTTTGTCAAACTCCTGCAAAACTTCCTCTTTCTCCTTATCCTTTCCATGGGTAACATAAACATTGTTAAAATTATTCTCCCAAAATCCTCTCGCCTCGTCAATACTTTGATAGCCTAAAAGTTCGCTCTGCTCAACCAGCGGATATACGAGCAAAATCTGATTGTCTGAGGCTATTTCGTTTTTTATATGCGTCAATAAATCTTTAAAATCACTTTTATGAATTACTCTGCTTGTTATATCTTTTTTAAACGGTGTAGTTGTAATAAGTGAGACATCTATGTGCGCGGTCTCTATCATCGCCTGAGTTCTAGGGATTGGTGTTGCAGAAAACTGCAAGAAATGGGGTCTAAGCTCTCCTGAGCTTACCAACTTCTCAAGCAAATTTCTCTGCGCCGTTCCAAAACGGTGCTGCTCATCAACCATGACAAGAAAGGCACATGGGAGTTCTCGATAAAGCAGCGCATGCGTACCGATGATAAAGTCATATGCGTCAAGATTTATAGCTTTTGTTCTGTTTGTTACAAGTGCTATCTTCATCATGGGAAGAAACTTTTTTGCTTCTTCATAAAGTTGATTCGCAAGTATCGTTGTCGGAGCCATAAGAACAGAACGATTTGGAAGCATCATGAAAGCCGACGCCAGAATTACCATAGTTTTTCCGCTTCCTACATCTCCGACTATCATCCGTCTTGCAGAGACCTCTTTGCTAAAATCTGCTTTTATCTCCTCTATGCTCTTTATCTGCTCATTCGTTAATCTAAAAGGCAAACTCTCCGCCCACTTCTCATAATCATTACATGTAGAAGTTAACGCCTTAAAATATCTTCTCTTGTTTGAGAGCTGTTTCATATAGCTAAAGAGTTCCGTATATTTAAGAGCCTTAATCGTTTTTGGTTCCAAATCTCTTAAATTAGGCACTTTTTGCGCAGGAAAATGAACATGTAAAAGCTCTCTTGCAATCTCTTCTTTGATTCCCTCAGAGATTAAATTCTCTTTTGTCAAACAACTTTGCATAAGCCGAAGCATAATATCACTTCTCAAGACTGATTTGTACTTTGGAGTAATCGCACCGATATTTGTCACTTTTTTTGGCATGCTTATACTGCATAAACCGCCTTTACATTCAACCATCCCGTAGTAATAATCTCTCTCGCCTACTTTAAACTGATGCATCATGTAGGGTTTTGGGCGAAACAGTACACCCGTGATGAGATGACCGAAATTGTGGGCAAAGAAAGTTATCTGAAGAGAATTTGGAGCTCTGTAAACCGACTCAACCGTAGCGTCGATGAGCTGCATGGCGTGAGTTTGAAGTTCGTCGGAGATTCTTAAATCTTCATAAGAGGAGGGGATAAGAAGAGCAAACTCGCAACAGCTGCCGATGTCCAGCTTTTTAAACTTCTCTTCTTGCTCTTTTGTTATGTTCATCTTAAATCCTTAGTATCAAATACTACCTATTTTCATGAACTACATGTTAAAAATATTGCGTTTTGCAATATTTACTTGGTAACTATCGCAAAACTCATATCTAAAATCTCTGTATGCGCTTTTATAAACTCGTTTAAATCACCTAATTTTAACTCTTTGACCAGTTCTAGCTCCTTAAGTGAATGCCCCAACTCATGGCCGTTATAGTACTCCATAAAAGTTCTGTTTAGTCTCTGGCTCATCGTCTCAACTCTTAGAGGCTCGCTTCCGAGCATAAACTTTTTAGTCTGCTCAAGCTCATCTTTTGTTACTCCCTTTTTTACAAACTCAGCCACAACCTCTTTGACTGTTTTTTTAGCCTCTTCCAAAGAGTCAAGCTTTGTTTGCAGATAACCGTTCATATATGAGCTTGATTTAGTTACATCAACCTTTGCATACGCCGAATATGCAAGACCTTTCTTAACCCTAATCTCCTCCATAAGTCTTGAACCAAAACCGCTGCTTCCTAGGATAAAAGTAGCTACTTTTGCTTTATAGTAATCTTTTGAATCAACACTTATGTCGTAAGGTGAGCCGAAATATATATATGCCTGTTCGGTCTCTTTTATAACTATCTTCTCTTTTGGCTCTTTTGAAACAGGATAGTTTTTTATCTCGCCGTTTTGGCCAAGAGGCATTGCTTTTATAATTTTTGCGACTTTAGCCTTTACATCCTCGGCTTCAATATCTCCGCCGACTACTACTATGAGTTTTGCCGTTACGATATTCTCTTTTATAAACTTCTTCACATCCTCTAAAGTGATGCTTTTTACGCTCTGCACCGTTCCCGAAGCTGGATTTGCCAGTACGCTGCCATCAAAAAGAAGCGCTTTTAACTCATTTGAAGCGATATAGTCAAAGTCGTTCTCTTTGCGTGCAAGCGAGCCTAGAGTAGTAGTTCTGACCTTCTCTATTGCATCTTCGGTAAGATTTGGCTCTTTTAATAACATGTTAAAATATTTAAGCCCCTCGTCAAGCTCCTCTTTTAAACATCCCATCTCTATAACAAAGGTCTCTTTTCCTGTTGAAGCGGATATATGAATAGCCTTGCTCTCAAGCTCCTCGGCAAATGCGCTTGAGCCGAGTTTCTTAGTCCCCTCATTCATCACTTTTGCACTGAATTTTGCCAAGCCAGCTTTTGTAGTGTCTGTTATAGTTCCGCTGTTTCTAAATACAAACTGCATTGTTACCAAGGGCAATCTTTTGTCCTGTTCGATAATTACAGTTATATTTGTATCTTTAACTTTTATCTCTTCTATTGTTGCTGCCATTATTATATTTCCTAAAGCGAGTAATATTAAAACTATTTTCTTCATCTATGCAAATTTCTCTAAAATCTCATACGCCGTATTTCGCACCGCAGGTATCTCTCCTATATCTTTTATGAGGTGTACCATCTCGCTCTTTGCCATTTTGTAGGCTGCACCCGCAGAGCTTACGACATTTTCTTCCATCATAGTAGAACCTAAATCGTTTGCTCCAAATCTAAGAGCCATCTGCCCGATATATGGACCCTGTGTTACCCATGAACTTTGGATATTTGGCACATTATCAAGATAGAGTCTCGCAACTGCAAGAAGTCTTAGGTAACGGTTTGACGAAGGTTTCTCCATGTCTGGAATAAGCCTCAACAACTCCGTATTTTGCCCTTGAAAACTCCACATGATAAATGCTCTAAAACCGTGTGTTTCGTCCTGAAGTTTTCTTATCATATCAAAATGTTCTACGATATCTTCGTCGCTCTCAATAGTTCCATACATCATAGTAGCCGTCGACATAATGCCGAGTTTATGAGCCTTTCTATGAATATCAACCCAGACTTCGCTGTCAATTTTTTTTGGAGCGATGATGTCACGAACTTTGTCGGAGAGTATCTCAGCCCCTGCCCCCGGGATAGAAGCCAATCCTTTTGCATGCAGCCTCTCTAAAACCTCTTCCACGCTAATGCGCGAGACTTTAGCTATAAAATCTATTTCGATTGAACTAAAGCCGTGAATGGTAATTGTGGGGTATTTGGTATGGATATGCCCAACCAAATCCTCATACCACTCTATTTTGAGTTTTGGATGCACACCGCCTTGAAAAAGTATCTGCGTACCGCCGATTTCAAGCAGCTCATCAATCTTTGCGTCTATCTCATCAAACGTCAAAACGTAAGCATCCGCATCTTTTTCATGTCTGTAAAATGCACAAAACTTGCAGTCCACCCAGCAGATGTTAGTATAGTTGATATTTCTATCCACCACAAAAGTGGTGATATTGTCTGGGTGCAGCTCTTTTTTGCGAGCCGTCGCCATACGCCCGAGCTCTTTTAAGTCTGCATTTCGTATGAGATGAAGCGCCTCTTCTTTTGTCAATCTTTTCATTTCCAACCGTTTCTCTTTTTAATGATTGGATTTTACCCTTTTTTTAAAAACAAAGCGATAAAGAACAAAACCAAGCACAAAAATTACAACTCACCCGTTTCCATCAAGAAGTTTCGCTAATCTTTTTGAATCAAAATAATCAGTATCAAAAGGTTCTATGCCATACTCTTCTAACATATCTCTGCCCTCATCTGTCGGGTTTTCAATAGCTTGCACTATCTCATTATAAGCATATATCCCGCCACAATCCTCAAAAGGTGCAGCCCTTTTTCCGCTGATAAATTTTGGATGCAATAGCTCTTCATCGCTTATAATAATTTTTTCCAAAACTATATTATGCACCCAATCATCTCCAAAATCATACACATAAAGCATCTTCTCTTTTTCATTTTTGAGAACATGTTCTATACTAAATTTTTGTGCCGGAAACTCTTTTTTATCTGAAAACAATGCTTGTGAAGAAACCTCTTCTTCATCCAAATAGTTTCCATTTTCCGTAACAAACTCCCACAAATGTGACTCATACCAACCAAAAAGAGTTTGAATAACAGTATGAAGTCCGTAAAAGCTTAAACTTGCCGGTACTTGTACTTTTCTCCAGATATTTGGCTTTGAGCCTTTTATGTTGATTTTGAGCTGATAAATTTTATGTTTAATCTCATTTTTTGATAGAACAAGCTGTATGTTCTGGGAACTTTCTTCATAACTTTTTTGAAGCATTTGTTTCATATTGTCACCTATCTGCATATTGTAGAGTGCGTAAATCCCATCTGCTATAATTCTGCCTTTATAAAACAGAAGTGTAGTTTCAAAAAGCTGATACGGTTCAATCATTATACCAAGAGGATCATACAAAGAGTGTACAAAATAGCTTATCTCGCTTTGTGTATCAAAAAGCACCGCACTTCCGTCTCCAAAAATTGAGGAGATGTAAAACTTTGAAAACTTATAAGAAAGGCTCATCTGCTCTATAATCTCTTTATCTTTTTTCGATGCTCTTGTTGATTGAAATTCGTCGCTTAGTTTTTGAAAATTAATAGCAATAAAGCCCCTCGCATTACTTGCTAAATTTGAATCAATCACATCTTCATCAAGAGTAAATCTTCCATACTCATCTTTAATATATGATTTTTGATATTTCAAATCATACATTTGGGAGTAAATTTTCGATGCAAATTCAAAAAACTTTGTCCAAGTATTGTAAAACTCTCCCATCTCTTTTTCACTAAGAGATTCTCGGGCATTTAAGGGTTTTTCGGTAACGGTTATGGCATCTGACTTTCGCTCATTTTTATTGAGACAGCATTTTTTATATTTTCTCCCACTCCCACAGGGGCATGGGTCATTTCTACCTACATTGTAAAAAGAGTTCTTAGTAGATTGATTCTCTTTTGTTTGATTTTGCTCTAAAAATTGATTTTTTCTTTGCTCATTAAGAGCTAACAAAAATACAAATATGGGAGTTGCTAGTTCTGTCATCTGTTTTTGAGTTGTGATGCTTTTATCTTCTTCCAATTCATGAGTAATGCCGATTAATGAGTAAAACAGAAAAGCCAACCCTTCACTTCCAAAAATTTTTGTAGCTTTTGCCATACTTTGGGCAGGGTCTTCATTTTCTGCAATACTAAACGCAAACTCTTCAAAAACTTCATCATAAACCATGTCTACAAAGTCGACAATAAACTTTTTTTGCTCTTGAATCGGCATACTTTTTAAAAGATAAGTCACAAGGTTTTCTATTCGCATAGCAAACTTCTCTTCATCTTCTATCATAAACATAGCAGAAGTATAATTGATAAATTTATTGTGAAAATCAAAGTATGTCTTTAAGAACATATTAGCTTTTTCAATAGATTCAAACTCTTGTTCTGCCGTTATCCTGTTGATAAGCGGTTGCATATTTGTGTCAGCTTGTTTTTTTATAAGACCAAGAAGTATAAAACCAACTTCGCCTAAGGCATTGAGCCTATTTTTACTCATTTTTTTAAGATATTTATCAAACTTTTCTATCTCATTTTTCATAGCACAATCCTCATTTATACTTGTGTGTGATAATAGCAAAAAAATTTGAAAACTCAATTAAATCAGCGGTTATTGAAGAGACTCAATATCTTTTTTCACTTTTTCAAACTCTGCATCGTAGCTAAAACAGCTTGATATGCTTCAAAAAGAGTGCTTATCAAAAAAGAGTAATCTTCAAGCAAAGCTTTTTGCACAGGTTTTACATTTGGAATACTTTAGGGAAGCTAAAGCGTCTCGCCTTTTGCTACTTTTAAAGCAAACTGAGCTTTGTTGTAATCACTGATCGCCCTTAAGTGATTAAGCTGTGCTTGCAAATAAAACTGCTGTACCTGAAACACTTCAAATGGCTTTGCTGTTCCAAGTTTCTGGCGTTCTATACTTTGGCTCAATGCCTCTTCTGTCATATTTAATGCCTCTTTCGAGAGAATTATTTTCTCTTTTCCCAACTCTATATCTTGGGTAGCATTGGTAACCTCTTCGTTGATCTGTGCTTTCATTTGTTGCAGTTTTACCCGCTCTGTCTGGATTTTCGCATTGTATCTCTCCTCGTTTGAACGATAAAGAAGCTCTCCCAGCGGTATATTCCATAACAAAGAGACATTCAAAGCCTGTGTCGGGTAGAGCTGTTTTGAGCCTTGGTTTGGTACTACAGGTGTCACATCACCGCTCAAACCTCCAAAATAGGATGCATAGGTATCAATGCTTAACTCAGGCATCCAAAGACCCTTGGTAATACTCTTTTTTTGTTCTTGTAATGAGAGAATCGAGGTGTCTATGGCTTTGGTTTCCGCCCTATCATCGTCTCCACCGGATCCTGCTTGAAAATCCAAAGGAAGCAGAAAGTTTTCGGCACTAGAGAGCTTGACGCTGCTTTGAAGGTTGAGAAGGCGTACCAACTCTGCCGATTTACGCCCATAGTCGGATTGCGCGTTCATCATCTCCAGTTTCAGATGTGCATGATTACCTTTAGCCAACAGTAGCTCTGACTGATAGCGCAGACCCGCCTCCACCTGAAGCCCTATCTGCTGCATAAGCAGATCGGATTGCTCTGCCAAATTTTTGTATGCGCCGTATTTCAACTGCTCAAACGCCATATCATAGTAAGCATTTACACATGAAAGAAGTACCCTGTTTTTTTCGGCATCGCTCTCATAAGAGTACGCCTTTGCACTTAATTGTGCCGCCTTGGTTTTATAGATGCCCTCGGCAAAGTCAAGCCGCATCCTTACCCCTACTCCGCCCCAGAGATTGTCGCTGTCGACATCGGTATAAAAATTGCCGTTGCCGTTCATTGCGGCTCCCCATAACTGCTGGGTTTTTACCCCTGCATAAATATTTGGCAGCCACCACTCTTTGGTTTTTTCCAAATCCCTCAATGCCTCTTCCTGCTTTGATTGGAACTCTTTGATGGTGAGATTATTTGCACCGCCCAATTGCAAAACGCTCTGCAAGTCAACAGAGACCGTCTCGGCAGCATAAAGCAGCGCACTAAAAAGAGCACTAACAAGAACATATCTCATGGTTTTCATAGCGGTCGCTCCTTTTTGTTTGTCAAAGATTTGGCATCAACCGATGCGCCATCAGAGCAGAACTCTTTTCCCTGAACGACAACCGCATCCTCAGCATCTATGTCGCCGTTTAGAATTTCTGTAAACTTGTTGTCTCGGATTCCTGTTTTGACGACTACTTTTCTAACCTTTTGGTTCTCAACCACGTAAACAAAGGACTCCCCCTTTATATTGCCGAGTGCTTCGTTTAAGACAGAGAGTGTATCTTTATGCCCGTTGATTGAGATGTTGACTTTGGCGTACATTCCCGGACGTATCGTAAACTCTTTGTTTGAAATATCGATTTGCACCTTCATGGTTTTGGTAGCCTCATCCAAGCCAAAAGAGGTACGGGAGACCTTCGCGCTGAAATCTTGATTTGGCAATTCGGGAAAAACAATATTTGCAATCATCCCTTTATATATGAGCGGTGCGTCGCTCTCGGGAACATCGACATTTAAACGAATCGGATCAATATCTTGAATCTCAAACAATGCGGCACTGTTTGCGTTGTTCAGTGCATTTTGAATGATAGCCCCTTTGTCGACAAAACGCTGAGTTATCACTCCCGAAAAAGGGGCTTTTACGCTCAGATAAGCAATCTGTACCGCTACGGCGCTCAGCTCTGCTTTAAGGCTTTCAAACTCAGCCTTGGCATTTTCTACATCAAAAATACTGGTAAGTTGCGGCGTTTTTTCATAAACATTTCTAAGTCTCTCATAGAGTGCTTTTTTACCGTTAAACTCCGCCTGTAGCTTTGCTCTTTGGCTAAGCAGTTCCGGGTTGTCCAATACGGCAACAACATCTCCCCCACGGACAAAATCTCCGATATCAACGGTTGTCTGTTTGAGATACCCGTCACTCATGGCAAATATTTTAACCTGCTGATTTGGTTTTGCACTCCCTGCAATTGATATAGAGGCATCAAACTCATGTTTTTGAGGATTGGCGACAAGAACCGTAGGCACTCTTTTTTCTTCTGTCTTCACGACCTCTTTTTGAGCAGCATCGTTTGTACATCCACTGAAAAATAGAATAGTAATGGTTAAAAATGTTATAAGTGAACTCATGTTAATTTCCTTGAGAATTAGATTTTTTATGAAATAAAAAGAACAATATAGGCACAATAAACAGCGATAAAACCGTTGCAGCTGCAACTCCGCCTATGATGGCGCGAGCCAACGGAACATTGGCTTCTCCGCCCGTTTCGTACCCAAGCGCCATGGGCACCATAGCCAAGATGGCAACCGTTGCCGTCATAATAATAGGGCGGAAGCGGTTCGCAACCCCCTCTTTAATTGCTTCGTGCAGATTTTTGCCTTCATTGTAAAGATTGTTCATTTTATCAACGAGCAGATTGCTATAGGCAACGGTAATTCCCACCATCATAATGATCCCCATCATAGATTGTATATTAAGATAAGTATCTGTTGCCAAGAGCATTGCAACAACACCGATAAGTCCCAAAGGGATAACTGCGATAATAATTAGCGGTAGAGTAAATGAGCGCAGCAGCGGAACAATAACCAGATAGACAAGAAAAACAGCAAGCACCAAACCTAAACCCAGGTTACTAAAGCTCTCCTTCATGCTTTGTATCTCCCCTTTTATCTCTACTTTATACCCATCAGGAATCTCTTTGCGCAACTCTTGGAGCTCCTGCTCTACTTCGGTTGCAACTGAGCCGATGTCTCTTCCCTCAACATTAGCATACACATCTGTAACGCGTTGCAAATCGAGATGATTAATCTCAATAGGAGCCGATGTAAGAGATGTCGTTGCAATATTTTTAAGCTGTGTTATTTTTCCGTTTGTTCCCATCATGGTAATGTTCTCAACAGATTTTGGGTCATCTAACTCTATTTCAGGGTAAGTAACTCCGACATAATAGTGATTACCGTTTTTTTCATCTATCCAAAACGATGGCTTAAAATTGACCGAGGAGTTGAGAGCTGAAACTGTATTTTTAACAACCTCGTCTGCATTTATTCCCAACATTGCCGCTTTTGTTCTGTCAATGTCGACTTTAATTTCCGGATGGTCATAACGCTGATGGATACGAACATCCTCAGTGCCTCGTATGTTTTGAACAATTTCACGCACTCTTACTGCAATCTCATGAGCCTTATGCAAATCATTGCCTATTATTTGTATATCAATCGGCGATGGAAGTCCAAAGTTAAGTGCACTCGTTATAATCCCGCCTGTGTTAAAAATAAATCCGACTCCGGGGAACTCCTCTTTAAGTTTTACACGCAGACGCTTCACGTACTCCACGGTTTTGGTCGCATGATGCTCTTTGAGTTGTACTGATATAGTACTGTCTTGCGTTCCTGAGTTAGAGGTGTATGCTGCGGGCCAGTCATTGAGGACTCCCATGTTTGAGACAATCAGATTTACATCATCGCCTATCTCTTTTTTAATAAAATTCTCAATGCTTGTTATAGTCTTCTCCGTACTCTCAAGCCTTGTTCCGCTTTCCATACGTACATCCATAGAGATTTGACCTACATCCATTTGCGGAAATAACTCTCGTCCGATTTTTTGAAATCCAAATAAAGAAAGGAGAAACAGTGCTAAAACCATGCCTAAAATCAGCCATCGCATTTTAAGTACACCGTCCATGGTTTGGACATAGCCATGAGTGAGGGCTTCAAACCCTTTTTCAAAAGCACCCAGAAAACCTTTTGGCTTCTTCTTTTCGTCGAAACCTTTAAAAAAAGCAGCCGCCATGATGGGAACAAGCGTCATTGAAAAAAATCGAGAACCGATCATCACTAGTGAAACAGTGATTGCCAAGGGAGCGAATAAGAACTTGGAGATACCGGTCAAAAAGAGAATCGGGAAGAAAACAATGATAATAGTCAAAGTTGTCACCAGTACAGGAAGAGCAACCTCTTTGGCTCCGTCATACGCCGCTTGAGCCGATGTTTTGCCCAATTTTAGATGTTTGTCGATATTTTCCAGTACAACAATACTGTCATCCACCAGCAATCCGATAACCAAAGCGATACCGCCCAGCGTGATAGAATTGATAGTGTCGCCCGTAAAATAGAGTCCGATAAAGGCAAACATTACCGAGAGCGGAATACTAAGTGCAACAATAAAGGTAGAGCGTATATTTCCTAAAAAAAGAAGCAGCGCCGCTGAGACTAACATTAGCCCAATAATGCCCTCTTTGATAAGTCCGTCAATCGAATTGCGTACATAGCTTGACTGATCAAGGATGACATCAAGATTTATGGATGCAGGCAGACGCTCTTTAAGATCGGAGAGCTTGTCTTTAACCGCATTTACGGATGCAATAGTGTTCGCACCCGTACGCTTGTAAATAGGAATGTAAACTTGCCGATTGCCGTTGATATGAACAACATTGGTTTGAATAGCGCTGGAATCTTTGGCGTAACCGATATCTTTGAGAAATATAGGTGCGCCGTTTGAGCCTATTTTGATAACCATGTCGTTAAAATCATCCACCTTGGGCAGCATTCCATTGGCATTAACACTATAGTTGATATTTCCAATATTTACATCGCCCGTGGGTATCATGACATTGTTTTTTTGCAAGGCGTTTAAAACATCGCTTTGAGAGAGATTGTATGCCTGTAATTTTTGGGGATAGACATACATAAAAATTCGGCGAAGTTTTCCTCCATACACGGCAGGAGCGATAATTCCATCAACAGAACCTAGCAAATTTCGCAATTGAAAATAGGCAACATCATAAAGCTCTTTCTCGCTCATGCTCTCACTGCTAACCGCTAGCAGCGCCAGAGGAGTTGAAGCCGTCGGATCATAAGGCATAACCATCGGAGGAACGGTTCCGGGCGGAAGATAGTACAAGTCCGACATTGCCAATGAAGTAACCTGCGAAAGGGCTGTATTTGGGTCTGTGTTTTCGCTAAAGAAATCTTTAACAATGCTAACCCCAATCATACTTTTGCTTTCTTGTTTTACAATCCCGTTTGACTGGCCGGTCCAGCGCTCAAGACGACTTGTTATGTCTTTTTCCATTACTTCAGCAGGCATTCCAGGATAAAGCGTTAAGACCTGAACCGCGGGGGTATTGTAGCTTGGTAAAATATCCACGGGAAGCCGCGCTGTGACAATAACGCTAATAACTGCGATAAGCAGTGACAAAACAACAATAAGATGTTTGTTTTTAAAAGCTAAATCTAGCATAATTATTCCTTTAACTATTATAGTTAAGCAATAGTACATGTCTAAAGTGCCTACAAAGTGCTTTTACCTCTTTAAGAGAGACTCAATATCTTTTTTCACTTTTTCAAACTCTGCACCGTAACTAAAACAGCTGTTTATCTTGCATGCCAGATACTCATCTGCATCATAAACATACCTGTAAACAAAGGGGTACTTTATGTCGTTTGCATCAAAACTATCCAAATTACTCTTTGTTGATTTTATAAAGATGGGCTCATATTCAAACATAAGAGATGCTAGCGTGGCGGTCGGATAACTTGAGGGGTTTGCGTTTATCGATTTTGCAAAATTATCTACTATCTCTTTTGCCATCGCAAACTTTTTCATATCAGCCAAAACGGTGGCGTAATTTAAAAGGTTGATACTTTGCTGTGCCAACGCACTTGCGTAGGCTCTTTCGCTTATGTCTGCGTATGTTACAAAGCCGTCGTTTGACTCCAACCATCTGCCCTCTCTATAAAAGAGTGTTATACTTTTTTCAGCAATCTCTTTGTAGAGCTCAAAATATCTCTGCTCCAAAGTCGCCTGATACACCTCAAAAAGAGCGCTTGTCAAAAAAGCATAATCCTCAAGCAGAGCCTTTTGCGTAGGTTTTACATTTGGAACACTCTGATGATAAAGTTCACTATCTACATACATCTTTTCAAGCAGCGCATCAAGAGATTTTTTTGCTTGCATGACGTACTTTTTATCCGCTATTGCGGCTTTAAACTTCCCTTTGATGTAGAGTGCGTTCCAAGCGGTGTTTATCTTATTGGCCACAAAAGCATACTCTCTTGTTTTGCGCATCTCCAAAAGCAGCTCTTTTGCCCTTTGAAGAGCTTTTGGCGCGACATCTGCCGTGATATGCGGATTGCTCAAGTGCCCCTCAAAGTTTCCATCTTCCGTTATTCCCAGATACCCAAGTGCAGCGTTTATCACCGACTCTTTTAAACCTCTTTTTTTGAGATACTCAAACGCTTCGTCGTGCTCATAGACAAAGTAAAATCCTTCCTCATTTTTTCCTTCGCGGTTTTTGCTATCGGCATTGCTTGCGCTCATGTAGACGCCGCCGATTTGAAATCTTTTATCCATTTGGGCGATTGTCTCATCTATGATTTTTTTATAGAGCGGGTTTTTAGTATGTTTGTATGCCAAAGAGTAGGCTTCAAGAAGTTCTCCGTTTGTGTAGAGCATCTTCTCAAAATGGGGAATCTGCCACTTCTCATCGACCGTATATCTGTAAAAACCGCCCTCTATCTGATCGTAAATCCCGCCTTTTGCCATAGCGTCCAACGCGCTAAGCGACATGTCAAGACTCTCTTTGTTTTTTGTTATCTCGTAAAGTTTCAGAAGCAGTATGATTTTTGAAGCCTCGGGAAATTTCGGTCGATTTGAAAAACCGCTGTTATTAAAGTCGTAATATGATTTAAAGTCGCTGATAGTTTTGTTTGCAAGACCTGACATAAGCTGGGCTTTGTGATTTGAAAACTTTTGGCTCTGCTCAACCGACAAAAGCACTTTTTCGCCCATCTGGGCTAATTTTTGATGAGAGATTGTTGAAACGCTGTTTATAATATCCACTAAACCACGAGAACCGTAACCTGCGGACAAAGGAACATAAGTTCCGCTAAAAAAGGGCTTTTTATCAGCCGTCATCATAATCGTCAAAGGCCAGCCGCCGCCTCTGGAGTTCATAGTTGCATAGACCTTTTGATAAAAACTGTCTATATGCGGAAGCTCCTCTCTGTCCACTTTTATGCTTATAAAATATTTGTTGAGCAGTTTTGCGAAATGCTCATTTTCAAAACTCTCATGCGCCATCACATGACACCAGTGACATGTAGAGTAGCCGATAGAGAGAAAGATAAGTTTGTTCTCTTTTTTTGCCCTAAGAAATGCCTCTTCGCCCCAAGGTTGCCAATCGACTGGGTTGTCCTTATGCTGTAAAAGGTATGGCGATGTCTCTTTAGCCAAGCTGTTTGAAGCTGTTGCCGACTCCCTAAAGAGAACAAAAAAAGATAAAAAGAAAATAAGTGTTATAATTTTCATAAATTACTCCTGCATTTGAGATTACATTATAATGATAATAGACAAAAGTGCCGCTAAAGTGCTGAGAGATTAGGTAAAGATGAAAATACTGCTTTTAGAAGACGACGAATTTATCTGCAAAGAGATACAAAACTATTTTGAGTTAAATGACCATCAGGTTGACTATTTTCATGATGGGGAAGCGCTTTTAGATAACGCTCTCTTGCAAAACTACGACATATTTTTGCTCGACATTAACACGCCTAAAAAAAACGGTTTTGAGACGCTTAGAGAGATTCGCAAAGAAAACATAATGACTCCCGCAATCTACATAACTGCCCAAAGTGATATAGAACATGTCAAAAGAGGGTATGATTTAGGGTGCAGCGACTATGTAAGAAAGCCTTTTTTGCTTGAAGAGTTGGAGCTTAGAATCAGTCAGATTCTTTATCAAGATACGGCGAAAAACAGTGTAAAAATCAGCGAGAATTATCATTTTAATCTTAGCACTATGGGGCTTTTTTACAAAGATGAAGTAGTTGATTTAACCGGACATGAAAAAAAACTTCTTTATATTTTAAGTAAAAACATCAACCAAATTATAACCACCGATATTTTAAAAGATTACATTTGGGACAACAAAGAGGTGCAGGACAACACACTAAGAACGCAGATAAAAAAGTTGCGCGCTAAACTGCAAGAAAACTTCATACTCAATGTAAGAAATGCAGGGTACAAGATAAGCAGCTATGAATAAACTAAAATTTGGTATCAAGCTTTTTTTCTCCTACATCATCTTTACGCTTATCCTAATCCTCTCTATCGCCGTTGTGCATCTCTATTTTTCAAAAGAGCAGCAAACACAGCAGTTTTTAAAAGAGGCAAAGCTTCAAAGCGGTGAGAAAAAAGAGAAGTTTGATGCACATATAAAGATGAAAAAAGATGCGCTACTCGCCGTTTCGCAAAATGAGCAGTTTTTAGATTTTACGTTTAAAGCAAAAGAGAACTATTTTGTAGATCTGCTCTTTTTAACGCTTATGGAAGCGAACAAAGATTACATGCAGATGCGTTATATAGATAAAAATGGTTTGGAGCTTTTGAGGTTTGAGAGAGACAGAGAGTCGCAAAAAATCAAAAAAACGCAAAGTCTGCAAGACAAGGCACAGAGAGACTATTTTCAAGAGATCTCCAAAATGGAGCAAAATGAGGTTTTTATCTCAAATATCGACCTCAATGTAGAACATGAAAAGGTTGAAATTCCGCATAAATCAGTGATTCGGTTTGCTACGCCTGTCTACATTAAAGAAAAATTTAAAGGAATTCTGATCATAAATGTTTTTATGGATGCCTTTTTACAAAATATAATAAGCTCCACACTTTATGATATCTCTTTGGTAAACGAAGAGGGCTACTTTATCAAGCACCATGAAAAAGAGCTTGAGTGGACAAAAGCTGACATAAAAGATGAAGCAAAAGAGAAAAAACATCTTTTGCAGCCGCTTTTTGTAGGGGTGCACAAAGTAGATATGCTATTAGTTGAAAATGAAGCAACGCTGCAAAAAACAAAAAACTATAACAATAAAATGATAGGCGTTATCCTTCTTTTTGCCGTCATTATGGCACTTCTCTTTACCGTTATCTTTACAAAAGCACTCAAAAATATATTTGATCTTGTAGCACTTCAAGCCCAAAGACTCGACACACTGCTTCAAAACCAAAGCAAACTTGCAGAACTCGGAGAGATGGTGGCAAACATTGCCCATCAATGGAGGCAACCGCTCACAAGAGTCTCTCTTATACTTCAAAACCTTAAAGCATTTAAAACAAAAGAAAAAATGAGCGATAAGATGTTTAACGACTCCATGCAAAGCGCACTTTCTCAAATAGAGTTTATGTCAAACACCGTCGATAACTTTAGAGATTTTTATAAAAATGATGCAAGTAAAACCGAGTTTTTTATAGAAGATGCACTGCAAAGTGTTTTAAATATCATCGGTGAACCCATAAGACACTCAAACATCAAACTATCCATCAACTCTTCGCAAAAAACTGCTCTCTTTGCAAATAAAAATGAGTTTTCTCAAGTCCTGCTCAATCTCATCGTCAACGCCAAAGACGCTATAGAGGAGAGAGCTGTGCAAGATGGCAAAATCAACATCAACATAAGAGAAGAGAACGGCAGCATCATTATTGAAGTTTGCGACAATGCTCTGGGTATAGAAGATGAACTAAAAGAGAAGATATTTGGACCCCTACTTTAGCACAAAAAAAGACAAGGGAACGGGCATCGGGCTCTATCTGGCAAAAACGATTATTGAGGATAAAATGGGAGGGAAACTAAGTGTAAAAAACTCCCAAGAGGGAGCCGTTTTTACTATTAGACTCTATTTTTGAACGCAATTTGAGCTAAGCCCAAATTTGCTACGCTAGCCGCTTAGGCACTGAAGCTTACCTCTGAGGAGGTAGAATTATTTACTGATGTTACGCACTAAAACGAACTCGTCCGTTTTAGTGGCAGGGACAAATGTCCCTACAACCCCCTAAAGCTACGAAAAGGGTACTTTTCGAGAAAATTAGAGGTATTTACGAACTTTTTTGCAAAAGTGCGTAAGGTCAGTTATTTATCTTTTGAAATTGCGTCAAGAACACCGTTTATAAACTTAGGAGATTGTTCTGTTCCAAATGCTTTTGTTATCTCAACCGCTTCATTTATAACCACCGCAGAGTCTAGTTCGCCGTAAAGTATCTCATAAGTTGCAAGTCTGAGCGTTGCTCTTTCTATAGCTCCAAGTCTCTCAAAATCCCAATCTTTCAGATGTTTAACTATTGCCACGTCAACCGGCTCTATATTTTTCATAACACCCTCATAGAGCGTAAGTGCGAAATCTTTTTGCTTGTTGCGAATCTTCTTCTCTTCTAAAATCTCATCCGTATGCTCTGCAATGTTTCCGTTGCCCAAATCAAATGCGTACAACAGGCTTACAACTGCCATTCTGGCTTGATGTCTAGTGGCCATCATTTTTCCTTATTTTATTTCGTAAAAATGAAGGGTTCCCTTCATTTATTTTATCACGGTATCGGAAGTAATTCCGCTACCTACGCTAACGCTAGGTTTCCTTCGGCAGGAAGCCCGCGACACTAGTGTCTTTTATAAGTTCTCATAAAGGTCTAACATCTCGACAACAACCGTCATCGCTTCAAAACCTTTGTTTCCTGCTTTTGTGCCCGCTCTCTCGATTGCCTGCTCGATTGTGTCGGTTGTCAAAAGCCCGAAGGATACAGGTTTTTGATACTTTAGGCTCATTGTCGCTATCCCTTTTGTTGCCTCGGCCGAAACATAGTCAAAGTGAGGAGTTGCTCCGCGGATAACAGCGCCAAGTGCACAGATTGCGTCATATTTTTTGCTAGCCAGAAGCCGGTCAATTATCATTGGAAGTTCAAATGCTCCCGGAACCAAAACATGTGTCAAATCAGCATCATCTCCGCCATGACGAGCGAATGCATCCTTTGCGCCCTCAACAAGTCTATCAACAATAAAGTGATTCCATCTCGTACTTACTATAGCAATCTTCTTGCCATTTACTACTTTTAATTTGCCTTCGATTAAATTCATTCTATATCTCCCGTATTTTTTTAATTTTATTTATTAGAGCTTCCAGCTCGTCTAATTTTATCATATTTGGTCCGTCACTAAGTGCGATACTTGGGTCAAAGTGCGTCTCAAAAAAGAAACCGTCCACTCCTACTGCTGCCGCTGCACTTGCCAAATAAGGAACCATTGTTCTGTCTCCGCCAGTTTTTCCGCCAAGTGCACCCGGAGCTTGAACGGAGTGCGTTGCATCAAAAATAGTCGGTGCAAACTCTCTCATGATAACAAGTGCGCGCATATCCACGACGATGTTTCCGTAGCCAAATGAGCTTCCTCTCTCACAGAGATAAACTCCGTGTTTTTTTGAAGCCTCATAACTCACCTCATCACAGCCACGGGTTTTAAGCACTTTTGCTATAGAGTAGCGCATATCTGGCGGATTTATAAACTGCCCTTTTTTGATATTTACCTCTTTTGTAGTTTTTGCACATGCAACCAAAAGGTCTGTTTGACGACATAAAAATGCTGGGATTTGAAGCATATCGACAACTTCGGCAACTTGAGCCACCTGATGCGACTCATGTACATCCGTTACAACTTTGTAGCCAAAATCGTTTTTGACTTTTTCTAAAATTCTAAGTCCCTCTTCTATGCCCAATCCGCGAAAACTATCGAGTGATGTACGATTGGCTTTATCAAAAGAGGATTTAAAATAAAAGTCAATGGAACTGTCATTTTGATAAATCTCTAAAGCTTTAGCGATTTTAAAAATATTCTCTTCGCTCTCTATGACGCAAGGTCCGGCGAGTAATTTCATCTGTTTGCCTTTTTAACTGATGTTACGCACCTAAACGAACACGTCCGTTTAGGCGGCAGGGACTAAAGTCCCTACAACCCCCTAAAGCTACGAAAAACTTTGTTTTTCGAGAACTAAAATATATTTTTACACATTTTTATGAAAAAGTGCGCAATGCCAGTTATTAAAAATAGGAAGCGATTATATCATAAGTAAAATCATTTTGCCTTTGCTACCATAATTCCGGCCGCTACTATAAGAGCTATTCCACATGCGGTCACAGCGCTTGGAGGAGCGTCGCCGAGCATTAGCCCGACTAAAATCGCAAATACTATGTTTGTGTAGCTTACGGCACCGACAATTCCTGCTTTCGTCTCGCTGTAAGCCTTTGTCATGTAGTACTGAGAGAGTGTTCCCAAGCTTCCAAGTCCGATGACATAGAACCAGACAACTCCGCTGGGCATAACAAACTCACCCAATATAAAATCAAGTTCTGAGATATAGAAATATTTTGAGAGGATAAAAAGCGCTATTGGACCCACTGTCCCAACAAACGTAAAAGAGAGCACTATCATTCTTGTGTCGTAGTAGTTTTTAAGCTCGCGAATGGAAGTGTATGCAAGCGCGGCACCTACTCCGCTGAAAATTCCCAGTATGTCATACTTTGTAAATCCTATTCCGGATGGCTGAGTTATCAAAAGAATTCCGCAAAAGCCGATTACAATCGCAAACCAAGCGTTTAGCGTGAGCTTCTCATTTAAAAAAAGCCAAGCGAAAATAGCGGTAAAAATGGGCGCTGTTTTTGAAAATGTAACGGCATCTCCAAGGGGAATATGGGCAATATTATAAAAATATGCCAAAAGTGCCAAAAATCCCATCAAGCCCCTGAAAAAAAGCAAAAAAGGTCTTCCGCCTTTTTGCACCATTGGAGTTTTGTAAAGAGCGTAACCTATAAATATTACGCCGAAAATATTTCTGAAAAATACAACTTCAAGCGAGCTCATATGCTCAGAGGCAAGTTTTGCAAATGCGCCCATAATTGCAAATAGAAATGATGCAAAGAGCATATATTTTACGCCGCTGTTTAATTCTCTTATTGGTTTCATAAGCGAAAGTATACCCACCTTTTTTAATTGAAATTGGCTATAATAATTTATATGTGCGTAGGAGGCTCAATGGTGTGGAGGTTAGCAACTCTTTTTTTCTATATAACAATGCTCTTTCTTAACGCAGCCCAAGATGACAATATCTCAGAGCGAACATTTGCTGAATATATTGATGAAAACCAGAAAAATTTCTCAAAAACGGTCACGAACTTATTTGACACTCTTGATAGCGGAATTAGCGGCTGGATAGATGATGATGATGATGAAAATATCACATGTGACGATATTGCAAACAAGCTTAATGAAGATTTTTTTCAAGACCAAGGTTCAATAGACGCATTTTTCAAAAGCGATAAATTTATTGATGATACTGAGGCAAGTTTTCTTCGCATACGCTTAGGCTCTGAATTTCAATCAAAAGAACCAGCTGAATTTAAATACAAAATAAGAGCTCAAATACCGCTTAGCAGAACAAAAAAAAGCTTTCAGATTTTCGTCGGCGATGTTGAAAAAAACTACTTCGATACAACCACCTCTACCGAGGTAAAAGAGAAAAAAACCGAGGTAGGAATCAACTTCTTCGCGCCAGTTTACAAAGATATAAAATCAAAATATTCAATTGGTATCAGCAGTTTCACCCCTTATGCCAAAGCCAGATACTCTAAAGATTTTAGTGCCATCGGGTGGCTTATCCAGCCATCTCAGCAGTTTAAGTACTCTATAAAATCCGAGTGGAGCGAAGAGACAAATATATATTTTGACAAACGTCTTGAAACAAACTCAATTTTTAGAACAACGCTACACAGAAAAACGCAATCACATATAGATGGATTTGATTATTCAGCTGCACTCTCCTACTATCTTACCCTCTCTAAAAAAAAAGGATTTAGCATCTCACAGCAGTTTTGGGGGAACTCAAAATATGTCTGCGAAATAGCACCTGAACCATATAGCGGGATAAGCAACTATGCAACTTTTGCATCTTGGCGCCAAAATATTTTTCGCAAATGGATTACTCTTGAGGTTCAACCCGGAATCAGTTTTCATAGACAGTATGAGTATGAGGCAAACTATGCAGTGAACTTTTATGTTGATTTTTATTTTGGAAAATTAGATAAATAACGCGTCTCTATAATCCTATATTATAATTAAATATATATTTAGGCATAATGCAAAATCTATTAAAAAGGAGTTTTATGAAAATTTTACTTATTCTGCTTCTATTGACAAGCTCTATTTTCGCGCGGGAAGTCTCAATGCGCTACGATGTACATGTTACTATGTTTGGACATGTCGGCTATGCTGATTTTACGCTTAGTGAAAACGGTGATGAGTATGAAGCAAACCTTCTAGCAAAAACAATAGATATAGCAGCAGCACTTTTAAAAAAAAGGGTTGAGACCTTTACTAGCAGAGGCAAAATTATTAACGGCATATATATTCCGTATATTTTTATAAAAACAAAAAATACAACAAGGGAAAATAGGGTGCAGACATACTACTTTGACCATGAAAGCAAGGAGGTCAGACTTGTTGAAGAGAAGACAAAAATCGTAAATAAAACAGGCTTTGATACAAAAAGCTTCCAAATTGTCACGCGAGAAGTAGAAGAGAAATCAAAAAAAGAGGAAACACTTGAAACATTTATAGGCAATGACACACTAAGCGCATATTTAAACAGCAAGTATGGCTGCTCTGATGAAGAAAAAAACCATACTCTTTTAGCAATCGGAGCGAATAACGATAAAAATAACATCTCGTACAGATGTCTTTCGGGGCAAAACAAAGAGGCTGCCCTCTCAAACTTTTCCGGCGGTGTTCAAGATATATATAATCTACATGTAGAACCGCTGGACAAAAATGACAAGATAGTGGATGTTCTCATCGCTTACGATAGTGACGGCTTTTTAAAAGAGGGTCTGCTTGATGAAATATTCTGGATTGGCAAGATGATGGCCATCAGAGTCAGCCACGAAATATCAAACTGATTACGGTTTATAATTTTAAATTCAAAAAAAGGATATAGATGGGAAATATAGTACTATTTACGATTTTAGGGCTCTTTTTTTACTGGATATTTAAGAGCTACTCAAAATATACGGACTACTCAAAAGAGGCGTTTAAAAACTTCTCTATTAGCAAAGAGTCGATTGAGCATAGCGACTTAGGTCTTTTTGTAGCACTCGTTGCAAAAGTTGCTAAAGCCGACGGAAAAGTTGATGCGCTTGAGGCAGAGCTGGTTGGCATCATGTTTGATGATATATCTGCCATATTTCCAGAACCGCAAAAAACAAAAGATATCTTAAAAGAGATATTTAACAAACAAAAAGATAGGTTTGACAACTTAGAAGATATCGCTCGCACTCTTGGCCGTGCTATAAAAAGAGACAGAGCAAAACAGCATCAGTTTATGGGATTTTTAATCCAGCTCTCTTTTGTAGACGGAGAGGTTAGCAAAAGCGAAGAGGAGATTTTAGCGGTAATCGCCGAGGCGTTTGAGTTTGACCCAAATGCTTATCATGCAATATTTGAGCAGTTTGAAAAGATGGTTCACAACATAAAGCCAAAAGTAAATGTGGGCGATGCCTATAAACTCTTAGGCGTAAATGAGAGCGATGATATAGATACCATTAAAAAAGCGTATAGAAAACTAATTAGAGAGTACCATCCGGACATCATAAAATCTCAAGGCAGAGACGATGCTTACATGCAAGAGGCAACCGCAAAAACACAAGAGATAAATCAGGCATACGAGATGATAAAGGCGCACAAAAAATAGCTCTAAAAAAGCGAGAGATTATTTTAAAAAATCTCTCTCCCAAAAAAAATCAATCCACCCCTCAGCTTCATTTATCCAAAAATCAGGTTCATAAATAGATGTTTTTTTATAAAAAAGAGTTGCTGATTTAAACTCAATATCTTTAAACTCTTCATTAAGCGAGTTCATTACCGCGCTAAGAGTGTCGCCGCTGTCTGAGATATCATCCACCACCAACACGCGCTTTATATTTTTAAATTCGCACGCTCCAAAGATAGTGATATTTTCTCTTTTTTTGCTCTTGTCGTAAAGTTCTGTTCTAATACTCTGAACTTGGCGTATCTCTAGACTCTCAGATATTGCATGAGAGAGGGTAAGCCCTCCTCTTGCTACTGCAACTATTGCTTCAAAGTTAGAGTCTCTAACTTTGTCTATCAGAATTTTTGTATCGTTTTTAAAATTTTCATAACTGTAATATTTCATGGCGACATTATACAATCTTAAAACTCTTTTGATAAAATTTCCTATAAACAAGGAGTATTTTATGTATAAAAATATTTTTCTCTCACTATTTATTGTCGCTATTATTGCCGGATGTTCCGCTCCAAAGCCGGAGGTTGCACCAGAGTGGTATACAAATGTGCCGAGTGATTCAAAACTCTACTACGCAGTCGGTGCTTCTGATAGTAAAGATAATTCAACAAAAGCGGCAATTGAGTCGATGGCGGAGAGTTTAGGCGCAAAGGTGGCTGGTAAGTTTAAAGATAAAGAGCATCCTCTGCAGCCTCTCGAGAATGAAACACTTGAAAAAATCTCCAAACATACCCTAGAGATATCAAAAAAACTCTCGCTGCAAAATATAAAATTGGAGAAATCCACAAGATTTAAAGGGAGAGAACTTGTTCTTATCAGTATACCAAGAGCTGAGCTCTTTGAGAAGATAAAACCTATCTCCGATTTGCAGTTTTTACGACTAAGAGAGGCGTATACTCTCCGCAAAACAAGCATAACCATAAAAAAATTTGCCCTACTTGATGAGCTGATGGAGGATTTTCCAAGGGTTGCGGCACTTGTCGGATATAAAAAATTTCTGCTCCACTCATACAACGCAGAGAACGAGTTTAAATTCCTAAAAGAGATAAAAGATGAGTACGACTACCTAAAATCAGCCATAAATATCTATCTCCTCTCCGATGCAAACTCAAGAATTTTTGCACACAATATAAGAGCTGCCATTAAGCAAAAGGGTCTTAGCACAAAGAACTCGCTTGATGACAAGAACTCAGTAAAACTGCTTATAACTTCTGAGACATCCGAAGTACAAAATTACAACTTTTTACAATCAAAATCGCTGATTAAATTTACAACCTTTGATAATGAAAATAAGCAGCTTGCGTTTAGACAACACACGTTTGTCGGGCAGTCGGCTAAAGATTTTCAAGACGCAAAAGAGCATGCTTCTGCGGACATGAAGAGAAAAATAAAAAAGCTCAGCCTATTTGATTTTATAGGGTTTGAGAAATAAAAGCTACTTTAGGGCATCTTTAGTTGGTAAATATTGTTTAAGATGAAAACTGCTACAATGATTTTGGAAAAAAAAGGAGATTAAGAATGATTAAAACCATGTCGTCAATTGCGTTAGCAGCCCTGCTTTTTGTTACGATAACGGGCTGTAGCAAGGAAGTTAAAGTTGGAGAAGATAGACCTGATTTTCAATGTAAACAAGAGAACGTAACAGCTCCTACATGGAGTTGTATACCAACTGTTGAAGACTCTTACGCCGGTGTTGGCATAGCTGAGAAAAGTGCTGCGGGAATGGACCATATGAGAAGAGTAGCTCTAGCAAACGGCCGCTCGGATTTGGCACAGCAGATTCAGTCTCAAGTTAAAGATAAAATCACTATTTACACAGGAACAACGGGCGTTGGAGGCGGCGAGACTGTTGATAAAGCAATCGAGACTGTAACTAAGCAGGTAGCTAAGGTTGACTTGGTCGGTTCAAAAGCTGTTGATATGTGGACCGCTCCATCCGGCGCAATCTATATGTTAGTAACAGTTTCTCAAAACTCTGCAAATGAGCAGATTAAAAACAATATGAAAACAAGTTTCAAAAACGACCAAGCTCTCTGGCAGCAGTTCAAAGCAAAAAATGCACTAGAAGAACTTGAAAAAGATTTTCCTACAGAGTAGGAAATTTTTCCGCTAGCTTATAATCCTCTATAAGCTAGTTTTTTATGAATCTAAAATTCCTCTTATATTTCGGTATAATTCCAAATAAACTACATAAATTTTCTTCACCTAGGCAAAAAAAATATGAAAAAAATCGCAATAATCGGTCGTCCAAATGTTGGCAAAAGCTCACTTTTTAACAGACTTGTCAAAAAAAGAGACGCTATTACATCCGATCTAGCAGGAACAACAAGAGATGTTAAGAGACGAGATGTAGTCATCTTAAACAAAGCCGCACTACTTTTAGACACAGGCGGGCTTGATCAAGGGTGCGAACTTTTTGACAAAATCAAAGAAAAATCACTTGAAGCCGCAAAAAAAGCGGACATCATTCTGTTTATGGTGGATGGGAAAAGCATCCCGGAAGATGGTGACAAAAAACTCTTTTACGAGCTTCAAACTCTAGGTAAAGAGGTAGCGTTAGTCGTTAATAAAATCGATAACGACAAGCTAAAAGATAATCTTTGGGACTTTTACGAGTTTGGAACTGATGCCATATTTGGAATCTCTGTCTCTCACAACAGGAGCGTAAACTCTCTTTTAGAGTGGATTTATGACAGATTGCCCGAAGAAGACATCATCAAAGAAGAGGGTGAAGAGGATGACGTAAACATCGTAGAAGAAGATGATAGCGAATATGACTTTGATAATGATGCTTATAACGAAGAGGAAGAGGATGACAACTTTTTTTATACAGACGAGGATGAAGAGGAAGAGGAGTTTGCAGATGACTCCATTTTTGCGCAAAACGACAAAATCAAAGAGTACAATCCAGAAGATGCAAACCATATAAAAATCTCTATCATCGGACGTACAAATGTCGGTAAAAGCTCACTTCTTAATGCACTTTTAGGCGAAGAACGTTCTGTTGTAAGCAGCGTTGCGGGAACTACAATCGACCCGATTGATGAGAGCATCGAGTACAAAGATAAACAGCTCACTTTCGTTGATACTGCAGGATTAAGAAGACGCGGCAAAATCGTTGGTATCGAGAAATTTGCTCTAATGCGTACAAAAGAGATGCTTGAAAACTCCAACATGGCACTTGTTGTTTTAGATGCGAGCGAGCCGCTTTTGGACCTTGATGAGAAAATTGCAGGTTTAGTTGACAGCAACCGCCTTGCATGTATTATCGTTTTAAACAAATGGGATATTGCAAACAGAGAAGATTATGACAAAATCATCCAAGAGGTCCGTGATAGATTTAAGTTCTTATCATATGCGCCAATCATTACGCTATCTGCAAAATCACACAGACGTGTCGATAAGCTTTTTGATATGATTTTAGAGATAAACGACAACTACACGCAGCATATTAAAACATCCGAACTAAATGTTGTACTGGAGAGAGCGCTTATCCGCCATCAACTTCCAAGTATGCGCGGACAGGTAATTAGAATCTACTATGCGACACAGTATGAGACAAGACCGCCAAAAATCGCTATTATCATGAATAAACCAAGAGGTCTTCACTTTACATACAGAAGATATCTGACAAACAAACTAAGAGAAGCCTTTAACTTTACAGGCTCACCTGTTCTCTTTAAAGCTAAAAAACGCGGAGAGAAGTAAAAAAACTTTTTTACTTTCTAAATTTTTATAACTAATACTCATTCACTTAGGCTTCACGATGGGTACCCCAAATTTTGAATTACAAAATTTGACCCATTTGTTGCAGAATCGTTCACTACGTATAGTTATAAAATTATGTTTTTAAAACGGTTTTATTATAACCAATGCCACAATAGCAAGAAGCAGAATTGTCGGAACTTCGTTGTAAGCTCTGAAAAACTTCCCGCTCTTTTTACACTCATCTTTTAAAAATTTCTCTCTAAAAAACCCAAGTGAAAAAAAGTATCCCATTAAAATAAGAACTAAAACTATTTTAACATGTAGCCAGCCATTGCCGCCAAAACCGATTTCATACGCAAGATATGCACCGCTAATCAGCGTTGCCCACATTGCAGGAAGACCTATATACTTATAAATCTTCATCTCCATAATTTTAACAACTTTTACAAAGCCTTCATTATCGATGTTTTCGGCGTGGTAGACAAAAAGGCGCGGCATGTAAAAAAGAGCCGCGAACCATGAAACCAAAGAGATTATGTGAAACCAGAGCATCCAGCTGTACATAAATTAGTCTATCACAACTTCCATCTCTTTAATAGAAGCCCCGTTATGCGAAATTACTTTGTCATGAAGACGGCGAAGCGCTTTTGTAGCTCTTTCTATCGCCAAGTCAATTGCCGTATCCAAATCATCATCCACTTGATTGATAACCACAGGCTGAGCATGCGCAATATGAATGTCAAACTCTACCAATATACCATTTTTCTCTGTTTTTAAATTAACATGTACCGTAGTGATATCTAGAGAATATTTTTTAAAACTCTCTACCGCTGCTTCAATATGAGCTCTTGTATTTGCGTGAAGTGTTACACCTTTTGCATGAACTTGTAAATTCATAATAAATCCTTTTTTGGGCAGTTTTGACTACCATATTTCATTTAATCATATCGAAATAAAGCTAAAAAATGTATAATACCACAGATAAATATTTAGAAATTTTGGAGTTATATTAATGAGAGTTTTAACAGGTATTCAGCCCTCGGGCGATTTGCACATCGGAAACTATTTCGGTTCGATAAAACAGATGGTAGAAGCTCAGTCACGAAGCAAAACCTTTGCTTTTATTGCAAACTACCATGCCATGACGAGTGTAAGTGACGGTAAACGTCTTGGCGAGCTGACAATGCAGTGCGCAACAGACTTTTTGGCGCTTGGCATAGATCCTCAAAAATCAGTTTTCTGGGTTCAATCAGATGTCAAAGAGGTGCTTGAACTATACTGGATTCTCTCATCCTTTACGCCTATGGGTCTGTTAGAGCGTGCGCATAGCTACAAGGATAAAACTGCAAAAGGGATCGCTGCAAACCACTCACTTTTTTCATATCCTGTTTTGATGGCGGCAGATATTCTGCTCTTTAACTCAGATGTTGTTCCTGTAGGAAAAGACCAGATTCAACATGTTGAAATTGCTAGAGATATCGCTATCAAATTTAACAACCAATACGGAGAGATATTAACCGTTCCAGAGTTTAGAGTTCAAGAGGAAGTAGCCACCGTTCCTGGGATTGACGGGCAGAAGATGTCAAAGAGCTACAAAAATGTTGTAAATATATTTGGCGAAGAGATGGAGCAGCTAAAGGTGATAAAAAAAATAGTTACACAGAATGTAGCGCTAGAAGAGCCAAAAGAGTATGAGACATGTAATGTTTACAATATGGCAAAACTCTTCTTGGAGGGTGATAATTTAAAAGCGCTTCAAGAGAGATATAAAAGTGGCGGCGAGGGGCATGGTCATTTCAAGGTTTATCTCGGAGAGATAATGTGGGAGTATTTTAGAGAGTTTAGAGAAAAGAGAGAGTACTTCGAAGCTCATCAGGACGAGGTTAGAGAGATTTTAAAGGCAGGCGCAGCCAAAGCAAGAGAGATAGCGCTCCCTGCCATTGAGAAGATAAGAAGCGCTACGGGAATAAAATATTAGTTTAAAGATATTGATTTAGATGCTATAAAGAATTTTTGTGACCAAATAGGTTCACCCAATTTTAATAGAGAGTGAACTTCACTATTTACAAGACGGTAATAGAGTGTCACCTCAACTCTATCTGCTCCCTTTTGAGTTGGAGTCTTTAGCACTTTCTTTCGATTAGCAGGAACACTCAAATCATCAGAAGAGCTCACGGCAAGATGTGGAATTGTCGCTTTGCCTCTTTTATCTTTATAATAAGTCGTCAAAGAGAGTGTTTTTGTCTCTAAAACCTTATCCTTCTTCTTAAAAACAAGTTCTGCAACTATCTCTCTTGAGCCAAAACCGCTAGGTATGTTATGTGGATTTGAATTTAAAATAGATATAAAAATCTCTTTTTGCTTCAGCTGCAGCTCCAAATCTAGCGCTCCTTCCCACATAGTGTCTGTATGCGCACCGGGAAATGCGTGCCCTCTCACTTCTCTGGCTTTTGGCTTTTTATTATCCATTCTTAGAGTTGCCGCTATACCATGTTTTTTTGACCCCATGTGGCAATCAACGCAAAGCTTGCCGCCCTCAACATACTCTTTTTCCATATTTACAAAAACGAAATCAGAAACGGACCTGTCATTTGCGTGGCATACAAAACAGAGCTTATTTGGGTCTTTATCCATATAGTCTCTATGCTCAACTTTATGATACGGGGACATCGCATCATCAAAAGGCCCGACCATTACACCGGACTTTGTCCACTCAACTCGGTTTATCCCTCTGACTTTATCATCTTTGTCAGAGTGTATAACACCTATATTGTGACAAACAACACAATTTATACCCTCACTAATAACATCACTCTCCAGAGCTTTCTTGGCCTCTGAATTTTTACCAAACCCCATAACAGATAAAATCTCATGTTCCATGCCCGTACTCGTTACAGATATCCTAGGATTATGGCATGCGGCGCACTCTACCTGCACACCGCTTAAGCTTTTTCTCGTTTTTTTGCTTACATACTCCGTAGTAGCTCTAAAATATTCATTGTTTTCATAATGGCTTTTTGCATGCCAAGATTGCTCCCACTCATTTACTATATGAAGATGGCATGCTTTACACTTTGTTGAGTCTTTAAATTTATCATCAATTTTAACCGGCTTTGCTCCAAACACAACTGTTGCTAATATGGCAATAATTAATAATTTTTTCATTTATCCTCTTTTTCTATCCAGCCAAACCATTAAGCCCTTTTGAGCATGCAGCCTATTTTCGGCTTCATTGAAGATTATCTCGGAGTGCTTTTCAAATACGCTATCGCTTACCTCTAATCCTCTATATGCAGGAAGACAGTGTAAAAATTTTGCACCCTCTTTGGCAAGCGACATCATCTCATCGTCAACCATAAAACCTTTAAAAGTCTTTATGCGCTCCTCTTTCTCTTCCTCTTGCCCCATGGAGACCCATGTGTCGGTCGTAACAACCGTTGCACCCTTTATCGCCTCTTTTGGGTCGTTCACAATCTTTATAACCGCTCCGCTCTTTTTTGCAAAGGCAAGTGCCTCTTCTAATATTTTAGCATCGACTTCGTACCCCTTTGGAGTAGCTACTCTAAGTTCAAAGCCAAGTTTTGCGGCAAGCATCATCCAGGAGTGGGTCATGTTGTTCCCATCACCGACATAGGCAGCAATAATATTTTTCTCCATGCCATACTCGACCAAAGTCATATAATCCGCCAAAAGCTGTACCGGATGATATGAATCTGTAAGTCCGTTTATAACAGGAACTTTTGAGTAGCGTGCGAACTCCTCTATTTTAGAGTGCTCAAAGGTTCTTATCATAACCATGTCACACATGCTAGAGATTACGCGCGCCGTATCTTTTACAGGCTCGCCGCGACCTAAGTGAATATCGCGGCTTGAGAGAAAAAGTGCATGTCCGCCGAGCTGAAACATTCCAACCTCAAAACTCACACGTGTTCTTGTGGAGCTTTTTTCAAATATCATCCCAAGAGTCTGGTTTTTCAGCTCATGGTTATATATTTTTGAGTTCAGATTTTTTTTAATCTCAAGCCCGATGTCAATTATCTCTAAAATCTCTTCTCTGCTAAAATCTTTTAGCGTTAAAAAATGTCTCAATTCTTTCCCCAAAAATTTAAATAAGTCCTAAGTCTATAGTAATTTTCTTTAATATTGCTTCTAAAAGTTATCTTAAACTTTTCAACGGAAGACAAAGGGTTACTTTTGTAACAGTTTTGCAACCTCTTTTGCATGGTAGGAGATAATAATATCCGCACCTGCTCGCTTAAAGCTGACCATAGTCTCCATTAGCACTCTGTTATAATCTATCAGGTTATTCATTCCCGCAAACTTTAGCATCGCATATTCGCCGCTTACGTTGTAAACCGCCATTGGAAGAGATGTGTTGTCTTTTATCTCTCTAACAATGTCCAAGTAGGCAAGAGCCGGTTTTACCATCAATATATCTGCACCTTGACGCTCATCTGAAATACTCTCCGCAACTGCTTCTCTTCTGTTTGCAGGATCCATCTGGTAAGAGGCACGGTCACCAAAAGTAGGCGTTGATTCTGCTACGTCACGAAACGGTCCATAGTAGCCCGAAGCAAATTTTGTCGAATAGCTCATAATAGGTAGATTTTCATATCCTGCCCCATCAAGCGCCTCTCTGAGTGTTTGTATAATTCCGTCCATCATTCCAGATGGCGCTATCATGTCAGCTCCCGCTTTTGCATGAATAATTGCTTGTTGCGCGGAAATTTTAAGTGTAGCGTCATTGTTTACGGTTTGAAGTTTCTCATCTATAATTCCGCAGTGTCCGTGCTCTGTATATTCGCAAAAACACAAATCAGTTACCACGAACATCTCGGGATGGGATTTTTTTATAGCCCTGATGGCTTTTGCTATTATCCCGTGTTCGCACAAAGAGTCCGAGCCGATAGAGTCTTTTACATCAGGGATTCCAAAAAGTATAATTGCGTAAAGCCCAAGTTTTTTCAGCTCCTCACACTCCTTCAAAACCTCATCAATACTCATCTGAAAAACTCCCGGCATAGATGCAACCTCGGTTTTAATACCCTCACCCGAACGGACAAAAAGCGGATAGATAAAATCGTTTACGCTTACACTTGTTTCACGAACAAGTGAGCGAAGATGACCATTTAAACGAGTCCTACGAAATCTTTGAAACATTATTAAACCTTTTTAGCTATAATTTTGAAAAATATTTTACCGTTTTAAAGTTAAAATTAGGGTACATTAATTGAACATAAAGATTTCAGAAGTAGCAAATTTACCGACAAGATTCGGTGATTTTAAAGTAAAAGCTTTTAAAGAGGGCAACAAAGAACATCTTGTAATTTTTAAAGAAAATTTAGACGAAATTCCTGTAGTAAGAGTACACTCTGAGTGTTTAACAGGCGATGCTCTTGGAAGTTTGAAATGTGACTGTGGCGCACAGCTTGAATATGCACTAACGCTTGTTTCGCAAATAAACGGGATGGTTATATATCTAAGGCAAGAGGGGCGCAATATCGGACTTTTAAACAAGATAAACGCCTACGCCCTCCAAGACAAAGGACTAAACACCATAGAAGCAAACCATCAGCTCGGCTTTGGAGCCGATGAGCGCACCTATGAGATGGTAACGTTTATTCTACACCATTTCAATATACATAAAATAAAGCTTCTTACTAACAATCCTGACAAGATTAAATCTATCAGCAGCATAGAGATAGTAGAGAGATTACCGATAGTTATGAAGTCAAATAAGTATAACGAAGCTTATTTAAACGTAAAAAAAGATGACATGGGGCACCTGCTTTAAAAAAAAGGATATATTTTTGAATTTAAAAACCGCGCTTCTAGAGCAAAAGATAGAGTTGCCTGAGAACTTTTTTCACAATATTCAAAAATATAAAGAGCATCTCTTTAAATGGAACAAGATTCACAACTTAACCGGCGCAAAAGATGAGAGGACTATTGATGAGTTTATATATGACTCAATTTTCCCTATAACTTTTCTGCCAAAATACAAAAATCTACTAGACATCGGTACGGGTGCAGGTTTTCCGGGTCTAATTTTAGCAATGGGACTCCCGGAGACTAAAGTAACTCTCGTAGAACCTTTGGCAAAGCGAGCGAGTTTTTTGCAATTTATAAAAGCCGACTTGGGGCTTGATAATGTAAAAGTGGTACAAAAGAGGGTCGAGGAGATGCAGAGTGAGATTTTTGAGCTAGTAACCTCAAGAGCGGTAATAGACACAAGAATGCTTCTTGAACTAAGCAAAAATTTTCGCGACACAGATTCAAAACTTCTTTTTTACAAAGGAGAGAGAGTCTATGATGAAGTCCCCCATAATTTAAAACACAAAATTATAAAAACGCAAAACAGACACTATTTACTTATCGGAGAAGATTTATGAGCCCTCAATGGATTGTTGTTATTGTTTTAATTGCTGTAGTTTACTTTATATTTATAAAGAAAAAACCGCAGGTGCAAAACAAAAATCAAGATGCAAAAAAAAGAGATGAAATCCAAAGTGACGAGATGGTAGAGTGTTCTGCATGTAAAATTTACTGCTCTCTTGAGGATGCGCTTTTAAGCAACGGCAAATACTACTGCTCCAAAGAGTGTTTGGAGAAAAGAAAATGATATTTTTTGGACACAGATTTATAGAGAGCGAGAGTTTCTACCACATCTCTAACATTGAGGCTATACAAAACACGCCTCCATCTTCGACTCTATACATTGAGTTTAGCGAAGCAAATCTAGACATAATGAACCACGCTCTTCTAAACTTGATGTCTACCGCGATAGAGGTAAAAAACATCGCTGAACTGCTTTATGCTTCATCTTTTGGCGCCTCTTATATAGTTGTGGAAAAAGCATTGGCAAAAACCGCTCAAAACGTAGCTGAAAACTATCTTTTTGATGCAAAGATATTGGTTATGATTGAAAATGAGGATGAAATTGAGGAGTTAGCACTTCTTGGGGTTGACGGTATTATATTCTCAAGCGCAATCATAAAAATTAATTCATGATTCTGGGATAACAAAATCTACAATCAAAAATCAAAATTCAGCAACCGTTCTCTTAATCTCAGGTTTTAAAGAGGTCAAAACCTCGTAGCTTATAGTTTTGGCAAACAGTGCGACATCTCTTGCATCGTCAAAAACCAAAATTTTCTCTTTATCGCTTTTAAACGTGCTGTTATCCATAGAGATTCTGCCTACAAGCTCTGCTCCATCTGGAGTTTTATAACCGCACGCACATGCTCTTAAAAAGCCGTCCCCATAACCAAAATCATAGTTGCCGAGTACGCAATCTTCTGCGGCAACGTAGTCGCCGCCGTAACCTACCCTATCACCGGCTTTTATCTCTCTTGTTGAGACTCTAGAGGCCCAAAGAGACAAGACGGGTTTTAACTCTTTTAAATGTAGCGCATCGGGCACTTCTATACAGCCGTAAGCCGCTATTCCGACTCTTGCCATATCTTCGTCAAAATCTAGTTGCCTAAAAAGTGAAGCGGAGTTTGAGGAGTGAAATCTAAGAGAGCCAAAACCAAACTCAAGAGCCAATTCACGGGACTTTTCTTTAACATTCACAAAATTCTCTTTTTGCCAAAACCACTCGCTTGTAAGCTCATCCGAGCTTCTATGATGCGTAAAGACGGCTTCGAGTATCAATCCTGCCTCTTTAATTTTCGAAAAAGCCTCTTCAAGCTCACTCATGGCTATGCCGTTGCGGTGCATGCCGGTGTCAACTTTTAGCTCCACCTTTGTGCCATGCTCAAACTTATCTATGGACGCTATATCGTTTATCGTATATCTTATCTTTTGACTTTTCAGAGCCGTTTGAGTCCTGCCCAAAACCAAAATATATTCAAAAAAACTCTCTATCTTTTGTGCCTCTTCTATAGTGCGCACAACCGCTTTTTCCACACCATACTCTTTTGCCATAGAAGCCATTTCAAGGAGCCCGTGTCCATACGCATTATCTTTTAAAACAAGAGCTATTTTATCTCTTCCTTTGGTACTTTTAGCGATAATGTCGAGATTATTAAAAAAATTATTTTTATTTAAAATTATATAAGCCATAAGGAATTATATCAGATGAAAAGGCTAATAGCAGAGTTTGAAAAACAGAGTTTTACACAAATTATATTTCCGCACGCAAAGAGTGACTGGGTAGAGTATTTAGAAGAGGCTCAGGAGACTTTCGTAAACATCATAAACGCTATTACAAAATATCAGGAGTGCCTTGTTGTGTGCGACAGTGTTGAGGACGTAAAGAGCAGATTTAAAGATACCAAGAACCTCTATTTTGTCGAGTATGAAACAAACGACACTTGGGCAAGGGATTGTTCAACTCTCTGCATTGAAGAGAGCAACACCGTAAAACTGCTTGATTTTACATTTACTGGCTGGGGCTCAAAATTTGAAGCCTCAAAAGACGACGCAATGAGCAGCGCAATAAAAAGATGCTACGACAAAGAGCTTAAAAAGATAGACCTTATCTTAGAGGGCGGTGCCATTGAGAGCAACGGCGTAGATACGATACTTACAACTTCTGAGTGCGTACTTAACAAAAACAGAAATGCCTCTCTTAAAAAAGATCAGATGACCAAGAAACTTCAAGAAGAGTTCGGCATGAGCAGGATTTTATATCTAAATAACGGCTACTTGGCAGGCGATGATACAGACTCACATGTAGATACTTTGGCGAGATTTATTGATGAAAAAAGTATTATGTATGTCAAATGCGACGATGCAGCTGATGAGCACTTTGATGCGTTAAAACTTATGGAGGATGAACTGATGGCATTCTCTAAGGAGTACGGATACAGGCTTATAGCACTCCCGATGAGCGATGCTTGTTACTTCGAGGGTGAGAGACTCCCAGCTACATACGCAAACTTTTTGTTTGTAAACGGCGCTGTTTTAGTCCCTACTTACGGAGTTAAACAAGATGAAGAAGCGTTAGAAATCTTTAGAGAAACATTTCCAGACAAAGATATCATAGGCATCAACTGCTTCTCACTCATAAAACAGCACGGCTCACTTCACTGTGTCACCATGAACTTTGCCGACGGAGTCCGACTCTCCTAAGATGGCAAAGCCGCTATACATCAAATAAGCCGAAAGGCTTAAACCTAAAATTATCAATATTATTCGTTTTATTTTTTCTATTTTACTCATGGCGGAATTTTATCACATCTGCTTTAAAAAATTAACATTTTTGTAACACAAACCATATACAATCAACTAATCTAAATAATTAAGGTTTATTATATATGTACAGAAAAATTATTCCCCTCTCAATTGTAGCCGTTGCGGTTTTAAGCGCAAATGAAATTGAACTTCCTAAAATAAGCGTTGAGTCTACTGTTGTTACGGAAGTTAGCCAAAATGCTCAACTCTCTGCCGATTTGGCTCAAGCGCTAAGCTCTAGTGTGCCTAGCATAGATATGAACCGCCGCAGCGGTATTGCAAATGATATCTACATTCGAGGTCAAAAAAGAGACAACATCTCTGTTGAAGTTGACGGAACAAAAGTTTGTGGCGCATGTGTAAACAGAATGGACCCGCCTGTTTCTCACATTCTTGCCAGCCAAATAGATGAGATAGAGGTAATCGAGGGTCCTTACGATGTAGAAAACTTCGGAACAATGAGCGGCGGACTTAAAATCAAGACCAAAAAACCGACTAAAGAGCCTCACATGGAGGTGACATTTGGTCTTGGAAGCTGGGGTTATAAAAAAATCGGCGCAACTATTAGCGGCGGCACAGAAACCGTTCGCGCACTTATCAGCGCATCACATGAATCCAGCGGACAATATAAAGACGGTGATGGGAATACATTAGCAGAGCAAATTGACAATTACGCAGCACTATATCCTGCAAATGCGCAGCTTCAAAAAACTAAATTCCAACCACAGTACCATGATATTGATGCTTATACGAAAAAAAGTATCATGACAAAACTTTTTGTAAAAACTCTAGAAGACCAAGAGTTGCGCTTGAGTTATACCGGCAACAGAAGCGATGACGTGCTTTATGCCAACTCAAAAATGGACGCTGCATATGATGACTCTAACATCTACAGCATTGAGTACAATATAGACAATCTCTCAAACAGCTACGAAAACTTTAACATCCAATACTACTACTCCGATGTTGACCATCCCATGGATACCAAATTTAGAATGAGCGGTTTGCCAAGCTATAATACAAATCACTTAAAGACATCTATGCAGGGCGTTAAGCTCAAAAACAGTTTCGATATAGATTCATACAAACTGCTTGTAGGCATTGACGGAAGCAAGAGAACTTGGGAGGGTGAAAAGTACAGTACAAATGCGACTACAGGCGTAATAAACCCTGCATCTATCCAAACAAGTTTAACTCATACTCAAACAGACAACAAGGCTCTCTTTGCAACGTTAGAGAAAAAATTTGGCGCGCTTAACCTAAAAGCTGGTGCCAGATTTGATACAACAGATATAACGCCGGATGATGCAACAAAAGCAGAGAACAACTATAACGCTATGAGCGCAAACATTATTGCAACATACTCTCTTGATGAACAGAACTCTGTTTTTGTAGGTTTTGGTTCTGCCGCGCGTGTACCTGATGCAAGAGAACTATATCCTGTGGTTGATAACATTACAGGAAATGATGAGCTAAAACAGACGAAAAACAGAGAGATTGATTTGGGTTATGAGGCTTCATACGACAACTTTACATTTAAAGCAAAGACTTTTTATTCAATACTTGAAGACTATATCTATCTCAAAAAAACAGGCGCAACAACATACGCTTTTGAAAATATTGATGCTACAGTTTACGGTGCCGAACTAAGCGGTTCATACTTTTTAAGCGACAACATGACGATAGACGCCGGCGCATCATACAAAAGAGGCAAAAAAGCATCTACTCCAACTCAAAGTGATAGAGATTTGGCTGATATTGCACCGCTTAGAGGAAGCGTTGCATTTAACTATGAGTACATGAACGACTCTAAAGTAACTCTTGAGATGCAAGCATCTGAGAGATGGGATACGATAGACAGCGACAATGGCGAGCAGGAGCTTAGCGGATGGAGCATCTACAATGCAAAAATCAAACATGCCATCAATAAGCATGCAGATATAACAATCGGTGTAAACAACTTGTTTGATGCAACATATGTACAAAGCAATAGCTATGTCGACTTGATACTTCTTAATTCTGCAGGCAGTACAATGCTTCTTAACGAACCAGGAAGATATTTCTACACAAATCTTACTTTCAAATTCTAGGACTGACCCTTGTCGTATCGACAAAGCGTTAAAAACGGCATTTTCAAGTGCCGTTCCTAAGTTGCTTGAGAGTTTTAGCATAGCTTGTTAGTAGCTCTTTTTTTGTCAGCTCATCTTCTACCGTAAAAATCTCATCCTTTGCTCTTGATATCTTTATTTTGTGCCTCAGCTGTGACAACTCACCACTATAATCTATCCCCTTGTAATCTAAAAATTCCCTAAACGAAAAAGTATCGAGATAAATATTGAGACTTCGACCCGTCAAAAGCGTACCAAGTTCGTTTGATAGCATAGAGGAGTGTGAACCGGTGATGATAAACTTGATATCACTCGATTCATACTTGCTTTTTATATAAACCTGCCGGTTGTCAAAGAACTGTATCTCATCAAAAATTACATAGATTTTACCTTGTGGATTTAGCGGTTTTAGATACTTTTCATAGATGACTTCTAAATACGAAGCATCATGACGAAACTCTAAAAATAGGGAAGTTTGTAAAATTTATTGCTAAAAAGATGGTGACTTTGAACTCCAGAAATATAGGTAGCTCTCATTAGTAGAAATTTGGTGGTATCTTTAGACTAAATTCATTTCGCTCTATATGCCCGACATCTACAACAGTAGAAATCTGGTGGTATCTTTAGACATAGTCAGCTTATCTGTCCTGCGTAATGATCTACAACAGTAGAAATTTGGTGGTATCTTTAGACTATTTGTGAGATAATGGCGGATGCAATATCTACAACAGTAGAAATTTGGTGGTATCTTTAGACTTTTGTATTCTAAGCTTCTCTTCCACATCTACAACAGTAGAAATTTGGTGGTATCTTTAGACTGTAACAACCACAAGAGAACTAACAGCATCTACAACAGTAGAAATTTGGTGGTATCTTTAGACAAGAGACGTTTTAGATAGCAAAGTTGATATCTACAACAGTAGAAATTTGGTGGTATCTTTAGACCGATGTGGACAGCGTCAAATCCAGTCGTATCTACAACAGTAGAAATTTGGTGGTATCTTTAGACGGCTGAGAAAATGGCTTCGGAGTCTGTAATCTACAACAGTAGAAATTTGGTGGTATCTTTAGACCAAATCTCTAAAGATTAAAGCTCTTGCATCTACAACAGTAGAAATTTGGTGGTATCTTTAGACGCCACTGCTCTTAAAATCAATGCCCTATCTACAACAGTAGAAATTTGGTGGTATCTTTAGACACAGTGTTGCTCTGGTAGGACTATTTAAATCTACAACAGTAGAAATTTGGTGGTATCTTTAGACTTCCACAACACCCGTATTAAGCTCGTTGATCTACAACAGTAGAAATTTGGTGGTATCTTTAGACATCCTTTTTCTTTTGCTTTTGCGTCCAATCTACAACAGTAGAAATTTGGTGGTATCTTTAGACACCACTACGTCGAAGATGGGAGCTATAATCTACAACAGTAGAAATTTGGTGGTATCTTTAGACCTAAAAGAGGAAGAGGCGAAGATTAGTGATCTACAACAGTAGAAATTTGGTGGTATCTTTAGACACCCGCTACTTTTAAAGTCTATACCTTATCTACAACAGTAGAAATTTGGTGGTATCTTTAGACGTTTGTGATGTGCTTGAAGGAATTGCATCTACAACAGTAGAAATTTGGTGGTATCTTTAGACCATATCCACGAAATGCGTTTTGATAGACATCTACAACAGTAGAAATTTGGTGGTATCTTTAGACATAGAAGAAAACAAAAGGTTGCTGCATATCTACAACAGTAGAAATTTGGTGGTATCTTTAGACAATAGGGCTTTAAGAGGGGTAAATAGTAATCTATAACAGTAGAAATTTGGTGGTATCTTTAGACAACCTTTTTGTGCAATATTCCTCCTAAATCTACAACAGTAGAAATTTGGTGGTATCTTTAGACTTCCACAACCCCCGTATTAAGCTCATTAATCTACAACAGTAGAAATTTGGTGGTATCTTTAGACTTTTTGCATTTACTTTTACAACTTTTGCGACATCTACAACAGTAGAAATTTGGTGGTATCTTTAGACCATATCCACGAAATGCGTTTTGACAGACATCTACAACAGTAGAAATTTGGTGGTATCTTTAGACTTCCACAACCCCCGTATTAAGCTCATTAATCTACAACAGTAGAAATTTGGTGGTATCTTTAGACCATACACCTATCCTTTAAATAAATTTCCATCTACAACAGTAGAAATTTGGTGGTATCTTTAGACGACAACATCCAGAGCTTGATGATATTCATCTACAACAGTAGAAATTTGGTGGTATCTTTAGACTATCATTTTTATATGAGATTGAATATGAATCTACAACAGTAGAAATTTGGTGGTATCTTTAGACATCTTGTCACTATCTGCTTCAAACTCATATCTACAACAGTAGAAATTTGGTGGTATCTTTAGACGTCACGAGATACATCAAGAGAATTGGAAATCTACAACAGTAGAAATTTGGTGGTATCTTTAGACAAAATAGCAAAAGAGCAAGTTCTCTTCTATCTACAACAGTAGAAATTTGGTGGTATCTTTAGACAGAGCTTGTGAGATGATGAAATTGTACAATCTACAACAGTAGAAATTTGGTGGTATCTTTAGACCAGATACATTCTTTGATATTGGTACAAAATCTACAACAGTAGAAATTTGGTGGTATCTTTAGACTTTATCAATGGTTATTGACGTAAAAAAATCTACAACAGTAGAAATTTGGTGGTATCTTTAGACCACAATCCCTTATAAGATAGACGAGGTTTATCTACAACAGTAGAAATTTGGTGGTATCTTTAGACTGCGTTTATTGTAGTGTTTTACATGGTGCATCTACAACAGTAGAAACTTGGTGGTATCTTTAGACAATTTATACAATGCTATTGAATCTTCATATCTACAACAGTAGAAATTTGGTGGTATCTTTAGACAAAAGAAGAAAAACCAGAGAGAGCTATTTATCTACAACAGTAGAAATTTGGTGGTATCTTTAGACTGCACTATGATAAAGTCCAGAGTCATGAATCTACAACAGTAGAAATTTGGTGGTATCTTTAGACGCCTCATTGGTCTGTTTTTGAGTTTCATATCTACAACAGTAGAAATTTGGTGGTATCTTTAGACGCAGAAGCAGGGTATGACGACCACTCTATCTACAACAGTAGAAATTTGGTGGTATCTTTAGACGGGATGAAGCTACAAAGTGTAGACAAAATCTACAACAGTAGAAATTTGGTGGTATCTTTAGACGTTATTTGTAGATTATTAACATTTAGTTATCTACAACAGTAGAAATTTGGTGGTATCTTTAGACAGTAGCAGGGAATTTTGCCCCACTCACATCTACAACAGTAGAAATTTGGTGGTATCTTTAGACCCCGTTTGCTTTGGCTGCTTTCTTGTTTGCATCTACAACAGTAGAAATTTGGTGGTATCTTTAGACTCTACTCTAAGCGGGTTGATGCTTCTTTATCTACAACAGTAGAAATTTGGTGGTATCTTTAGACCAGTTCAACGAGGATTTAACATTCATTATCTACAACAGTAGAAATTTGGTGGTATCTTTAGACAAAAGGGGTAGCAGGATTAGTTGGGTAATCTACAACAGTAGAAATTTGGTGGTATCTTTAGACCACTATACACAGCCTCGAGTGCTTTTCTATCTACAACAGTAGAAATTTGGTGGTATCTTTAGACATCACTCCTTGTTGAATTAATCTATTTGTATCTACAACAGTAGAAATTTGGTGGTATCTTTAGACTACCCTTTCTAAATAGTTCCGCTTGATTATCTACAACAGTAGAAATTTGGTGGTATCTTTAGACGAGATTGAAGCAGAGGGAGAGTGCATTGATCTACAACAGTAGAAATTTGGTGGTATCTTTAGACTGATGAAGTGTTGAAGAGTGTACCTGCATCTACAACAGTAGAAATTTGGTGGTATCTTTAGACCTAGAAGATACAACAGGGCATCATTACTATCTACAACAGTAGAAATTTGGTGGTATCTTTAGACTTAAAGGTGTTCTCTCACCGTCACAAGATCTACAACAGTAGAAATTTGGTGGTATCTTTAGACGACCTATATCAAAGGCGTGTGCTTGAATATCTACAACAGTAGAAATTTGGTGGTATCTTTAGACCGTTTGTACGAGATAGCTCTTTAAGAGATCTACAACAGTAGAAATTTGGTGGTATCTTTAGACAATAATACCAACTCTTAACGAGAATATATCTACAACAGTAGAAATTTGGTGGTATCTTTAGACTTTTGTTTTAAGCTCTTGATATTTAGTGATCTACAACAGTAGAAATTTGGTGGTATCTTTAGACAATATAAGAACTTGAGGAGTGAGCTAAATCTACAACAGTAGAAATTTGGTGGTATCTTTAGACATATAAAAACTATTAACGCAATAATGGATCTACAACAGTAGAAATTTGGTGGTATCTTTAGACTTAATGAGCAATGTGTTCTGGATTATAAATCTACAACAGTAGAAATTTGGTGGTATCTTTAGACCGATGAGAGAGTAAAAGCCGCTCTTGCTTATCTACAACAGTAGAAATTTGGTGGTATCTTTAGACATCTATTGCAAAATCAGCAGTAGCTACATCTACAACAGTAGAAATTTGGTGGTATCTTTAGACTTATGATGGAGACAATGGAAGAACTTGAATCTACAACAGTAGAAATTTGGTGGTATCTTTAGACTGGCACTAAAATACATTGTAAATCTATATCTACAACAGTAGAAATTTGGTGGTATCTTTAGACACTATGTTGGCTTCCGTTGGTGGATTGGGATCTACAACAGTAGAAATTTGGTGGTATCTTTAGACTTTTTTTATCTTCGTTATACATTCTATATCTACAACAGTAGAAATTTGGTGGTATCTTTAGACACAAACTGCTTGACGAAAACGAGCGATATCTACAACAGTAGAAATTTGGTGGTATCTTTAGACTTGGGTTATGTTCGTATCAAACATTTTATCTACAACAGTAGAAATTTGGTGGTATCTTTAGACAATCGAACTAGTACTAAGGGGTAAAGATCTACAACAGTAGAAATTTGGTGGTATCTTTAGACTTGCCTCTTTAAGAAGTCTGCTTAATGTATCTACAACAGTAGAAATTTGGTGGTATCTTTAGACCCCCGCCATAAATGACGGAGCTTCCTAATCTACAACAGTAGAAATTTGGTGGTATCTTTAGACCATAGAGAAATCCCAACCGATGCTATTCATCTACAACAGTAGAAATTTGGTGGTATCTTTAGACCAACTCTGTTTCTATCTCTTCATTATCATCTACAACAGTAGAAATTTGGTGGTATCTTTAGACTTGACTTGTAAAGAGTGGAGTTGTCATATCTACAACAGTAGAAATTTGGTGGTATCTTTAGACAAGAGTATGTCGAGAGGTATCTGTAAAAATCTACAACAGTAGAAATTTGGTGGTATCTTTAGACTTGTTCGCCGATTTGAATGATTTAACTTATCTACAACAGTAGAAATTTGGTGGTATCTTTAGACAAAAACTACTTCTTTGAGGTTATTTTATCTACAACAGTAGAAATTTGGTGGTATCTTTAGACGCAACAGTTACGAGGCATTTTAGGTTATCTACAACAGTAGAAATTTGGTGGTATCTTTAGACAAAAAACAAAATCCCGTACAAATCCTCATCTACAACAGTAGAAATTTGGTGGTATCTTTAGACGCTCACTTGTGCCTTTAAAATATCTTTATCTACAACAGTAGAAATTTGGTGGTATCTTTAGACGAAAAGAAACAAAAATCGAAGAACTTATCTACAACAGTAGAAATTTGGTGGTATCTTTAGACTTGAGTGGAAATGGTCGTCTTTTGTTCATCTACAACAGTAGAAATTTGGTGGTATCTTTAGACCCTCAAAAGGCGGAGGCACTGCTTCAAATCTACAACAGTAGAAATTTGGTGGTATCTTTAGACAACGACTTAAAAGAATATATCAACAAGATCTACAACAGTAGAAATTTGGTGGTATCTTTAGACCCTTGCGCTTCGCTTGTTTTGCTTTTTATCTACAACAGTAGAAATTTGGTGGTATCTTTAGACCTGATAATGAGAAGTTCAAATATCTCGTATCTACAACAGTAGAAATTTGGTGGTATCTTTAGACCTTCGTCACGATGGATTGAAATTTCTAGATCTACAACAGTAGAAATTTGGTGGTATCTTTAGACGAGTTTGCGCTAGGTGCATCACTTGAATCTACAACAGTAGAAATTTGGTGGTATCTTTAGACAACGTGAACTAAACATATTGCTTTATATCTACAACAGTAGAAATTTGGTGGTATCTTTAGACCCCGTCAGGCAATAAATATGTACCCGAATCTACAACAGTAGAAATTTGGTGGTATCTTTAGACTATCAACCTCTATCTTTACACTATCAAAATCTACAACAGTAGAAATTTGGTGGTATCTTTAGACAAAAAAAGTAAAACTGGATTAAGAATAGATCTACAACAGTAGAAATTTGGTGGTATCTTTAGACACAGTAGAGCAGGTACAAAACTTTGTAATCTACAACAGTAGAAATTTGGTGGTATCTTTAGACAGATAAACTGCCATTTTTGTTACCATACGTGCCATTTTACCCTATTTTTATTCAAAAATGAGGTAAAAAGTTGGCAATAATTCAATAAAAAACGCATAAAGACTAAGGTTTGCATTTTAATCAATTATGATTAGGTCTTCCTCATCGTTTTTGGCATAACCGTACCTTGTTATTTTACACTGTTCACTCAGATTAAAAATGATGATACTATCTGTTTGAGAGAAACATTTTTCAAACTTATTTTTTATTTCGGAAGAAACTAACGCCAAAATTCTTTTGCTGTTTCGGATTTGAAATATCGAGTACTGCAAACGAAAACCGTATTTTAAAAGAAATTTTGAAAATCTTGTACGAAGTTTGTCGTTACTAATGTCATATGAAACTATAATCATGGTATTTTTCCTAAAAACATCGGGTATGCACCAATGGTTCTCTCTTGCATAAATGCTCTATAGTACTGCTGTACATACAAAAACATTTCGTTTTTATATTCCAAAATCGCTTCTAAGAGCCATTTAGTATATGGCTTTGCTTTATCTCCAAAAAGACGGTATTGACCATTTATAAAATCAAAATCATCTGGATTGATTTGTCCTAGATTATAGGCTTTTCTGATTCTATAATCCACTATAGGTCGAAACGGCTCTACAATATCTGCGACTAAAGATTTTCGCTGATAAAACTCTTTGTGATAAACACCTTTGTAGGTATCAAAGCCGTAGAGATTAAGCATAGCGTCTATGAGATGGAAAAGTTGCATGTAGCCTATATCTAACAAAAGGTTGATAATATCTTTTTTGGTTCTGGGCGTTCGCCCGTTCCACTCGATATTGTCAAACATGTGGGCAAAATAAAGTCGCGAAGCCACGCCCTCAACACCTAAAATTTCTTGAAAATCTAAAGACTCATCTAAAAGTCTTCCTCGATAGTCACGAAGTTTATCAATAGCTTGAGTCAAAGCGTCTGATTTGTTACGTCTTTTTTGCAGATGGATAATCTGCTGATCGATTTTGTTTTGCACAATATGAAGTGCAATAGCATTACTTTTATAAGCGTATTGTTTTTGTCGCAACAGAAAATTTCCTTCGGTTTTATACTGCCACATGCCATAGGGGATAAGCCCGTAACTTAGTAGCGTGATACTAAAACCAAACTTCTTTGAACGCTGTAAAAGCCCCGAGGTGATACTGATATTTCCGACTATCATAAGTGCAAAAAGTCTATAGCATGTCGATTGATGTTTAATCTTCCCATCTGCGTCTGTAATGACAAAATTATCGTTTTTAAAACTCAATTTTTCGCCATGGTTTAAAAGTGCAATAATGATCTGCTTTTGTTTGAAATCTGGAAGACTCATCATATTGCCACATCACATAAATAACGGTAGATACATCGAAAGCATTTGTTTGGGTTTACGGCAAAGGGTGCACTCATATCAAAAATGCGTATTTGTTGTAAAAGTGATTCAAAAGCACTCTGATGCGCTTTGTCTTGACTTGGCAATGCAATGGGGTACACTTTATTGTCATCCATACTGTAAAGTCTCATGGCATGTACCTCGTAACCCGACTCCACCAAACAATGGTACTGTGCATAAAGTTGGTAGATATAGCCGTCATAGATTACTTTTATCTTTTTTTTACGCTCAGTTAGCACTCCGGTAGCTGTGTCAAAAGTGTCTATTTTTCCACCTAAACCATATGTCTGGCTATAGATTTCTATGGTTTGCAGCACTTTTTTTGCCGTTGTGTAGGTTTTTGCATCGACTGTCGCATGTGCGGCTTTACCCTCACTTTGGTCGGTACTGTGATACAAACTTTCATCACTTCTGCCGTAAAGCTGATGAAAGTAAATCGAGCGAGGACAAAAGATAAAATCGTTTAAAAACGAAATCGGGATATAAGGCTCCACACTAGCTCTCCAAACCTTGAGCATAGCGGAGCCAGTCACGATTTGAAATCGCCAAATTTACTTTTTTGAGGTCATCGGCTTTTTGGATGCGACGCATGAGCATCAAGCCTTTACGAGCAATGTTGTACGCACCGTTTGCGTCGGCGTCTTTTGGTAACAAACCATGAGCTTTGCGGCTATCGTAAAAATTTCCTTGTTTATCTGCGACAGGAGAGACAAGGTAATCTATGTCAGTACCCGTAATAGAGTTACGCATCTGAAGTGTAAAACGTAAAAGGCGTAAAAGCTTCTCAAAAAATTCTTTGTCGTCATGCGCTAAAATCGTTGCTTTTAAGTCACCCGTATAATTACCAAATAAATTTTTAAATTCGGTTGTGAGATGAAGTGTTTTATTGTCCCATTGGTGATTTTTTTCCGCATTTCTAAAACTCACAATTCGCTCACCATAAGTACAAAGTGTCCATTCGCTACGAGTCTCTTTGGCTTTGTCGGTAAAGTCGTTGTAATCAAATGCAAACTCAAAGTAGTCTTTGGTTTCGTTGTAGCATATGGATTTAAATTTAGCAAAAAACGCTTTGGATTTTTCTACACTTGCATAACGAGTATCAAAGAGATCGACAAACCCTGCAACTGGGTCTATTTTAGAAGTATTCCACGCAGGCACATAAAATAAAAATCCGTTTTGTTTCCCCATTTTTTCAAAGCTTTGGAACTTGTTCGTAAGTTGGAGTGCGTTAAAAATACCGCCTAACTCGTCGGGCTGTTTTTTCTTATCGACCAGATAGTTCAGCTTGTCGATAAGCGCTTTTTCAAATTTTTGATAGACCTGTTTTTCTACTTTGAAACGTCCTCGTTTAAAGCCGAAGTTGAGATCTTCCATCGCTACGATCGCACCGTGTTCAACGATGAGTGTCGCGATTTTATGGATGACGTGACTTAAATATCCTTCTTTAAGCTCCTTGATATTTTCGACAGTTCCCCACTCTTTACGTGCTTTATCACGGTCTTTTTCTTTTGCGTCAAGTTTGGCATGGTAGTCGATAACATGCTCTTTACTGTTATAACTATTTACTATTTGATTCAGTGTAAATTGTTCTACAATCTGCCCTTTAGCATCAATAAGTGAAAGATAGAGCAGATGGCGCTCACCGCGGTCGATACCAATAACTTTGATATTGTCGGGATTTGCACGAATATACTCAAAAGTTTGTGGCGTGATATTTTCGTTGCCCTTTGCTTTAAAGTTGAGCGTTATGGGTACATGAAACTGGAACTTATCAAAAGCGAAACGGCGGTCTTTGATAATCGGGTATGCGAATTTATCTTTAAGCGTATTGTGGTGATGCCCAAGTTTAAGTTTCTCTTCGGAATAGTCGATTGACTTTTGACGGAAAAATATCTCCGCTTGCCCATTGAGCTTGTAGATTACATCGGCGAGATTTTTTTCATCAAAAAGTGCACGCCAATAAAGTGTGTGCATATTTGGCGTACCTTTGCTAAATGGGGAGAAATCTTTGTTGTAGATTTGGAATAGGTATAGCTTGCCTGCATCGACAAGAGAATTTAAATAACTTTGTGAAATTTCAACAAATTTAATCTGATAAGCTTGTTGGTTAATATGCTCAGTAAACTCTCCAAAATCCTTGTAATTTTCACTCGCATTAAATTCAAAAGAATACTGGTTAAAATATTCAATCGTTCTTTGTTTATAATAATCAATAAATTTCACTAAATCATTCTTATTAAAAGTTATGCTCATTTTTGAATATGATTTTGCTTTACGGATTTCATTAATTTCATTTGGAAGATATTGATTTTTTAAACTTTCTAGTTGTAAATTTTCACCTGCAAATTCTCCACTTTTTTCTTTTCTTCCATTTTTTTTAACAGTTTTCCCATTTATTACCATGAGATTTTGAACATCTTTACTTGGGTCTGCTGCCTGTAAATAATTCATTTTTAATATAACATCTGTTTTATCTGTCGGTAAAGGATGATTTTTAAAAAAACGCTTACTTCCACTACTTAATATTCCTAAGTAAAATAACCCATCTTTTTTAAAAATTACTGATGAAGTTGCAATCTCTCTGTCAACTGGCCATCCACCCAATAACTCTGGGTTTTCAAAATTGAGTTTAAATTTTTCAAGTGAGTACGGTTTTTTCGTCATGAAGTTTCGCACTTTGTCGTAGAGTTTAACCACACCGCTTAGACTCGCAAAATAGGAATCAAAATAGGCATAAAAAGCCACATCTTTTTCAAGGTCGTTTGGAGCATTAAGCGGTTTTAAAAGCCGTTGATACGAAAGTAGCGTATCTAAAAACGTTTTTAAGAGTTCTTTGTTTGAGCTGTTTTGTTTCCAATCGTTGTAAGCGGTTTGGATTTGCTCGATGAGTTTACTAGATTCGCTTTGAAAATACTCCATCATTTTTACAGAAAGTTGAGCCGACTTTAAAGCTCCATCAATCTGCTCAATACTAAAATAACTGTTTTTTTTGTTAAAAAACTTCTCTTCGTCTGCGGCTAAATCTTTTGACTTTTTAGGTTTATTGACTTCCCAAAGCGCTTCTTTGATGATGCGATAATCTTTGAAAATCACTTGTGATGCACTTGTGAGCGCCACATCATTTTTAAAATAGATTTTGGACAAATCGTAATCTTGCGTTTGCGCTAAAAGTTCAGGCAGCTTTTCTAAAAGATTCACTTTACCGTCACAACATTCAAAGGCTAACACCTCGTTGCCAAAATAGGTTTGCACACCTTTCACAAGCTCTTCGTAATTTTCAAATGCTTCTGGGAGCCAAGAGAGCGTCTCTCGGTCGCTTAGTATTTGTTTGTGTAATGGTTTAAGATTTGGTAAATCACGCTTAGACAAGCCTTTTGCTTGACGATAAAGATTGATTTTTTCATTAAAACCTTGAATTTTTAGTTCATCCTTTTTAATACCGCCAATCATTTGATTGTAAAGATTAATATGGGTTTGCGAAAGCATACGATTGAAATAACTTAGTTCAAACATATCCTCTACAACTGCTCCATTTAGATGTTCAAGCAGGGCATTTTGCGTCTCTTGTGCGAGATGCGGTGCTTTTTGTTTGATTGTCTCAAAAAGTTTTTGGTTTGTTAAAAAGATAGGCAAGTTTTCGTGGATGATGCGGTATGCGATAGAAGAGTGTTTTGCTTCATCTGTGTACATATTGGCACGATTTTCATGAAAGCCAGTAAAGTATGTAGTGAAATTATCAAAGTGTTTCACAAGCTCTTTTTCTTCTTCAGATAAATTCTGCCAATTTTTCAAATCAAGTTTGATAAGCTCTTTTTTAAATAATGTTGCAAACTTAGGATGTTTCTTAAAACTTACAACAATCTCTTTGCGTAATACATCTTGAAGTTTTTCAAAAGCTTTTTCGTCGCGATTTTTATCAAAAAACGCAATTTCGTAATCTTCAAGTTTACTCAATGAAACAGCATCAAGTGCTTCTTCAATAAATGCTTTGTGGTACTTATCGATAACTGTTTTTACTTCTTGATACTCCTCTGCACGTGTTTTATCTTGCGCAATGAGACCTTTAGCTTCTATGTGTTTGAGCGTTTCGCCGAGAGGTTTAAGTTCAAAACGCAAAGTTTTTGAAAGTGCGTATTGATTTTTAAATTGGTCTAGCATCTAAACTCCTTTTTTTGATTGTTATTTTTACATAGCTTACGGACAACGTCATGTCCTTTTTACGCGTCAATGTATTTTTGCAGCTCCTTTTTAAATGTTTCATGAATCCGTAAAGGTGCAATTACTTTGAGATTTGGGAGCCATTTTTTTAGCATGTGGATTACTTCACTATCACTCGTGGCATGTACGCTTATCTCAATGTCGCCGTTTTCATAATATTTGAACACTCTTTGTGTTTTACTCAGTGGACGCCTAGAGAGATGTTTTGCTATATTATTATTTACATGTAGCAGCACTTCAAAAACTTCTTCTTGTGCTTCAAACCAGATATTCAAAGCATTTTCCATCACTTGTAACGCGTGTATATCGCATGTAAAAGTCTGCTCTTTTAGAGAAACATTTTGAATATCTTTAAAATAAAAAGTTTTGTATTTGTTGTTTTCCTTACAAAAAAGATACCAAAATCCCTCAAAGCTTGCAATTTTATATGGGTCTACCTCTCGTGTTACAGTTAGATACTCCAAAGATACGACACGCTTTTGTTCTATAGCATCTTGCATAATTAAAAATAGTTCACTTTTATCGGTAATATCCTCAATGACTGCATTAAAAAAGAATGGATGTTTTGCAGATGGATTATGAAGCTTTGAAAGTTGTTTAGAGATAATTTTAGAGGCACCGTCACCCATACTTTTTGAAAACTGCTCAAACATTTCAAAAAGTAAGACCTCGTCTTCTTTTGAGCTTTTAAGGAGATGAAAACCATCTTCATATTTATAACCATCACTAGTTTTTTCAATAGGAAAATAGGAAAGTCTCGTAAAATCACGGCGTATAGTTCGCGGCGAAACATTAAAATCTAGTGCTAAGTTTTTAGCTATAAGCACTTCGCCTTCATAGAGACGTTTTAAAATTTGAAGAAGTCTATAAAGTGCCTTATCGTATTCTTTTTTCATTTTTTACTCTAATTGTTAATTTTAACTTTGCTTAGATTTTATCCGAAATAAATTAAATTATGCATTTTTATTAATCCTGAATTCAACCAATAAATACCAAAGCACTTTTTTAGACCAAAAGAGATAAAATCTCTTTATGATAAAAAGATACCCAACCAAACAGATATTTGTTGGCAATGTTGCAGTTGGCGGTGACGCGCCTATCAGCGTTCAGTCGATGACATTCTCAAAAACTTCCGATGTTGAGGCTACAGTTGAGCAGATAAAAAGACTCCACTTTGCAGGGTGCGACATTGTACGTGTAGCAGTTCCGCAGATGGAAGATGCGCTGGCACTAAAGTCAATCAAAGAGCAGATTTCACTCCCGCTTGTTGCAGATATTCACTTCAACCATCGTCTTGCACTTATTGCCGCCGAAGTTGTTGACTGCATACGCATAAATCCAGGAAATATCGGCTCAAAAGAGCGTGTAAAAGAGGTAGTGAAAGCATGTAGCGCTCGTAATATCCCTATTCGCATCGGCGTAAATGCAGGAAGTTTGGAAAAAGAGTTTTTAGACAAGTACGGGCAGACTGCTGAGGGAATGGTGGCATCCGCAGAGTACAACATTAAGTTTCTTGAAGATTTGGGGTTTAGCGACATCAAAATCTCCCTAAAAGCAAGCGACGTACAAAGAACCGTTGACGCGTACCGTATGCTTCGCCCAAAAAACAGCTATCCTTTTCATCTTGGAGTTACAGAAGCAGGAACCTTGTTTCATGCAACCGTAAAAAGCTCTATCGGTCTTGGCGCACTTCTGCTTGACGGTATCGGCGATACGATGAGAGTAAGTATCACCGGAGAGCTTGAAGAGGAGATAAACGTCGCACGTGCTATTTTAAAAGACAGCGGCGCGGCAAAAGATGGGTTAAATATCATCTCATGCCCTACCTGCGGACGTATCGAAGCTGATTTGGTGAGTGCGGTCGGCGAGATAGAGAGACGAACAGCACACATAAAAGCGCCGCTTAACGTCTCGGTTATGGGATGCGTTGTAAATGCTATTGGCGAAGCCGCACATGCGGACGTAGCCATTGCTTACGGCAAAGGAAAAGGTCTTGTCATGGTAAAGGGTGAAGTCGTTGCAAATCTAGACGAGAACGAACTTGTAGAGAGATTTGTAGAAGAAGTTGAAAAAATGGCGAAAGAGGCTGAGTAATGCACGATAATTTATACAATTTAGCTTTTGAGAGAAGCATATTAAGCTCTATAGTTTTTGAGCCAAGTCAGTTTGACGAACTTAGTAGCACGCTAAAAAAAGATGATTTCTATCTTCCTGCTCATCAGGATATCTTTCATGTAATGACTCTGCTTTTGCAAAAAGATCAGCCTATTGATGAGGAGTTTATAAAAAAAGAGCTCATCAAGATGAAAAAGTTTGATGAGCATGTCATGCTTGAGATTCTCTCTGCAAATCCAATCTCAAACACAAGAGCCTACGTCGATGAGATAAAAGATAAATCACTCAAACGCAATCTTTTGACGCTTACAACCGAGATAAAAAGAGTAACAGTTGAAGAGGAGCTTCCAAGTGCGGAAGTTGTTGATATTGTAGAAAAAAAGCTCTATGAGATAACCCAAAACAACCAGACAAGCGACTTTAAAGACTCTCCAAAGATGACATTCGACACGATGGAGTACATCAAGGAGATGAAAGCTCGCGGAAATAATGTGCTTGTCGGCGTTGATACAGGTTTTCACGAACTAAACAAGATGACGACCGGTTTTGGAAAAGGTGATTTGGTAATTGTAGCTGCGCGTCCTGCCATGGGAAAAACCTCTTTTATACTCAACACAGTAAACAGCCTTATCGTTCAAGGAAAAGGTGTTGCATTTTTTTCGCTTGAGATGCCTGCAGAACAGCTAATGCTTAGACTTCTCTCTATTCAGACGTCCATTCCTCTTCAAAAACTTCGCGTCGGCGATATGAATGATGACCAGTGGAGTTCACTAAACGGCGCTATTGACAGAATGAACAGCGCAAAATTATATGTTGACGACCACGGAAGCATAAACATAAACCAGCTTCGCTCAAAGCTAAGAAAGCTCAAAAATCAGCACCCAGAGATAGAGATAGCAGTAATCGACTACCTACAGATTATGAGCGGTATCGGAACTCAAGACAGACACTTACAGGTCTCAGAAATATCTCGCGGGCTTAAAATGCTCGCACGTGAGCTAAACATGCCGATTGTCGCACTCTCTCAGCTAAACCGCGGACTTGAATCCAGAAACGACAAAAGACCGATGCTCAGCGATATCCGTGAGTCCGGCTCTATCGAGCAGGATGCGGACATCATCCTCTTTGTTTACCGCGATGACGTCTACCTCTACAAAGAGGAGAAAGAGCGCGAAAAAGCAGCTAAAAGCGAAGGCAAAGAGTTTACTTCGACATACATTGAAAAAGAGGAAGAAGATGCCGAAATCATCATCGGCAAGCAGAGAAACGGTCCTACAGGACATGTAAAACTTGTTTTTCAGAAAAAACTTACCAAGTTTATAGATCCGCTTCCTTATGCAAAAGGCGTTGAGACCATTTATGAAAATGTTGACACGCGCTCTGCAAATATCAATTTCTCCAACGACTCCATCTCAATGCCGCCGCTCTAAAAGATGATAGAGAGAGTCTCGTTATTTAACAAAAAGCGGGACTTTTTCATCTTTATCTTTGCTTGCTTGCTCATCCTAAGCGTTTCACTTTTTATAGAGTATAGAAACTTTTTGGAGTTTAACCGCTTTGACTCGGCACTTGTTGAAGCTAGCGTATTAAAACAGTACACAAAGAGCAAAAACAACAGAACCTACCAGGTGCTAAAACTAAAAAGTTCAGATGGGCTGACATTTTATACAACCGCAAAAAAATCGCTTCAAGATGTAAAAACAAAGAGACTAAAACTTGAAATATGGCCAAAAGATTTGAACTTTCAGGGGTACCTGACTACCTTTTATGCAAATAGCAAAATCAAAGATATAAATGAGTCTCTCACTCTAAAAAATGGACTAAATGCTTACATATCAGCTTCACATGAAGATAAAAACGTTGCAAATATATATCAGGCTCTCTACACTGCTGCGCCGCTTGATAGTGATTTACAAAAAACTTTTTCAAATTTGGGGGTCTCTCATCTGCTTGCCATAAGCGGTTTTCACCTCGGCGTCCTAAGTGCCCTGCTCTACCTATTTTTGCGCCCAGTTTACTCATTTGCGCAAAACAGATACTTTCCATATAGAAACTCAAAACTCGATATATTTTTGGCGGTGGCATTTACGCTTTTTTTCTACATGTTATTTTTAGATTCTCCGCCGTCGCTTATCCGCGCTTTTGGAATGCTGGTAATTGGTTTTGTGCTTTACGACAGAGGCATTAAAATAGTATCGATGCAGACTCTCTTTTTAAGCGTATTGCTTATTTTGTCATTTTTCCCGCGCCTTTTCTTCTCACTTGGTTTCTGGCTCTCGGCAAGCGGAGTTTTTTATATATTTCTTTTTCTGATTCATTTTAAGCATCTAAACAAGCTATGGCGATTCACACTTCTGCCCATCTGGGTTTATGTTATGATGCTTCCGTTTTCTTTGGCAATATTTGAAAACTTCAGCGTCTATCACCCGCTTTCAATCATCTGGACGACACTTTTTACCCTCTTTTATCCGTTAAGCATATTTCTACATCTGATAAATTTTGGAAATCTTTTTGACGCACCGCTGCTTTGGCTTATAGAGATGGGAAGAGAAGGAGTTTTGATAAAACTAAACCCCTACCTCTTCTATTTTTATCTCACGCTCTCCATCGGGGCTGTTTTCATGAGGTTTTTCATGTGGAGTCTGCTTCTCTTTGGAAGCTCTGTTTTCATACATGCGATTTATAATGTAGCATAGTTTAAGGCCGTAGACAAAGATAATCCATGAGGCATAAATCCATAAAAATAGAAAGATGAGAATAGAGAATGAGCCGTACATTGTCTCATATGCTTTGTTGTAAAAAACGTAGTAGATAAAACCGTTTTTTGCAACACTAAAAATTATTGATGTCACAAATGAGCTGATAAGCGAAGCTTTTGCGCTGATTTTAGTGTTTGCCGATATTTGAAATATAAGAAAAAAGAGCGCCCAAATAATGAGATATGGAACATAAGGCAGTATGTTAATCCAAGACGTATACTCGCTGCTTGCCATCAAAGAAGCAGCGTAACCTGTTATATAAAAAGAGACTCCAAGTCCTATAGGTGTTAATGTCAAAAGAGTCCAAAACGTAGTTACAGACTGCCAGACCCCCCTGTTTTTTGCATGAAATATCTTATTGGCTATATACTCGAAGTTTTGAAAAAAGAGGAGCGAAGAGACGATGATTACTGCAAAACTTATCATGCTCATCTTGATTGAATTTTGTAAAAATGAGTTTATATGCCCCATCAGCGTGTCAGAGTTTACCGGCATAAGGTTTGAAAATATAAACTCCTGAATCTTGACATAATGCTCTGAAAAATTTGGCAGAGAGGTAAAGAGCGTAAGAACTATGAGCAGAAGGGGAATCAGCGTTAATATGGTATAAAAGCTAAGACTTGCAGCATAAAAGGTGAGGTCTTTGTCTATAAATGATGTTATAAAAAGTTTGACGTGATTATAAATTTTTTTAAAAATCGGCACCAAAAAACTCCCCACCTCTATATCTAGGTTTTATTATGACACAATAACACTAATCTATAAAAAAACATAACAAATATATCTTTTTTACTCTATGGGATTATTAATTTAATCCCATCTTTGCAGGATTAAGGATGTTGTTTGGGTCAAACGCCATCTTAATAGATTTAAATAGAGCCATCTCTTCGGGAGTAAACGCCATCGACATGTAGGGAGCTTTTGCAAGACCTATGCCATGCTCTCCGCTAAGTGTACCGCCTAAATCGATAGTAGCCTGAAACACCTCTTCTATCGCCCGATAAGCAATCTTTACCTGCTCTGGGTCTTTGCCGTCAACCATTACGTTTGTATGAACATTGCCATCCCCAGTATGCCCAAAGCATGGGATTTTAATATTGTATTTATCGGCAATTGCATAAAATCTCTCTAACAACTCAGGCAGCGCAGAGCGTGGAACAGTTACGTCTTCATTTAACTTTTTGCTTCCATAAACACTCAGCGAAGGAGATGCGTTTCTTCTTGCAAACCAGATATCTTTTGCCTCTTTATCATCTTTTGCGACCTTAAACTCACTGCATCCGTTTTCGCGAAAAACTTTCTCAATCTGGGAGAGTTGATAGTTCAAATCCTCTTCAAGATTTCCGTCAACATCTGTCACCAAAAGCGCACCAGCATCAATAGGAAGCCCTTTTTTGTAAGTCTGCTCAACCGCTCTTATGGTTAAATTATCTAAAAATTCCATTGCAACAGGCGTAATTCCGCTTGCCATAGTTTTATAGACCGCTTCCATAGCCATACTCACGGTCGGGAAAATACCCATTGCAGTTTTTGTCATTTTCGGTTTTGGGATAAGTTTTAGCGTTATTTCGCTAAGCACCGCCAAAGTCCCCTCTGATGCGATTAAGATGCCGCTGATATTGTATCCTGCCACATCTTTTATGGTTCTCTTTCCGGCTTTAATGATATCTCCGTTTGGAAGTACCGCACGAGTTGCCATGACATAATCTTTTGTAATACCGTACTTCGCAGCTCTCATACCGCCTGCGTTTTCGCTCACATTACCGCCGATGCTTGAGTACTCTTGAGAAGCAGGATCTGGCGGATAGAAAAGTCCCACCTCTTCAACTGCCTTTTGCAAATCCATGTTAATAACTCCCGGCTGAACGACTGCAACCATGTTTTTCATATCAATCTCTAGAATTTTATTCATATGCTTTTCCATAGCCAACACAATTCCGCCGCTGCTTGGAAGTGCTCCGCCCGTAAAACCGCTTCCTGCACCGCGAGGAACTATAATGATTCTATGCTCATTGCAGTACTTTAGAATCTTGCTTATATCATCTTCATCTCTTGGAAATATAACTGCGTCAGGCTCAAAATGCTCACGTGTTGCATCATAAGAGTAGGCTATTAAATGCGCTTTGTCGTAGTAGATATTTTCTTCGCCGACAATGCTCCTAAAATGGTTTAAATACTTTTTGTTTATCATTTTTTATTCCTCCGGAATTAAATTCTTCAGATGATTTAAATACTTCAAACGGTTTAAATACTTTTTGTTTATTATGTTTTATTCCTCCAGAATTAAATTCTTCAAGTAATTCTTTTAGTTTTTTGCTACCGCTTTTTAGAATCTCATGAAGCTCTTTGTTTTGCGGATTTGCTATTAGCATCAGTTCGTAGTAGTAAGGTTCATACTCCTCAAGTTCGTCGCTTCCATCTCCCCACCAATTGGCATTAATCCTAGGAACCCTTGTATAAAACGGAAGATTTGTCTCTTTTTGCTCTAGTTTTGCATCTGTAATGGCTAAAATGTTAAAACTTTTTGCATCCAATGTATAGACTCTCTCGTCCAAATAAATAAACACCAAACCTACAGAACTCTCAACGCTCATCTGGGTAAAATCACTTCTTATTGGTGTAGGATGTCCGTTAAACGACAAAAGGGTTGCAAAAATATCAGGGTGAACCCACTGCAATTTTGAGTTTTTTGTAACTCTGTAATAGATATCTTCATTTGGAGCTATCAGCAAACCCCTTGTATATCCAAAAGCCAAAACAGCCATATCTCCGACTTTTACTTCCCATTTTCCATCTGGCAAAGCGCCGCTGTTTAGAGCATCATACTCGCTTATTGCGACTTTTGCAATTTTACTCTTCTCATCAAAACTCTTCACTACGGCATTTTTTAAAATTGTCGTATGTCCCTGCGAAATCTCATGAACTATAAAACCACTCACACCTACATCAATCTTCTCAACCTCTACAGTGACCTCTGTCGCGTCATCATTAATCCCTTTAATAGGGGCCTCGACAACCGCTCCGAAAAGCTTTAGAGATATAAATAAAAATAGAAATATTTTCTTCATTTTTTCACTTTGTAAATAATATAATGCGATTATATCAAACAAACCTCACACTAAGGCAAATTTTGTTAAAGTTTTAAAAATTATTTTAAAATTTATGGTTACGGTTATAGCAAATGATTCGATTATTTATACTTTTATTCTTGACTACATCCCTATTTGGCGCACGCGTTGAGACATTCCGCTGGAGCAGCGGCGAGACTTATCTGACGTTTTTAGAGAGAAACAATCTCCCCTTAAGACCGCTTTATTACAATCTAGACGGAGATGAACAGCAGCTTAGTGAAGAGATTTTATCGGGCGTTCACTGCCAAATCTCAAGAGAGAAAAACGGAGATATTTCTCAGGTTTTTATTCCTCTAAATGATGAACTTCAAATTCATATATACAAAAATAATGGGCAGTATCTCTTTGAAACTATCCCTATTATCAGCGAAACGAGAACCGAAGCTTTTACTCTCAAAATAGAGCATTCTCCATATCTAGATATCATAAGAGAGACAGGTTCAAAAAAACTTGCAAAGATTTTTGTCTCAAGTTTTCAAAACTCCCTTAACTTTAAAAATGACCTCAGAAAAGGCGATACGCTTGCTATGGTGTATGAGCAAAAATATCGTCTAGGCAAGCCGTTCTCAATGCCGACACTAAAGGCAGCTATGATCGAAATGAGGGGCAAAAAACACTTCATATACCTAAACAGCGACGACAGGTTTTACAACCAAGATGGAAACGAAGTTGAGGGATTTTTACTCGCAACACCTGTTAACAACGCAAGAATTTCATCGCGCTTTACAAAAAGAAGATTTCACCCGGTGCTTAAAAAATATCGCGCCCATCAAGGCGTTGACTACGCAGCTGGGCGCGGTACCCCAATTATAGCGGCAGGAGATGGAAGAGTGGCTTTTATAGGCGAAACCAGAGGCTATGGAAAACTGATAAAAATAGAGCACAGTAACGGTTATTTGAGTCTTTATGCACACCAAAACTCTTTTAAAAAAGGGTTGAGGAGTGGCTCTGCAGTTAAAAAAGGCCAAGTCATCGGCTATGTAGGAAGCACGGGACTCTCAACTGGCCCTCATCTTCACTTTGGCCTCTATAAAGACGGTCGAGCAATAGACCCTCTAAGAGTCGTTCAAGTAGCCACCAAGAAGCTAAAAGGTACCGAGAGAACAGCATTTTTAAAACTTAAATCGAACTACGACCAGAGCCTCAACCTCCATGTAACAAACGAAACAAAATTCACAAGAGTCTCTATGCCTGATAACGTCTGCTACTTTTTTAACGGGGAGCAGTGTGTACAAGATAAACTCGATTCAGAATCTTGAGAATCCTAGATTTATAAAACCCATCTTGATTAACTACTCTCTAAAAGGTGTAGATAGGGTATGGGAAGCAGTCATCGCGCATGATAGCGTTGCAGTGCTGCTTTGGCACAGAGAAAAAAATGCTTTTATCCTTGTAAAACAGCTTCACGCTACAGTTTTAAACAAAAACAGAGAAAACGGGATGATGTACGAACTTTGTGCAGGGATAGTTGATAAAAATCTAAGCCATGACCAAATCGCAAAAGAGGAAATCTTAGAAGAGTGCGGTTATAACATACCGATAGAAAATATCCAAAAAATCAGCTCTTTTTATACAAGCGTAGGAATATCAGGAACACATCAAACGCTCTACTACGCCGCTTGCGATGACTCCATGAAGGTAAATAACGGCGGCGGACTTGATGATGAGGATATAGAGGTTGTTTATGTCCCGCTTGAGAGTGCAAAAAAATTTATGTTTGACGAGAGCTACCAGAAGACTACGGGCGTAATGATGGCGTTTTACTGGTTTTTTGACAATCAACACTCTCTCTAGCCAAATTCGATAGGATCCATGTCTATCTCCGCCAGACCATTCTTACATGTAGAAATCGCTTTTATAATATCCGTGCTCTTATCTGAGCGCAGAAGTATCTCAAACCTGTACTTATCCGCAACCCTCTCAATAGCGCATTTTCCGTATCCTACTATCTCCACGTTTGAGAAATTTTTCAGACACTGCTGCATCTCATTCATCGCCTCCTGAGCTTTTATGCCGTTTTTGTGTGAGAAAAGTATGCGGCAAAGCTTTTTATAGGGCGGATAGAGCTCTTTGCGGTACTCTTTCTCCTCTTCTAGAAAATCCTCATACTTATCAACATAAGCACTAAAAAAGCTCTCGTTAAAACTCTGCACCAGAACTTTTGCACTCTCTTTTCGCCCGCTTCTCCCCGCTACTTGGACGAGAGTTGACAACGCCTTTTCTCTTGCTCTGTAGTCGCTCATATTTAACATGTTGTCCATGCCTAAAACAATTGCCTGCGCGACCCCATGATAGTCATGCCCTTTGCTTAGCATCTGAGTTCCGACCAAGATATCAATCTCTTTGTCGTTAAATCTCTTTAGCGCACTTTTTAGCTTGTTTGTCGTAGTTATAACATCTCTGTCAAACTGCTCAACCGCAGCATCTGTAAACGCCTCTTTTATCTCTTTAACGGCTTCTGCGGTTCCCAGCCTTGAACTTGAGAGATTATGACCTTTGCACTCAGAACAAACCTGCGGAATTGCCTGTGCAAAATTGCAGTAGTGGCACTTGAGAGAGCGCGTTTTTTGATGGATGCTCATTCCGACACTGCAAAAAACGCACTTATGGGTATGTCCGCAATCTGAGCAGATAAGATACTTGAAATTTGCACGTGTAGGGAGAAAAACTATTGTCTGCTCTTTGGCAAGGAGACTCTTTTTTAGACTCTCCATTATCAAAGGTGACAAACTCTCTGCACTCCTCTCATAAACAAACTCTTTTTTAGAGTTATAAAACCCCCCTTTAAGTCTTACATGTGGAAACTTTACGTAGGTACTCAAGCTTGGCGTAGCACTTCCCAAAACAACGGGAATGTCATAGAGCTTCCCCATATATATAGCGATGTCTCTTGCGTTGTAACGAGGTCTTGAAGACGACTTGTAGCTGTCGTCATGCTCCTCATCCACAACTATAAGACCTAGCTCTTTGATGGGCAAAAACAGAGCCGAACGGGGACCTGCTATTATCTTTGCTCTTCCGTCATAAATCTTCTCCAGCGCCTCTTTTTTCTGCTTTGGGGTAAGTTTTGAGTGCCACATAACAACTGCATCGCCAAAATGATTGTGCAGTCTTTGGTTCATTTGCGGAGTCAGAGAAATTTCAGGCATAAGAAAAATAGAGCGTTTGTTTTGCTCTATCATCTCACTAAAATAGTACATGTAGATTTCTGTTTTTCCGCTGCCGGTATCGCCAAAAAGAAGAGAGGTCTTATGCTTTTTTAAAAAAGCTAAAGCCTCTTTTTGTTTGTCTGAGAGAACAATGTTACTGTGAGATTGCCGCGCTTCGCTCGCAATGACGAGGTTGTGCTCGCTCGCAATGACGAAGTCCGTCACTGCGAGGAGCGTAGCGACGTGGCAGTCTTTGCTCTCGTTCCCAAGTTCTACTTGTGAATGTGTCGCCACATACGCCAGCATAAGCCCAAGCGCTTCACCAAGCGAACAAAAATAGTAAGAAGCTATAAACTTAGCAAGCAAAAGCTGTTGCTCAGAGTAATAAGCATCATAAACTTCCAAAATCTCGTTTGTTTCAAACTCAGGTTTTTTACATGTGGATAGAACCACTCCAAAAGCATCCCTGTTTCTCACATTTATCTTTACTTTTGTGCCGATTTCTATTGTCTTATATGATTGATATGTAAACGATTCTAGCGGTGAGTTAAGAAGTGCTATGTTGTAGTAGTGCAAAGTTTTCAGACGGTCCGATACTTTAGAAAAAATAAAAATTTATCAGTCAACTAATGCGTTACAATCGTTAGTATCAGGCGTACATACGAAAGTCCCTGCTTTATTTGAGCCTGAATCAGTAGGATAATAAGTAAAAGTTGTAGTTGTGGAACCGACTTTAAATGTATAAACATTCTCACTTGTAATAGCCCAATCACCAGAGCCTGTTCCTGCTTTTATGCCATATGTTAAAAGTGTTCTGTTAACACCATCACCTGTAAAAAGTGTTGTGGACGAAGTAGACGGACTCAGCTTTGTTATATATAAAGGATTTCCTTTAATTACCTGAGTTTGTCTCTCATTTACAATAGCTGTACGAATAGTTGCAACATCCGCACGACCCTTGGCAAGATCTGCTATTTCTCTTGTTTTGCCAAATTTTGGAAGAGCCACCCCCGCTAAAATGCCTAAAACAACGATAACAAAAATAAGCTCAATAATGGTAAAAGCTCTAGAAGAGTTCATAAAAAACCTTAGGTAATAATTTTAAAATTATTCTAAAATAACTTGAAAACAACTACTTTTATATGCATTCCCACGCAGGAGCGTGGGAACGAGAGAAAACGAGAGAGCAATTATTGCTTAGTCCATGAAAGGATAGGAGACTCTGTACGAGTTGGTAAAGTTCCATTTACATCAAAATTACCATTTCCAAGTTCTATTGTAAACAGAGTTGGACCTGTAACGGCAGCAATAAAACTAGCAGCTCTTGTTGCTTCATCATCTCCTGCATTATCCGCACATTCTATTGGTACTACTATCTGAGCTTGCAACAAAGGACCAGTAAAAGCCTCTGCAACAGTAAGGTTGTTTAAAACCATATTAGACCACATTGCAGGAAGAACGGTACGATTTAGTGTACCAACAAACGCTTGACATTTACCAGCCTCTGCCTGCTCAGAAACACCTATAAATCTTGGCAACGCAACCGCAGCCAAAATACCTAAAATAACGATAACAAATATCAACTCTATCATAGTAAAACCAGCTCTTTTCATAAGAACTCCTTGTAAAACAAAAATTCGGGTTACTCTAATAACCTTGGCAAACATTATGAAGCAGATGTGATTAAGATATGCTTAAATACCTAAAAACTACAATTTGGAACTTTATTTGCTAGTACTGTTTTATCAAAGGAGTTAAGATGAGCATACAGATTTCAGCATCACATGCATTAGCGGCAAAAGCACTTGATTTTAGAGCAATTCGCCAAGATATGATATCTTCAAATATTGCAAATGCCGACACTCCTTTTTACAGACCAAGAGATATCAGCTTTGAAAACGCATTAGCGCAGGAAAAAGCAAAAATTTTAAACAAAAACAGCCCAAAACTAGAGATGGCTCAAACAAACACAGCGCACATACCCCTGCAGGATGAGAAATCATCAAGCAGAGCAAAAACGTTTTTTAGAGACGGTCACATGGCAAGAAATGACGCCAACAGCGTTGATTTGGATGTTGAGACTACAGAGATGAGCAAAAACTCCATTATGTTTGCCGCTTTAATCAGTGCTATGAAAAAAAATTCAGAAATATACAAAAGCGTTATAGATTCATCTTCTAAAGTAAGCTAAGGATTACTACATGTCAAATTTTTTAAATAGTTTTGATATCAGCGGGTACGGGCTTTCTGCCCAAAGAGTTCGCGTAAACACAATCTCTCAGAACATTGCGAATGCGCAAACAACTAGAACTGATGAGGGCGGACCTTACAGACGCAAAGAGGTAGTCTTTAAAGCAATTGACTTTAATGAGCAGTTTAACAAAGCACTAAGCGGCATGACGGACAGCGTGGGCTACAGTGACCCTTTAAATGAGGGTGCGTTTGGCAAAAAAGTAAATCCTGCTATAATGAGCGTTATTGTTGATAAAATTTCACGCGACGACAGAGAGCCAAAGATGAAATTTGACCCTGCACATCCTGATGCTGATGCAAACGGCTATGTGGCATATCCAAATATTAATCCTGTTATCGAAATGGCCGATTTAGTAGAAGCAACACGCTCTTATCAGGCAAACGTAGCAGCTTTTGAGAGTTCAAAAAATATAGCTAACAGCGCAATTTCGCTGTTGCAGTAAAAGAGGTAAGTTATGAGTGGCATTAACGGTATTTCAGGCGTTTCATCCGCCGAATTATTAAAACAAAAGGGTGGCGTAGAGGGTGCTAGTGGCGAAGGTTTTGCCGAGCATCTGAAATCTGCTCTAAATGAGGTAAACGAGTTTCAAGAAAAGGGTGACAAAGCTTTGGGCGAGATGGCAAGCGGACAGGTAAAAGACCTTCATCAAGCCGCGCTCGCTATCGGAAAAGCTGAGACAAGCATGAAACTTATGCTTGAGATAAGAAACAAAGCATTAAGCGCATATAAAGAGCTTGGAAGAACACAGTTATAATCTATGCCACTGAAAACGGACGAGTTCGTTTTCAGTGCGTAACATCAGTTAAAATGCTATAATCCCTTTTAAAAACAAGACAGCAAAAAAATATGAACAGCCAAAATAAAAGCAAAAAAATAACCATTCTTTATGCGCTTCTCGTTGCAGGATTTTTGCTTTTTCTGGCTGTTATGCTTATCACTACACTAAAACCGCGCGACCTCCCCTCTCTTTATACAAAAAATACATCTAAAGCCGTCAGAGGCTCAATCATTAGCGCAGATGGCTTTCACATCGCAACAACCGTAAAGCTTTATAAAGCTATTGTTAACACTCACTATATTGATGAAAAAAAGAGAGATTTGTTTATAAAGCTCTTTAGCATCTACTCGGAAATTGACACCAAAGAGATTGAACAAAAACTAAATAAGCAAAAAGGGATAGTTGTTTTAAGCTACAACATACCCCAAAAACAGGCTCAATACCTAAAACAGTTGGCATATGAGTTCAGACGCCTTAAAGTTTTTGTTGAGAGAAAAAATTCGATAACCGGAAAAACTTCACTTCATGGGCTGAGCATTATTGAAAGCGGAGAGAGCAGAGAGTACTCATACGGCAAGCTTTTAACACCTATCATAGGCTATCCACACAAAGCAGAAGAGGATGGATATACTTACGTAAAAGGCGTCAAGGGGCTGGAGAAGAAGTTTGAGAACGAACTTCAGGCAAAACAGGATGAGTTAAGCCAAGGCTTAAGAGATGTAAACAGCTATATTATTTTAAATAAAAACAGTTTTACAAAACCCGAAATCAACGGCTATGACATAAAGCTAAACATTCCAGTTTCGCTTCAGATACGCATTGAAAAAATGCTTGATGCGATGAAAGAAGAACTCCAAGCAAGAGAGGTCATTATTACGATAATGAACTCTGCAAATGGAAAAGTTGTCGCTATGGCAAGCTCAAACAGATTTTTGCCAAAATCAATACAAAAAAGCGACTACCCATCACTAAACAGCGCGATGATAGAGTACAGCTTTGAACCAGGAAGCGTTATCAAAACAGTTACATTCGCTCTTCTTTTAGACAAAGGATTAGTAAACCCTTATGATTTGGTAAACGGGCATAACGGGCGCTACAAAATCGGGAGAAAAATTATAACAGATGAGCATAAGTTCGACTGGCTCAGTGCCGAAGATACGATTGTTCACTCATCAAACATCGGTATAGCACAGCTTGCTCAAAAACTTACAGGTACAGAGTTTAACCAAGGACTTATAAATTTTGGCTTCTCTAAAGCCTCTACGCCTGACCTTGTCTATGAGAGAGCAGGATCGATTCCAAGCACTATGCAGCTAAACAACGAAATTTACAAAGCAACATGTTCTTACGGCTACGGCATGCGTGCAAACCTTATGCAGCTCATCCGTGCGTACAGCGCTTTTAACAATAATGGAAGAATTGTTACCCCAAAAATAATAAGCTCTCTTATAGATAACTATAAAAGAGAGATTCTGATTCCCAATGAAGAGCAGATTCAGGTTATAAAGAGCTCGACTGCGCATAGAATGAAAAAAATTCTAATCAAAACCGTAAACGAGGGAACTGGGGTAAAGGCAAAAACAGATGGTCTTGAAGTAGGAGGCAAAACAGGAACAGCACATATCGTTGAAGAGGGAAAATATGTCAACGAATACAATACCGCCTTTATTGGTTTTGCCAACGATGAAGAGAACAGATATACTATCGGCGCAATTGCTATAAGACCTAAAAAAAGCCAGTTTGCTTCTCAAACAGCCGTACCTGTATTTAAAAACGCGATTGATATTATGGTTGAAGAGGGTTATCTAAAGCCAAATATTGTCAAGTAGCCTTGTAGTTCCCACTCTAACTTCAACCAAAATTACCGTATTTCCTATCTCTACATGTGAGATTTGATTAAACTCACGGTTTAGTATCTCCACATAAAAAATATGCATAGGTGATAAAATCTCTCTCATCTTGGATGTTATCTCCTTAGAGTCAAGAACTCCTCGCATTACCATGGCAGTAGCGTTGCGAAGTGAAGTGGCTATTTTTAGAGCCTCTTCTCTCTCCTCTTTGCTTAAATATGCGTTTCTGCTGCTAAGAGCAAGCCCATCCTTTTCTCTTACAGTATCTACCGGAACTATCTCAACATCCATAAAAAAATCTCTAACCATTAGAGAAATAAGGTTTAACTGCTGTGCATCTTTTTTTCCAAAATAGGCTCTAGTCGGATTTACTATATTTAAGAGCTTCATGACAACCGTTAAAACGCCGTTAAAATGTCCAGGTCTGCTCTCGCCCTCAAGAACAAATCCTCTTGCCTTTGGAGCCAAAATTGAAGCCTCGTCTTTTGTGTATATATCATCAACATCTGGAAAGAAGAGCACATCAACTCCGCTTAACTTACACAACTTTGTATCGGCCACTTCCTTTTTAGGATATTTATCTAAATCTTCTCCCTTCAAGAACTGTGTAGGGTTTAAAAATATGGAGACGACAACAAAATCATTTTGCTCTTTTGCTTTTTTTATTAATGATATATGTCCCTCATGCAAAGCGCCCATTGTAGGCACAAAACCAATACTTTGGTTTCCTTGAAAACCTACAGAGAGATTTATATTTTTTAAATACTCTTTAAGTTCTCGCACGGTAGAAATAATCTTCATTTTAAGCCTCAATTTAATATAATCGCAATTATACAACAATGGAATAAATTTTATGGATAATTACGAATATACAGAGCTTTTAAAAAACCTTTCAAAAAAAATGAACAATATTACAGATGTTATTGAGCCTGCTAAACTTCAGGCAAGACTTCAAGAGATAGATGAATTAGAAAACTCGCAAGATTTTTGGAACGATGCTGCCAATACCGCAGTTATACAAAAAGAGAAGACTCAATGCGAGCGCAAACTTAAAAAATATAACCTTGCAAAAAATGCAATCAATGATGCCAAAGAGCTTTACGAAATGGCAAAAGAAGAGGGCGATGAAGGTTCTATTGTTGACTGTTTCAGCGAAGCTAAGAGGTTAGAGGATCTAATCCGTACAATGGAGATTGAGGTTCTTCTCAGCGAAGAGACCGATGCCAACAATGTTATACTGTCAATACATCCCGGAGCGGGCGGAACAGAGTCTCAAGACTGGGCCTCCATGCTTCTTAGAATGTATAAAAGATTCGCCGAGAGACGAGGATGGAGTGTTGAAGTTCTTGACTATCAAGTGGGCGATGAAGCAGGCATAAAAGACGTTTCCCTTCTGATTTCAGGTGAGAATGCTTACGGATATTTAAAATCGGAGAACGGCATCCACAGACTAGTCCGTATCTCTCCTTTTGACTCTAACGCCAAAAGACACACCTCGTTCAGCTCCGTCATGGTCTCTCCTGAAGTTGATGACGACATAAACATAGAGATAGAAGATAAAGACATACGCGTAGATACATACCGTTCAAGCGGTGCCGGCGGGCAACATGTAAACAAAACAGAATCGGCAATCCGTATTACCCACATAAAAACAAACGTGGTTGTACAGTGCCAAAACGACAGAAGCCAGCATAAAAACAGGGCAACTGCTATGAAAATGTTAAAATCTCGTCTTTATGAGCTTGAACTAGAGGCTCAAAAAGCACTTGTTGACGGTATAGCGAAGAGTGAAATTGGATGGGGACATCAAATCCGCTCTTATGTCATGCAGCCCTATCAGCAGATAAAAGATACAAGAAGCAATATCGCCTACTCAAACGTAAGTGCCATCCTTGACGGGGATATCGACAAGATGATTGAGGATGTGCTTATTTCTCAAAATCGCTCGTAGATTTCTTTAGAGAATCACTCTTAGGTTTTGGTATAAAACTGTAAGCTAAAAAGCCTACTCCAAAAACTATGGCTAGTATTGTCAAATACTGCACCTGCTTCTTTTGTGCATTTTTTAGCTCTTCAATAAATTTAGAGGTTTCAGGTTTTGGAGCCTGCTTAGTCCTTGAAGAGCTGCCATAAACACTTGCCTCCATCCTTGCTACATTTGCAGCAGCAATCTCATTTTCGCTCATAGCCTCTTTTGGGGTTATCCAAAAAAACAGTGCAAAGCCAACGAGGAGCATAACAGAACCTGCCGTGCGAAAAATAACAATCTTATATTTTATAAATATCTCTCTCATTTTATATACCTTTTATAAAGAAAATTATGTCAAACTTCCAGCATGAATATACTTAAAGAACGAAAATATTGTTAAATTCTTTTTCTAACCTAAACACTCCACAAACTACCATATAGTAGGTATTTGTAAGACTTTTTTCATCATTTTCCAAGTTTCATAAAGAAGCAGTTTAAACCTATATAAACCTATTTAAACCTATTTTATAGGTCAAAAAGGGGTTAAATACTAAAATAAACTTAATAAGACAGATGACAAAGGAATAGTTTGAAAAATAAAAATAAATTCTCTGGTATTAGAACTCAAATTTTTAAGAATGGAACTGTAAATATTATGGTTCGATTACGACATAATGGAACTAAATATAATGAGGTAAATTACACTAAATATTTTGGTTGTAAAACAGAACAAGAAGCATATGACGAAACTGTTTTAGTTAGAAAGAGAATTGACGAGGGGAAAGACCCACTTAATAAATCAAAAGATATTTTAAATGATATATGGGAAGAATGGAGTCAATTAAAATTAGATAGTGGAGATTGGAAACAAGGAACATATACAACATATACAACTCATTACAATAAAAGAATAAGAGAGGTTATAGGGTGGAAAAGAATTAGCCTAATTACATATATGGATGTATCAGATATTTTTTTAAATATGAAAAGGTTAAGTCATTCAAGTAAGAGTTTTATTAAATTAATTTTATACCCACTATTTGAAGAGTGTGTTAAAAGAAAAATTATTCATGAGAATGTTGTTGAAAAACTAATAATTCCTAAAAATAAAGACAAGAAGAGAAAACTTTCAAATATAAGTCCTGATAGTTCATTAGAAATAGTTAAGAAACTTTATAATGCTATTCCTAGATTTGAACCAACTCATAAAAAACATACAACACTTGAAATTCAATCTATGTTCTATTTATTATTGATGACAGCTCACAGAGTTGGAGAATTATCTAAATTAGAATCTCATATGATAGATTTTGATAATACGAAAATCATTAGTCCACCAAAGATAACAAAAACAAGAGATTACTATCACTTTCCCTTTCCAAAAGAAGTTGAAAACTTTTTAAAAAATCAAGAAGGTTTAATTTTTCCAAATGTGAATACTAGAACATTATTGAATAGATTAAACGAATTAGTTTTACTTGCTGGAGTTAAATTTAATGGAAACCATAAATTGACTTTACACGATACAAGAAGACTTATGATGTCAGTTATGTTAGATAATTGTCATATAGATAGTAGATTAGCAGACGAGTGTTTAAACCACCAACAACAAGGTATGATTACTAACTATATTGACTTAAAATACCCTAATGTTGAAAAAGCTTTTTTTAAATATTGGGAAGTTGTTAGAGGTGGAAAAATCACTAAAACAAATGAAGTTCGAAAAGAAGATAATGTTCTTTCAAACGAAGAATTAGAACTTCAAGACTTAGAGAAAGAACTACTTGAATTAGAACTTAAAAAGAAGAAATTAGAAATGATAAAAAAGAAAAAACAAATGTTAGAAGAGATTGAATTACTTGAAAATGTTAAATCATACGAGATAGTTTTTAAATAGTTTGCTATATAATGATTTTTTCTATATACAAAATGTATAAAAAAGTATAGATAAAAAGGTATTTTATGTCAAAAAAAAGACCCACCTCAAAAGCTTAAAAGACCCACCTCAAAAGGTTTTTTTTCTATAGGTAAAAAGGTATAAAACTATAGGTAAAAAGGTATTTTTATTTTATCAACTATAGGTAAAAAGGTATAAAACTATAGGTAAAAAGGTATTTTTTTACTTTTTGAAATCTTCTACATTACCCTAAAAACCTTTGTTGTGAGGAATCACTAAAAATCTCTATTATATATTATATTATAGAGAAGAGAGTCTCTATTATATCTCTACGCAGTCATTTTTTGAAAATGCTTGTTTTTATAAAAACTAAGTATACCTCATAATTTTCATAAATGAAAATTACTCTACCCTCCGATTATTTTTCTTTTCAAATCATAAATGATTTTCATTGAAAAATATATCGTTCCCCCTATTTATATTTTTAATGCCCTGCAGCAAAACTTATATCTATTCATATTTTTTCCACCTCTAAAGAGGTGGATGATTCCTTTTAATCTAGGAGTGATTTTCTTATATTTTTTTAAAAATACCTTTTTTTTTGACTTAGTATAAAAAAGACTTAAAATAGTTTATATAACAAATAAGGATTTAAAATGAATATTTCAAACGGAGATTATGCGAAAAGCAATAAACTAATAAATAGAATGGATTATATGGACGAAAAAAACAATAAGGTATCAATTACATTAAAAGAAGAAAAACTATTGGAATACTTCTTCTATTCACTTCAAAAAAGACATATTATTCGTAAAGAGATAAAAAAAGAAGATTTTTTTTGGACTAGTAAAGGAGTTTTTCATTTTAGTTTAAATGAAGAAGAGAGTAGAACTGAACATCTTTTTTTAAAGACCGAAGAAGGAAATGTTAGTTTCGTTGATTTTGAAATGGATGTTAGACATTTAAAAAAGTTTATGAGAGTTGAAGAAGGAAATTATATTCAAGACCTTGAAGAAGTCTTAGGAAAATTATTTACTAAAAAAGTAGTTTATATTAGAACTACAAAAGACAGCATTGAAAATAGAAATGTTTCTCCTATTAAAAACTTTGTTATTAAAAAAATGAATGTAGAGAAAAAATATAGATGTAATGTTTCTATAGATGTTGAATTTTTATATTTAGCAATTTTTCAAAATGGTCAATTTACTCCTCTAAACATAAATATTGTTAAAAATCTTCGTTCTAAATATTCATTAAGAATATATCAAGAAATAGAAAAAGCATTGAGTTTGAGACACGAAAATTTAACCTTGAGAAGCTTAAAATCCATGAATGATTTTTTTGGAACTACTCATATTATAAAATCTAAAATGGATCAAATTATTCTAAGAACTAAACAAGAGCTGTTATTAAATAAAATGTATTCATTCAAATATGAAGTTTATCAAAATGAATGTAGAGAATGGGTATTCAAAATCACAGATATTATAAAATTATCTGAAAATGACATTATATTTGATTATATATACAATTATTTAGATTTTAGACTATTGACACCAGAGATGCAGGAAGTGTTCAAATTAGAGTATTCAAATGACTATTTGGAAATGATTGATATTGATTCGAAAGAGATTAAAACTGCTACTTCAAGAACGACACATATTCAAAGAAAGCAAAACTAATTTTTTTAAAAATACCTTTTTTTTTGACAAGGTATTTTTATTTTATAAAATATATATATAACAAGTAAGGAATGAGAAAATGAAAACTGAAAAAATACAAGATTTAATTAAACAACTTAAAAGAGATAAAAAAGGATGTATCGAAACAATTGAACAACTTAAAGAACTAATCGAGGAACAAAACAAAAAACGACCAGATGAATACTTAACGGACTTTACAAGTGGAAGAATATCATCTGAAAAATATATGATTGAAAAGATAGATACTTATTTAAGTTATTTGGAGATTTCAGACGAGGAGATAAGATGTTTAAATTCATAATAAAAAAAACTATATTACAGCACAAAAAGAATATAAGAGATATGGAAGAATTGATGGAAGATATGAGATTCCACAGGGAGTGTTAGAAATTTTGTGTCAGTCTGATAGAATTTACTCTAAAGGATTGAACAATGAATCAAACACTTGATTTAACAGATGCACTTGAACAAATTAAAGCAGGTGCAAAAATAGATGGCAAAGATGGAGTTTTAGCCCCACTTATCAAACAACTTACAGAAGCTGTATTACAAGCAGAGCTTGAATCTCATCTTACATCTGAGATAAATAAAAATAGAAAAAATGGTAAATCTACTAAAACTATGAAAAGTAGTTTGTGGTTTTGTAAAAATATTTAATTATATTTTTACAAAACCACAAACTACTTTTACAAAGTTATAAAATATATATAGGTTAAAACCTATGTATTCAAGTCAATTTCATTTTATATTAAAAATATACAACTCCATTCTCAAAGACTTCATATTTCATATTAAAAATATACAAATCTTTATTACATAAATATGTTTTTCTCAATACAAATATTGATTCTTATATTAGAAATATTTAAAGAATAATTTGAAATTATGAATTAAAATTTTTTGTTAGGACAAGAGAAAAGAGAGATAAGAGCATCAGCAGGAAAAGGTATTACTCCGTCCTCAATAAATTGAGTTGGAGAATACGAGGAGGAACTACACTGCGTGGCTTTATTTGACAAAGGTTTTTCTTATGAGATAATAATTTTATAGTTTTCTATGTTTTTCAAATATGGCAAAGAATTGTTCAAATTTTTATTTATCTTTTACTTTTTTAAAATGTATGAATATACATAAGGAATTAAGATGAAAAAGTTAGAAAGATTTAATTTACAAATAGAATATTTAACAGAGATTGACAACCTATCAAAGAAAGAATTTAAAACTAAACATGAGGTATTAAACGATATTTTACAACAACATTTTAATAACAGAGATAATCGTTTATCTAATCATATAGCAAGAGAGATTGAAAATTTAATTTTATTTCAAATAATGAATAAAGACGTTTCAAATAATATGACTATTGAAGAAATCAAACAAGAATGTAATGTAATAAATAGTAAAAAGAAAGAGTATTTAAAAGAAAAAAAAGAGAAAAATAATTCTCAATTTAAAACAGATAAAGAAACTATTGAAGATTTAAAAAGTCAAATTGAACAACTTAAAACTGAAAATAAAACTTTAAAAGAAGAAGAACTATATTTCAATGAAATGAAATCTGTAATCAATTTAGATTCATTAAATAATATAAAAAATGTAGATGAAATGAAAAATAAATGTAGAGAGATAAAGACAATTGTTAGAAAATATGAAGAAGTAGAAGAAGTTCAAAATGAGCAATAATAAGAAACAATGGAACTGGGGAAAAGAAAGTTTAAATCTTCAAAATATAGGAACAGTATTTAAAGATATTAAAAAAGGAGGTAGTTATACAAAAGGTTCTGCAAAGAACTTAGTTCAATATGTTAAGAAAGAAGAAAATTCATTTGAATCAAAAAAATCTATTGACAATATGGACTTGAAACACTTTGTTATTTCTCCAATCAATCCAGAACTATATGAAAAATTAAATGAGGAAGAAAAAAAACTTGTTAAAGAAGAAAGTGAAGCATGGACAAAAAAAACATTTGGAAGATATGGTTTTGTTGCTGGTATAGAAGAAAATTCTAATAAAAAAGGTAAAGGTGTTAAAAAAGGAATACATCTTCATGTTGCCGTGAATGATAAATATAAAATAAACGGTTCTGTTGATATGTTGAGATTGAGAGAGGGAATGACTAGGGATTTTGCTGAGAAATTACCTAAATCTACAAGAGATAAGTTAGGACTTAAAAATAAAAAAGAACAAGACCAATTTTTCAAAGAGAAAAAATCTAATACTCAGAAACAAAATCATTGGAATAAAGTGATGAATGACCCTAAAATGAAAGAAGACATGAGAACTATTCAATTATTAAGTAAAGATATGAAAGGTATTTTTGGAATTATGAAAGTTCAGAATACTAAAAGAACAGATTTAAAAAATATGAATAGAAGACATAAATCTAATATTTTAAAGAATCAAGACGACTTAAAATTAGAGATGAAATGGATTAAAAAATCAAAAGAGAGAAAAGATAATGAAGTTAAATATTTAGATTCAAGAATCAAGAGAGAAGATGAGAAAATGGGTATTGTTGAATCAGAATACAACAAGGAAACTATTCATTTAAAAGAATATTTGAAAGACGAAGAGAAGAGTTTAAATTATTATGCTGATGGACAACATTCTATGTTTAAGAACATTCAAAAGGTTAAAAAGAAGGATGGAACAATCTCTGAAGTTGAGTATCTTAATTCTATTTCTTCAAATAAAAACTATTGGAAATGGATTAAAGAGGATAAGAGAAAAGAGCATGAATATTATTTAGACGAACAAGAGAAAAAGTTCAAAGACCACATGGAGTGGTATAAAAATAATATTAAAAATTATACATGGAATAAAAAATTTTTAGAAGAGTTGAAAAAGAGTGATTCAAAGAGATTAGATTCAAAAAGAAAAGAGTATGGTTCAATTAATGAGGAAAAGTATAGCGTCTTTGAAACATTTATATCAAATATGGACGAAATCACTAAGACTATGGATAAATTGAAAGAAGAACAAGAGAGAAAACAAGTAGAGAAACAGAAGATACAACAAGATATACAATCTAAAAAAGAACAAGTGAAGAAGAAAATTGAAGATTCTAAGTCAAAATTTGATGGTAATTCAATTAAATCAAAAGCAGACGAGGCACATGAAAAGTTTCAATTAGCACAAGAAGAGAGTAAAGAAGCATTAGAAATAAAAAAGAGTATTAGTATTGGTGTAAATATTTTAGAACAAGAGAAAGATTTAATGGGTAAGGAAAATGAAGAGGGATATGATTTTGTTGCTAATACATTATCGAGAGAGAATAATTGTAAAATTCGTGAAGGCGATGGAAAGAATAATGTTGAGAATGAAAAAAGAGAGATGTATATAAATAAGTATTCAATTCAAAGAGAAAAGATATATAAAATAGTTAATAATATAAAAGGAATGACGCAATTACCAGAACGAAAAATCTGGAAACAAATTGACATGAATAAATTTATTGAGTTGGTTAAAGAAGAACTAATAAAAATTATGGAGAGAAAAACTTATGATTTTACGTTAGATATGGGAAATGCTACTAATATAAAAGATATATTGAAAGTATGGTCGAAATTTAAAGGTGGTGGAGAGATTCCTCCAGAGTTTAATTCTGTTTTACAAGAAGATATAGAGTTGAAATAAAAACACGTAATTCTGACGTTTTTTTTACTGTATAATTAAACAATTATGTTTATGGATAACTATGATGACTGAACAAGACAAACTAAACAAAGCAATTTATGGAACTTCAAGTTTAGAATCTTTTTATAGAGAAGAAAATAATGTTTCTAATGGAAATACTCTATTAAGAGATGCTCTATTATTATTTTTTGATTTGACAGAAGAACAACAAGAAGAATTTTACGCAATCATAGATTATAATGAAAATAATAGTGATGTTCCAAAAGAAGATAGACAAGATATTATGTTGAGAATGCTTATAGAGATAAATGAAAGAGGACAAGATGTGACTAGTCAAATTAGTCCATTAGAAAGACAGAAAATAGTTGAAGCAAAAACTATTGTAGATATTGAAGAGTTTACTCTCAAATATGGAGATAGTGAAACAGTTCAACAAGGTTATAGAGAATTGCCAAAAGATAGACGTATTCCATTTATTCAATTAAAGAAAGGTGGAAAGGTTAGATATAGAGTTTTAGAAGTAGATAAATGGATGGAAAATTGGGGGAAAAGTCAAGAATGGAAGAAAAGATAGGTCAAAAAGGGGTTAAAATTGAAATTGTATCTCTTAGAAACCCTATATTATGGGATTATTTTTAACTATTGACATATGAATATACTTAAAGAATTTAGAGTTAATGATAAATGTTCATATTTAGCGCAAAAAGATCAGACGACTCACTACAAAGTCATTGAAAACTGCTCGACTTCCTATTGCCAAGAGTTGATTGAGCACGGATACAGAAGATTTGGAAAAATCTATTTTAGGCCAATATGCACTGCATGTGATGAGTGTAAAAGTATCAAAATTGATGTTAAAAATTTTGATTTTTCCTCATCACAAAGAAGAGTAATCAGAAAAGCGGCAAATATAAAAAGCTACATACAAAGACCTTCCCTCAGCAAAGAGCATCTTGAACTCTTTGAGAAATATCACCTCTTTATGAATGATAAAAAAGGGTGGGAGCATGCTTCATCAAGTGCACAAAGCTACTACAGCTCATTTGTGGATGCGCACAATGATTTTGGATATGAGGTATTATATTTTGCAGAGGAGAAGCTTATAGGCGTTGATTTGATAGATATTTTAGAAGATGGCATATCATCAATATACTTCTACTATGACCCAGAATATGCTCACTACTCACTTGGAAAGCTATCCTTATACAATCAGATAATGTTTGCAAAAAAGAGCAATAAACAGTGGATTTATCTGGGATACTATGTTAAAGATTGCCCGTCTCTTTCATATAAATCGCAATATAAACCATATGTCACACTACACGCCAGGCCGCAACTATATGAAGAAGCAATCTGGAAATAAGAGATAAAGTGATAATTTTTTATTTTTACTTATAATAGATATAATTGCGAATGATTAAAACATTAAGAACTGAACTCATCTACTTTTTTGTTGTTTTGTTGCTTTTGGCGGTTATTCAGCACTCAGATTTGCTAAGTTCACCAATAGCTAGAGTTGATTTGATGCTCGAGAAGCAAAACTATCTTCATCCACTGCTTTGGACAATACCGGTATATGCTGTTGTTCTTATATTTAGACTTATCCTAAAATATATACTTTTTCTAAAAAACAGAAATATAAAATAGTCGATATCAGTTAAACAATAAAATTTTAATTGATGGATTTTTTGTGGAAGTGGGTAACAATACTTCTAAAAAGAAGTATTGTTAATTTAGTCTAGCCGTTTCTCTTTTTAATAATCTCTTCAGATACATTTCTTGGAACTTCTTCATAGTGATCGAATTCCATAGCATACGTAGCTCTACCTTGTGTAGCAGAACGAAGGTCAGTTGAGTAACCAAACATCTCAGCAAGTGGTACAAAAGCGTCAACAATTTTGTTTCCAGCTCTGTCACCCATTGCATTGATTTGTCCACGACGACGATTTAAGTCACCGATAACGTCACCCATATAATCTTCAGGAACTTCAACTTCAACTTTCATGATTGGCTCTAAGATAGCAGGATTTGCTTTTCTACAACCCTCTTTAAAGCCCATTGAAGCAGCAAGCTTAAACGCCATCTCATTCGAGTCGACCTCATGGTATGAACCGTCATAAAGAGTAATGTCCATATCTTCCATTGGATAACCTGCAAGAACACCATTTGCCATAGTTTCAGCACAACCTTTTTCAACTGCAGGGATATACTCTTTTGGAACTACACCACCCTTAATATCATTGTGGAACACAAAACCTGTACCAGCTGCACCCGGCTTGATTCTGAGATATACGTGACCAAATGCACCGCGTCCACCAGACTGTTTTGCATACTTATACTCTTGCTCAACTTCTTTTCTGATAGTTTCACGGTAGGAAACTTGTGGCGCGCCAACTTCAGCTTCTACTTTAAACTCTCTTTTCATGCGATCAACAAGAATTTCAAGATGCAATTCGCCCATTCCTGAGATAATTGTCTGTCCTGTCTCTTCATCAGTATGAACTCTAAACGATGGATCTTCAGCAGCAAGTTTAGCAAGCGCTAGACCCATTTTCTCTTGGTCAGCTTTTGTTTTTGGCTCAACTGCAACAGAGATAACAGGCTCAGGGAATACCATACGCTCTAGTATTACCTTATTCTCTTCTGCACACAGAGTATCTCCGGTTGTTGTGTATTTAAGTCCAACAACTGCAGCGATTTCGCCAGCATAAACCTCTTTAACCTCTTCACGCTTGATAGCATGCATTTTTACGATACGGCCAATTCGCTCTTTTTTATCTTTTGTTGAGTTGTGAACAAAAGAACCAGCCTCTAGTGAACCACGATAAACACGAATAAATGTCAATGTTCCAACAAACGGGTCAGTCATAATTTTAAATGCCAATGATGCGAATGGCCCATTGTCGGTTGATGCAACAACAACTTCTTGTTCTTCATCATCCATCATTGTTCCCGTTATTGGTGCACATTCTGTAGGAGCCGGAAGATAAGCAACAACTGCATCGAGAAGAGTTTGAACACCTTTGTTTTTAAACGCAGTACCTGCAGTCATTGGAACGATATGCATACCGATAGTAGCAGCTTTAATTCCTGCAATAATCTCTTCTTCAGTTAGTTCTTCGCCCTCTAGGTACTTTTCAGCAAGATGCTCATTACCATCAACTTCAGAGATTGATTCAATCATTTTTTCACGATACCGTGCAGCTTTATCAACCATATTTGCCGGAATCTCTTCAACATGGTAGTTTGAACCCATTGCAGCATCTATATCCCAAACGATTGCTTTCATTTTCACAAGATCGACAACACCCGCAAAATTCTCCTCTGCACCGATTGGCAATTGAATTGGAACCGGATTGCCTTTTAAACGATCACGGATTTGAGCTTCAACTTGATAAAAATCAGCACCCGTTCTGTCCATTTTGTTAACAAATACAATCGATGGCACGCCATAACGATTTCTTTGTCTCCAAACAGTCTCAGATTGTGGCTGAACACCGCCAACTGCACAAAAAACCGAAACAGCACCATCAAGTACACGCATAGAGCGCTCAACTTCAATAGTAAAGTCAACGTGGCCCGGAGTGTCGATGATGTTAATCTGCTTACCATCCCATTCACATGTTGTTGCAGCTGAAGTAATTGTAATACCACGCTCTTGTTCTTGCTCCATCCAGTCCATTGTAGCAGCGCCGTCATGAACCTCACCGATTTTATGCTCACGACCTGTATAGAATAAAATTCTCTCAGTCGTAGTAGTTTTACCTGCATCAATGTGAGCAGCAATACCGATATTTCTTACGTCTTCTAGTTTATGTGTTCTTGCCATAATATCTTCCTGTTACCAGCGATAGTGAGCAAATGCTTTATTTGCTTCAGCCATACGGTAAGTATCCTCTTTTTTCTTAAACGCGTTACCTTTATCAGACGAAGCATCCATAAATTCATTTGCTAATCTCTCAGCCATTGTTCTCTCATTTCTTTTACGAGAAGCATCAACTAACCATCTAATTGCTAGAGATAATTGACGCACTGGGCGCACTTCTACTGGAACTTGATAAGTAGCACCACCAACACGGCGACTTTTAACCTCAATAATAGGTTTAATTTTTTCAATAGCTTCATTGAACGTATCAATACCGCTCTTCTCTCCACGAGAACTTACGATATCTAAAGCGCTGTAGATAATCTTCTCAGCAGTACTTTTTTTACCGTCGTACATAATTTTGTTAATAAATTTCGTTAAAACTTTGCTTCCATAAACTGGGTCTGGCATTATTTCACGAACGGGAGCTTTTCTTCTTCTCATTTGTAATTTTCCTTACTTCAATTTTTTTTAAATTTACTCAAAATATATCACTTAAGATATATCCTGTGTTAGCTTAATATTTTTCAGCTTTTCACTAAAACATAATTTCAAAATGAAACTAGTTTCATGAGCCCACTGCTGAAGTGAACTTAGCGTTAGCGCAGTGAAACGGACTTGTTCGTTTCGCGTACTAATAAATGTCTAGGTTCCTAAAAAATAGTCCCTATTTTTTAGGACGTTTTGTTCCGTATTTAGAACGAGAAACAGTACGGTTAGCAACACCTGCAGTATCAAGTGCACCACGAACGATATGGTACTTAACACCAGGTAAATCTTTAATACGACCACCACGAACTAGAACTATTGAGTGCTCTTGAAGGTTGTGACCCTCTCCCATGATATATGAAATAACTTCAAAACCCGAAGTCAAACGAACCTTTGCAACTTTTCTTAAAGCCGAGTTAGGTTTTTTAGGTGTTGTCGTGTAAACACGAGTACAAACACCACGACGCTGTGGACATGATACGAGAGCAGGTGATTTTGATTTTTTAACCACTCTTTGACGCTCTTTTCTAATCAATTGATTAATTGTAGGCATACAATTCCTTTACTTAGTTTTCCAGTAGAATTTAACTCGCTATTTTTTATGGAGTTATAGACGCGTAATGTTACAAAAAAAGTGATTAAAGTTAGCTTATTTTAAGTATGATTTAATATATGGCGTTTCTAAGTGGGAAATAATAGCTGTTGCGTAAATCTGCGTCAAACTCTTTAGCGGGTGATGCAGCCTCTTTTTGAGGCTGCAAAAATTGGTTTTAATCTTCGTAACTTCCGAAAATGATCTCTTGATCTTTATAGATACCTGTTCCAACCGGAATCGTACGTCCGATAATAACGTTTTCTTTAAGGTCATTTAAATCATCTACTCTTGCGCTTACCGCAGCTTCTGTCAATACTTTTGTAGTATCTTGGAATGATGCAGCAGAGATGATACTATCAGCCGAAACTGCAGCTCTAGTAATACCAACAAGGAACGGCTCTGCAATCGCAGGGCGACCGCCTAATTTAATTATTTTTTCATTCTCTTGTGCAAATTTAGCTTTAGAGATTAAATCTCCCTCTATAAACTTCGTATCTCCAGACTTTACAATTTTAACCTGTCTAAGCATCTGAGTGAAAATTACTTCGATATGCTTATCAGAAATATTAACGCCTTGTGAACGATAAACCTGCTGCACTTCGCTTACTAGGTAGTTATAAAGTGCTTTGACACCCATAATACGAAGCAGCTCATGTGAAGAGATAATGCCCGACGTTAGTCTCTCTCCGGCATGAACAAAGTCGCCTGTATTTACAACAGGAGTATGAGATTTGTCAACAAAATACTCTTTTACAATTCCGTTCTCTGAAGAAACCATAATTCTTATTTTTCCGCGAAGCAGTTTTCCAAAGCTTACAGTTCCGTCAATTTCAGATATTAACGCAGTAGCTTTTGGACGGCGACCTTCGAAAAGCTCACTTACGCGAGGAAGACCTCCGGTAATATCGCTTGACTTTTGAAGCGCTTTTGGTGTTTTTGCAATTATATCTGCTACTTTTACCTTTGCTCCGTCTTCAACGTAAATAGATGTTTTTGGCTGAACTTGGTATCTTAAAAGCTCACCCTCTTCACTTGCTAAAACGATTGTCGGCTTGTACTCAGCAGGAATATGGTCGCTTATCATTAGACGAGTTTTGCCCGTCAATTCGTCATACTGCTCAGTAGCAGTAGTTCCGATAATGATATCCTCAAATTTAACAACACCGTTTGTCTCAGAGATAACAGGGTTTGAGTATGGGTCCCACTCTGCTATTACGATAGACTCATCGCTCTTTGGCTTAGCTATAACTGTTTTAGAATCAACAATAGCATCATCTTCTGCAACGATTATAGAGCCTCTAGCTATATAGTGACGTACTGCTTCACGATTGTTAGCATCTACAACAGTAGCAAAAAGCCCTTTTTCAGTCACTTCATAGCCTGGTTTAAGACCTTCAAATCTCTCTAAATAGTCACCTCTAAGAAGGAAATATTTAACAACGCCCTCCTCTTTAGCAATAGTTTTTTGGGTAACAGGAGCACCGTTTACAACTAAAACCTCAGAAGCGTACGGAATACGGCTTGGAACGTTCCAGCCATCTTTAATCGTCTCAACGATAGATTCGTGCTCTTTAACTTCAGAACCGCTCTCATAAGGGAAGTAATATTTTCCTTCAATCTGTCCGCCGACACCTGCCAACTCATTAGGTTTAGCGATTTCATTTTTACGTAGCACATAACGGACGGTATCTGTATTTGAAGATACACTAATAATTACTTCATCATGAACAGTTTGAATCTCAACCTTACCTGTAAACGGAGCTTTAATTTTAGGCTCAACCAAAAGAACAGCTGCATTTCTACGGTTTGCCACTATGTTTTTACCCTCTTTTGAAACATAAGTTTTAAGGTTGTAATAACGTATAAAGCCCTCTTTTTCAGCTACAACTTGTCTCTCTTGAGCAGTTGAAGATGCAGTTCCACCGACGTGGAATGTTCTTAGAGTTAGCTGTGTACCAGGCTCACCGATTGACTGTGCGGCAATAATACCGACAGCTTCACCTCTGCGCACAATATGTCCTGTAGCAAGGTTAATACCGTAACATAGAGCACAGATACCATTTTCACTTTTACATGTAGTCGGCGTTCTGATATATGCTATTTTAATTCCAGCCTCTGCTATAACTTTTGCACTAACTTCATCAAGTAGAGTTCCCTCTGCAAAAAGTATCTCGTTGCTGATTGGATCTATAATATCATCAGCCAATACTCTTCCGTTTAGTCTATCTTCTAGCGACTCGATAAGAGTATTTTGATCTTGAATATCAGATATTTCAATACCCTCGTGAGTATGACAATCATGCTCAACAATCTTAACATTTTGAGCAACGTCCACAAGTTTACGAGTCAAGTATCCAGCGTTCGCAGTTTTTAGAGCTGTATCGGCAAGACCTTTTCTAGCGCCGTGTGTAGAAATAAAGTACTCAACAACGTTTAGACCCTCTTTAAAGTTTGAGATAATCGGTGTTTCAATAATTTCACCGCTTGGTTTAGCCATAAGACCACGCATACCGGCTAACTGACGAATCTGTGCAGCCGAACCACGAGCTCCTGAGTCTGCCATCATGTGAATAGAGTTAAATCCATTCTTGTCAGTTTGTACAAGATCCATCATCTGAGTTGCAAGAGTATTGTTTGCATCAGTCCAAACGTCGATAATTTTATTGTATCTCTCTTGTTCAGTTAACAATCCAGCTTCAAACTGTTTTTGAATCTCAAAAACTCTATTTTTTGACTCGGTAATTTTAGCCGGCTTCGTATCAGGAACCTTAATGTCATCAATAGAGATAGAAACTCCAGACTCAGTAGCATGTTTAAAGCCCAAGTTTTTAAGTCTGTCCAGAAAACCTGCTGTAACACCGATGCCGCCATGTTTTTGAACATAATCTACAAGTTCATTTATAGCTTTTTTCTTCATAACTCTGTTCCAAAGTTCCGATGGAACAAAGTCAGGTAAAATAGCTTTAAGCAACATACGTCCTGCAGTTGTGTGGATTATTCTACCCTCATCTCTTGTTCTAACTTTTGCATGAATATCAAGAGAGTCATGCTCAATAGCAATCCTTACTTCATCAACGTTTGCAAAAAGTTTATTTGAGCCTTTTACTCCATTTTTCTCTAAAGTTATGTAGTAAATTCCAAGAACCATATCCTGAGAAGGTGTAGCGATTGCTTTACCTGAAGCAGGAAGAAGGATGTTCATAGATGCCATCATCAATACTTTAGCTTCTGCAATAGCAGCTGAGCTAAGAGGTACGTGAACTGCCATCTGGTCACCGTCAAAGTCGGCATTGAATGCAGCACAAACCAATGGGTGAAGCTGAATAGCTTTACCGTCAATTAGCTTAGGATGAAACGCCTGAACTGAAAGTTTGTGAAGCGTTGGCGCACGGTTAAGAAGAACCGGATAACCGTCAACTATCTCAGCAAGACACTCCCAGACTTCATTTGTCTTATCATCAATCATCTTTTTAGCGGCTTTTACAGTTGTTGCATAGCCTTTTTCTTCAAGTTTAGCAATAAGATGCGGCTTAAAAAGTTCTAGAGCCATTTTTTTAGGCAACCCGCACTCGTCCATTGACAATGAAGGCCCGACAACGATTACGGAACGTCCAGAGAAGTCAACACGTTTACCAAGTAAGTTTTGTCTAAAACGTCCCTGCTTTCCTTTAATGATTTCACTTAAAGATTTCAATGGACGCTTGTTTGCACCTTTTACAGCGTTAGCACGACGGCCGTTGTCAAAAAGTGCGTCAACAGACTCCTGAAGCATACGCTTCTCATTTCTTACAATAATCTCAGGTGCTTCAAGCTCAACAAGACGCTTTAATCTTTGGTTGCGGTTGATTACACGGCGATATAGGTCATTTACGTCTGAAACAGCAAATTTACCACCATCCAAAGCTACTAGAGGTCTTAAATCAGGCGGAAGAACCGGAAGAACAGTCAACATCATCCATGCAGGATTGTTTCCTGAATTTAAAAATGACTCGATAACTTTCAATCTTTTAGCAATGATTTTTGTTTTTGCCTCACTTTTTGTTAGCTCTATCTCTTCTTTAAGCTGAGTAAATGCATCAACTAAGTCAATAGAATCAAGTAAATCACGAACAACTTCACCACCCATACGAGCCCTGAAGCCCAGTTCGCCAAATCTTGATACCAGAGTACGATACTGCTCCTCATTTAAAACATCATATTTTAAAACAGGTGTTTTCGCTTCAGCATCGTAGTAAGCCTCTCCGCCTGACTCTACGATATACGCCTCATAATAGAGTACGCGCTCAAGGTCTTTCATTTTGATACCCAGAAGAGTACCGATACGAGAAGGTAGAGAGCTAACGTACCATATGTGCGCAACAGGAGTTACAAGTTCGATATGACCCATACGATTACGGCGAACTTTAGTGCTTGTTACTTCAACACCACACTTCTCACATATAACGCCTTTGTAGCGCATTTTTTTATATTTGCCGCAGAGACACTCGTAATCCCTAACAGGACCGAAGATCTTAGCACAAAAGAGACCATCGCGCTCAGGTTTTAGCGTACGATAGTTAATAGTCTCAGGTTTTTTAACTTCCCCGTGACTCCAAGACATAATCTTTTCAGGAGAAGCCAAACGAAACTGCAGTTGTTTTATGTCCGTTGGTCTTTTTTCTTCAGTTACTTCAATAGCTACTAATTTACTCATTGTCTTCTACCTCGTCAAAAATTTCTACATCAAGAGCCAATGCTTGAAGCTCTTTCGTTAATACAAACAGTGTCTCTGGAATACCAGATTCCGGAACTAACTCACCTTTTGTAATTGCTTTGTAAGCGCGAACACGTCCGTCAACATCATCAGACTTGATAGTTAGCATCTCTTTAAGAACAGCACTAGCACCATAAGCTTCAAGAGCCCAAACTTCCATCTCTCCAAATCTTTGACCACCGAACAGTGCTTTACCACCGACCGGCTGTTGCGTAACAAGAGAGTATGGTCCAGTTGAACGAGCATGTATCTTCTCATCAACCAAGTGGTGAAGTTTAAGAATGTACATGTAACCAACATTTACACGCTCTTTTATCTTCTCACCTGTTAAACCGTTATAAAGAACAACTTTACCATCAGTGTTCATCTTAGCTAATTCAAAAAGCTTCTCAAACTCAGCACTGTTTACACCCTCAAATATCGGAGATGCAAACTTAACGCCTTTTGACCAGTCACGAGCATATCCCAAGAATATCTCATCACTCATTTCGCCAATTACACGCGAAGCATTCATCATGCCAGCAACATCCGCGATTTCAATCATCTTAGCACGAAGATTTTCTATAAAGTCTTTCTGCTTGTTATCAAACTGCTCTTGAATTTGGTGACCAAGTTCACGACCTGCCATACCCAAGTGCATCTCTAAAACCTGTCCGATATTCATACGAGATGGAACACCAAGTGGGTTCAGACAAACGTCAACACTTCTTCCGTCTTCCATGTACGGCATATCAACCTCAGGAACAATTATAGAAACGATACCCTTGTTTCCGTGACGTCCAGCCATTTTATCACCGACTTTTAGCTGGCGTTTTGTGGCTATGTAAATTTTCACATACTTAACAACACCGTTTGGCAAAATATCATCTTTTTCTAAAATGTTGAGTTTCTCTTCATGCTCATCGCGGAAAAGTCTCTTCTCTTTTTGAAAATAGTTTTTAGTTTTGTTGTACTCTGACTGAATCTCTTCACTAAACGATTTTATAATTGCATTCATAGCAAAACGATTTACTTCAACCAAATCTTCACCGTTGATAGTATCTCCAGCTTTGTAATTCGTGTTGCCGATTTTGATATCAGCTATAAGGGGCTCTTTTGTAAGAAGCCTAGTAACTCTTAACATCTCCTCTTTATCTATCATAAGAAGTCTGTCATAGTGCTCGCGCTCTAAATAATCACGCTCCTCTTTTTCAAGCTCAAGCGTGCGAGAATCTTTGTCATAACCTTTTTTTGTAAAGATTTTAACATCAACCACAATACCCTCCATGCTCGGCGGACAGTATAAAGATTTATTAATAACATGTCCTGCTTTTTCACCGAAAATGGCACGAAGAAGTCTCTCCTCAGGAGTCGGTTTCACTTCACCTTTTGGAGAAACTTTTCCGACAAGAATCATACCGCCGGTAACAGTTGTGCCGATTTTAACGATTCCGCTCTCATCAAGATGAGCAAGCTCGTCATCTCTTACATTAGGGATATCACGTGTAATCTCTTCAACACCGTGCTTTAACTCTCTTGCTTCAACTTCTTTCTCATATATATGCACAGAAGTAAATGCATCTTTGCGAATCAGTCTCTCAGAGATAACAATAGCATCCTCGAAGTTGTAACCGTTCCAAGGCATGAAAGCGACCATAGCATTTACACCGAGTGCTAGCTCACCTTGATCCATATTTGGACCATCGGCAATAATTTGCCCTTTTTCTATTTTTTGACCAACGTTTACAATCGGCTTTTGCCCGAATGAAGTGTTTTGATTCGTACGAAGATTTTTTTGCAATGGATAGTAATCTATATAGATATCTCCATCCTCTTCGCCCATGACATAAATATGTTTTCCGTCAACTTTTTCTACAACACCCGACCTTTTAGCTTTAACACACTCCCAAGAGTCACGAGCAACAAGTTTTTCAACACCTGTTCCAACCATCGGAGCCTCATTTCTTATAAGCGGCACAGCCTGACGTTGCATATTTGAACCCATTAGTGCACGGTTTGCATCATCATGTTCTAAGAATGGAATCAGAGATGCAGCAACACCGACAACCATATGAGATGATAAGTCTGCGTATTCACACTCTAAAACTGGACGGTGAAGTATCTCGCCGTCTACTCTTGTTACAACCATTTTATCTATAAACTGTCCATCTCTGTCAAGTTTATTTGAAGCAGCAGCAATCTTTTTGCCCTCTTCTTGAGTTGCAGTTAGATAAACAATCTCATCAGTTATTTTTCCCTCTTTCATAACTTTATATGGAGCTTCAATAAATCCGTGCTCATTTACTTTTGAGTAAGTCGCAAGAGTATTGATAAGACCGATATTTTGTCCCTCTGGAGTCTCAATCGGACAAATTCTACCATAGTGAGTAGGGTGAACGTCACGAACTTCAAATCCTGCACGCTCTTTTACAAGACCGCCTTCACCAAGTGCCGATAGACGGCGCTTATGAGTTACTTCAGATAGCGGATTTGTTTGATCCATAAACTGTGAAAGCTGTCCGCCTGAGAAAAACTCCATAATTGTAGAAGTAATCATTTTTGAGTTGATAAGATCATGAGGCATAAGCTCATTCATTGGTCCACTCATTGTTGAGAGCTTGTCACGAATCGCTTTTTGCATCTTAATAAGACCGTTGTGCAACTCATTTCCTAAAAGCTCTCCGATTGAACGGATACGACGATTTCCTAAGTGATCTCTATCATCAATATGACCCAAACCGTTCTTAACTTTTATAACATATTTTACAGATTCAATAATATCTTCATGTGTTAAAACAGTTACATATTCAGGAGTATTAAGCCCAAGTTTGTGGTTCATCTTCATGCGGCCGACTTTTGTCAGGTCATATCTCTCAGGATCAAAGAAAAGCTGATTTACGAAAATTTTTGCAGCCTCTTTAGTTACAGGCTCGCCCGGTCTCATAACTTTATAGATACGGATTGCCGAGAGATCGTTCTCATCTTCAATATCTTCAGTCTGTTTTAACAGTTTTAGAGAATCAGCATCAGCATTAAATGCGTTAATGATTGAGCCATCAACACCCTCTGCCAAATCGTTCGCAACGCTAAAACTCTTAACGCCGATTTCGCTCATTTTTTTGAGCTTAGTCTCATCAATGCGAGTCATAGTGTCAAAAAGAACTTCACCTGTTTCAGGGTCAATAATCGGTTTTGCCAAACAACGGTCCATCAGTACCTCTAGTGGGTATTCGACTTCGCTAAGCCCATCTTCAATAAATTTCTGAGCTTTTTTGGCAGATAATCTTTTACCGGAAGTTAGAAGCACTTTACCGCTTTTGTCAATTAAATCATATGTTAATCTAGCTGAGTAATCATTTGGATTAAATGACATCAAAAATTTGTTGTCAACAATACTGATTTTTTGAATCGGATAAAACAATTTTAAAATATCTTGCTTAGAGTATCCAAGAGCACGGAACATAATTGTTACAGGAACTTTACGGCGTTTATTAATTCTCATGTAAAGAATATCTTTAGGATCATACTCAAAGTAGAGCCATGAACCGCGGTCTGGAATAATCTGACCAGTATAAATAAGTTTGTTGCCTGATGTAGTAGACTCTTCTTCTTTAAAGATTACACCCGGAGAGCGGTGAAGCTGATTTACAACAACTCTCTCAACACCATTAATAATAAACGATGTTCTCTCTGTCATCAATGGGATATCACGAACAAATATGCTTTGCTCTTTTATATCCTTTACACCTAATTTTTCTTTTGTGTTTTCATCTCTGTCCCATAGAACAAGACGAGTTTTCATTCTTAAGCTAACTGCATAAGTCAGACCACGCTCCATACACTCTCTTACAGTATATTTTGGCTTGCCTACTTCACTGTCAATATACTCGACTGTGAGTCTATTTTGAGTGTCATGAATAGGGAAAACAGATTGAAATACTGTCTCAACACCGCTTTGTGATCTATCTTTTTCATCAAGCATTAAAAACTTGTTATATGAACTTTGCTGTAGTTGCAGTAGATTCGGTACTTCTATTTGTTGAGGGGTTTTAGCGAAGTCTACACGAAGACGATTTCCGGAATATAAAGTATTTAACATTGGCTACCTCGATGAGTTGTTATTAAGACTTAATCATAAAGATTAAGATATCGTACCTAGGCGTCCCTAGATGATTTTTTAGCTCTAAAAATTAGAGCTATTTTTACAGTGCTTATAAACGACGCAAGGGCACTTTTACGAAGAGATTCATATCCATTCGTAAAAGCGCCCAAAATTCGTGACTTCAGAGAAAAAAATTCTCTAAAAGTCACGACCGAGTAGCAGAAATTATTTAACTTCTACTTTTGCACCAGCTTCTTCAAGCTCTTTCTTAGCGTTCATAGCTGTTTCTTTATCTACGCCCTCTTTGATTGTAGAAGGTACGTTTTCTGTTGCATCTTTAGCTTCTTTTAGTCCAAGACCAGTAAGAGCACGAACAACTTTAATTACGTTGATTTTCTTATCACCTGCATCAAGGATAACAACATTGAATTCTGTTTGCTCTTCAGCAGCAGCTCCAGCAGCTACAGCACCACCAGCCATTGCAACAGGCTGTGCAGATACGCCGAATTTCTCTTCAAACTCTTTTACCAATTCAGAAAGTTCTAGTACAGAAAGTCCTGAAATAAACTCTAATACATCTTCTTTAGTTATAGCCATAATATTTTTCCTTAAATTTATTGCATAAATTCAAGGGAACCTTAACATCTATTTGTACGCCCAAAGAAGTAATTCTTTGAGCTACGCTAACGCTAAGTTTCCCTCGTGCGAGAAGCTCATCGCACTTGTGCGATTATATCCCAAATTAATCTGATAAATCAGATAACCTAAAAAGTGGACTATGCCACTTCTTCCTCTTTTTTTTGTCTTAACGCGTCAAGCCCGATTGTAAAACATGTAACTGGCGCCATCCAAGTAGCAGCAAGCATAGCAAGTAGTTCTTCACGACCAGGAAGTTTAGCAAACGCTTCAACTTTTGCAGCACTAGCCGGTTCACGGTCAATATAAGCAGACTTGATAACGAATTTATCGTTATCTTTAGCAAAATCTGATGCAACTTTTGAAGCAGAAACAGAATCTGCGCCCCACACTAGTATATTAGTGTCTTTTAGTTCAACACCTGCGAGTTCAGCATTGCTTAGCGCAATTGTTGCTAAAGTATTTTTAACAACTTGAACTTTTGCCTCTTTTTCACGAGCCATCTTTCTTAGTTTTTCAAGGTTAGAAACAGTCAAACCCTTGTAATCACAGAAGATTACACTTTGAGCGTCCTTAAATTCATTAGAAAGCACTTCAATAATTTCAGCTTTTTGTGTTTTTGTCATAGAATATCTCCTTTCCAGACAACACTTCAACAGGAGTACCGATAAAAATCAGTAGATTAAGCTCTCGCTCCTATATCTTCAGTCCATAAAATGCAGTTACCAAAGTAGTAACTTGATAGTGCTTTACGAATAAAGCACTAAAAATTACCGTTTTTACTTAAGGTCAGCCAATTGCACAACATCAAGCTTTACAGCTGGGCTCATAGTTAAACTAAGCGCGCAGTTTTTAATATAGCGGCCTTTAGCAGATGCCGGCTTGTGTCTGTTGATTGCTTTAACAAATGTAACAAAGTTTTCAGCAATTTTATCTGCGGCAAAACTTGCTTTGCCGATACCTGCATGTATATTTCCTTTTTTATCAACACGGAAATTTACCTGACCACCTTTTACATTTTTAACAGCTGTTGCAACATCTGGAGTTACAGTACCTGTTTTAGGATTCGGCATCATACCTTTTGGCCCCAAAATACGACCTATTTGACCAACAAGTCCCATACAATCCGGTGCAGCAACAACGATATCGAAGTTAAAAATACCATCTTTGATTTGCTGTACTAAATCATCAGTACCAACAATATCAGCACCCGCTGCTTTTGCTTCATCAGCTTTAACGCCCTTAGCAAAAACTGCAACACGAACAGTTTTACCAGTTCCGTGAGGAAGAACGATAGCACCACGAATCATCTGATCTGCGTGTCTTGGATCTACGTTTAAGTTTAATGCAACTTCGACAGTTTCGTCAAATTTTGCACTTACTAAATCTTTTACAAGGCTTGATGCTTCCTCAACGCTATAAGCTTTTGCTGCATCAATTTTTTCTGTTAATTGTTTGTATCTTTTACTCATTTATGAAATTCTCCTTTGAAATTCTGCCACAAAGTTTTATATCACTGTGGTCGATGATATTTGTTTTTAGTCTATTACTTCAATACCGATAGAACGTGCTGAACCTGCAATTGTTTTAGCTGCAGCTTCTTTGTCATCAGTATTCAAATCTTCGATTTTTCTGTTTACAACTTCCATTAACTGAGCACGAGTAATCTTAGCCACTTTATTTTTAAGTGGGTTACTTGAACCGCCTTTGAGTCCTGCAGCATGCATTAATAGTGCAGATGCCGGTGGCTGTTTTACAATAAAAGTAAAGCTTTTATCAGTATAAACTGTGATAACAACAGGAACTTTAAATCCCATCTTATCTTTTGTTTTCTCATTGAACGCTTTTGTAAATTCCATGATGTTAACACCACGCTGTCCAAGAGCAGGTCCAACTGGAGGTGCAGGTGTTGCTTTGCCAGCTTCGATTTGTAGCTTGATGTAGCCCATTATTTTTTTTGCCATCTTTTTTTCCTTTTTATTATTTTACTTAACGCAATCTGAACAGAGTCCAGCTTGCTACGCTAACGCTAAGTTTTCTTTAGCAGAATGCTCGCGCGACTAGTCGCTTTAAACTACGCTAACATTAAATTTTTATAGAAAAATCTAAAGTTAGCGTAGTTTATTCCTAATTAAATTATTTTTTCAACTTGGGTATAAGAGATATCAACTGGAGTTGCTCTACCGAAAATTGAAACATTAAGCTTTAGAGTTCCGTGCTCTAAATCATACTCATCTACAGTTGCCGTAAAGTTTGCAAACGGTCCATCCGTAATGCGCACAGTTTCACCGCTGTCAAAAAATACTTTTGGCTTAGGTGCTGCACGATTTGAGACGCGATCCAAGATCACATTTATATCATGTTCGCTTAACGGTGTAGGCGTATTAGCCTCACCGATAAATCCAGACACTTTCGGTATGGTCTGGATTAGGTGTTGTATTTCTGTATTTAAATCTATTCTTGCAAAAACATAACCGGAGTAAAGAGATCTCTCAGAAATTTTTTTCTTGCCATCTTTTACTTCAATGAGATCTTCCGTAGGAACAATAACATCAGTTATTCTATCCTGTAATTTCATCTCTTCTATCATATTTAAAATTGCCAAACGAACAGTTCTTTCATTTCCATATGTTTGTATAGAGTACCATTGATGATTGCTTTTTTTATTCTCCATTGCCACCCCTTATCCTAAGATTGCAGACATAATTGACGACATAGCTAAATCAACTAGAGCTAAAAATGCAGCTATAACTGCTACTACAATTAGAACTGAGATATAAGCTTGTTTAACCTGACCTTTGGTAGGAAAAATAACTTTGCTTAACTCTAACTTTGCATTCTTTATATGTGTACCTAAATTCATTTAACTTTCCTAATAGTCATTAATTACAGATAAAGCTCCATAGCTTTACAAATAATTAATGTGGCAGGCGTAGAGAGATTCGAACTCCCAACACCCGGATTTGGAATCCGGTGCTCTAACCGTTGGAGCTACACGCCTATTTTAAACAAAAAAAAGCCAAGTCAAAAGACTTAAGCTTAAATTGCAACTATATTAGAGTTTCATCTCTTTGTGAACTGTATGCTCACGACAAAACTTACAATATTTCTTTGCTGAAAATTTTTCAGTGTGAATTTTTTTGTTTTTAGTTGTGTGGTAGTTACGACGAGTACACTTCTCACATCCTAAATGTATTGCTTCTCTCATGTTATTAACCTTTTAAAGGATTTTGCAAACTCGGAAAATCCGAATTATGCAATAATCTCAGCTACAACACCGGCACCAACAGTACGTCCACCCTCACGGATAGCGAACTTAGTACCTTTTTCCATAGCGATTGGGTGAATTAGTTCAACATTAATGCTTACATTGTCACCTGGCATAACCATCTCAGTACCCTCAGGTAGAGAAATTGCACCTGTAACGTCTGTTGTACGTACATAGAACTGTGGACGGTAGTTAGTAAAGAATGGAGTATGACGACCACCCTCTTCCTTGCTTAGTACGTAAATCTCAGCTGTAAATTTAGTGTGAGGATTGATAGTACCTGGCTTACAAAGAACTTGACCACGCTCAACATCATCCTTACCGATACCACGAACAAGAATACCGCAGTTGTCTCCTGCCAAACCTTGATCCATCTCTTTACGAAACATCTCAATACCCGTTACAGTAGTTTTTTGAGTATCACGGATACCTACGATTTCGATGTTGTCACCAATTTTAACTGTACCACGTTCGATACGGCCAGTTACAACTGTACCACGTCCAGAGATTGAGAAAACATCCTCAACCGGCATTAGGAAATCTTTATCAGTTTCACGAGTCGGCTCTGGGATATACTCATCTACGGCGGCCATAAGTTTTTGAATTTTAGCTGACCACTCACCAAGAGTACCACTTTTTGCTTCTTCAAGAGCTTTAAGAGCTGATCCAGCTATGATAGGAGTATCGTCACCTGGGAAGTCATACATGTCAAGAAGTTCACGGATTTCCATCTCAACTAATTCTAATAATTCTTCATCGTCAACCATATCTTCTTTGTTCATGAAAACAACAAGGTAAGGAACACCAACTTGCTTAGAAAGAAGAATATGCTCACGTGTTTGTGGCATCGGGCCGTCAGCTGCAGAAACAACCAAAATAGCGCCGTCCATTTGTGCAGCACCAGTAATCATGTTTTTAACATAGTCCGCGTGACCTGGACAGTCAACGTGTGCATAGTGACGATTGTTTGTTTCGTACTCTACGTGTGATGTTGCAATTGTAATACCACGCTCGCGCTCTTCTGGAGCATTATCGATTTGATCATAATCCATCATCTTTGCGCCGTTTGTTACTGCTAGAACCGCAGTAATTGCAGCTGTTAATGTTGTCTTACCATGGTCTACGTGACCAATAGTACCAATGTTTACGTGCGGTTTATTACGCGAAAACTTTTCTTTTGCCATAGTGTCCTCCGACTTAATTTGTGAATAGAGATGGAATTATACCCAAAAATTATTCAATTATTGCTTAAATTTTACCTATACTTTACCTAATGGAGCTCACGAGCGGATTTGAACCGCCGACCTCTTCCTTACCAAGGAAGTGCTCTACCCCTGAGCCACGAGAGCAAAGTGAAGAAGTACAATGAAATAAAAAAGCAATAATTGCATAATTTTTTTATTATATTTTAAATATCAGATTATTTTGTGTAGATAATTATGTATATATTCATAAAATATAAACAATAATTTTTAGTATGAAGTAGGTTGAAATTGTACTTCAGCTTCCAGAGTTTCAATGGAGCGGGTGAAGGGACTCGAACCCTCGACCCTCAGCTTGGAAGGCTGACGCTCTAGCCAACTGAGCTACGCCCGCATGTGCCATTGAAATGGTGGTGAGTGGTGGATTCGAACCACCGAACCCGGAGGGAGCGGATTTACAGTCCGCCGTCGTTGGCCACTTGACTAACTCACCATACATATATAAATATTTTATCTGGTCTAACACTGTTTCTAATATTCTCGAATTCAATGGTGCCGACACGAGGATTCGAACCCCGGGCCTGCTGATTACAAATCAGCTGCTCTAGCCAACTGAGCTATGTCGGCATCGAATTTGAGCCAGAATTATAGTGCAATATATTTTCAAAGTCAATAGTTTTTTACTAAAAGTTTTTAATATCTAGCTCTTTAGGTAAAATTAGCTATTATTTTTCACATATTTCTAATTTTATTTACTAGTACAAAGGTCACTTTTAGATGTTAAAAATACTATTTTCCCCTTCCGAGGGCAAAAAGAGCGGCGGAAATAAAAGTAAAAAAGAGCTATTTGGTTCCAATAGCGCAAGAGATGGTATACTAAATGAGTACAACGCTATTCTCAACAGCGGCGATGAGAATGCTATTAAAGAGCTATTTGGCTTTAAAAAATTTAGCGACTGCGAGCCATATATATGCGACATTTTCAACTCGCCTCTTATGTGTGCGGTTGAGCGCTATGACGGCGTGGCTTATGAGTATCTGGATTTTGACTCACTTCAAACAGAAGCAAAAGAGTATCTCAAATCAAATACAATCATATTCTCAAATCTTTACGGACCGCTGCTTGGTGGCGATACGATAGCTAACTATAAAGTAAAGCAAGGGAACAACATAGGCAGTTTTGTGCCCGACAAGTTCTACAAAGATAGATTTTCATATCAACTTGATCTCTATCTTGCAAACTGTGAGATTTTGGACTTGCGCGCTGGATACTACAACAAATTTTATGAAGTTAAAAAGCCCTATACCACACTGAAGTTTTTAAAGGATGGCAAAACTATCAGCCACTGGGCGAAGGCTTACCGAGGTTTGGTTTTAAGAGCGGTTGCGCAAAACAATATAAACTCTATGAAGGAGTTTATGGCTTTAGAGATAGAGGGTTTGAGTATTAAAGAAATCAAAGTCATAAAAAACAAGACTGAGATTGTTTATAATATAGCGAACTAAGAAGCTATTAATCCTATAGTTTTATTCCTCTAAGCCTAAGCGAGTTGGTAATTACCGATACTGAGCTAAAACTCATTGCAGCCGCTGCTATCATCGGAGATAGCAGCAGGCCAAAAAATGGATAGAATATCCCTGCTGCAATAGGGATTCCCGCAGCATTATAAATAAAGGCAAAAAACAAATTTTGTCTAATATTTCGCATTGTTGCTCTGCTTAACACTCTTGCTCTGACTATGCCTCTTAAATCGCCCTTCACTAAAGTAACACCGGCGCTCTCCATCGCAACATCAGTTCCCGTTCCCATGGCAATGCCGACATGTGCAAGAGCAAGTGCAGGTGCATCATTTATGCCGTCGCCTGCCATTGCAACGATATGCCCCTTTGCCTGAAGCTTTTTAATTATCTCTGCTTTTTGCTCAGGCAACACCTCAGCATGCACTTCATCTATGCCGAGTTTTCTTGCAACGATTTCTGCCGTGGTTCGGCTGTCGCCAGTTAGCATCACTACTTTTATACCTTGCTCGTGTAAATTATGAATAGCTTCTGCCGTGCTCTCTTTGATAGGATCGGTAATTGCAATGAAACCGACTGCTCTTGAGCCAACGGCAACCAACATAACAATTTTGCCATCAGAGCGCTCTATATCTGCTTTTTTTGACAATTCAACTGCGTTTATATTTAAACTTTCCATAAGTTTTGAATTACCGATGACAACGGAGCATCCATCTACTTCACCTGTTATTCCCATGCCACTTAAAGATTTAAAATTGTTAGATTTAACAAGCTCTACCTCTCTATCTTTGGCACCCTTTACTATAGCTTCTGCTAGCGGATGCTCACTCGCTCTCTCCAAGCTAGCGACCAAACGCAAGAGTTCATTTTCACTAATTCCGTCTTCTACATGTACATTGACTAGCGTAGGTTTTCCCTCTGTCAATGTTCCTGTTTTATCAACTACCAAAATATCAACTTTTTCCATTATCTCTAAAACTTCGGCATTTTTGATTAATACCCCGCTTGTGGCACCTCGCCCCGTTGCTACCATGATAGAGATGGGCGTAGCAAGACCAAGAGCACACGGACATGCAATAATCAGCACTGCAACGGCACTGACGACAGCATACGCCAAACGAGGCTCTGGACCCCATATCCACCAGACAAAAAACGATATTATGCCGATACCGATAACAGCCGGAACAAAATATCCAGATACAATATCAGCTAGTTTTTGTATAGGTGCTCGGGAACGCTGTGCATGTGAGACCATATCTATAATTTGTGAAAGCAGAGTATCTGCGCCGATTTTTTGGGTTCTCATAAGAAGAGTACCGCTTGAGTTAATAGTAGCACCTATAACCCTCTCTCCTGCAAACTTTTTAACCGCAATCGGCTCACCCGTAACCATTGACTCATCTACACTGCTTTGACCCTCTGTAACCACTCCATCAACCGGAACTTTCTCTCCTGGGCGGACACGCAAAATGTCTCCGACTTGAACCTTCTCCAGCGCTATATCTTCTTCACTCCCGTCATCTCTAACTATCCGTGCCGTGTTTGGAGCAAGTCCGAGTAGGAGTTTGATTGCTGCATTGGTTTTAGAACGAGCGCGCAATTCAAGCACCTGTCCTAAAAGCACAAGCGTTGTAATTACCGCTGCCGCTTCAAAATAGACATGCACCAATCCATCACTCATCTGCATCATAGGAGGAAAGATATTTGGCACCAACAGAGCAACAACACTATAAACCCAAGCAACCAAAACACCTATGGTAATCAATGTAAACATATTTAGATTCATTGTTTGAACGGATCTATAACCACGCATAAACAACGGCCAGCCGCCCCAAAGCACAACAGGAGTAGCAAGTATAAACTCTACCCATTGAACCATTTTCATACTAAGCCAATGAGGCAAAAATGCAGGCAATAGGTCTGAAATCATTGCTAACGCAAACACCGGAATAGAGAGAGCCATACTAACCCAAAAACGACGACTCATATCTATGAGTTCTTCATTTTTATCTTCTACTGCTTTTGCGACAACAGGTTCAAGTGCCATGCCACATTTTGGACAGCTTCCCGGATGGTCTTGAATGACTTCTGGATGCATAGGACATGTGTATTCTGTTACATTTTCCTCTTTTATGTAAGACGCCTGTGTGCTTATGGGGCAGAGATTTTCATTAGTGCAGATTGGTTCTCTATCTGTTACGAGAGTGTCAGAACTCTCTTTTTTGAGATAATTTTGAGGATGAGCCTTAAATTTGACAAGACAGTGCTCAGAACAAAATCGGTAATCCTCATTTTTATAGCGGTATGAATATTTAGAATCAGGTGAAACATTCATCCCGCAAACTGGGTCTCTATGGTGCTTGTGCTCTTTATGTGAAGTAGTCATCGGTCATCCTTAATTAAGAGTGAGTCATCGAAATATTTAATTCGTTAAGCATATACTTCTTAGTGTGTAATAATTGTGTAATTCAAAAATCATATTCCAAATAACCGAAAGAAATGCTCTTGCGCTACAAGCTTGCATTACTAACAATTTATCCTCTAAACTATATCTAAATAAAACAAAATAGTGTAAAATTGCATCATAAAAATAAAAGGCAAGTTTTGCAAGATTCACAAGAGTACAAAAACAAAAAAGCATATTTCGAGAAGATAATTACGCTTTATGGCAGAAATGTCATCATAGAGGTTCTTCAAGATGAAAACATCGGTATTCATAAGCTCCACATGTCAAACTCTAACAAACCAGACGGTGCGGTAGAAACCATCTTAGGGCTTGCAAAAAAAAGAGGTATTGAGGTAGTTTATCACGATAAAAATGCGCTCAGCAGAATCAGCAAAAATGCAAAACAAGACCAAGGCGTGGCGATTGACATCATTGCTTCCTCCTACCAAAGCGCAAATGAGATAAAAAATTTAAAAAGTTTCAAACTCTTAGCTCTTGATGGCATCCAAAATCCTCAAAATCTAGGAATGATTATCCGTTCATGTGCCGCCGGATATATCGATGGAATAATCCTTCCTAAAAAAAGCAGCGCAAAAATCTCTCCGCTCGTCATAAAAGCGAGTGCAGGAACACTTTTTAAGCTCCCAATCTACTACTGCAATACGCTTGATGAGATTTTAAAAGAGCTAGAGGAGACAAAAATTTACCTGCTCTCTTCACATGCCAAAAACAGCATCTATGATTTGAAAAAAAGCGACAAATCTATATTTGTTCTTGGAAACGAGAGTGAAGGAGTCTCAAAAGAGATAGAAAAACTATGCAACGACTCGATAAGCATCCCGATGAACCGTGGCGTAGAGTCTTTAAACGTTGCCGTAACGGCTTCACTTATTGCTTTTATGCGCTAAGCTCCTTTGCCTTTTCATCTCTAAAAAAATTTAATAAAAACACCATAAATATAGACAAAACCAAACCGCTCACAAACGCAACAGCGACTATGAGTTTTTTCTTCGGTTTTATCGGATGCTCTTTAACTATAAAATCACCGACGACCTCGTTGTTTCTGATATTTTGCTCTGTAATGTTATAGTTTAGTTTGTCGATTTGCTCGTTTTGTTTAATCTTTTTGGACACCAACTCTACATTGATTTGATGTTGCAGTTTTCTTATACTCTCATTTGAGATATTCTCTTTTTCTCTTTGAAGATTTGGTATTGTTTGTGTTAAAATGACCTCTTTTTCTATTTTTAAATCCTCTATTTTGTTTTGAGAATTTAATATTAGGTTTTGATAGTTCACCATTTGAATGGATGCTATAGTTGATGATGCAACATCTTGAGAATTTTTGATATCACTATAAAGTTTATTTACTGATTTGGTGTACTCATCCAATTTCTTAGTGTGGAAATCAATCTTTGTCTTGATTGTTTTTAATTTAGAATCTTTTAAAAAATTTATCTCTTCATCAATTTTTACAATCTTTTGCTCTTTTAAAATTCTTATCTGCTCCTTGATATTTTTAATCTCAAAATCATCTATATTTTTGATGATCCTTTTTGTGTTTTCAATGCTGTTTTTTGTCTCTTTTATATATTGCTCTATTTTTGGCTGATATAAGTTTTTAATAAAATCAACAACCTCTTGGTTCTTTTTTAATGCCCCTTCGTTTGAGACTGCTTCTGTTCTTATCTCTATAAAGTTTTTAAGTTTTTTATTTGTAGAAATGCTTGTAACTTCAGAGACAAATTCATCTTTTGAAGAAGGTGCATATAACGGTTTATCCGGACACCTCTGTCGGTTTCATTCGGACAGTTGAAGAAGAGATATTTTCTGTGGCGATATTTTAGCATAAGTGTCCGAATGATTTTTTATTTCTCTTGGATTTTTTCTA